>JAYWGM010000048.1:0-89237 GCA_043778225.1 Deinococcales bacterium | reverse complement strand
CGAGCAAGAACAGATTTGCCGTTTTGTGAAAAATCTAAAATGCGCGACCATGCCCGTCAGGTGCGTGTTTATGGTCAAGACAGGCGGGAGATACTTAGTGGGTCATTCGATTTGCATAGTATCTTTGAGTTATCTCGAGAATAGCGTACAGCACATTTTTCCTCTTTCTTGACCATATACACGCATCTGTCTTGACCCTAAAGACGCACCTGTCTTGACCCTAAAGACGCACCTCACGGGCATGGTCGCTCACGGGCTGGGTCGCTCACGGGCATGGTCGCTTCCTCTTTCCTCTTTTCTCCGTGTCGAATGACCCACTAGGGTGTGTTTTGCAGAGTCTTGAATCATGACCAGAGCATCGTGTTTTTGAAGTTTGTGTGAATAAAACTGTCATTTTCTTTTCAATTCCTTCACACCAAAGGCGCTACAATAGGTGGCATGAAATCACTTGGTTTGCTCGCGGCTGCCGTGGCGCTTTTAAGCGCTGGCTTTTTTCTGGGTCGGGTCAGCACACCCAATACGCAACTCGAGGCTCGAGTACCAATTAAAATCCAGTTGGTACAAGCCCCTACCCCACAAGCTCCAGCCCCCAACGACTCCCGAGAGTTAATCCCGCTTGGTCCAAATGGTCAACAGCCCGGTCAAGGACAGGGGCAACAACCTCAGCCCGGACAAGGACAAGCCCCCGCAGATTGCCCAGTGCAAATTTATCAAGATGGACAACTCTTTACTTTTCCGCGCCCCGGACAACAACCCGGACAGCAGCCCGGTCAAGGGCAAGGCAATCAGCCCGGACAACCCGGTCAAGGACAAGAACTGATTCCCTTAAATCCAAGCACGCCAAGTACGCCAAGTACGCCAAGCACGCCAAGCACCCCCTCGAGTCCAAGCACCCCACCAAACCCAAGAAGTTAGCCACAAAACTTTTCCCCTTTTGACCTTTTCCCCTTTTAACCCTGTCTTTTTCCCTTCACACGCCCTTCATGGCTGTACCGCAGACTGGAGAATAATGAATACACCACTCAACCCCAAAGAAGTGATGGATGCCAGCGCCAAAGTTCGCACCCTGTTATTTGAAGTCAAGCGCGTAATTGTCGGGCAGGATGTGATGCTCGAGCGCTTGTTGGTGGCTTTAATTGCTCGAGGGCATATTTTAATTGAGGGCGTACCGGGTCTGGCTAAAACCCTCGCCATTAAAAGCACCGCCGACGCAATTGGTGCAAGTTTTAAGCGCATTCAATTTACCCCAGACCTTGTGCCAGCCGATTTAATTGGTACACGGATTTACAACCAAAAAGAAGCCAAGTTTGAAACCGAGTTAGGTCCGATTGTGGCTAATTTAATCCTCGCCGATGAAATTAACCGTGCGCCCGCCAAAATCCAAAGCGCTCTTTTAGAAGCCATGCAGGAACGCCAAGTGACCATCGGGCAACAGACTTTTCCGCTTCCCAACCCGTTTTTGGTACTTGCTACCCAAAACCCAATCGAATCCGAAGGCACGTATTTTCTGCCTGAAGCCCAAGTGGATAGGTTTATGTTTAAGGTTGTGATTAGTTACCCCGGTTTCCATGAAGAAATGACGGTCGTGGACAGGGTTAGCACCAAATTTGACAAACTCGAGATTAAGCTGACCCTCGAGGAATTGGTCAATTTACAGCGCATGGCGGACCAAGTGTATGTTCACCCAAGCGTGACCGAATACGCGGTGCGTTTGGCTCGAGCCACCCGCGAACCATCCGAAGCCAAGCTGCCCGAACTGAAAAAATTTATTTCGATTGGTGCAAGCCCTCGAGCCAGTGTCAATTTGGTGCTTGGTGCAAAAGCCTTGGCAATCATGCGCGGACGCGAATACGCCTTGCCCGAAGATGTCCGCGATTTGGCATTTGATGTGCTGCGTCACAGGATTATCCCAAGTTACGATGCTTTGGCAGATGGCATCAGCATGGAAGGCATCATCTCTCAGATTTTGCAAAATATTTCGCTGCCTCGAGTTCACCTCGGCGACCCGTACAAATCTGTCGATGCTGTGCCAAACAGCAGCAGCTTAAACAACATCGAAGTCAATCTGTAACCGTAGGGGCGGGGCTTGCCTCGCCTCTCTATCAAGGGAATAATTTGTGACCATTGCCAGCACTAGCCGTACCCCATTTTGGCGACGCACCCCAAAAGCGCCGCCGGCTTTGTCGGTTGCACCCGTGGTCTCGAGTAAAGCCGCCCATCATGCCCTCCCCGAGCAATTGCTGCGCCAACTCGAGTTTACGGTCTTAAAGCGTTTGGATGGCTTTTTATTTGGCGATTACACTGGCGTTTTTTATGGACCAAGTTTGGATTTAGCCGAAGTGCGCCCATATCAGCCGGGCGACGAAGTACGGCGGATTGACTGGAATGTGACCGCCCGTTCTGGTGAGTTGCACGTGCGCCAGTACCGTGAAGAGCGCGAGATTACGGCTTGGATTATTGTCGATGCCAACCCAAGTATGCACTTTGGCACACGGCGCGTCACCAAATTCCAGTTGGCGCTCGAGTTTGCCGCCATGGCAGCCCGAATCTGTACTCGGCACGGCGATAAAGTTGGGGCATTGGCGGTCAGTGCTAACGGGGTCAAACTGATTCCAGCCGGCAGCGGTCGGCAACAAGCCTTGAGAATCGTAGACCAACTTTCAAAACTCGAGAATCAAAATATAGCTTCGCAGACCAATTTAGGCACTGCCCTCGAGCAAGTCGCCAAGACCCTGCGGCGGCGTGGTTTGGTCTTTGTGATTTCTGATTTTCTCGAGCCGCCCGCCTTGTGGGAAAAAAACCTTTCGCGCTTGGGCATCAAACACGATTTAATCGCGGTGCGAACCATAGACCCCGTAGAGCGCGAGTTGCCCAAAGTTGGCGGGGCGCGTTTTCGTGACCCCGTTTCGAGCCGTGAAACTTGGGTGGATACTTCCGATAAAAGTGTTCAAGCGGCTCATCAGGCTATGGTTCTCGAGCGTGAAAACCGCATTTCTAAAGCATTTAGGAGGGCAACAGTGGACAATTTAGAGTTGATTACCGCCCATGACATCTTAAATCCATTGCTCAAGTTTGCCATTCGCAGAAAAGGACGCAGATGACTTTTGCTTCCCCCGAATTGTTGTTGCTGTTGCTGCTTGTGCCGCTTGCTTGGTTTGGTCTCACACGGCTTGAGGCACGGCGTAAAAATACCTCGCTGCTCTATGCTGATGCCAGTTTACTGAGCAGCACGATTAAAACCGCCCCAAAAGCACACTCCAATATCCCACGGGTTTTGCAATTGTTGGCATTGGCAGCGCTTTTATTGACCGCTTCACACCCAACCGCCACCCTTTCTTTGCCACAAAATAAAGCTGCTGTGATGATTGCCCTCGACACCAGCCGTTCGATGCTTGCGCCAGATGTTGAACCAACGCGGCTCGAGGTTGCCAAAGGTGTGATTAAGGATTTTCTTAAACTTGCGCCGCAAGATACGCGCATTGGCTTGGTGACATTTTCCGAGAGTGCTGCTGCCGTTGTGCCGGTCACGACCGACCGCGTGCAATTGCTCGAGCGGCTCGAGAAAGTCAAAACCTCCAATACCACCAGCCTTGCCGACCCAATTGTGGCGGGTGTTCGCGCCTTACCCGGACGAGCGGCAGCGATTATCCCGCAAGGATTGCCCGGAGCGCCGCGCCCGGGGCAACAAAACCCCACTGCCAAGCCGATAGATTTTAACGCTTTGCCGCCCGGCGCAATTTTGCTGCTCTCCGACGGGGTTGGCAACGCTGGGGCAGATGTGCGTTTAGCCACCCAATTTGCCAAAACCCACAAAGTCAAGGTCTACACAGTAGCGGTCGGTAAACAAGGTGGCGCAGTTGCCAAAATAGATGGGCAAGATTACTTTATTCCCTTTAATGCCGAAACCCTAAAACAAATTGCCCAACTTGGCGAAGGGCAAGCTGTGACGGCTGACAAAGGCGAACTGACCAAAATTTTTAAGGAACTCGGCACAGCAATTCGTTTTGAAGCCACCAAACTCGAGTTAAGCGGTGTTTTGTCGGGTTTGGCTCTGCTCTGGTTGCTGTTTGCGGCTGGATTTAATCTGGTTTGGCATCGGAGGTTGACATGAGTTTTACTTGGACATGGTTATTGCTGGCACTCTTGGTGATTCCAATTTTGGCATGGTTGTACCTTAAAAGTCAGGCACGTCCCGCCGAGGGTGTGGTGCTGCACCCCGATGCTGAATTTCTCGAGCGACTCAGCACCAAGCGTTTCTCGAGAGGACGCGATTTACCGACCCTGGTGTTTTTACTGGCAATCGGAATGTCGGTTGTGGCACTGGCTCGCCCCAATGCGCCTGTGCCAGTACCAGACAATAAAACCACGATCATGATAACGCTCGATGTTTCGCTTTCGATGGATGCCAAAGACATTGTGCCGACTCGGTTTATCGCCGCCCAAGAAGCGGCTCGACTTTTTATCAAACAACTGCCAAAAGGCACAAAAATTGGTCTGGTCAGTTTTGCTGGTTATGCGGCTGTGAATGTCAATCCGACCGCCGATCATGATGAAGTCTTAAAAGCGATTGATGAGTTATCGATGGGACGTGGTACAGCCATCGGGGCGGGTATCCGTGAATCGGTTTCGGCGCTGCCCGGACGCAACAGTGATGGTCAGACCAAGCTCGAGAAAAATCCACCACCTGTGGCTGTGGTGTTGCTGACCGATGGGCGCAACAACCGTGACCCAGACCCGATCGAAATGGCAAGCATGGCTCGAGACCAACAAGTTAAAATTTATACCGTTGGGCTTGGCACAGAAACTGGTTCAATCAACCTCGAGAATGGCGGTTTTCGGGTGGGTTTTGACCCCGAAACCTTAAAGCAAATCGCCGCCACGACTGGCGGACAATACTTTGAAGCTCGCAGTGCGGGGCAACTCAATGCCGTTTATAAAAACCTTGGACGCAGCATTGGTTGGACAACCCGCCCTGGTGAAGTGACCCATTTGGCAGCCGCGTTGGCAGGAATTCTACTTTTTGTTTCGTTGGCGGCGGGAGAACTCAACCGTCGTGTGGTCTAGAGGAGTTTTTATGCAGCAAGATTTGTATCGGTATGTGGTAGACGAATTTGTTGAAGACTTTCAACACGGAGAAATCAGTCGCCGTGAACTGCTGCGCCGTATGGCACTGCTGGGTGGCGGTATCGTTGGCGCGACCGCGCTTTTAAGTTCGGCTGGAATAGCCGCAGCCAGCCAAGCTGAATGGGACCAAGTTTTTGCCAGCATCCCCGAAGTCGAACCCGTGTTACGAGCGCAACAAGTTGACCCCAAAGACCCAAGCATCGATGCCAAAAGCATTTCTTTTATGGCAAGGGGGTTTGAACATTTTGGCTACTTGGCTAAACCCGTTGGCACTGCCAGTGCGCCGGGTGTGCTGGTGATTCACGAAAACCGTGGGCTGCAACCACACATCGAAGACATCGCACGGCGCTTAGCCAAAGCTGGTTATGTGGCACTAGCCGTGGATTTGGTCAGTAAAAGCGGCGGCACAAAGAAATTTACCGATACAGCCCAAATCTCGAGTTTATTGGCTCAGACCAACGGCGACGAACACGTGACGAATTTGCTCGAGGCACTGCATGTGCTTAAAAATTATATTGGTGTGCAATCTCAGCGCCTTGGCGTGACTGGCTTTTGCTTTGGCGGCGGCTTAACGTGGCGACTTGCGACCGAAAGTAAAGACCTCTTGGCAGCCGTGCCATTTTACGGACCTGCTCCAGACTTAACAAAAGTCCCCAACATCAAAGCGGCGGTGCTGGGTATTTACGGCGGTAACGACAGCCGTATCAATGCTGGAATTCCCGCCCTCGAGACCGCCCTCAAAGCTGCCAATGCCAAGTACCAAATTAAAATCTATGAAGGCGCAAATCATGCCTTTAACAACGATACTGGCGCAAACTATAAAAAAGATGCTGCTGACGATGCTTGGCGTATGACCCTCGAGTGGTTTAAGACCCATTTATAGAAGTCAAGTTCGGCAGGTCAAGGAGTGCGATGCGGTACATGAAGACACATTCTCTCACGCACTCCCCCCGCCTTCGGCGACCCCCTCTCTTGACCCTAAAGATGCACCTGACGGGCTGGGTCGCTCGTTGAGGGGGTTTTTGGTTGGTAGGGTTTGGCTTTTTCCATCCTTACGCTAGAACAACAAAACAAACCGAACAACCCTCTCCCGCGCTTTTTGGCGACACAATAGTATCGAGCGAAGCTCGTGGAAATGCAGGAAAAGAGCAATAAACAGTCCAACAGGGTGTCGCGCCCCCAAGCCCGAAGGTGCTGCTGTAGGGGTCAAGAGGCGCGGCGGGTGAGGGTTTATTCTTTAATTGTTAAAGTTGCGGCACTCGAGCGACCGCGAATGCTGGGGTCGTACATCAGTTCGGCAATGGTTGGCAGTGCGGTAAATGTGCCGGGGGTTTGCGCCCGCATATAGACTGTAAATTCTTGCTCGCCGCCAAAGGTGTCGGCATAGAGTTCTACGCGATCTTGGTAAATTTCACGCCCAGAGTACCAATAATTCCAGTACCAATAATTTTCAAAGTAGCGAATGGCTCTGCCGGGCTGGAAATTCCAACCAGTTTCTTTAACCACACTAAAGCCGGCTGGTACGGGCTGAATCACTTGCAGATGGCGCATACTGCCACTTTCGGGTTTAATGCGGATGTTGACCGCAATCATTTCGCCAACCTCGAGTGGTTGGGCAATACCATCCTTAATCAGTGGCACTGGGGTGTAATCGTAATTACGAGCGCTTTCGTTCCATTTTTTCTCGAGTTTGTAATAGGTTGGATTAACCGTAATTCCATCCGAATCAGCCACCAAGCGTTCTGGCTCACGGACGTACTCGAGGCTGGCGGCATAATTGAGGTCGCCTTTAATCTCGAGGCTGTTTTCGCCAATTTTGAGCTTTGGGTCAAGGTCGAGGGTTGTGCCTTTTTCGTCTATGGTCTTGGTGGCGATTTCTTTGCCGTTCAGCAGCACTTTAACGGTCTGGTTGCTGTCGGCAGGTTTGGGTAGTGCAAGCGCGGCAATCACGGTGGCGGCGGTGTCTTGGGTCGAGACCCACCAGTAACCACGGCGTTGTTGCAGTAAATAATTGATTGTTTTTGGAATCAGATTGCTGCGTGGCTCGAGTTTGGCTAAGGCTTCGAGTGCAACTGCCGTGACCAAGACGGGGTTATCATCCCAGTAGTAGTACCAACGGTACTGACGATTTGGACGTTCCCAGCGCACATTGCTGTCGGTCTCGATGCGCTTGGCTTTGAGGCGGGTCAGCATTGTGCGGGCTTCCTCGAGCTTGCCAAGTTTGTGGTATGCCAGTGCCAGTTGCCCCAGATGATACGGCTCGAGGTCGCGCAGGGCGGCAAAGTCTTCCATGCTCTCCAAAGCTGGGCTGCCTGCTTCGGCAAGAGCGCGGTATGCCACGGCTCGTGCGCCACGTTGACCATTGCCATCGTTGATGCGTTGGCGCAACCACTGCACTGCGCCATCCAACAAATACGACTCAAATTTTAGCCCGACTGTTTTGGCTCGAGCCAATGCCAGCACCACTTGTCCGGTCATCTCCAGCGTGCTGCTGTCTTCAGTCCAAAAGCCCCAGCCGCCATCGTTGTGGCGCAGCGTCTCGAGGCGGCTTAAACCCGCATCCAAGAGTTCGGGCAGGTCGTCGCGGGGAAAGGCTTGCTGTGCCAGCAGAGTCGGCAAAAAGCGCGATAGGGTTTGTTCGGTACAGCCATAAGGGTAGCCAATCAGTTGCTCGAGCGCAGGGCGAACGGCACTCAGTAAACTTGGGGTCAGGGCGATTTTGAGTCTGGCACTCTCGAGGTTGGTGTCCGTTGGGATGCTGAATTTCTTTGCGCCACGCTTGGCATCGGCTGCCCAACCAGTCCCATCGGTAAAGCCACGCGGTTTAATGTTAATCGGTAACTCGAGCGCGTCGCCGCCCAGATTATCGGCAAATTTGGCGGTTACTTTGGCAATCCCAAATTCGGTGGCGGTCACACGGGTGTCAAAACTGCCGCGCTGTCCGGGTTTGATGCTCAGGCTGGTTTGGAGTGGGGTGCTGGCAGTCAGACCATTTAAGCCAATGCTGAACTGCCCAGTGATTGGCGTTTCGCGGTTATTATTGACAATGCCGCGCAACTGGAACGAATCACCGCGCACCAAAAAAGTCGGTTGGGCAATCCTCGCCACAATATCTTGGGTGACCATGACTTCGGTTTTCGCAGCCCCAGCTTTTGCCTCGAGGGTCTGACCGCGTACTGTAATCCGCCAAGTGGTCAGGTTCTCGGGAAATGGCACGGTCATGGTTACTTCGCCTTCGTCGTTGGTGATTAAACTGGCACGCCAATCAGCAGTGTCCCTAAAATCTTTACGGACTTTGACTTCTGCCCCAGAAGCCGCAGAATCCGCCACGGCTTTGTTAGCAGATGGGGCTTCGGCTCGAGGGCGAGCCGCTACTGACGGGGATGCCAAAGCGGTTGCCACAGGTCTTGGTGCATCCACATAAAGCGTTTCGTCTTCGCTCGAGACTGTCCCGACCAAGTTGTTGCGGTAGCCGTGCAGCACATCAAACGGGTTAGGGGTGCTGTCTTCTTTAAGTAAATAAATGCCTTTGTCCACCACCGTCACGCCCAATTCGGTTTTGATTGGTTTGCCGTTTGCGTCACGCACCCGCAATTTGACTTGTCCAGCTTCGCCAGCTTGGTATTTTTGCTTGGCGGGCAGAATTGAAATACTCAGGCGTTCTTGGACTTTAGGAACAGCTAAAGTTGTTTCGGTTAGGCTTTTTGCGCCAGCCGCAATATAAGCGGCTTTTAAGACAATGTTGGGCTGCATTTCCTTTGTGACCTTAAATGTCCAAGCGGCATTGCCACCGGCGGCTCGAGTAACACGCTGATTGAGAATTTCGCTGCCCTCGAGCGTCAGCCAGACATCCACACCTTGTTTGATGCCACTGATAAACGCCACGGCGGTGTCGCCAACTGCATATTCGCGTTTATCCATTTTAATCTGCATTCCAGCGTTTTCGTAGTACCAATACCAGCTTGGATTGTCTTCTGTGACCCAAACAAACGCCTCGCCCAACGAAACACGGTTTTGTGGGTCTTTGGCTTTGGCAAGCACACTGTAGCCGCCGCCTTGAGCGACCTTAAATTTGACTTTGGCATTGCCATTTTTGGTGCTGACGGTGCGGGTCTCGAGTTTTTCTTCTCGAGGAGTCCAACGGCTGGCGTTGTACCAGTAATCGCGGCGCACCAAGGTCAGTTCGACAGGTGCATCGGCAGCTTCGCCAGTCAGGTCGCGGGTGCGAACATCCATTTCGATTTCTTCGCCAGCCTTGACCACATAACGGCTCGAGCGCACTGCCACTCGCACGGTGCTTGGATAAGCAATCACGGTGCTGCTGGTGGTCTGTGGGCGGCGGGTTTCATCCTCGATGGTGGTCTGAATGTTATACGCCACAACTGCATTATCGGGGTCACGCTCGAGCGGCACAGTCACCTCGAGTTTGCCACTTTCGCCCAGCACGGTGTTTTTCTCTAAAATAATCGCTTGGCGCGGTTGCCAATAATCCCATTCGCCCCAATAATAGCCAAAGTCCGAGTAGCGCGGGTCGTCGCGGCGGTAGCGCTCGGCTCGAGAAACCTGAATGTTGACCTTACCGCCCGAAACACCGCCACCAAATAGGTATTCGGCACTGGCAGCTATTTTTACACTTGTGCCTTGCAGCCCAATTTCTGGGTTCTCGAGGGCTACTGTAAAGTCTGGCTTGATGTAATCCTCGACTTTGAAGGATGCCACATTTAAGCCAGCCCCGCAGGCTGCCTCGCCGCTTGGCGCAACATAAATGCGGTACTGGTCGTATTCCGAAGTCTTGGCGCGTCTGGATAAGCTAAACGAACCACTGAATGTGCCATATTCATTGACCGCTTGCTTGCCACGCCACAGTTCGGTGTTGTCGTAACACGCCACAACGCTGATTTTCTCGAGCTTGATTGGTTTTAAGGTGTTGCCTTCGCGCAGTGTGCCACGAAACGAAACTGCATCAGCGGGTTTATAAAGTGGTCGGTCGGTCTGTCCGGTTAATTTCCATTTTTCAAGACCGTAACTTTGCCACCATGACCTCGAGACCGCCCAATTGTTGCCACTGTTTGCCACCACCAAACCATTTTTGTCACTCGAGGGCGAGAGTTTACCCAGCCCGTTGACATCGGTGCGAATTTGTTGGGCATTATTGCCTTCGATGCCATACACCGTGGCGCTGCGACGCTGACCATTGACCCGATTGACACTGAGCACCGAGACATTTTTATCCGCCCGTTTGACCAAAATCCCCAAATCGGTGACCAATGCAATACCGATACCTTTGGCATTGCCCGAAGCAAAGCCCAACAAGTACAGCCCCGACTCGAGTTTGCCCAAATTAACTTGCCCATAATTGCGATCCATTTTGACGTTGCTGCGTTTGACTAAGGTGGTTTTGATGTTTTCGGGAATTTTAATGGCGCTGTAACCATCGTTGGGTTTTAAGCGCAATAAGGCTAAAGGGTCGGTGACTTTATTGTAATTGACGGTAATTTCTGAAGGGTCAGCCCCATAGCTATACAATTCAAAACGCAAATCGTCAGTAGGCAAAAAAATCCCTCTCGAGTAGACCCACAACTGCGAATCGCGCTGCGCCCAGACAAAGGCGGCACTCAGCCCTAACAAGACCAGCAAAACGCCCCATAACCTCAAAAATGGTTTCATGAAATGTAGTCTAATCCGAAAACCTGATTTTTATCTGACAGCGCATTCAGGTCAACATCACGCTCCAACTTTGCTCACTTAGCCCCTTTGACCTTTTGACCTTTTGACCTTTTGACCTTTTAACTTTTTAACCTTTTAACCTTTTAACCTTCTTGACCATAAACACGCACCTGTCGGGCATGGTCGCTTTTAACCCTTTGACCTTTTAACCCTGCCTTTTTTTGGACTGTAGACAAAAAAGTGTTATCATCCCGCTCTGTGATGACCTTTTCTAGCCCCGCACCAAAACCGCTTTTGCAGGACGACTTAAAACTCTCCTTGCGTGAGCGTCAAAAAATTCGCCGCCGCAACCGCATTTATCAGGTGGCAATTCAACTCTTTAAGGAAAACGGTTTTGACAAAACCACCGCCACCGACATTGCTCGCACTGCCCATGTCTCGAGGGGAACATTCTTTAATTACTACCCGTACAAAGAAGCGGTGCTGCTTGATTACGGGGCGTATATCGTCACCAATCTGCATGATGTGATTGAAGAACGGCGCAACGAGGGCTTAGACGCATCCGCCATGCTCGAGGAACTGTGGCTTGAATTGGCTCGAGTCACCCAAGAAGAGCGCGATTTAATTCCACCCCTGACTTATGAATTGATTAACCCCGACCCAGTTCGTGCCAAAGCTGCCTATGAAGCCATGCCGTTGGCGAAGATTATTGAACCTTTACTGCGCGAGACCCATAAAATCCGCGATGATGTCAGCATTGAACGAATTGCCGCCACGATTGCTTACACTTTTTTGATGACTGCCCTGCGCTGGAGTGCTTTTCATCCAAACCGCCCAGTCAAGGATGAACTCAAAAAAGCCCTAACTTTGGTGCTGGATGGGGCTTATAAGCGCTAGAGGAAAGAGAAAAGAGAAAAGAGAAATAAATCAAAAGCAATTTTTCTGCTTTCTTTGCTCTACAAAAGACTATTGCCGACAATCGCATCGTTCTCGAGAAAGCGTTCGGGGCGCAAAATATGGGTCTCGAGGCTTTGGGTTTTGCCGTCCAGAATCAGTTGGCTCATCAGTTTTCCAAAGGCTGGGCTGTGCATTGTGCCGTGTCCGCTCGAGCCATTGACCAAGTACAGATTTGGGTATTCGGGGTGTTTGCCAAAAATGGCGTGTTTGTCTGGGCTGTTTTCGTACAGTCCAGCCCAAGTGCGTCCAATTGCTAAGTTTTTTAGGGCGGGAACTCGAGCAACGGCTTCTTGGTGCATTGGGTTTAACCAGTTTGGGTCTGGCTCGAGGTCAAACGGGTGGCTCGAGTTCACTGGACTGGGGCGCAGCAGCAGCACACGGTTATCGCGCACCCTGAGATGAAAACCGCTGTCGCAGTAAATAGACATCGGCATTTCGTAAGGTAATGCTTCGGTCTGGACAGTTTCGGCAACTTGGCGTTTTTCGGGGGTAACAGCAATGTTGATGCCAAGGTTTCCAGCCCAAGCACCCGCCGCATTGACAATCGCGTCGGCTTCGAGCATGGCATTGGGGGTAACGACCACCACACGATTGCCTCGAGCCTCGAGTTTAGCAGGTGTGCCGTACAAAAATTTTGCACCATCACGCACTGCACTTTCCTCAAAACCACGGCGCATCTCGAGCGGACGAATAAAACCATCCCACGGGCAGAATGTACCACCTACGATACCTTCAAGATTTAGAGCGGGGTTTAGGCTGGCAATCTCTTTGGGTAATACCGTTCGAGCCACCTCCAGACCAGCTTGGCGTTGCACTGTTTGCGCGGCTTGGAGTGACTCGAGTTCGGCGTTGGTACTTGCCAAAAACAAATAACCATGTGGTTGGTACTGCGGGTTGACTCCGGTCATGGCTTCAAAGTTCAGTAAAATTTCTCGAGCCAACAACGACAAACGCACATTGATACCCGTGCCGTACTGGACTCGAAAACCACCTGTGGCTCGAGCCGCACTGCTGCTGGCGCTTTGGTCAGTGGCGGGCGTAGCATCCTGCTCTAAAACCAGCACTTTTACGCCTCGAGTTGCCAAAAAATGCGCCACACTTGTGCCAATAATGCCCGCCCCAAGAACAATCACATCTGGTTTCATGCGCTATATTCTAAGCGAATGCCACACCAAGGTTCTATGTGACTGCCACTAAGTACCTCCCTGAAATGTTTTAGAGTTCTTTGCTAAAACATTTCCGACTAAGCGACCCAGCCCCGTCAGGTGGCGCTTTGGGGTCAAGAACAGGAGTAAGGGCGATGTATCTCACGCCGAAGTGAGCGCGAGTAGCCCGTGAGGTGCTATCTTATGAGCAAGAACAGATTTGACGTTTTGTGAAAAATCTAAAATGGAGGCGGGAGATACTTATGCGATAATTGGTATTTCCAAAATTTGTAAAAAGGCGCTGACCAAACTGGCATCGAGGGTTTGACCGGCTTGGCGCTCTAGCTCGGCTATCGAGGCTTCAAGACTCCACGCCTGTTTATAAGGGCGCTCGGAAGTCAGGGCATCAAAGACATCCACAACCGCAAATAAACGTGCCAAATAAGGAATTTGCTCGAGCCTGAGGCTTTCTGGGTAGCCAGAGCCATCGGTGCGCTCTTGGTGATACAAGACAATCTCGAGCGTTTCGGGTGGTAAAAACGCCAAGCCTTGCAGCATCTGATAACCAATGGTGGGGTGCTGACGGATCCAAAGCCATTCGTCTGGACTGAGTTGGCTTGGTTTAAGCAGCACATGGTCTGGCACAGCCACCTTGCCGATGTCATGTAGCAAAGCGCCCCACTCGAGGGCTTGCAATTGACTTTCGGAGAGTTGTACTGCTTTACCAAGTCGTAAAGAAAATTCTAAAACACGGTCGGTATGTCCTTTGGTTTCAAAGTCGCGCATCTCGAGCGCCAAGCCAAGGGTTCTAAAAGTTTGCGCTCGGGTGTTTAAGATTTCTTGGACAGCATCGGCACGCTCGAGGGCTCGGGTTAAGCGCCCCGCAATAAACTCAACGATTTCGCGGGTGTTGGCTGGAAAAGGGCGCACCTCGAGCAAACTGGCAGCACTGATAAAAGCCCGAACTTTGCCATCAATCAAGACTGGCGCAATGATACAGCTACGAAAACCAAATTCCCCCAACTGTCCTCGGGATTTGAAGTCAGATGCCAAATAATCATCAATTAAAACCACTTCGCCTCGAGCCGCGATTTGACCAAAAGGATCTTCTGGCGACATCGGTGTGTTGCGGCGCAAGGTTTTATAGGTTTCGTTTATTGTGCCAACCACCGCCATAAACTCGAGCGAATCACCATTCACGGTCATGTAGCTGGCGGTGTCGAGACCCGTTAAATCAAGCAGTGTTTCCAAGCCCAGAATCGCAATTGCCTTTCCATCCTCGAGTTGTTCAAGGTCGCTCGAGAGTTGCGCCAGTTTGGCAAAAGCGCTTGCCCGTTGCTGGGCGGTCTCGAGGGCTTCTAAACGAATCAAAGCCGAGGAGAGCGCCTCGGAAATGGCGGTCAGAATATCCAAATCTACTGGCAAAAAATGTTCGCCATCGTCTTGGGTATCGGCGGTTAAAACACCAAGCACTTGTGCCTCTTGGCGAATTGGCACACCAATGTATGCCCCTTGTTTTAAGGGTCGCATGGTGTAGCTTTCGGGCAAGGCAGCCGCAATTGCTTCGACTCGAGGCTCGCCAGAATCTAAAACTGACCACGATAAACCACGTTCTCGAGTCAGAACCACGTCTAGCGTTTCGACTGCCAAGACTCCACTGCACGCCACAGGGCGCATTTGGGTACGTTCTGGGTTACAGAGCAGCACCGAGGCACTTGAGGCGCGAGTGGCACGAAGCACAAAACTGGTCGCCAGTTGGTACAATTCGGTACGGCTTTGAACTTGACGCATGGCACTCGAAACTTGGGCTAAAACCCCCAAAGCAATTCGTTCACGCTCTAACCGTGCATGGGTTCGCTGACGCTCGAGCCTCGAGCCAAGGGCGGCAGCAACTTCGGGTAAAATTGGGCGCAAATCCACCCACGGTGCTTGGCGATAAATCAAAGCAATACTGCCGATTAACTCACCTGCCACACGCTGCCCCACCAAATGGGCTTGGCTAAAACCAAGGCTTTGAATCAATTTGTATTTGCTGGCTGTACCACTGTCCGAAAAAATAATTTTGACCGTTTCACCACGCAAAAAAGCGGGTTCTTCGGCTTCAAAATCGCCAATCCGAATTGGCTCGAGTAAAGCCTCTTGAACCCCAGCCACAGCCAAAATTCGGTAGCCATTGTTTTCACGCACCCGAAAAACTGCCCCATCTGCGCCATGGGTGGTGGTGAGTGCCTCAAGCATGACTTGATAGAGGTTGTCGCTCGAATCACCGATGGCTCTTAAAGAACGACTTAAAATATTTTGGCGTATCAATTCGGCTTCGCCTTGGGTCACGTCCTTGACAATCGCAATCATGCCAGCCAGTGCATTGGTATTGTCAAAAAAAGCCCGAACACTGACCTCAGCCCGAAAACGGCTGCGGTTGGGTCTTTGATGCCAGACCACACCGCGCCAAACATCGCCACGCAAAACCGAAGCCCAGCCCTCGTTTTGTGCATCACTGACGCTTGTGCCGATTAAATCCACCAGTTTGCGCCCTAAAACACTTTTGCTGCTGACCTCATAGAGGTTTTGAGCCGCGATATTGAGTGCCACCAAATTTAACTCGGCATCGGTCAGCAAAGCTGCCTCACCAAGTGCCTCCAAAACTGGGTAAAAAGAATCAATCAAGAGATCACCATGAAACGTTTTTCATTCTAGCACCGACCTTGACCTTGGGGAGTGCAAATCCGCCAAGACTTTAGGAATTCAGCCGCACATCAATGTTGCTGTATGCCATTTCTTGTTCGGCGCTAAACGTGCCATCACGCACACCCTCGAGCAGTGCCGAAAACAAAACCGTGCGTTCGCCCCAATCTTGGCATGGAACATCCTTAAAAAAAAAGCCTTGTAAACCACGCCCAAAAGTGCGAATTCGTGCCAATGCCAAAGGCATCGTCAGGCGTTCAAAAGCCAAATCTAAAAATTCGATTTGCCGCACCCGCCGCCGTGCTGCCTCGAGCAACGCCCCAAGTCCACTCGAGACTGGTTTGGCTTTGCGTGGCAAACGAATCGTCGGCACGCTTGGCAGCATCACTAAAGATTGCGAGGCTCGTTGCAGCTTCAAAAAAGAGATTGCGCCCTCGAGTTGGGCAAGGGCTTGAACCCCCTCCAACACATCCTCTAAGGTTGAGTCTGGGTCGTCGGAATCGTCCTCGAGTTTAGGCGGCTTAGGCAGCAACAACCGTGCTTTGAGTTCGATTACGCCCGACAGGTGCGGCAGGGCTTCGGATGCCAACTCGAGCGCCTCGTCTGGCGGCAGAATGGCTTTGACCTCGACATAGCGAGCCAGCACCGCACGGGTCAACTCGAGCAACGGCACAGCGCTTGGCAAAATGCGCTCGGAGCGCAAAGCCGCCGCCAATTCGGGCAGCGAACCTTCAAAGCCGACAAAGCGAGCCACAAAAGTCGGTTCAAAAGCGGTCATGACGGGCGGCTGTCTAAACCGAGTAGCCCGATGGCTTCTCGTACCTCGAGCATCGTATTTTGGGCAATGCCACGGCAATAATCTGCCCCAGCCACCAGCGCATCGGTCACTTCGCTTGGATGGTCGCGCAAGTAGGCAGCTTTGGTTTGAATCGGCTCGAGGGTACTCCAAATGCCCTGCATCAAAAGTTTTTTGCAATCCACACAACCAATTCCAGCCCGTCGGCATTCGGTGTCCACCATTTGAATATCTTCTAAACTCGAGAACAGTTTATGGTAGGCAAAAATCACACAGACCTCGGGATTGCCGGGGTCGTTGCGCCGCACCCGTTGTGGGTCGGTTGGTGCAACGCGGATATTTTGCCAAATCGTGTCTTTTGGCTCGAGAACGCCAATCGTGTTGTTTTTGGATTTGCTCATTTTACCCGCCCCATCTAAGCCGGGGACTCGAGCTGCGTCTTGGTCAATGCTGGCTTTGGGTTCTGGGAAAATCGGCGAAAAGCGGTAATTAAACCGCCGTGCAATTTCTCGGGTCAGTTCGATGTGTTGGATTTGGTCTTCGCCAACTGGTACGGTGTCGGCTTTGTACAATAAAATATCGGCAGCTTGCAAAACGGGGTACATCAAAAGCCCAGCCAGAATGCTGTGTTGTTCGGATTTATCCTTAAATTGGGTCATCCGCTCGAGTTCGCCCAAAGGCGTTTGGGTGGTAAAAATCCAGCCAAGCTCGACGTGTTCGCGCACATGAGACTGGGCAAAAAGTGTGATTTTATTGGGGTCTAAACCGGCTGCCATGTTGGCAAGCGCTGCTTCAAAAGTCAGGCGCGGTAGGCTCGAGGCATCGTGTGGAATCGTGATGGCGTGATAATCCACAATGCAAAAAATGGCTTCTTTGCCGATTTGCTCACCAATTTTGACCCAATTGCGGATTGCGCCAAGGTAATTGCCAATATGAATCTCGCCGGTTGGTTGAATGCCACTAAAAACCCGTTTCATGCGCCGTGAGTATACCCCAAGATTCGAGGCTTTGACGCAGTGGGCAGTTTGGCTCAAATTCATGTTTTTCTCATACAAAATCAGCAGCATGGACTTTGTGAAACAGCGTTTTTTCTTGGTTTTTTGGTTGCTCTCGAGCTTGGCTGCCTGTAGTGCTTTTGAAGCGGGTGGTAGCCTTAATCCGCTCAGTTTACGCCCTAACAGCAGTCTCAACCTCAAAGCTGGCTCGAGTACCGCTTTTAATGTTTTTGTCGGCAATGCGCCAAATCTTGGTCTCAGCCCTGCGGCACTCTATCGAAGAAATGAAAACAGCACGCTCTTGTCTGGCTCAAGTCGTACCTCGGCTCGAGCCGACTTGGCGCAGTTATCGGGTTCGGTGCTGCCAGAAGGTTGGCAATTTGCAATTGGGGCAGATTCAATCGAAGTGCTGACCGCCTCGAGCAGCAGCACCAGCTTTGATACGATTCAGACCACGACCCGAGTTGAACTTGGGGTCTACAGTATCAATGGGTTTTTGAGTATCCCAAAAAACACCGCCACAGGTTCGTACCGAGTCCAAGCCCGTATAGATGTGCGTGGTTCAAGCCCTGTGGTTCTCGAGTGGACAGTCGGTGTGACTCCTTAGGTGGCTGCCCAAATCAGACCGCGCCGCACGATTTCTCGAGCTTCGGGGACATCAAAGTCGCTTTTAGTATGCCCAAGCGAGCAGTAAAAAACCTTACCTTTTCCCCAGCGCCTTTTCCAAACCACAGGCATGACCGTACCATCAATCCAGTTGTTGTAATCGGCATTAAAGGTGGTTGTGGCAAGCACTTGGTTACTTGGGTCGGTGTGCATATAGTATTGCTCGGACTGGATGGTAAAGTCGGACAGTCCAGCCACAATGGGGTCGCTCGAGCCGATATTGACCGTATACGAAATAATGTTGCCCGGATGGGCTACCCATTGTCCACCGACCATAAATTGGTATTCGGTGCTGTTGCGAAACGCATCCGCCATGCCGCCATGCCACCCCGCAAAGCCTGTGCCGTTTTTGATCGTTTCAAGTAAGCCAGCTTCTTGTTCGGGCGAAATTGTACTCATGGTGTAGCACTGAACAATTAAAGCCAAAGACTGCATCAAATCAGTCTCGAGGTACGTGTCCAAGGTATCAGAAATGGTTACTTCAAAACCCTCTTGCTCGAGAATTGAGGCAAATAGGTCAACACATTGCTTTGGCTCATGACCTTCCCAGCCACCCCAGACAAACAGCACTTTTTTCTTGGTCATAATTTGAATTCTACCTATTTTTTTGGCTCGAGTCAGCCTTTAACGCTACCAGCTGTAATTCCAGCGTAAAAAAAGCGCTGCAAAAACAAAAACACAATCAGCATTGGAATGGTACTAACCACCGAAGCTGCCATGATCAAATCATAAGGTGTTCGCCCCGCGCTGCCTTGCAAGGATGCAATTAGTACGGGCAGCGTGGCGTTGTTTGGGTCGCGCAAAATAATTGTTGGGAATAAGAAATTATTCCAAGACCCCATAAAGAAAATAATGCCTAGACTGGCAAGGGCTGGGGTAATGGTTGGTAGCACCAAGCGCAAAAAAATTTGTATTTCCGAAGCCCCATCTATACGGGCAGCATCAAGCATTTCGTCTGACACAGATTGCATATACTGGCGCATAAAGAAAATACCAAAGGCATTGGCGATACCCGGTACAATTAACGGGTACGGTGTGTCTATCCAATGAAAGACGTTTCGCATCATCATAAATAATGGAACGAGTGTGACCGCAAAGGGAATGGTCATCGTGCCGAGCATCAGGGCAAACATGATACCGCGTCCGGGGAAGTTAAATTTAGCAAAACCGTAGCCTCCTAAAGCACAAAAAAACACCGAAGAAACGGTTGCCGTAATGGCGATTAAAAAACTGCGAATCAGGGCTTGGAGGGCGGGAGTTTCGGCAAATAAACGCCCAAAATTATCCAGTGTTGGATTGGCAGGCAAAATACCTTGTCCAAAAATTTCGCTTAGGGGCTTGAGGCTCGATAAGAACATCCAAATAAATGGGAACATTGTAAAAGCACACATAGCAATAATGCACAAATAAACAAAGCCATGCACCAAATGGTCGGTTGGTACGGCTCGAGTTGGTGCTTTTTTGGTCTGAATCATTTTTCACCTCGGTTGGTGAACCTGAGTTGCACCAACGTTGCAACAATCACGATTAAAAAGTAAATGTAACTTAACGAAGCGGCATACCCATATTTTAAGTTCAAGAAAGCATTGCCAAAAATCTCCATGGTTGGTGTGGCAGTCGAATGAATCGGACCTCCACCGGTTAAAATGGTCGGTTCGGTATACAGCGCAAATGTACCAATCAACGAGACGGTAAAGCAAAAAATAATTACGGGTTGCAAAAGCGGTACAGTTATTTTCCAGAAAATTTGTATTCGATTTGCGCCGTCCATCATTGCGGCTTCGTTCAGTTCGGGCGGAATAGTTTGTAAAGCACTCAAAAAAATGACCATTTGATAGCCAGTCCAAGCCCAGAGCAATAACAGCGCAACTGAAATTCGCGCCCACCAGACATCCTCGAGCCATGGCATACCGGCAAAACCCAGAAATTGTAAAGCAGCGTTGGCAAAACCAGATTCTTTCTCGAGGATTAAACGAAAAGTAAACCCAGCCGCGACCATGCTGGTTAAGTGAGGTAAGAAAATCAGAGCGCGCCATAGACCTTGGAATCGCAAAAAATTCTGGTTTAAAATAACCGCTAGAATCAAAGCTAAAAACATCATCAAAGGTAAGTGCAGCATAAAAATAATGACCACATTGGTCATGGATTCCCAGAACAAACTATCGCGGATAGCGAACCTAAAATTTTCTAAGCCAACAAAAAGTTCACGCCCAGGTGCGCCATTCCATTCGTGCAGACTGAGCCACGCCGAAAATCCAATTGGGTAAATTGCAAAAACCGCAAATAAAATAAAAAATGGGGCAACAAAAACCAATCCCCAACGTTCACGCCAGAGTCTTTGCCAAACTGAAACTCGAGCAGCCATGACTCGAGTCCCTTCTGCGCCAATGGAAATAGATTGATTCTTTTGGAAAGGATTTTGCACCAGTATGCTCGCTTTTGAGGCAAAAATCCGTACTGAATGGTTTTCAGCACGGATTTAAGAAGAATGTTTTACTTACGACGGGTTCGTTCACGAATCAGGTTGGCTGCATTTTTGAGTGTATCAGCAGCGTTTTGTTTACCAGTTGCCATTTTTTGAAGCTCTAAGGTCACCAGACCATTAATTTCTGGGTAATCGGCAGTGTAAACTGTGGCATTTGGAACGGTTTTAACGGCTTCAGCAAAGACTTGACGGGCTTTTTGCCCACCAAAAAAAGCATCGGCTTCGTTAAAAATAGGTTCTTTATAAGTGCTTTCTAAACTTGGGAAAATATCGGTGGCTTTGTACATTTCAACTTGCGATTCGGTGCGACCAAGGTGATATTCGATGTACGCCCAAGCCGCTTCTTTGTTCTTGCTTAGCTCGGCAATAGCCAAATGGCTACCGCCATCGTTGCTGGTGCGAGCGCGGCTGCCCGAGAAGGTTGGCAGTGGCAAAATACCCCATTGTCCAACGGTTTTAGGTGCAATCCAACCCTTCAAAAAGCCACCCATCCAAGATGCCATTGGGAGTGTCGCAATTTCGCCTTCCGCCATGGTTTTGTACCAAGGGTCAGACCAGCTTTCATAATCAGCCGTCAGGTCTTCTTTGAAGAGTTTAGCCAGTAAATCCAAAGCAACTTTGGCTCGAGCATCCTTGTCTAAAATCACAGTGCCATCTTTGTTGGTGTAACCAATACCCTGTTGCCAAAGCAGTGTTTCAAAGAACCTTGAGTCGTTACGGGCTTTTGAAAGCGGCAACATTTTTGCACCAGTTTTAGATTTAATCACCCGTGCAGCTTTGAGATAGTCATCCCACGTTTTAATACTGTTGACATCCACACCAGCTTTTTGGAAAACATCACGGCGGTAATACATCGCAACAGGACCACTATCCCACGGCATCGAGTAGACCCGTCCTTTGAGGGTTGCCGCATTCCATTTATAAGCATTCATTTTCTTCATGTAGGGCTTAGTTTGGGTGGTGACATCGGCTAATCCACCAAGGCTGACAAACTGTGCCAAGTACGAATCCTCGAGTAACACCACGTCAGGTGTGCCTGAACCTGCTGAAACCGCAAGTTTTAAGCCTTGGTAAGTATCGGCTGGGCTTTTTTGCACGTATTTAATGGTGATATTGGGGAAGGCTTTAGCAAAATTATCATCCACAGTTTTTAAGGCTTTAATTGGGTCGCCCCAAGCCCAGATGGTAATTTCGCCTTTGGGAGTGGCGTTTTGCGCTTGGCTGGCTGCGCCTATAAGGGCAGCTAAACCAACAGGAACTGCCATTGCGAGAACTCGAACGATTGGTTTCATAGTTGACTCCTTAGGTGGTGCGCTTTAATGCTTTCGACAACTACTTTTGTGCAGATTTTCCGCCTTTCGTGAAAGGTTATTTCCTCTGGATAGCCAGTTGGAAAAATGCGTATAAAGTATTTGTGAACGTTCACAAATTAGCATATGCCACCTAAAACGTCAAGTCCACTTTAATAGTAAATACAAAGCTCTATCCAATTGGACTAAAATAAGCAATTTGCCTTGTTTCATGTACTAAAAGATTATTTTTTAGCCAATCTTAAAATCAATAACTCTACTAAATTCTTGTTGACAACCCCATAAACTAATATGTAAGATGTGATCGTTCACAATAAGCAAAGGATTTTAATGCAAAAAACCAAATCCACAACCATCAATGACGTGGCAGCCTTAGCGGGGGTATCGTACCAAACGGTCTCGAGGGTGATCAATCAACACCCTTCTGTATCGCCTAAAGCCCTCGAGCGGGTGCAAAAAGCCATTCAAGCCCTTAACTATCACCCAAGCAACGCAGCCCGTCATTTAGCCACTCAGCGTTCAGGTATGATCGGTGTTGTCAGTTACGGCACAGTGCATTACGGACCTGCCCGTACTCTTGCCAGTCTCGAGAAAGCCGCGCACCAAATTGGTTATACCCTAAGCAATGTCAATGTTAGCGATTTAACGTTTTTGCAAATCAGTAAGGCTATCCAAACCCTGCACCGTCAACGAGTAGATGGTGTGATTCTATTTGCACCTTTGGTTGAGATTGCTTTGAGCGACCTTAAACAACTTTGTGGCGATTTACCGATGGTGATTACGGCTGCTGAACCACAACCTGGTCATGCTGTAACTTCGGTGGATCAATTTACAGGAGGACGGTTAGGCGCACAGCATTTACTTGGCTTGGGACATCAAAAAATTGCTTTCATTAACGGACCGCTCGATTGGTACGCGGCGCTTTTGCGCCAACAAGGTTGGCTGAGTGCTTTACAGCAAGCTGGCTTACAACCAAGCGCAGAAATACAAAGTGATTGGACTCCGAAAGGTGGCTATAACGCCATGTCTGAATTGCTGAAAACCAAAAAACCATTTACTGGTGTACTGGTTGCCAATGACCAAATGGCACTTGGGGCATTGCATGCACTGCACGAACATGGTTTTGAGTTACCACAAGATATGTCCGTAGTTGGTTTTGATGATATTCCGGAATCTGCTTTTCTTGAACCTCCATTGACCACACTGCATCAAAATTTTAGTGCTTTAGCCCAACGCAGTTTAGAACAATTGATTACCTTAATTCAGCACCCAAAACAGCTTCAGCACGTGATGGTACTCGTGCCAGAATTGATTATCCGAAGTAGTACAGCTGTACCAAAAACAAGGAGCATTTCTTGAATCCAGATTTATTTACTGTTGGCGTTGACTTTGGCACAGCCAGTGGACGCGCCGTAATTGTGCGAGTGTGTGATGGACTTGAAATCGCCAGTGCCGTCCATGAATATCAAGATGGTGTGATAGATAAGTACCTACCCAATAGGGCTGTGCCATTGCCGCATGAATGGGCATTACAAAACCCAGATGATTATATTGAAGTTTTCAAAAAAGCTGTCCCTCAAGCCCTCGAGTTAAGTGGCATAGATGCAAAACAGATTATTGGGATTGGTATTGATTTTACAGCTTGTACGATTTTACCAACGCTAAAAGATGGCACACCACTGTGTTGTCTGCCCGAATTCCGAGATGCGCCACACGCTTGGGTCAAACTCTGGAAGCACCATGCCGCCCAACCGCAGGCTGATAGAATCAATGCCCTTGCCCTCGAGCGCCACGAATTTTGGCTACCGCGTTTTGGTGGCAAAATATCCTCCGAATGGTTTTTTGCCAAAGCCCTGCAATTGCTTGAGGAAGCCCCCGAGGTCTACGCTGCGTCAGAGCGGATTCTCGAGGCTGCCGACTGGGTGGTCTGGCAACTGTGCGGTATTGAAACCCGCAACGCTTGCACGGCGGGTTACAAAGCCATTTATCAAGATGGTCAGTATCCGAGCAGCGACTTTTTGGGCGCACTCAATCCAAATTTTGCCGATATTGTCCAGACCCGCATGAACGCCCCCATCTCGAGCCTCGGTGCTAAAGCCGGCGAACTGACCCCCGAAGCCGCCGCTTGGATGGGTTTACCGGCTGCAATTGCCGTGGCAGTCGCCAATGTGGATGCACACGTGACTGTACCCGCCGCAGGTGTGACCCAAACAGGGCGTATGGTGGCGATTATGGGAACAAGCACCTGCCATATTCTCAATGGGCAACAACAAAAAGAAGTCCCCGGAATGTGTGGCGTGGTGGACGGCGGGGTCATTCCGGGTTTGTACGGCTATGAGGCAGGGCAAAGCGGCGTTGGCGATATTTTTGGTTGGTTTGTTAAAAATAGTGTTTCTGCCGAGTACACCAACCGTGCGGCTCGAGAAAACAAAAGTGTCCACGCGATTCTGGAATCCGAAGCTGCCACACAACGCCCCGGTCAACATGGTTTGCTGGCGCTCGATTGGCACAATGGCAACCGCAGCGTGCTGGTGGACACCGAACTGAGTGGCTTGATGCTCGGCGCGACGCTGCAAACCACCGCCGCCGAGATGTACCGTGCTTTGATTGAATCCACCGCTTTTGGCGCTCGAGTAATCATCGATAATTTCGATAACCATGGTGTGCCAGTCAACGAACTGGTCATCGCTGGCGGACTGCAAAAAAATAAGATGCTGATGCAGATTTATGCCGATATTACTGGCAGACCCCTGAGCATTGTGGACAGCGACCAAGCCCCAGCCCTAGGCAGTGCGATTCATGCCGCCGTTGCCGCAGGGGCATACGCCAGTATTACCGAAGCAGCCGAGAAAATGGGCAAAATACGGCAAAATGTGTACACACCAATTGTCAGGCATCAAAAAATTTATGACCAGATTTTTAGCGAATATCAAAGCCTGCACGATTACTTTGGACGCGGCACAAACAATGTCATGAAACGCCTCAAAGCCCTGCGCTCAGGTGCTGCATGAATTCAGAACGCCAGAACCTACGAGACCTGCATCTCGAGTTACCCAAAAATGGTTTGGTGACTTGGACCAGTGGCAACATCAGCGCTCGAGTCGGACAAGACTTTTTAATCAAACCTAGTGGCATTACATTTGAGGATTTAACCCCCGAAAGTATGGTGCTGTGCGACTTAAACGGCACGCCACTCGAGACCAATTTCAAACCATCTTCAGACACCGCCACCCATGCCTATATTTACCGCCAGATGCCCAAAATCGGCGGCATTGTTCACACCCATAGCCCCTATGCCACGGCTTGGGCAGCCAATGCCACGCCCATACCGTGTTTTTTAACCGCCATGGCAGACGAATTTGGTGGTGAAATTCCCTGCGGGGCTTTTGCGATGATTGGCGGTCAAGAAATCGGACATGAAGTCGTGCGGATACTCGAGCATCACCGTAGCCCAGCGATTATTTTACAAAACCACGGGGTTTTTACGATTGGCAAAACCCCGCGTGACGCGCTCAAAGCCGCAATCATGTGCGAGGACGTAGCCAAAACATCGTTTCTAGCCATGCAGTTGGGCAATGTAAAACCATTGGCAACTGATGACATCGAACGCTTATATCAGCGTTACCAAAATCAGTACGGACAAAAAAGAGGTCAGCATGAATAATCTTGGCAAATCCGAAATCTGGTTTTTTTGCGGCTCACAGCATTTGTACGGTGCTTCGGCACTCGAGCAAGTTGCCACCAATGCCGCCGCCGTTGCTTTGAGCATAAACGCGAGTGGGCAATTACCAATTCCATTTGTGTTCAAGAAATTACTCACCACGCCCGATGAAATTACAACGGCTCTACTCGAAGCAAACTCGAGTGCCGAGTGCGCTGGCGTGGTCTTATGGATGCACACCTTCTCGCCAGCCAAAATGTGGATTCGTGGTCTCGAGCAATTGCAAAAACCCTTGTGTCATCTGCACACCCAATTTAATAAGGATTTACCGTGGAACAGCATTGACATGGATTTTATGAACCTCAACCAAGCCGCCCATGGCGACCGCGAGGCTGGGCATTTGCACACCCGATTAAAACTGAATCGCAAAGTGATTGTCGGGCATTGGTCAGACCCCGAAGTCTTGCAATGTTTAAGTGCATGGACTCGAGCAGCACGGGCTTGGCACGATTTACAGGGCGCGGCATTGGCTCGCTTTGGCGATAATATGCGCTTTGTTTCGGTGACCGACGGTGATAAAGTTGCTGCCGAACAACAATTTGGTTTTAGTGTCAATGGCTACGGCATTGGTGATTTGGTGGCTCGAGTCAACGCCATAGCGGATTCAAGAATAGATTCGCTACTCGAGGAATATACTCGCCAGTACGAAATTGCACCCGAATTACAGCCATCTGGCTCGAGCCACGCAGCATTTCGTTACAGTGCCAAACTCGAACTTGGATTAAAGGATTTCCTCGAGCAGGGTAACTTTAAGGGCTTCACCACGACCTTCGAGGATTTACACGGACTCGAGCAACTACCCGGTTTAGCAGTACAACGCCTGATGGCACAAGGCTATGGTTTTGGGGCAGAAGGCGATTGGAAAACAGCTGCCCTGTTACGCGCCATGAAAGTCATGGGACACGGCTTAACTGGTGGCACGAGCTTTATGGAAGATTATACTTATCATCTCGAAGTCAACAATCATCTGGTGCTTGGGGCGCATATGCTCGAGGTTTGTGAAAGTATTGCCGCCACTAAGCCCCGCCTCGAGATTCATCCTCTTGGAATTGGTGGAAAATCCGATCCTGTACGAAGCGTCTTTAATGCCCCTGCTGGCACAGCCCTCAATGCCTCGCTGGTGGATTTAGGCAATCGCTTTCGCTTAATCGTCAATAGTGTTACTGCCATTGAACCGCCACCGATGCCCAACTTACCTGTGGCTCGAGCCGTTTGGCAGTGCCAACCTGATTTTAAGACTGCTTGTGCTGCTTGGATTTACGCAGGAGGCGCACACCATACAGCTTACAGTTATTGCGTGACTGCCGAAATGCTCGAGGATTTTGCGACCATGACTGGCATCGAAATACTGCTGATTGACCAAAACACTAAAATTCGTGATTTCAAACTCGAGTTGCGCTCTAGCCAGATTGCTTGGGGCAGATAAAATGAATAAATTTTATGTTGGTGTAGATTATTACCCTGAGCAGTGGTCAGAAGACCGTTGGGCAACCGATGCCAAACTAATGCAGGAAGCAGGGTTTAATTTGGTGCGCCTTGCTGAATTTGCATGGGTCAAACTCGAGCCAGAATTGGGCAAATTCGATTTTACTTGGCTTGACCGAGCGATTGCCATTTTGTCAGCCCATGGTCTTGAGGTTGTACTGTGTACGCCAACTGCCTCGCCACCCGCTTGGCTGATGAGCAGCGACCCAACGCTGTTTAGGGTCATGCCGAGTGGTCAGGCAGTAACCTTTGGACACCGCCGTGGCTACTGTCCACATCATCTTGGGTATCGGCAACACGCCAAACGAATTGTGACTGCCCTGACTGCCCACTATGCCAACTGTCCAGACGTTATTGGCTGGCAAATAGATAACGAATTTGGTGATCGTTCGTATTCGAGTGCTGCTCAAACTGCCTTTCAAAATTGGCTCGAGCAAAAATACACTTCACTCAACGCCTTAGAAGCCGCTTGGGGAACAATTTTTTGGTCTCAGACCTACACAACTTGGTCACAAATTCCTTTGCCACTCGAGACGGGGGCTTCGCATAATCCGGGTTTAGCGCTCGATTTTGCCCGTTTTAGCTCCGATGGCTACGTGTCGTTTCAAGCCGAACAGATTAAACTGATTCGCGCCGCTTGCCCAGCACATTTTATCACCCATAATTTGATGGGCTTTGGCTACGATCAACTTGATTATTTTGATTTAGCAAAAGAGCTTGATTTTGTCAGTTGGGATAATTACCCAAGAATTTGGTGGAACATCCAAGCAAATGATGATTCATCTCGAGCCGCCCTTGGACACAGCACCATACGAGGCTTAAAACAACAAAATTTCTGGGTCATGGAACAACAAGCAGGGGCTGGCGGCTGGGAAATGGTTGTGCCTCACCCACGTCCAGGCGAATTGCGGCTTTGGGCATACCAAGCCATTGCTCACGGCGCAGATGGGATTGTGTTTTTTCGTTTTCGCACTGCCCGCTTTGGCACAGAGCAATACTGGCACGGCTTACTCGAGCATGATGGCACAACTGGGCGACGTTACCAAGAAGCCAAAAAATTTGGACTCGAGCTACAACAAATTGGCAGCCAGATTCTTGCTTCAAAGATTGAAGCAACCGTCGCGCTGCTTCAAGATTACGACTCGAGATTTGCGCTTCAAATCCAACCAAATAATCCAAACTTATCGTACACCGAACAATTTGGTTACTGGTACAGTGCTTTGCATCGGCGCAATATCAGCACCGATGTGATTTCTACTCAAGCCGATTTAAGCCCTTACAAAATCATCATTGCGCCTTTATTGCACCTCGTGACCCCAGAAATAACCGCCAAGCTCGAGCAATTTGTAGAAAACGGTGGCACATTGGTCTTAACCGCCCGAAGTGGGGTCAAAGACAACAGCAACGCGATTGTCAATCAAGCCCTGCCGGGTTTACTGCAACCTCTGGCTGGGGTCAAAGTGGTCGAATACGATTCGTTGTACCAAAACAGCAATGCCATCAGGTGGACTGATGCACAGCTGCCAGACATCTCAATCAGCCTTTGGTGTGATGTCCTCGAATTGACCAGCGCCAGTGCAATCGCCCATTACACCCAAGACCACTATGCCCAAAGTGTTGCCATCAGCCGCAATCTGGTAGGAAAAGGACAGGTTATTTATGTTGGGGCGCTTGGTGATGCTGCTTTGCCTAAAGCGCTGCTGGCTGGGTTACTCGAGTCAACCAGCCACGCCGAAATCGAGATTACCGAGCGCCACAAAGATGGGCATTGTCTGCGTTTTTACCTAAACCACAGCCCAAAACCACACAGCATTAAACTCGAGCAGCCAGCCAGAAGTATTTTGACTGGCAAGACCTACGATATTCTGTATCTCGAGCCTTATGGGGTAGAAATTTTACAAACAGACTAGGTGAATAAATTTTTTGGATGTTTTTGATGGCTCAAGACTGTAAACTCTACAGATGACATTTCAAGAGCCTTGCATTGGTTGTGGCGGGCTGTTTCCCGTTCTTGAGGGTGGTGCAACCCACCGTTATATGGACTCGAGTGCAGCTTGCTGGGCAGCTTTTAATGCTCTGCCTGATGTACTCGAGCCAACAGCGTTTAGCGCTGTACTTGTGGATATTTTTGCAATCCAACATCCTGGTGTACTGTCCAACCAAGCCATCAATTCGGTAGCAATTCATTTGATGGTGCTGTATGGCATTTTTGAAGCCAATTTTAAGCCCGAGCAAGCCATGTGGTTGCGAATCCGCCCCGGGCGTTTTGACAGCACCAAGAAACACAGCCGCTTTCATTGGTTGACCCCGCCCTCGTTTGCCAACTGCCTAACGGTTGCCGATGTGGTGGCGGGTAAAACCTCACTCGAGCGCTCGAGCTTGGTCGAGCGTTGGGCAAGAGAAGTCTGGGCAGTCTGGAAAGCAGCCCATGGTAGTCAAGTGGCTGCTTGGTTTGAAAAATTTGTGGTCAGTGAAGGTTAAGAACTATAAACTTCTTCAAAACGCCTCTTGTGTTTTGCTGTCTTCTCGAGTATATTTGCAAAGTTTGCTCGAGTGGGATTGAAATTAACAATCCGTTTACACTTAAAGCATCTGCGGGGGACATTAGAAACCCGTTGTCGAACTCGAGAAGGAGTCGAATGCCTACAGTTCAGCAGTTATTAAGAAAAGGTCGCCGTGTGCTGGTCAAAAAGAGCAAAGTGCCAGCCCTCAAAGGTAGCCCATTTCGCCGTGGTGTTTGCACCGTGGTCAAGACCACCACCCCGAAGAAGCCAAACTCGGCGCTTCGTAAAATCGCCCGTGTGCGTTTAAGCAGTGCTTTTGAAGTCACCGCTTATATTCCGGGCGAGGGTCACAACCTCCAAGAACACAGCGTGGTGCTGATTCGTGGTGGGCGTGTCAAGGACTTGCCGGGCGTGCGTTACCACATTATTCGTGGCACACTGGACACCCAAGGTGTCAAAGACCGCAATAAGAGCCGCAGCAAGTACGGTACGAAGAAAGCCAAGGCAGGCGCAAAAGGCGCAGCCCCAGCCAAGAAGAAGTAAGGGGTAAACCATGTCGCGTCGTCGCCAAGCAGAAGTCAGAGTTATCCAACCAGACCTCGTTTATAACGATGTCATCGTCTCGAGTTTAATCAACCGCCTGATGGAGCGCGGCAAGAAAAACCTTGCCAGCAAAATTTTTTATGGCGCGTGCCGCCTGATTCAAGATAAAAGCGGTCAAGAACCAATGCGTGTCTTTAAGAGCGCTTTTGATAATATCAAACCCCGCGTCGAAGTTCGTAGCCGCCGCGTCGGTGGTAGCACTTACCAAGTACCAGTCGAAGTTTCGGTTCGCCGTCAACAAAGCCTTGCGCTGCGTTGGTTGGTCGGCGCAGCCAATACCCGCCCAGAACGCACTGCCATCGAGCGAGTCGCAGGAGAAATCCTCGATGCTGCCCAAGGTCGTGGCGGTGCAATCAAAAAGAAAGATGATGTTGAACGTATGGCAGAAGCCAACCGCGCTTACGCCCATTATCGCTGGTAATCTGGTATAAATTCCTCGAGACCGCCAGCGCACCCTTGCGACAGGGCGGTCTCTTGATGTGGTATCTGGCTGACATTCAGCCAACACATTTAAGTGCAGAATCTCGAGTGTCGCTCGGGTTTGAGGGTCAGGAGGTGAGTCGAAGTGAATCAAATGGAATTAGTAACCGATGAAACCTTAATAGGTGCGTCTGGTTGCCTTCTGGCATTACGGCAAGCTGCTGTGATTCGATTCTGGTAATTCGTCTCTCTCGAGCCAATTGGCTTCAAAAGCTCACTAGGAGCAAATCTATATGTTCAAAGACCTTGATCTTAAAAACTACTTAAACACCACCCGTAACATCGGTATTGCGGCGCACATTGACGCTGGTAAAACCACCACCACCGAGCGGATTTTGTATTACACAGGCAAGGTTCACAAAATCGGCGAGGTTCATGAAGGGTTAGCCACAATGGACTGGATGGAGCAAGAGCGCGAACGTGGTATCACGATTACTGCCGCCGCCACAACTGCTGAATGGACTCACGCCCAGTACGGTATTCCCTTTGTGGTTAATATCATTGATACCCCCGGTCACGTTGATTTTACGATCGAAGTCGAACGCAGTATGCGCGTCCTTGACGGCGCTGTAGCCGTCTTTGACTCCTCGCAAGGCGTAGAACCACAATCCGAAACCGTTTGGCGGCAAGCCGACCGCTACCGAGTGCCACGGATTGCTTTTAGCAACAAGATGGACAAAACCGGTGCGGACTTTAACTTGGTGGTCAACGACATCAAAGAACGCCTTGGTGCTAAACCAGCCCCGATTCAATTGCCGATGGGTGCAGAGGACAAGTTTATTGGGATTATTGATTTGGTGCGGATGCGGGCGCATTTATTCCATAACGACCTTGGCACAAATATCGAAGAAACCGAGATACCAGCCGATTGGCTCGAGCGTGCCAAAACTGCTCGTGCAGAACTGGTCGAAGTGGCTGCCGATGCCTCTGAAAGTGTCATGGAAAAGTACCTCGAGGGACAAGAAGTCGAGGAAATGGAACTCAAAGCTGCTTTGCGCGTCGGAACAATTAGCATGATTATGTTCCCCGTACTTTGTGGCAGTGCGCTCAAGAATAAAGGCGTTCAACTGATGCTTGACGCGGTGATTGATTACCTCCCAAGCCCACTCGATGTCCCACCGATTAAAGGTACAGACGAAGAGGGTAACGAAGTTGAATTCCCAAGTGATCCAAAAGGAACATTGGCTGGTTTGGCTTTCAAAATCATGACCGACCCGTATGTGGGTCGCTTAACCTTTGTGCGCGTTTACTCGGGAACATTGGTCAGCGGCAGCTATGTCTATAACTCGAGCAAAGGCAAAAAAGAACGGGTTGGGCGCTTACTGAAAATGCACGCCAATCACCGTGAAGAAATTGCTGAACTTAGGGCTGGCGACATCGGTGCGGTTGTGGGCGTGAAAGATGCCTCGACCGGTGACACGATTATTGGTGATAACGATAACGTCGTGATGCTCGAGCGAATCGAAATTCCAGACCCCGTAATTAGCTTGTCGGTCGAACCAAAAACCAAAGCTGACCAAGACCGCATGGGGGCTGGCTTAGCCAAGCTCGCCGAAGAAGACCCAACTTTCCGCGTTGAGACCAACCAAGAAAGTGGTCAAACAATCATTAGCGGCATGGGTGAACTTCACCTCGAGATTCTGGTAGACCGTTTACGCCGCGAATTCAAAGTCGAAAGCACAGTTGGCGCACCACAAGTCGCCTACCGTGAAACCATCACCCGACGGGTGGACTGCGAAGGTAAGTTTGTGCGTCAGTCCGGTGGTCGTGGACAATTCGGTCACGTTAAAATTACCGCTGAGCCACTCGAGCGTGGGGCTGGTTTCCAATTCGAGAACGCTGTGGTCGGTGGCGAAGTTCCACGTGAATTTGTCGGACCTGCCCAAAAAGGAATGGAAGAAAGCCTGCACTCCGGTCCACTGATTGGTTTCCCAATTGTTGACTTAAAAGTGACCATGACCGGTGGCAGTTACCACGACGTTGACTCCTCGGAAATGGCGTTTAAGATTGCTGGCAGCATGGCAATTAAGGAAGCCGTCCAAAAAGGCGCACCCGCCATTCTCGAGCCAATCATGCGGGTTGAAGTGGTTGTACCAGAAGAATACATGGGCAGCATCATCGGCGATTTGAACGGTCGTCGTGGACAAATCCAAGGCATGGACGAACGCGGCAATGCCCGCTTGGTCAAAGCTCACGTGCCACTTTCAGAAATGTTTGGTTACGCCACCGATATGCGTTCGATGACCCAAGGACGAGCCAGTTACAGTATGTTTTTTGATCATTACTCCGAAGTTCCACGTTCAATCATGGAAACCTTGGTCAAGAACAACAAGTAAAGCATCGTTTTTTGCAAACACCCTCGAGTTGCCTTGAGGGTGTTTTTTATTTTTAGAAGTGATAAGGTCATACCAATGCTCGAACTGATTATTTCGACAGCCCAGAACGACCCTCGAGTCCGCGCGGTGATGCTCAATGGTTCAAAAGCCAACCCCTTTGCCAACCACGATATTTTCGAGGATTTTGACATCGTGTATTTGGTGACTGAACTCGAGTCGTATAAAGCCAATGCCAATTGGATTGATTGCTTTGGTCAACGGATGGTTTTGCAATGCCCAGACGACTTTGGAGACCAAGCCTCAAAAGATTCTTATACTTACCTAATGCAGTTTATGGATGGTCAAAGGCTCGATTTGACGCTTAAAATCGGGCAGTTTAATGCCGACAGTCTAAGCCTGCTTTTACTTGATAAAGACAATCTTGTGCCAGCCCTAGCGCCACCCAGTCTAGCTGATTACCTGCCCCAACCACCAAGCAACCAGACTTTTTTTGAGTGTTGTAACGAATTTTGGTGGGTTTGTCCGTATGTGGCGAAAGGATTATGGCGCAAAGAAATGATTTACGCCCAGCATCACCTCGAGATTTTGCGCCAACAGCTTTTACAAATGCTGACTTGGCAAATTGGGGCAAAAACCAATTTTATGCTGCCACTTGGCAAATTGGGTAAACACCTACCCAATTATCTGATGCTTGAGCAGCAACAGCAATTTCTCCAAACCTATAGCAATGCAGAATTTACACAGGCTTGGCGGGCGTTAAGGGCATTGACTAAGTTATTTAGAAGTGCCGCTCTCGAGGTCGCCAGCCATTTTAGGCTCGAGTATCCATTTCAAGACGATGCCAAAGTCAGCGCGTATCTCAAACACGTGCAGGGTCTACCTCGAGATGCCACATCAATCTATTAGAATCTGCCAAGAACAGAAAAAGCAACAAAAATGCGACTTGACAAGAATGGTATTAGGATATATACTTAGGTAAGTGCCTAAGCAATTACTCGAGTACAACCAATTGTTCCATGCCCTTGCAGACCCCACCCGTCGCGCTGTGATCGAGCGCCTTGGTCAAGGTTCAGCCAGTGCCAGTCAATTGATGACTCCGTTTTCTATGGCACTCCCTTCGTTTATGCAGCATCTGAACGTTCTCGAGCAAAGCGGCTTGGTTCATTCGACCAAAACAGGTCGGGTACGAACCTACAGCCTCGAGACAAAAGCCATACAGCAAGTTGAAAATTGGTTAAGTCAGCAACGCCATCTCTGGGAACAACGCCTTGACCAACTCGATCAATACTTACCTCAGCTAGCCAAGGAGAAAAACCATGAATTTTAACCCCGAAACCGATTTAATCCTCGAGCGTATTGTGCCTGTTGCCCCCGAACTTGTCTGGGCGGCTTGGACACAACCAGAACACCTCAAAAAATGGTTTGCACCACGTCCATGGACAGTCTCGGATTGCCAAATAGACTTGCGTGTTGGTGGACTGTGCCAGACCACGATGCGTTCGCCAGAAGGGCAGGAATTCCCCAACACTGGCTGTTACCTCGAGATTATCCCTCATCGCAAATTGGTTTTTACCGATGCTCTTGGCGCAGATTTCAGACCTAACGAAAAGGCTTTTTTTACCGCCACAATTTTACTCGAGCCTCATGGCACTGGCACAAAATACAGCGCGATTGCAATGCACAAAGACCAAGCCAGCCGCCAACAGCACGAAGAGATGGGCTTTCATGTTGGTTGGGGAATCTGTTTAGATCAGTTGGTCGAGATGGTTTTGCAAGATGGGTAAACTGATTTGTCACCTTGGATGGTTTTAAAACAATCAATGGCTTAATTGGACTGGCTTTACTGGATTAGTTAGGGTGTAAAACCAAGAAAAAGAAGAGACGCAGATTTTAAAATCTGCGTCTCTAGCGTGGTGGGCAGAACAGGGATTGAACCTGCGACCAGTCGCTTGTAAGGCGACCGCTCTACCGCTGAGCTATCTGCCCAAAACTCGAGAAAGCTCTCGAGTATGGTAACACAATTACTTGACTTCGACGACTGCACCAGCGTCTTCGAGTTGCTTTTTGAGCTTGGCTGCATCGTCCTTGCCGATACCTTCTTTGATGTTGCCACCATTTTCGGTTAGGGCTTTGGCTTCGGCAAGACCCAAACCAGTAATCGCACGGACTTCTTTAATCACGGCGATTTTCTTGGCTGCGTCAATGCTCTTTAAGATAACGTCAAATTCGGTTTTCTCTTCGACCACTTCGGCGACGGCTGCGCCGGCTGGACCTGCGGCAACCATGGCGGTCACGCCCCAAGTTTCTTTCAGGTCGTCAATCAGGCTTTTAAGCTCGAGGACGGTTGCGCCAGAAAGTTGTTCTTTAATGCTTGCAATATCTAATGCCATAAATTACCTCCGAGATTAGGCGCATACGCCCGTTGCTGTTTAGGCGGCTACGCCTTCGTCTTTTGTGACTTTTGCTTCCAAGATACCAACGAATTCCGAGAGCTTGCTCGAGAGTACACCCACGATTTGGGCGCGTAATTCGTCTTTGCTGGGCATACTGCTCAGGGCTTCAAGTTTCTTCGCGTCGAGCATTTCACCATCGAGAATTCCACCTTTGGCTTGTGGAATACCTTTGTCGTTCTTCTTCGCAAATTCTGCCAGTTTTTTGACGGGTGTAACCGCGTCTTCGCCAACCAGCACAAGCGCACTGGGTCCATGAAAAACATCGCGCATATCGAAACCACGTTCCGATACGGCTTTGTGAATCAGGGTATTTTTGGCAACCAGAATCGTAGCGCCGACCGTGCGTAAATCCTTACGCAAAGCGACGATTTGATTGCTGGGTAAACCTTGGTAATCAACGATATAAAAGCTCGACTGTCCCTCGAGGGCAACCCGAAGCGAGGCGAGTGTTTGGGTATTGCGGATGTTCGCCACGTTGCTTTCTCCTTCGTGTAGTCAGACATGACAAAACGCCACATTTGACAGACTAAAAACTCTAAAACGCGGCTTCACTTTAATTTAAGTTGGCGCGCATCTCGGCGGGATCATTAAGCTCGGCAGCCCCCGCTGTCTCCAATGCCCACGGGTTTTTAAGCCGTGTCCCGAGCGAGGCTCGAGAAGTGCTGCTTTTTAGGGCAGCCGTGCTAACTTAGCAAAAACAATTTGATTTGTAAAGGGCGTGGTTATGAAGCCCGTGTGAAATTTGCACTTCCATCTCTATATCTGGTGTGCTACTGTCCTTAGGCAATGATTGATTTTATCAAGAACCGATTCGGCAAAATTGTACTGGGTTTAGCCACAGCCGCTCTAGTCGCAGTCGCCAGCGCTCAAAGCGTGACTGTTCGCACAGGCGATACGCTCTCGAGTATTGCCAGACGCAATGGAGTGAGTCTTTCTGGGTTGCGGGCTGCCAATCAGCTTTCTGCTGACCGCATTCGCATTGGGCAAGTGCTACAGCTTCCTGGCTCGAGCAGCAGTCCAGTGGCTCAAGTCTCGAGTAGCTACGAGCGCCCGCTCTGGCCTTTGATGGGTGTAATCACCCAACGCTATTCCTACCGAGGTCCAAAGAGTGGTCATGCTGGTTTAGATTTGGCTGCCCCAACCGGCACACCAGTTTACGCGGCGCTCTCTGGAACGGTTACATTTTCGGGTTGGAATGTATTTGGCTATGGTCAACTGATTACAATTCGCGGTATAGATGGGCGCGATTATTACTATGCCCATAACTCGAGGCGTTTGGTCTCCAAAGGGCAACGGGTGCGCCAAGGGCAGATGATCTCGAGGGTTGGTAGCACGGGCAACAGCAGTGGTCCACATTTGCATTTTGAAGTCCGTCGCGGTGGTACAATCCTTAATCCATCAGCAATTTTACCGAGCAGCCGCTTACAACAAGCCAGTTCACGTCGTTAATGCGCTACTCAAGACTGATTGCTATTTTTATGGGCGCGAGTCTCAGCACCCAACTCGAGTATCGTGCTAATTTTGTGGTCAACCTGATTGAAACAGTTTTGCGGGTCGGCGGGTCGCTGTTGGGTCTCAGTATTTTGATTGGCACAAGCCGTAGCTTGGGTGGTTGGTCGTTGCTCGAGGCAGCCGTGGTGCTGGGTATTTTTACTTTTTTTGACGGTCTGATGAGCATGGCACTTGCGCCCAACTTAAACCGAATTGCTGAAGGTGTCCGCACCGGCACAATGGATTTTACGCTGCTTAAACCGATAGATGCACAGTTTTTGGTCAGCTTTCGCAACATCAATTTGCTGCGTTTTCCCGATGTCTTGCTTGGTATAGCAATCGTTATTTGGGCATTGTTGCAACTCGAGCCTCGAGTCAGTCTTGGTAATTTGTGCATCGGAATACTGCTTTTACTTTCGGCGTACCTGATGGTTTACAGCATTTGGTTTGCCCTCTCAACCACGGCTTTTTGGTTTGTCAGGGTCGAGAACATCACCGAATTATTCTGGGGCTTTTACCGCGCTGGGCAATTTCCAGTCACGGTTTTTCCAGGCTGGATGAGCATTTTTTTTACTTTTGTGATTCCAATTGCTTTTATCACGACTGTTCCCGCCCAAGCCCTAGTTGGCAAACTCGAGACCAATTCGGTTTGGATTTCGTTGGCTTTAGCCGTGGTTTTTTTTGCTGCCTCGAGATGGTTCTGGCGTTTTGCGCTGCGTTCATACACCAGTGCGAGTTCTTAGGGCGGGTTAAAAGGTGAAAAGTAGAAAAGGTCAAAAGGGTAAAAGTAGAACCTTTTACCCCTCGAGTTCTTCGGGTTCATAGCCCAAATCAAGCAACAAGTCCTGATACAACGCCACCGCATTCTCACGGATGGTCTCGAGATTTGTATCGGTTTTGGCAGCAATGCGTAAACACTCCGCCAATAGCTCGGGGTAGATTTGCCAGCGCTCGAGCATTTCTTGGTCTTCGGTTTCTTCTATTCCTTCACTGACTTGGGTTAAAGCAATTCGGGCGGCTTCATGTTCGGCATCTTTTTTGCTGCGCCCATAACCTTTATATTCAGTTTCATTCCACTGTACGACGCTAATAAACCCTTCGTTGGGACGGTTTGGGTCGAGCAGTTCGGTTTGAAACTCGAGCGAGGTATTCTTGGCTTGTGCCAATTCGTTGAGTTCGGCTTTGGGGGTTCGGCTCATATTGGTCTATTCTACGCGACTCGAGCCGTTAAGAAACGGGTTAGAATCTCGTATGGAAGAAATGATTGAACGACAAATCCAGATTTTATTGGTAGACGACCATCCCATTGTCCGCAAAGGCACAAAAGAAATGCTCGAGCCTCACGCCGATTTTCTGGTGATTGGCGAAGCCGCCGATGGACGCGAAGCCTTAGCTTTTGTCAATGCCACCCGCCCCGATGTGATTTTAATGGATGTCTCGATGCCCGGCATGAACGGCATTGATGCGACCAAGCAAATTAAACAGCACCATCCCAGTGTAGCAGTGCTGGTCTTAACCAGTTTTGACGACGATGCCTACGTCTTTGCGCTGCTCGAGGCTGGAGCAGCAGGGTACATTCTTAAAAACGCTCGAGAAGAAGAACTGATTAACGCGATTCGGGCAGTTTTTCATGGTGAAAGTGCGCTCCATCCCAGCATCGCCAAAAAAGTCTTAAATCGGTTTTCGCAACAACCGACCGTTGCCTTTGACGGCGAAGGGCTTTCACCTCGAGAACTCGAGGTTTTACGCGCCGCCGCCAGTGGCAGCACCAACAAAGAAATCGCCAAGGTCTTGGATATTTCGCCGCGCACAGTCCAAGTACACTTGGCAAATGTTTTTTCTAAACTCGGGGTTGGCTCGAGAACTGAAGCCGTGCTGTTCGGGATTAAACGCGGTTGGATTGACCCGAGTACGGTAGGGTGAAAGGCAGGGTTAAAAGGTTAAAAGTAGAAAAGGTGGGTGTTTAACTTTTAACCTTTTAACCCTTTGACCTTTTAACCCAGAGGATTTTATGATTGTAGATTTACGCTCCGATACTGTTACCACGCCGACCCTCGAGATGCGCCAAGTGATGTTTGATGCGCCAGTTGGCGACGATGTTTATGGCGAAGACCCAACCGTCAATGCGTTGCAAGATTACGTGGCAGATTTACTGGGGTTTGAAGCGGCGCTGTTTACCAGCAGTGGCGTGCAAGCCAACCAAATTGCGATAGCAGCCCACACCCAACGTGGGCAGGAAGTGATTTGTACCCAAGGCGCACATATTTACGAGTACGAACTCGGCATGATGGCGGCTTTTGCTGGGGTTGTACCGCGTTTTGTTGATGCGCCTCAAGGTGTACCAGACCCGTCGGATGTGCGTAAAGCAATTCGGCGCAGTGTCCATCAAAGCCCAAGTGGTTTAATCGCACTCGAGAACACCCATAATCGAGCAGGTGGTACAGTTTTGCCGCTCGAGGTGATTGCAGGAATTCGTCAAATTTCACTTGAGGAAGGTATTCCACTGCATTTGGATGGAGCGCGAATCTGGAACGCCTTGGCAGCCCAAAAACTCGAAGCAAGCGAAGTCACCAAGCATTTTGATAGCGCTGCTGTATGTTTATCTAAAGGACTTGGTGCGCCCGTCGGTAGCCTTGTGGCGGGTTCAAAGGCGTTTATTAAAGAATGCCACCGCTACAGAAAAATGTTGGGCGGTGGAATGCGCCAAGCGGGCAGCCTCGCGGCTGCTGGAATGTACGCCCTGAGGCATCACCGTAGCCACCTCGAGCAGACCCACCACCAAGCCATGCACTTGGCAACCACGCTTGAGGCTCGAGGCTTCAAGATTGACCTTGAGCGGGTTCAGACCAACATGGTTTACATTACGCTCGAGAATGCCCCAGAAAAACTCGAGGCGTGGGCAGCCCAGGGTGTTCGGGCTGGAATCATGGCGGAGAATCTGGTGCGCTTGGTGACGCATTTTCAGATTACCGACGAAATGATTGAACACACCATCAAAGTCATTGCTACAGTTTAGGTTATACTCACCTCATGTCTAAAGACCCAGCCAAACTCGAGAAAGCCCTTGCCAAACAAGCGCGGCGCGATGCCCGTAAAGCAAAAGATAATGCTCGCAAAGAACAAATTCAAAGCCTTCCAGATGTCTCGAGGGTCAATGCCAAGCAATCGGGGTCTTGGTCGCTGCTTGGTTGTTGGGTCAATCAAGATTGGGCAGATTACCGTTCAATCAATCAATTGGTGGTGGCTCGAAAAAATGCTGTTGGGGTTGTGGCAATTGGCTTATTTTTAGTAGACCTTGGCTGTTTGGGAATCAAAAATGCCATGACTCGAGGTTTTGATTCTGAATTCCAATTCAGAGGCGAGTTTTTAGAATTGCTTAACGAAACCCAAACCATGCAGCCTTGCAGCCTTGATTTTGCCGCCAAAATGATTCAGACTGCGATTGCTTACGCCAAAGGACTTGGTTTTGAACCACATAAAGATGCCCGTAAAGCCATGCCCATTCTAGGCGAGGCACACCCAGAAAATTGTACAGACGACATCCCAACAGGTGACGAGAACGGTCGTCCGTTTTTTTTCAGCGGACCTTACGATAATGTCACCAGAATTATGAATACCTTAAACCGTACCGTTGGTGAGGGGAATTATGAATTTATGATTGGTGGCGACGAAGATTTCTTGGATGAAATTGACTTTGACAATTTAGAATTTACGCGAGCCGAGGATGATGATGAAGATTTTGAAGACGATGACAAAACCATTGATGTGGTTGCCAAAACCCAGTCAGCCTGACATTGCCACTTTAAGCACCTTAAAGCCTTTGGCATTGACCACCGTCTCGAGTTTCCCAAGGCTGGCGAATGGTGTTTCATAAGGCAAAAAGTGATTGGCAACCAAGAAAATCTCGGTGTTTTTCGTGGCATGACGTTTAGCAGCCGCGATAAACTCGAGCGCCACATCTATTCGCATTTCCTTACCGACATGAAATGGTGGATTCATAACAATCAAATCGAACTTGGCAGTTTTCTCGAGTGCCGAATCCACATCTGAATGCAGCACTGTGCCAGTCAAACCATTGGCTTTAAGCGTGTCGGTGCAACTTTGGACACTCAAGGCATCATCCTCGAGCAGACTAATCTTTGCGCCCTCAAGGGCTAAGAACCCAGACAGCACCCCATAACCCGCGCCAATGTCCAGCACCATCCGACCAGCCCCACTTGGCAAATGCTCGAGCAATAAGGCACTCGCCGCATCGAGTTTACCCGAAGCAAACGTACCGGCGTGCGCCACAGCTTGGAGCGTCTGCCCCCGAGCTTCGACAGCAAAGATGAGTGGCTCGAGTGCTTCTGGAATTTCAAGCAGCGTTTTCTCGAGTTTCGCCACCCGAAAACCTTTACCTCGAGCAATAATTTCGCCAGCCCCAAAAATGGTTTTGGCTTGCTTCAAGTAACGCTCAAAACCTTTGTCTTTATCGCCTGCCAGAAAAACTGTTCCACCAGCTTTGCAACAATGCCACGACTCGAGAATCGTGTGCATCACCCGAGCATTGCCACGTTCACCATTCAAAATGGCAATCACAGTATCAGCATTTTCTTGTATGCCAATTTCTAAAGCAGTTTTAGCCAAGCACGATAAAGCCGCCGCGCTTGAATCCGAGACCATCACTTTTGCGCCATTGGCTGCCAATGCCAAAGCCACCGCCCCACCTCGAGCCGATAAATCCATGACTGAACCCAGTTTTTCTTTTTCTAGCGCCTCGAGCAGCAGCACTTGACTGAGTTCTAACCACGGGAAACTCGGTAAGCCGGGTTTGGTCAACGCACCGTTTTGAAGCGGTAGAAAATCGAAATAAGAATGATTCATCTGGTTTGCAGTGTAACGGCTTTGATGGCACAAAACCAAGGGTAAGGCGCTCTTTAGTCGGCAACCAAGGCTGTCACTTTGAGCGCGAAACGCACCGCATCCTCGAGCTTCATGACTTTGCCAGTCTTCCAGTGGGCTTGAAAGCTGATGTCACCCAGTTGGTCTCTGGTCATGGACATGAATCGTTTATTGCGTTCATGCCAGAGCATGGTAATGCGCGAGTTGTCTTGCGGTTGGAAGCGTTCGGCTGCGCCCCACAACTGAATGGCGCGTTTTGGTTGCCCTTGCAGTGCAGCCAGACTGGCAAAGTTCTCGAGCGCATTGTGAATGTTCATGGTGTTTTTGATTTGCCAACTGTATTGCAGCGATTGTTCTACCAGTAAACGTGCCGATTCGAGTTCGCCAAGGTCTTGCATCACAGCGCTCAAGCTATCTTGGGCAACGCTTGTCAGATAGTGGTCGGGCAAGTCCTGAGCAATGTGCAGTGATTCCTCGAGATAGGTTTTGGCAGCCTGCAAGTCGCCGAGCAAAAACACCAAAAAGCCCAAATTGTTGAGCGATAACCCAATGTCAAGGCGTGAGCCGAAGTGACGATTGAGGCTCAGGCTTTCTTCAAGGTACTTGCGTCCGCCCACATAATCACCAGTGATGATTGCCAAATTACCACCAACAATCCAAAGTGCATTGGCGGTCAGTTTTGGATGCTCGAGTTGCCGTGCCAAGGACAGACCCGCCTGTCCGTACTCCTGCATGGCAGTCCAGTCTTGTTGCTTTTGTGCCACCAGACTCAAACGCAAGTAGGCTTGGACAATCTGTTCGTCGGCTTCGAGGATTTGAGCCAGTCTTAGCCCTTCTTTGCCAGACTCAAGCGCCAGCCGTTGGTGTTCACTGTGCAGCGAAGCAATGCGTGAAAGCAAAAGTAAGGCTTGAACCCGTTCGACGCTGGCGGTGGCTGCGTCTGGATGTGACAGCACAGTTCTGAGCCAATGAATGCCTTCAGAGCTATAACCCTGAGATTGCCACAAAGCACCAAGCAGCAAGCCCAACTGCAAGCCAAACATCCCCTGATGATTTTCTTGTGACCAAGCCAAGGCAGCCAGCAAGTTTTCGTATTCTTGTTGGCAACATTTGATTTGGGCTTGCAAATTATCCTGGCTGGCTTTGACCAACTCGAGAAAATACTGCGCGTGCTGTTGGCGGGTAACCTCGCCCAACCCGACCAACTTTTGACTGGCATACTCGAGCAGCAAAGGGTGAAAATCGTACCGTCCTTGGGGGTCATCTAGGCGCAGCACCGATTTATTAACCAGTCCAGACAGCAGCGCCAAATTGGAGTCCGACACGCTCGAGGCAGCCAGACGGGTAAACCCACCACGAAAAACCGAAAGTTGAGCAAGAATGCGTTGCTCTTTGGGTTTTAAGAGCTGCCAAGAGTGTTCAAAAACGGCTTGGATACTTTGATGCCGACCGACAATATTGCGGCTGTTGGTCTCGAGCAACCCAATGTTCTGACCAATCTCCCGGGCAATCTGGGTTAAGGATAACGAACCCAACCAAACGGCTGCCAATTCGATGCCCAGAGGTGAACCTTCGACCAAACGGCAAATCTCGAGGACTTGCGGCAGGTTTTCCTTCGTTAGCTCAAAGTCCAGCCGCGCTCGTTTGGCACGTTGCACAAAAAGCCGAATCGCATCCACATACTCGCTTTCGGCAAAACGAATGTGGCTTGGGCAAGGCAAACCCTGCAAGGGCATGACGTGTTCTTCCTCGAGGTGCAGCCGTTCGCGCGATGTGACCACAATCCGTAAGTGAGGGCATACCTCCAGCATTTGGGAAATAAGTAGCGCCGCGTCCATCAGATGCTCGAAGTTATCCAAAACCAACAGCAATCTCTGGTTGCCTATGCCGACCGCAACCGAGGCAAAAGGGTTTTCCTTCACGGTAATATGAAGTGTTTGGGCTAAAACTAAGGGTATTTGGTTGGCTTCAGTCAGCGACTCGAGCGGCACAAAATAGACACCATCGGGAAAATTCTGCTCTTGTACCTGTTGGCTTGCCAATTGCAAGGCAAGGCGGGTCTTGCCAATGCCGCCCATCCCCAAGAGGGTAATCAGCAGCACTTCGCGTTGGGAAAGCAATTGCCCCAACTCGACCAACTCGGGGTCACGCCCAACAAATGAAGTCTTGGCTCGAGGCAAATTGTGAGGTGTACCTTCGGATTTGGTTTCTGGGCGAGTAGATGCCGAAAAAAAACGCGCTTGGGCTTGGTCTCGAGTCTGGCTAAGCTCGAGACCAAACACGTTAATCAGCTTCTTGGCTTGGCTACAAAGCGAACTGTCCCCTGCCAGCAGCAACGGGTACAAACGCTCGAGGTCTTCTGGCGATAGGTCGTCTTGCTTGCCCAAACAAAAGGCTTTTTCTGCCCACTGTACAGCCGCAAAAAACGCACCTTGGTTTGCGTGTTGTTCGGCAGCACGAAGGTAAGCACCCCGCACCCCCCGCGCCACAAACTCACGGGTGCTATAAACCCATTCCTCGAGTTCGGAACTCCAATCGGGCAAGGAAAACCCCTGCAAAAACTCGCCCGTATAAAACGCCTCGAGCTTGTTCGGGTCGTGCTGGGCAATAATACTTTGCAATTCGGTCAGGTCATGCGCGACTTTTGTAGACACAGTGCGTTCATCCGTAACCACCAAATCGGGGGCAACTTTGCGAAACTGCCCCAAAGCCATCCGTAAACTGGTAGCAGGGTCGCTTGCACCAGACCAAAACAATTCGTACAAATGACGTTTTTCTTTGCTGCCTTCGATAGCCAAGTACGAAAGGAGCAACAACAGCTTGGGGCGTGGAAATTCCACGGAATCCAAAGCCAGTTTGCCCAACGTCCTCAAGTGCATGGATTCATTATAGACAAATTTCTCGAGTAAACCTAAGTGCTGTTTTTGAGAATGCAACAAGAACCCAGAGCGTAAACTCGAGAATTCTCGAGTTTACGCCCAATTTACGCTCTACTTTGTACTGTGTATCTAACGGGTTTGCGTTCATTGCTGCTTTTGAAAACATCAAAGCCACTCACCCCGCTTGTTAAGGTTATTCGCAGTTCTCTATGGAGGTAGGTATGCAGTTCAAGATTGGTTTTATTGGCAAAACACTTTTGGCGGGTTTCTTGATGGTTGGTTTGGTTGCCTGTCCGCCAGCCCCTGCTCCAGTACCAGATTTTAGTTTAAGTTTGGATAACTCGAGCCTCACGGTTAAAAGAACCCAATCAGGGACACTTGCGGTTAGCTTAACCAAAACGGGGGGTTTTGCAAATTCGGTAGCGCTGAGTCTCGAAGGAGCGCCTACAGGTGTGACCAGCAGCTTTAATCCAGTTTCGACCTCAAGCACCAGCACCTTGACTGTGAACGTTGCCGCTAATGCTGCTCTGGGCGAGACAACCCTGACTATCAAAGGCATTTCGGGTTCTCTGACCAAAACCATTCCCTTCAAATTGACCGTGACCGCCGCACCTGTTACTGGGGATACCACGCCTCCAACGGTGGTAAGTACAACCGCCGCAAGCAACACCAGTGTGACCGTGGTCTTTAGTGAAGCCATTGCAGGGGGGAATTTAGCTACGAATTTTAGTTTTCCATCACAGGGATTAACTGTAAGTGCTGCCAGTGTTGCGGCAGATAACAAAACCGTGACCCTGACAACCTCGGCACAATCCGCTATTTCCTATGCACTGCTGGTTAGCTCGAGCCTAACCGATTTGGCTGGGAACGCCTATACTCTGACATTACAAAATACAATCCTGACTACGTTTCAAGGCACAAACTCGAGTATTACTTCGGTGACTGCCAGTTCAGACATGCCGATTGTCAGTGGCGGAACACAAGCCAATTTAAGTGCTGTGGTCGTAGGAACAGGTACGTTTAGTAATGCAGTCACTTGGAGCATTACCAGTGGAGTAGGTTCATTGTCTGCCACGACAGGTTCACCCGTGGTTTTTTCGATTCCTGCTACTGCCCCAAATGGCACAACTGTGATTCGTGCCACCAGCAATCAGGATGCCAGCAAATTTGGCGAAGTCAGCCTGAGCATCACAGCCGCCACTCCAGGTGTGACTGCCGTGACCATCAGTGCGCCTGCCACAACTGTGTTGCCTGCCACAAACACCACGCTGACCGCCACGGTTACAGGCAATGGTACGTTTAGTAATGCCGTGACTTGGAGCATTGTCACCACTGACAATGCAATTCTGATTAACCCCACAGGTTCATCCATCACTTTTAGTGTTCCAGGTGCCGATGCCAGAGAACGTACAGTGGAGATTAAAGCTACCAGCACTGGGGATTCGAGCAAATTTGGCACAATCACCATGACCATCAAACCAGCCAGTATCACGGGTGTGACCTTGACCGCCGCAAAGTCAGCCTTAAAAACTGGTGAGTCAACCCAACTGAGCGCCACAGTGACCTCGAGTGGTAATGTGAATCAATTCAATCCAAACTCGACTTGGAAGATCGAAAACGATGGTATTGGGACACTCTCGAGTGGCAATGGTTCGCTGCAAAATACCGGATTTGGCACCACCAACACCTATTCCGCCCCAAACACTTCTGTTGGACGGATTGTACGGATTACTGCAAGTAGTGTCCAAGACCCAACCCAGAAAAAAACCATTTTTATCAGCATCAATCCAAACCAAGCCAGTATCAGTGGTGGTCAACACCATACTTTAGCCTTAAAATCAGACAACACCGTCTTGGCTTGGGGACAAGGGGCTTTTGGTCAACTCGGCACAAGTAACCTGAATAACTCACCCACACCTGTAGCGGTCAGTGGCGCAAAGAACACCAACATCGTGGCGGTTTCCGCAGGTGGATTTTATTCGCTGGCACTCAAAACCGATGGTTCGCTCATCAGTTGGGGCGATAACACCCACGGACAACTTGGCAATAACCTACAAGGCTCTATTAATTCGACATCCGTTCCTGTAGATGTCGGCGTGACCTTCAAATTTACTTCGATAGCCACAGGCACAAACCATTCACTGGCATTAAGAGACGACGGCAATGTGTACAGTTGGGGTGATAATCGTGACAAACAACTAGGCAACACTGCACCTAACAACACGACACCAACCTTAGTGCCAGGCACAAGCAACACTGTTGCCATTGCAGCCGGTGAAAAACATTCTTTGGCACTCAAATCAGACGGAACAATACTGGCTTGGGGTTCGGATGATTTCGGGCAACTTGGCGATAATGCTGCTGGCGGAGTGTCTTCGACGACACCTGTACCAGTACAAGATGCAACCAACATTGTGGCAATTGCGGCGGGTCGGAGTTTTTCTTTAGCCCTCAAATCAGACGGCACACTGCTGGCTTGGGGCGCAAATTTTAGTGGCGAACTCGGCGACGGCTCAAGTACAGATAGAACGACACCAGTTGCAGTTGGCGGCAGTAACTCCAACAACATCGTGGCAATTGCGGCTGGTCTCAATCATTCTGTGGCATTAAAAAAGGACGGAACGGTGCTGACTTGGGGTTCGGACGAAAAAGGACAACTTGGCGATGGAACACCACTTGCCGATAAATCCACTCCAACCGTCGTTGGTGGTGCGACCAACATTGTGGCGATTGCGGCTGGCGGTTTGCATTCGTTGGCACTCAAGTCAGACGGTAAAATGTTCAGTTGGGGCGATGACACCGAAGGGCAACTTGGTAACGGAGTAACAACAGGCGACCAACTTACTCCGATTGACGTTATCCTTGGGGCATTGACCATTCGCTTGCCGTAAACTTTTTATCTCGAGCTAATGACGGTTCTGTACAGAGTGGGAGAATTTGTAATACTACTCTGTACTGCACCATCCAAGACAATGAAATTGGTCGAAACTTGGTTGGCAAAGCAAAGCAATGCGGCTCGAGCCTTGGCGGATTTAATCAGCGCCCAAGTCAAATTGTGATGAGCTACCTAGAATTCTGTACGGTTTTTTAATTTGAGTCCGAAGGTATTTAATGCTGTTGCCCATACTCGAGAATTCGTTCTTGAATTTTAGGCAAAGTCCCCGCTTTCTCGCCGAGTAAAGCTACTTTAAGCAAATGCACCGATTGAACAAAGTTAGCCCGATAAGCAGTCAGACTCGAGAAACCTTCTATGGTAAATCTAAGTACACGTCAAAACTCCAAAGACAAGTCGATTTTCACGTTTCTCGAGAGAACCATCAAAAATTAGTCCACGTAAAAAATCCAGTCCAATACGAAATAAACTTTGCTCAAAAGGGTATGACTGTGCTTTGGTAAAGAACACCAATCACCAAGTAGTTAATGTGAATCTTGCCGTAATCCCAGTTGGTTCGGTTCATGATTAAGGTCAATGGTTCATCTGGTAGTAGGGATAGTAGAAATTTGAGGAAAGCGTGACTATCAGGACGAAAACTCTGAAAGCGATCCCGCCCGTCAAGTGCGTGTTGGGATCAAGAAAAAACGTTGGATTGTACGGTACATTAGCTTTGACTGACTTGCGTTCATGTGAACAGCTATTTGGGTCAGATTGACGGTTCGTACTGCAATTAAAGCGAGGACGAAAGCAATGATGAAACGTTGTCTTCGGATGTCCTAGTTGAGATTGGCTTGGGTTAGCTCGAGTAATTTAGTTGCGGTATGCTGCATAGGTGAATTCCTTTCGGTTCGTTTTGGCACGATTACCGTATCGGAATTCACGCTTTTAGGTGCGGGTTAAAAGTTTTGACGTGTACTTAGGTACTCACCTCCAAAAAAGTTTTTGACGATTGTATGACGCTTGGTTTGCTAGGATAAATCCATTCAAAGGTTAGGCACAACCTAACACCACCCTGGAGGGGTTTATGAAGCGTACAAATTACATGAAACGAGCCACACTGCGTTTTCTCGAGGGTACAAAATTCCGTACTCCAGTCGAAGCAGTCGAAGCCGGTATCCGCAACCTTGGCGAATGGGCAGATATGCTTGCCGAAGAACGCGAAGCCGAAACCCTGCAAAACAGTGTAGACCGTCGCCGTAATCGCGGCATCCTACCCGAAGCCTAAGCCCTTGGGCTTAGTGGTTTTAAGTCAACTGGCGCACAATCTTCTTAAAAAAACGCGGTACAATACCTCCAAGTTGAAAACATTCATCCCACCTCGAGACGACGCACCAAGCGTTCTCGAGGTTTTGTCGTCTTAGGAGGTCATTACGGAAAAAGTACATGGTCATGTCAGTGGCTTAAAGCCCAGCGTTCTCAAACTCTTGTCTAATTTGTACCGTCGTAAAGTGCCGCCCAACACGGCTGTAACCCCAGAATTGGCACGTAGCCTAACCGAACTGGCACTCGAGATTAACCGCGAAGTCTGTGTCTTAATAGACCGCCGTGGGCGAGTGGTTACGGTTTCGGTCGGCGATGCCAGCCGAACCGAATTTCCAAACCTCGAGCGTGGGCGCGAAGCCGAAAGTCGTTTGCGTGGTCTGTGGTTGGTTCATGCCCATCCCAAAGCCGCGCCGCTTTCTAAGTCGGATTTATCCACCCTGTTTTTGAATCGCTTGGATGCGATTGTGGCAATCGAAGTTAAAGGTGGTGGCATACCCGGCGATGCACACTTGGCACATTTAACGCCGCCCAACGCCAAACTCGAGGAAGAAGATTGGCGCATTTACGCACCGCAAACTGTCCAAGCCCTCGAGAACTGGGATATTGCCGCCAATACCCGAGCGCTCGAAGAAGAATTTACCCGTACCCAAAAAGTGCGTGAAACCAAGCGCAGCAGCGAGGAACGAGCGATTTTGGTGCAACTCGACCGAGGCACTGGAATCAATGCCGAAGCCGCCCTCGAGGAGTTATCCGAGCTTGCCCGCACGGCTGGCGCGGTTGTGGTTTACCAAGAACTGGTCTTTCGTAAATTTGCCAAAGCCGATACCTTAATTGGGCGCGGTAAACTCGAGGAATTGACCAGTCGAGCATACCATTTGGATGCTGATGTGCTGATTTTTGGCGAGGGCTTAAACCCAGCCCAAGCTCGAGAGATCGAAAAGTCCACCAACCTAAAAATCATTGACCGCAACCAATTAATCCTTGATATTTTTGCCCAGCACGCCAGTGGACCAGAATCTAAACTGCAAGTCGAATTGGCGCAGTTGCAGTACATGAAACCACGATTACTTGGGCAAGGTACAAAGTTAAGTAAAATTGGTGGTGGTGCGGCTGGTTCGGGCGGCGCTATTGGCACTCGCGGACCTGGCGAAACCAAACTTGAGCTTGACCGCCGCCGCATCAACGACCGCATCACTTTTCTCGAGCAGACCCTGCGCGACCTCAACAACCGCCAGCAAGAACGGCGCAAGAGCCGTTTGAAGAGCGGTATTCCCAATGTGGCAATCGTTGGCTACACCAATGCTGGCAAGTCTACCTTGCTGAACGCACTGACCCACTCGAGTGTACTTGCCGAAAATAAACTTTTTGCAACCCTCGCGCCAACCAGCCGGCGCGGTTTTTTGCCAGATTATGGCGAAATTGTTTTTACCGATACGGTCGGGTTTATCCGCGAATTGCCAACCGACTTAAAACGGGCTTTTCGCAGCACCCTCGAAGAGCTTTTGGATGTCGATGTACTGATGCACGTGTTGGATGCCAGTGCCGAAGATGCCCTTGAGCGCCATAAGGCGGTCGAAGGGATTTTAAGCGAACTCGAGCTAGATGGTATTCCACGGCTTTTGGTCTTAAATAAAAGCGACCGAGCCGACCCATTTGATATGGACACCCTCGAAGATCGACTTGGCGGAATTCGTGTCTCGGCACAGCAAAAACTTGGTTTACCTGAATTAAAGCACGCCATCACCAGTGCTGTTCTCGAGCATCGGGCTAGGCTCGAGACGCAGTTTATAGCAGAGCAGCAAGTCAAATTGCAATATGCCTAAAATCAGAGCGAGGCTACGGTTTGTCGCGTTTGCTCGAGAAAAAAGTGCTTAACAACAATTGTGCTTTTTGCTCGAGTAAACCCGTTCGCACCGTAAAGCCATGATTCCAATTGGCTCGAGTCGCATCCAAAACACTGCCTAATGCACCGCTCTTTGGATTGCGAGCCGCAAAAACAATCCGCCCCACCCGAGCTTCAAGGGCTGCACCAAGGCACATCAGGCATGGCTCGAGCGTGACGACCAGAGTACAATCGGTCAGGTATGGTGTCTTCAAAACTCGAGCCGCCGTCCGTAGAACCTCAATTTCAGCGTGTTGGGTCATGTCGGATAAAGCTCGAGATTGGTTGTGGGCTTTGGCAATCACTGAGTTGTTGTACAAAATGACCGCCCCAACTGGCACTTCGCCCAGAGTTGCCGCGATTTGGGCTTGTTGTATTGCCACTTTCATTGCCTCGAGTTCGGGGTCTTTGGGGGCTGGCAAACTGGCATCCAAAAGTGGTGGCTCGAGACCGACAAAAACAATTTTTTGCCCAATCGCCAACACCCGAATGTGGTCGCGGATTTCTCGAGTAATTTTACGGTCAATCAGGACTTGAGAAAGTTTTTTTGTGCCACCAGACAAAGTTATAAAATCGCCGTTTTCTCGGATACGCAAAACCGCATTTGGAAAAGCCTTTTGCGCCAACTCGAGCGCTGATTCAAACCCCTGATTTTGTAGGGGCGGGTCTTGTACCCGCCCTGTAACAGCATTTGAATTGAGCAGGGCGACCACAAGGGTCGCCCCTACGGTTGATGGATGGATATTGATTTTACCGTTTTGGACAAGACCCACAAAATCATTGGGCAATGAAATTCTGGTGGTCTGCGATTGCTCGAGGGCAGTTCTAAGGCTCTCAATGTGGGTATAATCTATTGGCACACCACTTTGCTCAAGGATTTTACGAATCACACGGCGTTGAATGGCTTTTTGCTCGAGTCGTAGGTCAGTCCAGACTGGAATTGTCGAAAGCTGCTCGAGAAACGTGTCTTCATCCCTCGAAATTGTGGCGTATCTTGCAAGGCGTTGAACAGTGTTGGGAAAACGTTCGGTTAAGCGCGGCAGAATCTCAAGACGCACCCAGTTTCGGGTAAATTGGGGGCTGGTGTTGCTAGGGTCTTCACGCCAAGTTAGACCATGCTCGAGCAAATAAGTCTCGAGTTCTGTTTTTGAAATCCCCAGTAGCGGTCGGAACACTCGTCCATTTTGTGGCGGTATGCCAGTCGCCTTGGCTGTACCGCGCAGCAGTTGCATTAAAATCGTTTCAGCATTGTCCTCGAGCGTATGAGCGGTTAGGATTGTTTGGCAGCTATTTTTCTTGGCAACTCGAGACAGAAATTCATAGCGCACATTTCGGGCGGCTTCCTCGAGCGACCAGCCGCGTTTGGTGGCAATGCTCGAGACTGCAATGGTTTCCGAAAAAAAAGGTATCTCGAGTCCTGCACAGACTTCTCGGACAAATTCTGCATCGAGGCTCGAGTTTTCACGCAGGGTATGGTCAAGGTGCGCCACACAAATCTCGAGCTTAGCGGCATGAGCTAAATGCAGTAATGCCATTGAGTCACGCCCACCAGACACCGCCAGTAAAAACGGCGCTTTGCTGTCCTCGAGTTGCGTTTTAAGCTGGTTTAGCATCAGTAACCATCAATTCTGGACAGACAAACCGAATCAAAAAATCATTCTGCCCGAGTAACCCCAACCAATCACGCCAGTCCGTATCCGTTGCATTCAAAATTACAGGGCTGTTTGCACTAGCTCGAGCCACAGCCAACCATTTGTGATCCTTACGGTCAAAACGCTGTCCAGATGCGCTCTTTTCTCTAATCTCAGGTGGTACTTCTGCAAAACTATCATTGAGTGGCGTAATTGCTACCCGTTCGCAATAACTTGGATGATACTGATTTTGCAGCAACCAGATTAAAAATTCTGAGCCTGCTAAACCCTTACGCAGCGGTCGAAGTTTTTGAAGATAACCAGCTAGAATTTGATCGGATTTATCCAGCACGACTACATTTTTTTGAGCTTGCCGCAAAGCATAAATACAATTTTGCCGACAAGTTTCGGAAGTATGTTCATCAGCAACCGCTTTTTCTGCCACAATCAGCAAATTGTCATCTACCACAAAAGCTGGCATTAAGTACCCACGAGATCCAATCGGCGTTTAATCCCAGCTTCGGCTGTTGCAGCAACTTCATCAAATCGGTCTCCGAAAAAATCCTTAGGGTAATTATGGATATTGCCATACTCGTCCAATTCGAGCGGCGTTAGTTTTGATTCACCATGCTCGAGCGAACAAAAGTATAATTTTACATCTTCAGGTGTGATGCTTTCTTCGGCAATTCGGCGCTGCAAACGCTGCAACAAATGCTCCGAATGACTCTCGAGCAAAATCTGTACCCCACGGGTTTTATGGGCATCTATGAGAATATCTGCCAAACCCGATTGGACACTCGGATGCAAATGCAATTCTGGCTGCTCAAGAATAATCGTGCTGCCTTCTGGCACATAATAAAGCAGTACCAGCACAGGCAAAAGCTGCGAAACACCAAAGCCCACATCGGTCAGCGAAACTTCGGGCGATTCGGGAGTCAGTTGTAACAACACCCGAAAGATATTTGTACCTTCGCGCAGTTCCTCGAGCCGAAAAGAATGAATTAATCCAAGTTGTTGGAGTTTTTCGGAAATCACCACCTCGAGCGGTTGACCATTGACCAGAGTACCTTTGGCTCGAGCCGCGAGTAGTGCAGCAACAGTATTTTCGCCAGATTTACCAACGTTAGAAGGTGCAGACCCAGACCAGAGATAGGTTCTTTTCGGGGGTTCACGCAAAGGTCCAACATACCGAAGATTTGACAAAGTATGTTCAAAAAATAGGTCTACTTTCCAAATTATTCCTTTTGGATCATGCGTATTTTTTTCATCATAAGCACTATAAAACTTACCATTTTTTGTATTTGGACTACTATCTACGATTATCCCATCTAACTCAAAAAATACACCATAACTAATAACAGAATCCTGATTCTCTTTATCAAATCCAACCGTAGTACCTAAATAAAAATTATTATCTTTATGTTGAAATTTTAATCCTAGACTTAACTTTTGCTGAAATTGAGCTTGAAAAATAATATTCTTGTAAGAACCTAAGTCAACATACGTCTTTTCATTACCAAAATCGAATAATTGCTGCTGGTCAGAACTTTCTACTGTCTGTTTCATCAGTAAAAGCGCTTGCAATAAGCTGCTTTTGCCACTGCTGTTTGCTCCAAAAAAACCTGTAATTGGCGCTAAAGTTACGTTCGCTTCGCGCCATGACTTAAAATTTTTGAGATGCAGACCTTTGAGCATTCTGGCATTGTACACGCTTTTGTCAGACCCTCGAGAAGAAGTACGGTAAATCCAAATACTGAACCCCAGAGATGGGGCTTTCTTCGCCCACAAATTCGATTTTTGTGTAAAACGGTTCGGCAAGAATTCCTGTATTCGGATGCCATTCGCGCCCAATAGAAACCGCAATGATTAACCCATTTGCATCTCCGATTGATGTAAAGCTACTCGAGCCAGTGCGGTATCTGGTTATGCCTAAAATTTCTTCTGTCCAATTTGCAAAAACTGTTGCATCTGGTACTGAAATACCAATTTCTGAAATATTCAATAAACCACTCGAATCAAAGGGGATTATTTCTGAATGGGTCAATTCGCGTCGAGCTATCAATTCGAGGATATTCCCAGCAGGGTCAGCGAAGTAAACCGCGTAGGCGTTCCAATTTGGGAAATCCACTTTTTTAGTGCCATTCTCGAGAATAAGTGGTACTCGAGCTTCGAGCCATTGAATACCTTGGTCTATTTGCTGTTCGGGGATGTTGAAAGCAAAATGGTATCGAGCCTTTGTTTGTGGGTTCTCGAGAAAGACCAGTTCGCTACTGCCAATCTGAATGTATAAAATACCATTCTCGAGCCTTGTGGGTAACTCGAGAATACGACTGTAAAAATCTTTCATGGTTTCTAAGTTATTCGTCTCGAGGGTCAGGCGCTGGATATTCACCAGCCTAGTCTAGCCTGTTAGAATACCCAGCGTGAAAAGCGACACCATCAAACAAGGACCACAACAAGCCCCCGCTCGAGCCATGCTCCGTGCCATTGGTATTGGCGATGCCGAATTTAAGATTCCGTGGGTCGGGATTATCAACACGTGGACAGAAGGAATGCCATGTAATTTCCATTTACGCGATTTAGCCGAAGACCTCAAAATTGGCTGTAAAGAAGCTGGAATTCATCCGTTTGAATTTGGTGCGCCCGCTATTTCGGATGGTATCAGCATGGGAACACCGGGAATGCGAGCCAGTCTGGTCTCGAGGGAGTTAATTGCTGATTGTGTCGAGATTGTCGCCCAAGGCTATATGTACGACGCGATGGTGGCACTGGTGGCGTGCGATAAAACCAATCCGGGCGGTGCGATGGGACTTATTCGCGCTAATGTCCCGGGGCTTGTCTTGTACGGTGGGAGCATCGCGCCGGGGCGCTTGGGCGATAAAAACCTAACTGTGGTCAGTGTCTTTGAAGCCGTCGGACAGCACGCGGCTGGTAAAATTACCGATGCCGAACTCGATGCGGTTGAACGGGTCGCCATTCCGGGGGCTGGGGCGTGTGGTGGGCAGTACACCGCCAACACCATGAGCATGGCGCTCGAGGTGCTGGGCTTATCGCCCGTCGGCTACAACAGTATTCCCGCCACCGCGCCAGAGAAAAAAGAAGCCACCCGAAAAGCGGGTCATGTCTTGATGGACGCGATTAAGCACAACCGTAAACCCAAGGATTTTTTGACCCGCCAGAGTTTCTTAAACGCCATTGCCGCCGTTTCGGCTACAGGCGGCAGCACCAATGCCGTACTGCACTTAATGGCAATTGCTCGAGAAGCAGATATTCACCTCGAGTTACAAGATTTTGATGATGTCTCGAGGCGCACCCCCGTAATTGCCAATATGCGCCCTTGGGGTGTCTACACCGCGTGGGAACTCTGGGAGGCTGGCGGGATTCCGCTGATTATTAAGAATTTAATAGACGGCGGCATGATTGATGGCAACCAACAGACGATTACGGGTAAAACTTTGACACAAGAAGTCGAGGGTGTGACCGAAACGCCCGGTCAGCAAGTCGTGGTGACTCGAGAAAATGCCTTTAAGCCTACAGGCGGTTTGCTGGTGCTGCACGGCAACCTTGCCACCGACGGCGCGGTCTTAAAACTGGCTGGCACGGAGCGCCACGAACACACTGGTCCGGCTCGGGTTTTTGATACCGAACAAGCCGCCATGAAAGCTGTGCTGCATAAACAAATTAACCATGGCGATGTGGTGGTTATTCGCTACGTCGGACCAAAAGGCGCACCGGGAATGCCCGAGATGTTAAGTGTGACCAGTGCGATTGTTGGCGAAGGCATTGGTGAATTTGTGGCGCTGGTCACAGACGGGCGTTTTAGTGGCGGTACAAAAGGCTTGATGATTGGTCATGTGTCGCCAGAAGCCCAAGTTGGCGGCACGATTGCCCATGTGCATGAAGGCGATATTATCCATATCAATTGCGATACAGGTTTACTGGAGGTGCGGGTAGACGAAGCAACCTTGGCGGCTCGAGCCAAAAGTTGGGTTGCGCCAGAACTCGAGTTCAAGACTGGGCTATTTGCACGATATGCCAAGCAGGTTTCGAGTGCCAGGTACGGTGCAATTCTCGAGGATTAAATCGTAACGCACTCGAGGGTTAAAAAAATAGTTTTGAGAAGCCCTGCGCGTTTTGCGTAGGGCTTTTTATTTTAATTTGTTTAGGATTTGCTAAATTCATTTTCTACTCGAGAACCTATTTTTTAAGTTCTGGGTGAATCGCATACATCAGTTCTAGCACCGCTTGCCCAATGCGTGGACCAAAGCCAAGTAAATAATTGCCTTCAAAGTGCAAAAAGTTTTTATTTCGTCCAGCTTTGGTGTTGGCAAGCCCCGGTAGGCGCAGTAAACCTTGGGTTTCTCCAGCCCCACTGTACCCAAGGCTGGTCATCAAAATGATGTCTGGATTGGCAAGAATTGTGGCTTCCTGCGAGAGTGGTGCATAACCCGTGTAGCTCTGGAACGGATTTGTGCCACCCGCCAATTTAATCACCGCATCGGCGGCGGTATCGCGCCCAGAAACCGTGATTTTGCCGCCAGAGCCACTATATAAAAACATCACTTTAGGGCGGTTTCGGATGCTCGAGTAGAGGCTTTTTGCCAAGGCAAGGTCTTTTTGATAATTGCGAATTAGTTCCAGTCCTCGAGTCTCGAGTGACAGGGCTTGAGCCACAAAACGAATTTTATTTTGGCTGTTTTCAAGGTTCTCTTTGGCGCTGATGACCACGGTTGGAATGTTAAATTTTCGTAAACCTTGTATCGTTTCGGGCAGGGCGGTATCGAGCGTTAAGACCAAGCTCGGTTTGGCATTGAGTACGCCCTCGAGCGTGGCGCTTCGAGCAGATGGCAACTGCATTAAGTTTTTGGTCTCGAGTGGAAAATTGCTGGTGGCATCGACCGCCACTAAGCGCTGCTGGGCATTTAAGGCATAGACTATTTCGGTCAGACTGCTGCCAAGCGTCACGATTCTGGCAGTGCTGGAAATTTCAATTCGTTCGCCAGTAAAGTCGGTCATGACCACTGAAAGGGTTGTGGCTTGAACCATCAAAAAGCTCGAGCTAAGGATTGCCAACAATACTGCCAGTCGTTTCACGCTTTGAGTATACTTGATAAATCTTGTAAACCGAGCAACTGAACGCTTGTTCGCACATTTTCGCGCCAATTCCTGTTAGCCTAACCACGTGCGAGTGCTTTTTATTGGCGATGTCTTTGGTAAACCCGGGCGAAATTTAATCTCGAGCCATTTGCCGCGAATTAAATCCAATTTTGATTTTATTATTGCCAACGGTGAAAATGCGGCTGGTGGACATGGAATCAATAAAGATTCATTCGATGCACTCTGTAAAGCTGGGGTGCATTGCATCACGCTTGGCAACCATGCGTGGGACAACAAAGAAGTGCTGCAACTGACCAACGACCCGCGTTTGATTCGTCCGCTCAATGCGGTCAAAGAAGCCCCCGGACGTGGCTACGGTACATTTGTGGTCGGAGACGAAAAAATTACGGTTGTCAATCTCTTGGGGCGGGTTTTTATGCAGCCCAACGATAACCCTTATGATGCCCTCGAGTCAGTCCTCGAGAATGTGGATTCGCCAATCTTTGTGGATTTTCATGCCGAAGCCACTTCGGAAAAAATCTGTTTTGCCTCCTATTTTGATGGTCAGATTGCTGCTTGTATCGGCACGCATACCCATGTAGCGACGGCTGACACCCGTATTTTGCCCAATGGCACACTGTTTCAGAGCGATGTTGGTATGACGGGTGTTTTGAACTCGAGCATCGGTATGGGTTTAGAAGCCAGTATCTATAAACTCCGCACTGGTTTACCGATGAAAGCCGAAGTTGCCCAGGGCGCGGTTCAGATGTCGGCGCTTGCCTTTGATTTGATTGCTGGCAAAGTGACTCGAGGTGTGCGCTATACGTTCCTCGAGACCAACGAACTAGGAACGTATGAAGGTGAGGTGCGCCTATGAATTTTACTCGAGATGCGCTGTCTAAAGATGTGGATTTACTTGGGCGCTGCCTTGGTGCGGTTCTCATCGAGCAAGAAGGTCAAGAATTTTTTGACCTCGAAGAAGAAGTGCGCGAACTGACCAAACGCGCTCGAGGCGGCGACCAGAGCGCACCGCAGCAACTCGAGACGATTGCTGCTAAGTTGGGCATTGCCGATGCCGAAGCCCTGATTCGGGCTTTTACCCAGTATTTTCATTTGGTCAATCTTGCCGAAGAGCGCCATCGGGTGCGTTGGCGTGACACCCGAGCCTCGGTTCTCGAGCCACGCAAACAAAGCCTGCATGATGCGATTTTTCAGCTTAAAAAACAGGGGTTTTCGGCGCAAAAAGTTGCCGATTTACTGCGCCAAGTCGAGTTGGGTAGCACTTTTACGGCGCATCCGACCGAATTGCGCCGCCGCACTGTTCGGGCGCACCTCGAGCATATTTCCGAAGAACTGAACTTACTCGAGTCTGAGTCTGAGCGCTCCGAAGCGATCGAGCGGGTCACGGCTCGAATTGAAGTGCTGTGGGGAACACTCGAGCTTCAAGCTCGCAACCCAACAGTTCACGACGAAGTGGTCAATGGTCTGCATTATTTAACTTCAATTTCGGCAGCCCTGCCCAGTTTACAGGTTGATTTACAAAACGCCATGCAGCAAGAATTTGGGGCGGGTACGCCCGAGGTCAATCTGCCGCTCAAGTTTTATTCGTGGATTGGCGGCGACCGCGATGGAAACCCGTTTGTGACCCCAGAAGTGACTGCCGAAACCCTGCGCTATCACCAGACCCAAGCTCGAGAAACCTTGCGCTTAGAAATCAATCAGCTTTTTACGGTGCTTTCGCAGCACCGCGAACGGGTTCATGTTCATTTAGATTCGACTGCCCCAGAGCCATGGCGAGCCGAACTCGAAGCGCTGCATTTGCGCTTACGCACCGAATCAGTCGAGGCTGTCCCAATCCTCGAGCAAGTGCGCGATTCTTTGGTGGCAGCTGGACAAGAACGGGCGGCTCGGGTTTTTGTCGAGCCAGTCTTAGTGCGGGCAAAAATGTTCGGGACGCATTTGGTGGCGCTCGATATTCGTGAATTCTCGGGTAAAATCGAAAGTGCAGTCGCCGAGCTACTTGCCTTAGGCGGAGTTAGCCAAAGCTATGCAGCTCTGTCCGAGCCAGAACGTATGGCATTGCTTGAAAGCGAACTCGAGACCCGACGACCATTGTTGCCGATAGGTATGGCTAGTTCAGAGGAGCTTACAGCCGTCCTCGAGCCATTGCGGGTCATGCGGGCGCACCTCGAGACCAACCCCCATGCTTTTGGGCGCTATGTGATTTCGCATGGCGAAAGTGCTTCGGATGTCCTTGAAGCGCTGATTCTTGGGCGCGAGGCTGGTTTTTTGGCGCTGGATGTCTCACCGCTTTTTGAAACACCACACGACCTCGAGAACTGCCCAAGTGTGATGCAAGCGCTTTTGCAAAGCCCGATTTACCGCGCTCACTTGGGTTCTCGAGTCCAAGAAGTGATGCTTGGCTACTCGGACAGCAACAAAGAAGCGGGTTTCTTGGCTGCCAACTGGGCGCTTTACCAAGCCCAAGAAAAATTAGCTGAACTTTTTGCGGCGCTGGCTGTGCCGTATCGTTTCTTTCATGGGCGCGGTACAAGTATTGGGCGTGGTGGCGGTCCGGCGGCTCGAGGCATCATGGCGCAACCACCCGGCACAATTGGTGCGGGTTTGCGCCTGACCGAACAAGGCGAAGCCCTTGCCGACCGTTATGCCAGTCCAGAATTGGCAAAACGTAACCTCGAGCAACTGCTGTACGCGATGATTGTAGCTGCTGCTCAAGAACCTCAGATTGTGCCACTGCAATGGCGCGAAGCCTTGAATCTGGCGGCGGCTGCCTCGAGCCAAGCCTATCAAGCCTTGGTTTTTGACTCAAACTTCCTCGAGTTTTTTGAAGCGGTTACGCCAATCAACGAAATTGCCAGCCTACGGATTGCCAGCCGCCCAGTGCGTCGCCCCGGTAAACCGACTTTGGATAATTTGCGAGCCATCCCGTGGGTCATGAGTTGGACACAAAACCGTGCGACTGTTCCCGGGTGGTATGGGCTTGGGGCTGGTTTAGCGGCACTCGAGCAACAACAAGCGGGTTTAAGCGCCAAACTCTACCGCGATTGGGCATTTTTTCGCAGTTTGCTCGATAACGCCCAGATGAGCCTTGCCAAGTCCGACATGAGTATTTTTAAGCGCTATGCTGCACTTTCCGAGCAACCGCAACTGCGGGACGCGGTTCTCGAGGAATACGCTCGAGCCGTGCAGCACGTCAAAGCCGCCATCGGTGGAGATTTACTCGAGTCCGAACCACGCTTGCGGCGCAGTATCGAAGTCCGCAACCCTTATGTCGACCCGATTCATATTGTCCAAGTCGAATTGTTGCGCCGTTATCGCTCTACACCCACCGAGAATGCCGAACGCGCCACCCTCGAGCGAGCCTTGCTGTTGAGCATCCAAGGCATTGCGGCAGGATTACGCAACACGGGGTAAAGAACTTAGGTAAAAAGGTCAAAAGGGAAAAAGTTAAATGGAGTGTTCGCTAAGATATTTAACCTTTTGACCCTTTCTCCTTTTTACCTTGCTTTTAATTCGAGCGTCCAAGGTATTCGCCAGTGCGGGTATCCACTTTGACCGACTCTTCTTGTTCAATAAAAAGTGGCACTTGAATGGTTGTGCCAGTCTCGAGTTTGGCGGCTTTTGTGCCACCACCCGAAGCGGTATCGCCTTTTAAGCCTGGGGCAGCTTCGATGATTTTTAAGACCACCATGTTGGGTAAGCTAATTTTTAATGGCTTTTCACGGAAAAACTGGACTTCAACTTCGGTATTTTCTTTTAAGAACCGTGCCGAATCGCCAGCCAGAATCATCGGAAGGGTTTGTTGGTCAAAGGTTTCCATGTCCATAAAAACAAAGTCTTCGCTGTCTTTATATAAAAACTGCATTGTGCGCCCTTCGATAAAAATATCTTGCAATTTTTCGGTGGCGCTAAAAGTGCGGTCTACAATGCTGCCAGTTTCTAAGTTACGAAACTTTGCCACGACTTTTGCGCCGCCGCGACCAATTTTTTGGTGCATATAGTCTATGGTTTCCCATAAACCATTTTCCATTTCGACTTTGGTGTTGCTTCTTAATTCGGTTACGCTAATCATAAATCTCCTTGTTGCAAACGCTTTTTAGACGCTTGGGTGGCAAACGAGCGCCCAGTCTTTGGGCGCTCGAGAATTCAAAACGGCATATTGTACCGCAAAAGGCGGCAAACTCGCAAATTAAAATAACGGCAACAGTCGCAGAATGTTTGGAAATGTATAAGAAGCTCGAGTTTCGATTGAAGCCGAGGCAGCCTTTAAGAGTTGTTGTGCCGTCAAGGTTGCCGTACAAGACTTATTGAGTGGTGTAAGGCTTTGTGCGCCTTGGGCAGCTTGTGATGCCACACCACCCGAAAAGGTAGCTCCATTTGCTTGTACATTGGCGGCAAAAATACAGTAGTACAGCAAGTTATTATCGCCAGCCATCAAGAATACTTTTGAACCTTGGTTAAGAAAAGCCACGCCTTGTCGGGCGATTCCATTTTGTAAACCAGTGCCGCTTGGGTCGCCGTCTTTGTCTATATCCTTAAACAAAATTACCCACGGGGCAAACCCATCTATGGTGATTGTCCAAGTCTGACCCACTCTTGGTGGGAAATTAGCACTTAATGTTTGAACTGGTTGGGTCACAACTGTTGCCCCTCGAGCCGTGAGGGTTGCACCACAAGAAGCATTTAAGTCCTTAGTTTGGTTTTGATTGCCGACGGTCACAATTTCAAACAACGAACCATTTAGGGTTGCGCCTTGGGCGGTTGCGTTAGGAGCAAGTGTACAAGCAAAAATTCGGTTTGTAATTCCAATCAGAAAACTGTAGCCGCCATTGCTAAGTTTTATACCCAAGGTCTCACCTCGAGCCGTGCCTTGTGTGGCAGTTCCGGCGGCATCACCTTTGTCTAAACTTGTGAAACTGAGAATCCAAGGTTCATAGCCAGTAGCAGCAACCCGCCATGTATCGCCAACTTGGGCTGGCACGGTGGCAGATAAAGTCGGAGTAGGTTGTATTGGCTGAATAGGGGAGACGGGCTGATTGGCTTGGGCAACTGGCTCGAGATTGATTTTACAAGGTGCATCGGTGATAGCCGTCAAGGTGCTAAATTGGCTTGCACCCGGCGCACGGTAAAAAACTGCTCCAGTTAAAACGTTATTTTGCAAAGTCCCAGCCCCAGCAAAACTACAAACGGTCACGCCGCCTTGTGGGTCGGTGGCATAAGCCGCCAAGGTATCTTGGGCAAAGAACATCTCGAGTTTACGCTCTCTGATGGTATCTCCAGCAAAACCACTATTTGGGGCATTTTCGGTCAGCAGCGACCCCGTGTAGACATTTCGGGCTGAATCTAGGGCAGTTAAAGCACCGCGATAAATCACCGGGCGGTTGCCGAGCCTAAATTCCCAACGTTGCCCGACCTCGAGACGTGGCGGAAAAGTCAGGGCTGGAATTTGCGCCTGTGGGCTGGGTAGCGTTGGGGGCTGGATAGGCTGTGTGGGTTGCACGGGTTGCGTGACTGTGCCACCACCATTGCTAACGGTCACACGGCATTGCGCGTTATCGTTGCTGGTGCTACCCGTACCTTGTTTATAAAAACGTGTTCCAACATAAGTGGTACTTGAGCCACTCGAGCTTGCAACCGCATTTGCACCAGCCAAAATACAAAACTCGCTTGCGCCAGCATACGCCACCTGAAAAGCAAAGCCATTGTTGTTCTGCGAAAAAGCAAATAATTTACCCACTGTGCCATTTGTGCCACGAACATCACCAGTCCAATCACCATCGGCATCCTTGCCCGAAACTGTGCTGCTCCACGTCTGGCGCAACTCGAGCGAAACTTGGCTGCCAACTTTTATAAATCCACTTGGCGGATAGGCATTTTGCGCCTTTGCCTCGAGAAAACTTAGTAACGCTCCAACCAAAAGTAATGCTCCCCAACTTTTTTTCATGGTTTACTCCTTTACCAAGTCATTTTACAGCCAAAGGCGTTACAGTACCGTAACAAATCTGGCTAAGGTGTCTGACGCGAACTGCTTAGCGTTTTTGAAATGTCCAAGTCGCACCGCCATTGGTGGTGGTAAACACCAACCGACTTGGGAAAATAGGGTCGGATTTGATTCGGGATAACTCGAGCCGTCCACGTTTTCCAGCTTCCTCGAGACTTGGTGCAGCTTGTGGGCGGTAATCCTCGAGCTTTAAGCCCAACTTAAATTTAGCTTCAAGCGCAAAACTCGAGAAGGCTTGGTCGTTGGCTAAAACAAAACGCTTAACGCTTGGACCAAGAAACTCAATCACCTGAATTTCGGAAGCTCGAGCAAAAGAAACCCGCGCTCCAGGACCAAAAGCCACGGCGTTGCAGGTCAATACAGTGCTGTCCGAGTCTTTGCCACCTTCAAATTGTAAAGGCACTTGCCCCGGTCGCTCGAGTAAGTAAGTGCGGCTAATTGTTTGGGTCTGTCCAGCAAAACTGCTGCTTAACGTCTCGGATAAGGCAAGTTCGCTGCCCTGTTCGCCAGCACAGCGAATGTTGGGCGTAGTTTGAGGATTGCCAAGACTGCTGTTTTGAATAATGGGGCGCAACAACAGACCAACACCAACACCAATTGCAATCACCACAACGTACATCCACCAAGGCGTGTCTTTCATACGCCATTCTAACCCAAATGATTCTGTTGAACATATTGACAATTATCAATATATAGTCTATATTTGGCTAGTGTCAATGCTTTTAACCCTCGAGTCAAAAGCCCCAGAATTTGTGGCGCTCGAGACTGTGGCATCGGTTTTTAAGGCGCTTTCTGACCCAGCAAGGCTGAAAATTGTACTCCACTTGGCATCCGATGCCGTTGGTTGTTGTGGCGATGGCATCTGTGGCTGCGACCTCGAGGAAGTGACAGGTTTATCGCAATCTACAGTCAGCCATCATATGAAGTCTTTACTGTCGGCTGGGCTGGTACAAGCCCAAAAACGCGGTAAATGGATGTACTACAGCTTAGATATTCGTGTTTTTCGGATGGTTCAAGGGTATCTCGAGGGTTGTTGTTAAAAAATTTTGCATCAACGTATTGATGTATTTCGATATAAGGAGATTTATGAATGAATACCTGATTCAACATCACCAAGAAGCCATTCAGCGCCAAGTGCGAGTTTCGCATCTCGAGCAATTTATATTTGAACAAGCCTTGCTGAGCTTTCTAAAACGCTTTCGCCCAATTCCAAAATCTATACCACTCGCCCTGACCAGCGCTGATGCTGCTTGCGCTTGTCTGTTTTAGGAGAAATCATGAAAAATCTGCAATCGTTTTTGACCGACCTCGAGCCACACACCGCCCGCCCAATGGTTTTTGAGATTGGTAAAGGTCAGCGTGTACCTGTTGGCTATCATGTCACCGAATTCAAAGCCCTCGAGTACCATACTGTTGACTGCGGCGGCATGGAACACAAGTTTTCCGAAACCGTGATTGAACTTTGGCGCACCGCTCTCGAGCCAAACCGCGAGTACATCAGCGTTGGGAAATTCCTGAGCATTTACAACAAAGTCAGTCCAAAAGTAAACTTTGTCCAAGAATCCGAACTGGTTTTTTTATACGCTTCGGCTGGCGAGCCGGCAGCACGCTACAGCATTGCCAAGCTCGAGGACGATGGTCAAAACTTGGTGGTTTATCTCGAGCCAGACGGTGTGCGTTGTAAAAGCGCTGAGCGCAAAGCCGATGCCTTGCTGGGTTCAGTGGCTGGCGGTTGTTGTACCCCGACCAACTCGAGTCTGGTTTGCTGCTGATGCTACTGCGTAAAGCCACATCAGCCGACTTTAAGAAAATAAAAGCGCTTCTGCAATTGGCAAACCTTGTTCTCGAGGGAATCGAGCAAACAAACTTCTGGGTGCTGTTTGACGAAGAAAACTTGATTGCCACAGCAGGACTCGAGATTTATGGGCAAACAGCCTTGCTGCGTTCGGTTGCGGTTGTCTCGAGTCGGCACGGAGAAGGAAAGGGCGGGTTGATTGTTCAAAAAGTGCTGGCAGATGCCACAAGCCTTGGGATTGAAGAAATAATTTTACTGACCGAAACTGCTGAAAATTTCTTTATGCAGTTTGGGTTTACAAAAATAACTCGAGCCGATGTACCAAACCAACTGAAAGCCTCAGTGGAATTTCAAGGTGCGTGTCCCGAAAGTGCTTTTGTGATGCGTTTTGTTTACCAACCTTGAGTTCCAACTTCGCCTTTGAATGGACCGACCACATCGGCGGTAATCCAACCAGCATAAAAATTTCCAGCTTGCGGAATCACACGTTCAGAATCCACAAAGCAACCGTCGCCGTCTTGCAGCACCACTCGAGATGGATAGAACGCCAAATACCCAGCAATTGCGGTATAGGCTTTGGTTGGACTTGGATAAAACCAAGCAGAATTTTTGACCCCAGATTTTAGGTCATAATAAGCTGCTTCGCCCTTAAATTCGCAGTAGCTCGAGCCAGAGCCACGTGCCAGCAACTCGAGCTTCACGTCCTCGGGTGGCACGTAATAACTGGGTGGGTGTGAAGTCTCGAGAATCCGAAAAGCTCGTGTTGACTCGAGCAGCACCAAACCGCCCGTAATAATTTTAATCTGCTTGCTGCACGGCTCGAGCCTTGGTGGACGTGGATAATCCCAAACGCTTTCTTGACCAATTTGAGGCACAATTCGTTTCATGGCTCGAGTTTACAAGAAATTTATACACATTTCGAGGGCTGGATTTAGAAAAGCCGCGCTGATACTGGCAAAATTCGGTTGGAATGGTCTACATGGCGCTTTTAATGGACTCGAGGATTGCCGTTGTAACCCGCAATGGTTACATCCAAATGCCCGTTGCTCGAGAAGAATTTGGGTTCGGTCATATTGGTATGTAATATATTACCTGAGTTTACCTACTCTTGCAAGTTGTGTCTTTTTGTGTTCAGCACTATAAAATTATAGTGAGATTAGCACCATTCGTGCTAGGCTGACTTTGTTCAAAGAGGCTTTTATTTCCCCCAAGATGGTTGCTCAAAGGAGTCGTATGCAAGTCAGTCATGAGAACCAGAAAATTCGGTATCAAACTCCAAAACTCGAGGTGATAGGCGTGTTTGTAGCGCTGATTGGTGGTTCACCTATTCGTGTACCAATTCAACTCGAGATTCCAACCAAAGGAGAAAAATAATGAAAAATTTTATAAATGTTACGACTGCTTTTATGGCAGCCATTGCCTTGGCAGCCTGTACCCAAGTCAGTTCTGAACCACAACAAGTTCTAGGGCTGATGCGGGTCAATTTTTTGCTTGACTCGAGTGGCGCAAACGGAAATGCCAAATTGCAACCACAAACCCTAATCGGCACAGCCAGTGGCATCCAAATGAAGCTAATCAATACCAGCACTTTTACCACTGGTACTCGAGGTTCTGGTGGCGAGCGCTGGGTCAGTGCGACTTACGATATTCGCAACGCCGCCACAAATGGCACAGCCTACACAACTGCCAACAGCAATATCAGTTTCTTGGCGGTCAGTACCGCAACCAGTCTTGGCGAAAGTGCAATTGCTGATATGAAAAGTTATGGTGGCACACTTTTGACCACGCCAGCCTTGGCGCAATCGTTTAAGCCAACCCATGGAATGCGCTATAACGCCCTAAATAATGCGGTCGAAACCAGTTCTGGTGCAGAGGATTTTCAGGTCTTTGACGAATCTGAAGTCTCGAGTTTTACCACGGCTGGGGTTGTCCCAATCAATTATGGTTTTGTGGTTCGGCGCACCAGTGCTAACCCAATAGACCGTGCCTTGGCTGCTAACCCAAGCACCAATCAATTCGATGGGCGTGTGACTTTTGCTGTACGTTTTCCATTGCAGACCACAATAACTGACGACCCATTTACCTTTTCAATGGACTTTTTGGTGGTTACAGACGATCAAACCAGAGTCACCCAAAGCCTCGAGCAACAAGCCCTAAACAGTGTTCCAATTCAAACAGCCCAATTGACAGGGGCTGCTGTTAATATCTTGCCTGGCTCGAGTTATCTTACTGCGCCTAACCGTTTTATTCCGAGTGTGCGCTTAGCACGGGCTGTGGCTGCGCCGACTGCGATTTATTTGGTACAAGCACCAACAACCATCAACGTCTCGAGCAATGCAGACAGTGGCGCTGGAACATTACGCAGTGCGATTCTCAATATTGCCCCAGGTGGTACAATCAACTTAAATGGTATTAACGGTCAAAACATCACCCTTTTAAGTACCTTGGTAATTGGTAGAAACTTGACCATCACCAATACCAACGCCACGCCAACGGCGGCTGTGTTGGGTGGGGCAACTGCTTTTACGAGCAGTAATGTGCGTGTTTTTGATATTCAATTTGGTAATACTGTGACCATGAACAACTTCACCATCGGTAATGGCTATGTTTCTGGTACTTCTGCACAAGGGGCTGCAATTCTAAACGCTGGTACACTGATATTAAGCAACATGAAACTACAAAATAACAAAGCCCAAGGTGATGTCGGTAGCAATGGTGTACAAGGCTTTAGTATCAATGGTGAGGCTAATGGTGGTGTCGGTGGGGCGGCTCAAGGCGGTGCAATCTATAATTCTGGCACACTGACCATTAAGTCGAGCAGTCTTTTGAGTGGCAATAAAGCAAGTGGTGGTGTTGGTGGTGCGGGCGCTGCGGGTTCTCCTACTTTTGGTTATCCCAATGGTATCGGCGGATTGGGCGGGACAGCCCAAGGCGGTGCAATTTTTAATGCGAATTCAGCCACATTAAGCATCACCGCTTCAATCTTCAATACAAATAATGCTACGGGTGGACAAGGCGGAGCGCCAGGTTCTGCAATGAATAATTCAGGGCAAACGTTTACTGGCAAAGGTGGTTCTGGCGGAAACGCAAACGGAGGCGCGGCATTCAACGCTGCCGCAGGTACAGCCACAGCCCTCACTGTTACTTACGGAACGGCTGCCAATGCCAACAGTGTTATCTTTGGACTTGGTGTACAAGGTGGTACTGGAAACAATAATGGTGTAAATGGTACTGCCAGCACTGCAAATGCAAATTTCTAAGTATCACGACCAAAAAAAGTACCACCCCAAATACTCGAGGGTGGTGCTTTATTCTTTGTGCTTGAGCGCGTCCTAACCAATTTGCGTTTCGGGTTTCGTGGTCAAAGATAAATTGCGTTTTAGGTCTGTTTCTCGAGTAAACTAAGCCCATGCCAACTGTCGCCCAAATTTTTGATACCCTCAAGAGACCATGAAGTCTCAGTTTGAACAATTATTAATTCACTTGCTTTCGTTTCCATCTGAAACGGAATGGCTCGAATTTAAGCATAATAATGATGACCCTGAACGAATTGCAAAGTATATTTCGGGTTTGTCAAATTCAGCCGCTTTGCAAAGTCAACCTTTTGGATATGTTGTTTGGGGTATCGAGGATGGTTCGCATCGCGTGGTTGGGACTTCTTTCCAGCCTCGGACGGCTCGAGTTGGTAATCAGGCGCTTGAGTTGTGGTTGCAGATTGGATTGACCCCACGTTTAGATTTTCGCTTTTTCGAGTTTGAAATAGCGAGTTTAGCAGTGGTTATTCTGGAAATTCCTGCGGCTCGAGGTTTGCCTACTCGATTCAACAAAGATGAATTTGTTCGGATTGGTGAGAATTTAACGCAATTGAGCGGTTATCCCGAGAAGGAACGTCGGCTTTGGGATTTGTTTAGGGTCATCCATTTTGAATCTGATGTGGCTTTGTTTGATTTAACAGCCGATGCTGTGCTTGGGTTGCTTGATTACTTTGAGTTTTTTAAGCGATTGCAACTGCCTTTGCCAACCGAACGTGAATTGATTTTGAATAGACTTATTGATGAGGGTTTTTTGCTTCGACAAGGTGAAGTTTTTGCGATTACCAATTGCGCTGCAATACTTTTTGCTCGAGATTTAAAGCTGTTTAAGCGTTTGGAACGCAAGGCATTGAGGGTTATTGTTTATCAAGGACGCAATAAAGTTAAAACCATTCGTGAACGCCAGATTCAATCGCGTGGGTATGCCTTAGATATTGATGATGCCGTGCGGTTTATAGAAGAGCATTTACCATCAAATGAACAGATTGGTCGGGTTTTTCGTGAAACAGTCAGTGTATATCCAGAATTGGCGTTGCGAGAGCTACTGGTGAATGCTCTTATTCATCAAGATTTTTCAATTTCGGGGGCTGGTGTGGCTGCTGAAGTATTTGAGGATCGAATCGAATTTGTGAACCCAGGGATACCATTGATTGATACCAATCGCTTTTTAGACCAACCTCCCCGTTCGCGTAATGAGCAGTTGGCAAAATTGATGCGGCGTATGGAATTTTGTGAAGAGCGTGGTACAGGTATTGATAAAGTTGTTTTTCAAGCAGAATTTTTTCAGTTGCCTCCACCTGATTTTCGGGTATCTGGGGATAACACTATTGCAGTTTTATTTGCGCCTCGCTCATTGTCGGAGATGTCTCGAGATGAAAAAATCAGAGCCTGTTATCAGCACGCGAGTTTATTATGGGTGAGTGGAAAACGAATGACAAATGCGACCGTCAGGCAAAGATTTAAGATTGAAGAGCGGAATTATCCGTCGGCTTCAAAAATTATCAAAGAGACACTCGCGAGTGGCTTGGTAAAAATATCAAATCCTGAGGGTAAGTCAAAAAAGGAAATGAGTTATTTGCCATTTTGGGGCTGAAGGCTATGTAATGATGAGAGAAAAAATAAATCTATACGTTAAAAAAACCTGTTTAGAAGAGTAGTTCTTATGTAATGGCTATGTAATTATGAAGCAAAAATGTGTAGAGACTTAGATTGAAAAACCACGAAGTATACAAGGAGAATACCCCATGCCAACTGTCGCCCAAATTTTTGATACCCTCGAGTACGGTGCTGCCCCCGAATCTGCTGCCGAAGCCTTGGCGTGGCTCGAGTCGCACAAAAAATCATTTCATTTATTCATTGCCAATAAATGGGTCAAAACCAAAGTGTCGCTCGAGACGATTAACCCTGCCAACAAAACCGTGTTGGCAAAATTTGCCTCTGGCTCGAGCAGCGACGTGGACACAGCCGTCAAAGCCGCCCGTAAAGCCTTGCCAGCCTGGAAAGCCTTGTCTGGTCATGCTCGAGCGCGGTACTTGTATGCTTTGGCGCGGCTGGTTCAAAAACACAGCCGTCTATTTGCGGTTCTCGAGACGCTGGACAATGGCAAACCCATCCGTGAAACTCGAGACATTGATATTCCACTTGTGGCGCGGCATTTTTATCATCATGCGGGTTGGGCGCAACTGCTCGAGACCGAATTTTCTGGGTTTGAGGCGGCTGGTGTGGTCGGGCAAATTATTCCGTGGAATTTCCCACTTCTTATGCTGGCGTGGAAAGTCGCACCAGCATTATCAGCAGGTTGTACGGTGGTGCTAAAACCTGCCGAATTCACGCCGCTCACGGCATTACTTTTTGCTGAAATTGCACTCGAGGCTGGGTTGCCGGCGGGTGTCCTGAACATTGTGACTGGCGATGGTGAGACTGGTAAGGCACTGGTTAATCATGCTGGCGTAGATAAAATTGCTTTTACGGGCAGTACCGAAGTTGGTAAGCAAATCCGTGTTGCCACGGCTGGCACAGGCAAAAAGCTTTCGCTCGAGTTGGGTGGCAAGTCGCCGTTTTTGGTCTTTGATGATGCCGACCTTGATAGCGTGGTCGAAGGCGTGGTGGATGCGATTTGGTTTAACCAAGGCGAAGTCTGTTGTGCTGGCAGCCGCATTCTGGTTCACGAAAGCATTCATGATTCGCTGCTTGCTAAACTCCGCGCCCGTATGGAAACCTTACGAATTGGTAATCCGCTCGAGAAAAACATTGATATGGGTGCTTTGTGCAGCCTCGAGCAATTTGAGCGGGTCTCGAGTTTGGTAGCCCAAGGCGTGTCCGAAGGCTCGAGCCTGTGGCAGCCGTCTTGGACTTGTCCAACCAATGGCTATTTTTATCCACCCACTGTTTTTAGTGCCATCTCGCCCAGCAGCACCGTAGCGCAACTCGAGATTTTTGGACCAGTCGTGGTCATGATGCCGTTTCGTACCATCGAAGAAGCGATTGGACTTGCCAACAATACGGTCTACGGGCTTGCCTCGAGTGTCTGGACAGAAAACATCAATTTGGCGCTCGAGGTTGCGCCGCGCATCAAAGCTGGGATTGTTTGGGTCAATTGCACCAACCAAATGGATGCGGCGGCTGGCTTTGGTGGGGTCAAAGAATCTGGGTTTGGTCGTGAAGGCGGACGCGAAGGGATGTACGAGTATTTGAAAGCAATAAAAGTCGAAAGGCAAAAGCCAAAATCCACCTTAGGGGCTAGGCTTGCCTCGCCCACACTGCAACAAGATGCTTTGACAATGCCCCCGATTGACCGAACCCCCAAATTATTTATAGGCGGTAAGCAGGTTCGCCCAGATTCTGGTTACTCGAGAGCCATATATTCCTCGAGCGGTGTGCTTTTGGGCGAAGTCAGCGAGGGCAACCGCAAAGACATCCGCAATGCAGTTGAGGCGGCTCATGCGGCATCTGGTTGGGGGAGCGCCACCGCCCACAACCGAGCGCAAATTTTGTACTACTTGGCAGAAAATTTAGCGGCTCGAGCATCCGACTTTGCAAAACGCCTCTCGAGCCAGTCGGGCAACCTAGAAGCCGCCAAACTCGAGGTCGAAATGGCAATCGAGAAATTATTTATTTATGCGGCATGGGCAGATAAATTCGATGGCGCAGTCCATAGCATTCCAATGCGTGGTGTGGCATTAGCCATGAACGAAGCCATCGGTGTGATTGGTATTTTATGCCCCGATGACCAACCGCTCTTGGGCTTGATCGCTCTGATTGCCCCTGCCATTGCGCTGGGCAATACGGTGGTGGTTGTGCCAAGCCAAATCAATCCTCTGGTTGCCACCGATTTCTATAGCTTGCTCGAGACTTCTGATGTGCCAAATGGCGTGGTCAACATCATCACGGGCGATTCGACCAGCCTTGGCAAAACGTTAGCCGAACACATGGATGTGGATGCGCTTTGGCTAACCAGTAAGGCTAAAATGCTTGAGCAAGCCAGTGCCAGTAACTTAAAGCGCACTTGGAATCTCGAGGGGCAGGACGTAGCGCTTCTCGAGCCAAAAACAGCCCTGCGTGAAGCCACCCAAGTCAAAAACATCTGGATTCCATATGGCGAAAGTCTCGAGGGTGGAACAAAGTATTAAAGAATGCGGCTTAAAACCAAAATACCCATAGCAAGATGAATAATCAGTTTTGCACCAACCCCACCAAGTATGCCAAGCAATGTCCCCACACCACTTTTGCCAGCCTCGAGCCAAGATTTTTTGCCGAGCAGCACCTCGAGCAGCACTGCCCCTAAAAACGGCGCAATTAAAAAACCAATCGGTCCAAGAAAAATACCCAATAACCCACCAAGCAGTGCGCCCCAAGCCGCATAACTCGAGCCACCAAATTTCTTTGCCCCCCAAGCGGCGGCGAGATTGTCCACCAACATCGCGGCGGCAGCTAAAACACCAAGCGCAAATAAATAGCCCCAAGTCAATGGCTGAAAACCGCTTAAAAGCGCATGAACCAAAGCTGCTCCCCAAATCAGCAGCGTGGCTGGCACAATTGGAATAAAGGTCGCCAGCAAAGCGCCAAGCCAAATCAGAATAAAAAGCACATCGGGTAGCCAAGTCATGTCCTACATTACGAGTCTCGAAGTGGGATGGTTTCCTTGCTACAATAGCCCGATGAAAACAGTGATTGTCGCGGCGGTTCGCAGTCCAATTGGAAGATTTTTAGGCGCATTAAAAGATGTATCCGCCCCACAACTTGGGGCGCACGTGATTCGGGCTGCCATGGCTCGGGCGGGTCTCGAGCCAAGTCTGGTTGAAGAAGCGATTATGGGTCATGTGATACAAGCCGGCGTTGGACAAAATCCAGCCCGTCAAGCGGCTTTACAGGCTGGGATGTTACCCTCGAGTGGGGCAACCACGGTCAATGTGGTTTGCGGCAGTGGGATGAAAGCCGTGATGATCGCGGCTTCGGGTATTCGGGCTAGGGATTTTAAGATTGCTGTGGCTGGCGGTATGGAATCCATGAGCAATGCGCCTTATTTGATGTTTGGCGCTCGAGAAGGTTTTAAGGCGGGACATCAAGAACTCAAAGATGCCAATATGCTGGACGGCTTAACCTGTGCCTTCGAGCATTGGCGGATGGGCGATGCGGCTGAGTTTATTGCCAAAGAAAAAGGTTTTTCTCGAGCCGAGCAAGATGAATTTGCGTTGCATTCGCAGCAAAAAGCCGTGGCAGCCATGGCGGCTGGGCGCTTCAAAGCCGAAATCGAACCGTTGTATCTTGAAACCAAAAAAGGTACGGTGACGATAGAAACCGACGAATCACCGCGAGCCGACTCGAGCCTAGAAAGTCTAGCCAAACTCCGCCCGGCTTTTCTCAATGGTGGTACAGTCACCGCCGGAAATGCCCCAAGTATCAACGATGGTGCAGCCGCTTTGCTGGTCATGTCCGAAGAAGTTGCCAAAGCGCACGGTTTGAAGCCACTGGCAGAAATTGTTGGCTATGCAACCAGTGGTCTTTTGCCAAAATGGTTTACCCTTTCGCCTGTGCCAGCCATTCAAAAATTGCTTGAGCAACAGCGCATGAGCCTTGCCGATGTGGACATTTTTGAACTCAACGAAGCCTTTGCGGTTCAGGCGCTGGCGGTGATACAGGAACTTGGGCTAGATGCTCAAAAAGTCAACCTCAATGGTGGCGCAGTTGCTCTGGGGCATCCAATCGGGTGCAGTGGCGCTCGGATTATCGTGACTTTACTGCATACCCTCGAGCAACAACAAAAAGAAATCGGGATTGCCAGTTTGTGTATGGGCGGCGCAAATGGTTTAGCCTTGATGCTGCGTCGCTGCTGACTTACGCAAGTGCCTCTTAACATTCTCGAGCCGACTGACGGTAGCCTTGAATACTTGACAATTTTTGTAAACCATATACCATAGCTTCATGAATCGGCTCTTCTTTTTGCGAATGTGTTGTTGGCAAGAAACCTTTTTGGCTTAAAACTTTTCGACCTCACCACAAACGGAGATAAACCATGCAATTATTTGCTACGGGAACACAACCCATTTCCACCCTTCGCACTCGCCAACGCATTAAAGGTTCAATCCTTGACCCACTGGCTCGCTATGACATCGCACTTTCTTGGGATGGTCAGCAACTCGAGGGGCGGCTCGGTGGTTGGTGGTTTGCCGAAAATCTGCGGCTCGAGCGGCGTGTTCATAGTCTGTTAGGTACAGTCTTGAGTGGCGCAGTGCGCCTGGTGGTCAGCGCCCATGTCAGTAACCATCAGCTTGAGATTCGTTTTTCGGGGTCACGGTTTATCGAACGTGCTGTGGTTTTTTTGGGAGCAGAAACCCTGCGTGGCGAAATTTTTTACGGCGACCAAGCTCAGCCACTCGAGTTTAGAATTTTTGATGGGCTGTTAGAAGGTCAGGTTTTTGCAGGTCAGCCAATAAAACTCCTTGCTCAAAACGTACCAGACTGGATTCTATTGACTGCCGCAATCGTATCCGATGTCGCCCAGCGCGAAGTCTCGAGGGCTTTACTCGAGTCTTTAGATTCAATGGGGGAGAGGTAATGAAGACTTTTGACGCTAACGTTCTGAAAGCCAATCAAATCAGCATCGTTGGGCTGATTATGCTGGCATGGCTACTGCAATTTTCGCCACTGGTTGCCGTGGTTGGTCTGGTGATGCTGCTTGGCACACTCGAGCCGCGCTTAGCACTTTTTAAGCAATTTTATCTGCATATCTTTCGACCGACTTTCAAAATCCAAGTTCTACTCGAGCAAGATGACCCACGTCCACACAATTTTGCCCAAGGACTTGGTTCAGTTTTTTTAGGTCTCTCGAGCTTGTTTTTTGTTTTGGGTAGCCCCAATCTTGGTTGGATTGTGGCGTTTTTGGTTTTGGCGTTGGCGCTGCTTAACCTGACCACCAAAATTTGCGTCGGTTGCTTTTTGTACTTTCAATGGCGACAACTGTCCTACCGCTTAAAGCCTAAATCATTCTAAAATTCTTGACCTGTGCTTTTAGGCGCGGGTTTTTTGAGGAACTATGCTGAGTAAAGTTGAACACGTTAAACTCGAGAGCCACTATTTGCGTGGTACATTGCAAAGCGAACTCGAGAACCAAGAAGACCATTTTATAGACTCGAGCGAACTGCTCTTAAAATTTCATGGCATTTACCAACAATCTGACCGTGACTTACGAAAAATTCGCAAAGCCCAAGGTCTTGGGGCGCTGCATTCGTTTATGATTCGGGTGGCGATTGCTGGTGGAGTGCTGACTCGAGAACAATATCTGTTGCTTGATCAAATATCAGACCAATTGGCAAACAGCACCCTGCGGATTACCACCCGCCAAGCCATTCAGTACCATGGGGTTCTCAAAGGTGGCTTAAAGCCACTGCTTAAAACCCTGCAAGCCCACAACCTGACTTCGCTTTCGGCGTGTGGTGATGTGGTGCGAAATATCGTGGCGTGTCCAGCCCCATTTAAGTCTGCGGCTCGAGACCAAATCATGGCTCATGCGCTTTCGTTGTCCGACAACCTAAAACCACGCGCCCGAGCCTATTTTGAAATTTGGTTAGACGGCGAAAAAGCCGCCAGCATTGAAGAAGAAGAGCCGTTGTATAAAGAATCGTACTTGCCACGTAAATTTAAGATTGCTTTTGCTTTCCCGAACGATAACTGTGTGGATGTCTACACCCAAGATGTTGGGATTGTGCCAGTTTTAACGGGCGAAGTGCTGACGGGCTTTACCCTGATTGTCGGCGGTGGACTCGGGCAGTCACACACCGTCAAGGACACCCATCCACGCCTTGGCGACCCGATGACGACCATTGCTCCAGAGCAACTGCTCGAGACGATCAAAGCCATTGTGGCAGTACAGCGCGACTTTGGGCGGCGCGACGACCGCAAGTACAGCCGTATGAAGTATTTGGTCGAAGCCTTGGGCATTGCTGGTTTTAAGCAAAAAGTCGAAGCCGTGCTTGGTGTCAGCCTTCCAGCACCTCAGCCGCTCGAGTGGCTGTCTGGCGATGACCATCTGGGCTGGCATGAACAGGGCGATGGCAACTTGTTTCTTGGTCTATTTATCGAAAATGGACGCATCAAAGACCAAGCTCGAGTTGGTTTGCGCCGCGCCGTCGAGCAATTTGTCCCTGAGGTTCGCCTGACCCCACAACAAAATATGCTGCTTTGTCATATCCAGCCGCAGCATAAAGCCGCGCTCGAGGCGTTGCTGAGCGCTCATGGTATTGCCTTGCCAGAAGCTATCGCGCCAGTCGTGCGTCATTCGATGGCTTGCCCAGCTTTTCCAACTTGTGGTTTAGCGATTACCGAAGCCGAACGCGCCCTGCCAGAACTTATCCGCGAAGTCCAAACCTTGCTCGAGCAGTATGACCTCGAGTCGGACACGCTCGCGCCGCACATTCGTATGACTGGCTGTCCAAATGGTTGCGCCCGACCATACAGCGCTGAAGTGGGTTTGGTCGGACGTGGGGTCAACAGTTATGCGCTGTACTTAGGTGGCAGCCACCTTGGGACACGTTTGTCGCAAGTCTTTTTGGACAACATCAAGCGCGAAGAAATGATTCCAACCCTCGATCCACTGTTTAAGCATTTTAAGACCAATCGGCTCGAGCATGAGCGCTTTGGGGATTACTGTCATCGTGCTGGACTCGAGCAACTGCGCTTGTTGGTGAGGCAATAAAAGCGTCTTTGATTTCAGATTACCAAATGCGCTGCACTCCAAATTGATCCAACACCTTATCAATACTGACCAAATCGTAATTTCGTTCGAGTGCCTGAGCGCTTAATGCACGGTCAAAAGGGTCTTTGTGTTCTCCTTCCAGTTTGGCGGCTCTTAGTGCATCGTTGATGGTATATGGCAATTCATGAAACCCGTAGCGGCTGAGTATTCCTAGAAAATCATCAATCAGTGTTATCGCTTCAGGCAACTTACCGTTGGCAAATTTTACGGCTAGTTCATGTGCTGTCATACTTGAAACAAAAATAACTACTTCTGGGTCACGCATTAGTGTCGTTACCCGAGGGCTGAGTTCATCTGGTTTGTGATTGAACCAAAGTAAGACATGAGAATCTATTAGAACACTTTTAGCCATTCCATGCCTCAAGTTCTTCGGCTGAGAGCGGTGAAATACTTTCTTTTAGGCTTTGCTGACTCAATCCTATGGCTGAGTGTAGACCGATAGGTCGAAGCAATTTTTGTCTTACTGGCACAAGCCGAACTTGTGGTTGACCATCTCGAGCAATGACGACTTCTTCACCATTTAAGGCGCGTTCAACCAATTTTGAAAGCTGTGTTTTTGCTTCGAGCATATTAACAGACAACATTAGCTAAGCATAACACAAGTTAGTCAGTATGTATTTAGAAATCAGCCACCAAATCAAGCCGTGCAAATTCAATTTTCCCAGATTGCATCGAAACAAAGACCTCGCCCTCGGGGAAGGTCAGCAGCGCCATTGCCAAGGGGTCTTCGATTTCATCGCGGATAATTGCCCTCAACTGACGGCTCGAGCCTTTAAGTTTGACTTTCGAGACCAAATAGGCGGCGATTTTAGAATCAAAATTAATCCGTAAATCGCGGCTTTTTAGCTCAAGGCGCATCTCTTCTAATAGGGTTCTCGAGATGTTAATTAACTCGTCTTCGCCCAGTGGCTTAAAGCGAATCACTTCATCAAGGCGATCTAAAAATTCTGGGGTAAAGAGGTTCTTGACGGGCTGGGTGTCGGTAATTTCCGAGTCGCCAGCAAAGCGCACACCGCCAGACACGTTAAAGCCGGTGTTGCTGGTCATGATTAAAATACAGCGCTTAAAGTCTACGGCTCGCCCCATCCCATCGGTCAAGCGCCCATCGTCCATGACTTGCAAAAAGGTGTTATAGACATCTGGATGGGCTTTTTCGATTTCATCAAGCAAAATCACACTAAACGGCTGACGACGCACACTTTCGGTCAAACGCCCACCCTGGTCGTAGCCCACGTAGCCCGGCGGTGCGCCAATCAGTTTAGAAACACTGTGGGCTTCTTGGTACTCGGACATATCAAAACGAATTAGGCTGCGGTCAGAACCAAACAAGGTTTTTGCTAAGGCTTTGGCAAGGTGAGTTTTGCCAACCCCACTCGAGCCAACAAAGAGAAAACTGGCTGCCAAACGGGTTTGTCCACCCAAGCCAACTCGAGAACGACGCAGTGCCGAAGCCAAGGAGCGCACCGCGTCGGGTTGCCCAAAGACCTGCGCCCGCAATTCTTCCTCGAGTCCAAGCAATTTTTGGTCGTCGCGGTCATCGATATAGACTCCGCCCCACGAATCCACCACCGCTTCGATGTCCTCTCTCGAGACAATCGGTGTACCACTGGCATCTTCTAAGACTGGCATATTGAGGCTGGCATTTAAGCGCACCCTCGAGCCAGCTTCGTCAATCAGGTCAATGGCTTTATCGGGGAAATTGCGCCCCGGCAAACTGCGCTCGCCAACCTTGACCGCCAGAATCAGCATTGAATCTGGAATAATCACATTGTGATGCTCTTCGTAACGCGGTTTTAAGCCGCGCAAAATCTCGACGGTTTCTTCGGGGCTAGGCTCGAGAACCAGCACAGGCTGGAAACGCCGTTCTAAGGCTGCATCTTTCTCGATATAGCGGTGATACTCGCCAGTCGTGGTTGCGCCAATCACTTGGACTTCACCTCGAGCCAAGGCTGGTTTAAGGATATTGGCGGCATCAAGTGTGCCTTCTGCGCCGCCAGCCCCAACAAGTGTATGCAACTCGTCCACAAATGCCACGACTCGAGCCTGACGCAATTCTTCGATGATTTGGCGCAAGCGCTCCTCAAATTCGCCACGGTATTTTGTCCCCGCGACGACACCCGATAAATCTATGGAAATTAAGCGGACATTTTTCAAGTTGTCTGGTACTCGTTTCTCGAAAATGGCTAAAGCTAAACCTTCGGCAATCGCGGTTTTACCTACACCAGGGTCGCCGATGAGGACGGGGTTATTTTTGGTGCGGCGCGAGAGAATTTGCACCACACGGCGAATTTCTTCGCTGCGCCCAATCACAGGGTCGAGTTTTCCATCTCGGGCTTCCTTGGTTAAATCGCGTCCGTACTCGTCTAAAAATGGGGTATTGACATTTTTTGGTTCTTGTTTGGGGTCGGTGTGGGCTAAAATACGCCAGCGAATCGTGTCTGGGTCTCGAGCCAAATCGGTCAGGATACGATACGCCACGCCGTCGCCTTCACGCAGGATTCCAAGCAAAATATGCTCTGTGCCTATCACTTGGCTGCCAAGGTTTCTGGCTTCGGACGAAGCAAGTTCCATCACACGACGCGCCCTTGGAGTGATGGCTGGGGCTTCGGTGTGGCGTAAACCCTCACCGCGCCCAATAATTTCTTCGACCCGACGGCGAAAACCTTCTAGGGTTGCGCCAAACTCGGTCAGGATACGGCAGGCAGTTCCGCCTTCACGCATTAAGCCAAGCAGCAAATGCTCAGGTCCAATCATGGCATGACCGAGTTTAGAACCTTCTTCTCGAGCATAATGAAATACAAGTCGGGCGCGGTCATCGTAGCGGTTCATGAAAAAACTCCTGTCACAACTAAAGCCAGTTTAACCTAATCAGAAAACTTTTGCTTAGTTACAATCGCCATGCAAAGCCCAAGCCAAAATCAATACCCCAACCGATGGCGCGAACTTGCCCATTGGAATTCTGGCAACCAGAATTTTGATTGCAACCATTGCTCAAAAATAAACGCGGTACAAACTCGAGAAAAATCCCACTGCTTAAACGCACCCCAAGTAAGCCATGAAAGTCGTTGAGTGTGCCGCTAAATATATCCAGAAACGAGCCAACCCCAAGACCAAAATAAACCTGCCAAGCCCCAGCCAATGGCACAAAAACATAGCCGTCCAGTTGCACTCGGGACAATAAAATCGTCGTTCCAGCCGTGACTCGAGAACCCAAACCGAATGCTCCAAAACTGATTTCTGAAGCAATTTGCAAACTTGGAATGGTTAAAAGCGCTAAACCAAAGCGCAGGCTAAAATCTTGGGCTCGGGCTGACCCAGACCAGAGTAGCACCGCAAGCGCGATTGCCAAAAGCGATTTTATTTTCATGGCTACAGTCTACACAAAGTTGCATGGAAAGCAGTTTCCACAAGATTCATATGCGGTAACGTTTGACGGGTCTGCCTGTGCCACTTTGGTCGTTCTCGAGGATTGCCCAATTGGTGCTGCATAAATACTCCAGGTAGCGCCATGCGGTCACACGACTGATGCCGATGCTGACCGCAATCTCTTCGGCACTGGCGGCTCGATTTTGCAAACGCAGTATCGCTTTTATTTGCTCGAGTTTATGTGGGTCTATGCCTTTGGGTAAATCTGGCTCGAATTTATGCCCCAGCAGGTGGTCTATTTTGGCTTGGTTGAGTTGTTTTTCATTTTGCCACTGATGCCGAGTTGCATAGCGCTCGAGTGCCATTTCGAGTCTCGAGCGTTCAAATGGCTTAATTAAATAGTCAAAAACACCATCAGAAAGCGCATTTTTTACACTTGCATGGTCGTTGTCGGCGGTTATCATCATCGCGTCAAATTGAATCCGCTCTTGACGCAACTGATGCAAAAAGTCTAGCCCATTGCCATCGGGCAAGTAGACATCGATGAGCAATAACTGCGGGTACAACTCAAGCACCCGTTTTTTGGCGTCGCGGATGGTGCGGGCAAGACCCACAACCTCAAAACCTGCAATACTCGAGACCATTTGGGCGTTAATTTGTGCCACCCATGGGTCGTCTTCGATTAACAAGACTTGGGTGGCGGCTCGCGTTAAGTTCATGTTTCTGCTCCGAGGGCTGGTGGTCGTTTTTCTAAAATGTTTGCTTGGCTGGGCGGCTCAAGAATCGTTTCTGGTCCAAAACTAATCTGAAATACCGTTTGCTGTTCGCGCCGAAAAAACTGCAATGAGCCACCCAAGGCCAGCACGTGTTGGCGTACCAAACCAAGTCCATAACCACGCCCACTGCCTTTGCTGCTGACCGAACGCTCAAAAACCCGAGCCTCGAGCCAGACTGGAATCCCCGCTCCAGAATCTCGAACTTCGATTTGTAAGCCGTCTGGGTCTGTGCCAAGCATCAATTCAACCCGTTTTGGCTGACTTTCTTGAGCGGCATCAAAAGCATTCTCGAGTAAATTGCCAATCATCAGCACAAGGCTTTCTGTACCAAGACTCGCCCAGCGTTTGGGTAAACTCGAGCCAGATTCGAGGCTAAATTGCACCCCCAGTTCTTCGGCACGTTCGTACTTGCCAATAATCAGGGCAGCCACTTGCGGTATCTCGAGGTCATGCAGGAGTTCTTTGAGGGCATGGCTGCGCTCTGAGGCATGGCGAATAATGCCCAGCGCCGTCTCGAGTTGCCCAAGTTGAATTAAGCCAGAAATGGTGTGCAAACGATTCTGGAACTCATGGGTTTGCGCCCGCAAAAGGTCGGCATACTGCTGAGTCTGAGTCAGTTGCTGGGCAATTTCGAGCACTTCGGCACGGTCACGAAAAATCACCACACTCCAACCTGCCCCCATCTCGAGTTTTGAGACCATCAGGTGCTGATTGCCAAACCGAAATGCCATATTCTGCATCACCTCGAGTTGATGAGCAGCTAATTCGTGCCAAATCTCAGGTAAGGCTGCGCCAATCGTTGCACCAAGCATTTGTTCGGCTCGAGAGTTCTGAACTTGAATTTTTGAATCCGGGTCAAGCACCAAAACTCCTTCCTGCATGGCGCTCAAGGTGGCTTGGTGCTGGCGCACCAGGGCGGCAATCTGCTCTGGCTCGAGGTCAAACATTTCGCGTTTTAAGCGCCGCGCAATCAAGCTCGAGGAAACCAGCGCCACCACCAATGCCAATCCATACCAAGGCAGTAAAGTTTGTAGTACCGTCAAAAAAGTGCTTTGTACGGTTGGTAATAAAAAACCTGTGCTGACCACCCCAATCACTTTGCCATTGGCGGCAAAAAGTGGTACTTTGCCGCGAATCGAACGCCCCAACGAACCGACCGCCACACTGACGATTTCTTGTCCAGCAAATGGCGCTTGATTATCGTTGCCAACCATTTTTTGCCCAATCCGCTCTGGCAATGGATGCGAATAGCGCACTTCCTCGAGATTCCCAACCACAATAAAATCAGCACTGACTCGAGTCCGCAACTTGTTGACCAAAGGGTTGATAACCAATTCTGGCTTTGGGTCATTCATGGCACTGATGATGGTTGGCATCAGTGCCACCGAGCGCGACACATTTAAGGCTCGAATGCCATAATCTTGCTCGAGTGAGCTTCGTAAGGTACTGATTTGTACCCCAGCCAAAATAAGCGTTAAAAGTGCAAACAAAACTGCTTGCAGCAAAAAAAAGCGCTGCTGGATTCCCCAAGTGCGGCGAACACTGGGAACAAAACTGGGTTTTTGCGCCACAAGACCTATCGTAGCAAACTCGAGCTGCTTTTGTTTACAGCCATGAACAAAAGTCTATGCAAGGGGCTTAAAGGCTCATACAATCTGGTCACAATTACAATTGGAGGAAATATGCAAAAGCGAATGTTGTTCGGTCTTGGTATGGCAGCCCTGCTGGCGGGTTTTGGGGTCTCGAGTGTGGCACAGGTCAATGGGCTTAAAATTATGGCACCAGCCGCGCCGGGTGGTGGTTGGGACCAGACGGCTCGCTCGATTCAAAATGTTCTCGAGGGTACGAAACTGGCTACTGGGATTCAAGTCTCAAATGTGGCTGGTGCGGGTGGTACAGTCGGTTTAGCCCAGTTTGTCAATGCCAAAGGCGATGGCAATCAACTGATGGTCATGGGCTTAGTCATGGTTGGTGCAATTCAAACCAACAAAAGTAAAGCCAACCTCGACATGGTTACACCGATTGCACGTTTGACGGGCGAATTTCAAGCCTTGGTTGTGCCAGCCAGTAGCAAAATCCAGAACCTGAGCGACTTCTTAGCGGCTTGGAAAGCCAACCCCGGTGGTACGCCGATTGCTGGCGGTAGTGCTGGTGGCACAGACCACATCACGGTCGGTTTACTCGCCAAAGCCAGTGGTACGGATATGGCTAAAGTTAATTATGTGCCATATGCTGGTGGCGGCGAAGCATTGGCTTCGTTGTTGGGTAATCAAGTCGCAGCTGGAGTCTCGAGCCTGTCCGAATTTCTGCCCCAAGTTGAAGCTGGCAAATTGCGCCTTTTGGGTGTCTCGAGTGCCAAGAGAATCGCTGGAGTCAATGCGCCATCGTTTAAGGAACAAAAAGTCAATGTCGAAATTGCCAATTGGCGCGGCATTGTTGCCCCTCCGGGGATTACCGAAAGCCGCCGCCTTGAATTGGTTGGTCTGATGGACAAAATGAACGCCACACCACAGTGGAAAGAAATGCTCAAACAAAAAGGTTGGATTGATCTTTACCAGTCTGGTGCAAAATTTGAGGTCTTCCTCAAACTCGAGGACGATAAAATCGTCAAAACCTTAAAAGACATTGGTTTGTTAAAGTAAGCAGTTGTCGGGGCGGACATTAGCGTCCGCCCTGCTTTTTGCACTGAGGAATAAACATGAAACCAACTCGAGTCAGTCTGCCGGATGTCGTCTTTGCATTGGCGGGGGTTGTTCTCGGCATTTTTGTGCTGCTCCAAGCCAACGGCATGAGCAGCACCAGTACCTTTGCTCGAGTGCCGCCCAATATTTTTCCGTTTATCGTCGGGCTAGGTTTAACCGCCATGGCAATTTTATTATTGGTCAATGCCCTGCGCGGCGACAAAGCCGAACCAGCCGCCGAAGAAGATGCTGACCCCAATGCTGCCACCAATTATTTGGCAATTGTTTTTGTCGGCGGCGGCTTGTTGGTGCAAATTCTGTTGATTGGTTTTCTGGGTTTTGTAATCACCTCGAGCCTGATGTTTGCCACCACTGCACAGGGTTTTCGCCCAGTGGCGTTGGCTGCTCGTCCTCGAGCTTTTGCTACAGATTTTTTAATTGGCGTGGTGGTTTCGGTGATTGCATACTTTGGTTTTACTCGAGGGCTGGGCTTACAGTTACCGGCTGGAATTCTGCCGTTTTAGAATGGCTGATTGGGCAATGAGTCCTGAGCCATAAACAAATTGATACACGATTTCTCGAGAAACAAAGCCCAAAGCTCACCGAGGTTCTATGGAAACACTACAATCACTTATTTCTGGTTTTTCGGTAGCGATGACCCCAACCAATTTACTTTTTGGTTTTATCGGTGTTTTCCTTGGCACGATGGTTGGGGTCTTGCCGGGCATTGGACCAGCTTTAACCGTGGCGTTGTTGCTGCCCGTCACTTTTAAGGTCGAGCCAGTCTCGGCGTTTATCATGTTTGCTGGTATCTATTACGGTGCAATGTACGGCGGCAGCACCACCAGTATTCTCCTCAATACACCTGGCGAAAGTGCCAGCATCATCACCAGTCTCGAGGGCAACAAAATGGCTCGAGCCGGTCGAGGTGCAGCCGCTTTAGCCACTGCCGCCATAGGAAGTTTTGTGGCTGGAACAATTGCCACCATCCTGCTGACTTTTTTTGCACCTGTGGCGGTCAATTTAGCTTTGGCATTTGGGGCGGCTGAATACTTTGCGGTCATGATGCTCTCGTTTATCACCGTCAGTGCGGTTTTGGGTGGTAGCCCACTGCGCGGTATTTTTGGCTTGTTTTTTGGGATTTTACTTGGTTTGGTTGGTACAGATGTGCTGACTGGGCAATCGAGGTTTGACCTTGGCTTTGCCGAACTCGCCGATGGTATCGAAGTCGTGATTGTTGTGGTGGGTTTATTTGCAGTCGGCGAGACTTTATATGTTGCCTCGAGATTTCGGGCTGGACAAGATGTGATTAAGCTGCGCGAACGTGCCAGCATGACCAAAGAAGATTGGGCGCGTTCATGGAAACCGTGGCTGCGTGGGACGGCGCTTGGTTTCCCATTTGGGGTGATGCCAGCCGGTGGAGCGGAAATCCCGACGTTTTTATCTTACGCACTCGAGAAACGCCTTGCCAAAAACCCAGAAGAATTTGGACATGGGGCTATCGAAGGGGTGGCAGGACCAGAAGCCGCCAACAACGCCAGTGCGGCGGGTGTGCTTGTGCCGCTTTTAACCCTTGGTTTACCAACCAGTGCCACCGCAGCGATTATGTTGGCGGCTTTTCAGAGTTATGGGATTCAACCGGGTCCACTGTTGTTTGCCACCAACGGCAATTTGGTTTGGGGTTTAATTGCCAGTTTATACATTGGTAATGTCCTGCTGCTGATTTTGAATTTGCCTTTAGCCGGAGTCTGGGTGCGCTTGCTCGAGATTCCACGCCCACTTTTGTACGGTGGGATTTTGGTTTTTGCCAGTATCGGTGTCTATAGTTTGAATAACAGCGTTTTTGATTTGGCTTTGCTTGGCATCATTGGCATTCTTGGTTATTTTATGCGCCGTTTTGATATTCCAATTGCGCCAGCCATTGTTGGGATGATTCTAGGACCAAAAGCCGAAGAACAATTTCGTCGGGCAATGGGGATTTCGCAAGGCGATGCCAGTGTCTTTTTAACGCGCCCAATCAGTGCCACAATTCTAGCAATTGCACTGCTGACACTGGTGCTTCCGCCACTTTTGCGTTGGTGGCGATCGAAACCAACAAAGCAATCAGCTTAAATTTTTTGGCATCGTCTTGGCAAAAAACCACAACGCTAAAGCCGTCAGCATTCCGCTCGAGCCAATCAGAATCCAAGGTAAGCCAAGCCAGCCAATTTGATTCCCAAAATCGTGCAACACGCCGCCAAGGGCATTGCCCAAGCCACCACCAAGGGCAAAAGCCAAGGCGCTAAAGCCAAAATAAGTGCCTCGAGCTTGGGGATTTGCCAATTGAGCCGTGATGGTTTGTTGTGGGGCGCTGGCAAGACTCGAGCCAATCGAAAAAAATGCGACGCAAATCAGTAGCCAAACAATCGTGTTTGAAAAAGCCACCCCATAGAGTGCCAATGCCATCATCAAGACACCGAGCATCAGGCAATGCACATCCGAAAAATAGCGGCGGCTAAACGTGGTCATCGGGTACTGTAAAGCAATTGCCGTACCTGTGTTGACCAAAAAAAGCCATGCCACAGCATCGGTTGTGCCAGCTAAACGGGTTGCCTCGAGGGTTAAAGCCAGCGAAAATTGTGACCACATCAAAAACATTCCAGCCAACAAAAAGGTAAACCAGACAAATCGTCGGTCTTGTAAAACCAAAACAAAGCCAGCCAAAGCTGTTTGTTCGCCACTCGAGACCCGTAAATCTGGTAAGTAGTGCCAATTGATCAAAAAAGTCAGCAAATACACCGCCCCTGAAATCAGCGCGGCTGTTTCAAAACCAAGTTTAATTAAAACCGCACCAAGTAAAGAACCAAGCGCCATACCAATGCTTCCGGTCATCCCTAAAACGGCGTAGACCTTGGGACGAGTCTGGGGGGGAGTCAATGCCGCCACTGCCGCGTTTTTCGGGGCTTCAAAGAGCGCTCCACCAATTCCAGAAAAAGTCACTGCCAACAACAAACCAGTGAAATCAGTCACCAATGCAAGACTGCCAAACCCCAGACTGCGAATCACTAAGCCCGATAAAATTAAGCCTCGAGCGCCGATTTTGTCTGAAATCGCACCGCTAAAAATGGCTAAACCTTGCTGTGCCACAGTGCGTATTCCTAAAGCCAGACCGACCGAAGCAGCACTCCAAGCCAAGTTATCGACAAAATGCAGGCTTATCAGTGGAATAATCATAAAAAAGCCACTCCACATTAAAAAGTTACTGCCAATCAAGGTCAGCAACCCCTGTGCTTTTTGGCTGTTCCGAGGTAAACCCAGCCAGTTACTCATGGTTTGTAAAAATTTTAGCCCGTTGGCGGGCTTTTTGCAGCACTAACCAGAACAAACCTAAAATAATTCCAGCAATCAAAAATAGTCCGGGGTATTCAATCACGGCTTGCCAAGCGGCTGGCTCGAGTTGAAAAAATGCTGCCAAAGCCAGTCCCCAGCCCGAAACAGCCGCAATCACCAAGGGTGGAACTTTGGGCAAATTGACTTTTGGCAGGGCATTTGGCTCGAGTGTGGTGAACAAAAAACCAATAAATAGAATCGTCACGCCAACCATCCGCCCAATGGCTTCGAGGTAATCAATCCCAAAGCGATTGAGGCTCGAGACTCCAGCCAGCACCAAGCCAGCCAAGGCAATCAAAAGTGTGCCGATGGCTCTTGGGCGATGTGAACGCCATAAGGTCAGGCTTGAGTACAGTGCGCCACCGACCAACCAAACCGTGCCGTACAAATTAAACGGGATTGTCCAAAAACGCGGGGTCGCAAAACCCATTTGGGCAATGTCTGGAAAAGCTGTGCCTTTTGGCTCGAAAGCACTTGTCAGGGCTGCAAAGTTAATTGGGGCGTTGGAGACCACCACTGCGCTGACGATCATGGCAACCACCACCACCTCGAGTAAACGCTGTGTCCAATTTTGTCGGTTTAAGAGCATGAGTGTGCCATGCCCCAATAAAGTTACGCCGTGCATCGCACCAAAAAAGTACCAGATTCGGTAGCCGTTTTCTGTCCAACCGCCTTGCGCTCGAGCCACCGTATCGGCGGTTACGGCAATTGCAAAACTGGCAATGCCAAGTGTCCACAGTAACTGATGGGTTTTGCCACGCTCGCGGTATTGTTGATAGGTCAGCAGCACAAACAACCAACTGATGGCACTGGCAAGGCTCGAGAAGGTCAGTTCCATGACTTTATTGTGCTTTTTTGCGCGAAGGGAAATGTCCTGAGTTGGATTGGGCTACATTTATTTTGTAATTTACCGAACAAGGATTCTTATTCAAACTGTCCACAACGCTAGGAATAGATTGTATTGTAGTTCATTGCCGAAAATTCCCAAAGGCAATATCTTTATGGCTATGGAGATTCCCCTTTTTCCGCTTGGAGAACTCGTACTGCTGCCCGGTATGGCATTACCACTTTACGTTTTTGAACCACGCTACCGAGAATTACTCGGACGCATTCGCCACTCCCGCGAACCGTTTGGTATTCCGTGTGTTTTGCCAGCCACCAATGAACCCGAAGCGCGGATTGCTCGAGTAGCAACCTTGGCACATCTGGTCGAAGTTGAGTATAACCCAGACGGTAGTGCCAATATCCTTGTGGTTGGTGGTGAACGTTTTCGGATTTTAGACATTGACAACGAAACTTATCCGTATTCTTGCGCCCGTGCTGAACTCGACCCACTCGAGCCAAGCAACCCGCTCTGGACAAAAGCGATTGCCAAAGATGTTTTAGAAAAATTCCTAACCCGAATGCAATCTAAATTTGGTGATGTCTCGAGCGAAGTCCCCGAGGATATGCTCCTAAAAGCCTCATTTATTGCTGCCAATTTGCGCTTGAGCGGTATGGATGCTCAGCGTGTACTCGAGGCTAAAAATCTGTTTGAGCGCTACGAGATTTTGTCCGAGTTTGTCGGGGTGCAAAAACGTACCCTCAATTAGGGGCTGATACCAAATTGTGTTAATCAGTCGCGTATTTTGACTGATTAACCGACTAAAAGGAGTGACAACGAAACCGAATTAACGTTTGAACGACAGTTTGAC
>JAYWGM010000047.1:0-24874 GCA_043778225.1 Deinococcales bacterium | reverse complement strand
GTCTTCTTTTAGAAACTCTACGGCTTTTTCTACAGACTCAATGAACTCCACTTCCAATTGAAAACCCTCTTTTCTAATAACTCTTTCGAGCGATCTTTGTTGTGACCTAACATATTGTTGTTGGTCATCAATCCATAAAATATTAAAATCTAATCTCATTTTGGAATCCTTATATGAAAAATTGCACCTTTCCCTATTGTGGGTTTGCTGGCATCTATAGAACCTTTTATTCCTCGCACTATCTGTTGTACATGATACAAGCCTAAACCGGAGCCATCAGTGTCTGAAAAACCCTTTTCAAATATCCTATTAAGGTCACTAGAATCAACTGAAAATCCTTTTCCATTATCTGAAATTGTTAAGAAAAACTCCCTATCTGACACAACTTCCATATGAAATTCTATTTTTCTGGCTCCAGATTTTTTTGAATTCGATATAAAATTGTCTATTATAATCGAAATTTCAATTGGCTTAAACTTTACAAAAAACTTTTTTTTGTCTCCTTTAATAACAATCTCTATCTTTTTACCTGATATTTTTTTTACTATCTCTGTAAGGTAACTCTCAATATAGTTTGATAAATCTTCTTCGATTTCTTCAGAGTTTAGTCGAAAATTTGCTTTCGTTGCAAATTTGGAAATAACTAATATCTTGTTATTGAGTAGTGATATTTGTTCAAAAAAATCTAAAATGCTCTTTCTTTCATTTGAATTTTTTGGCATTGAATCAAGAATGAAATTCTCAATCTGCGTATTGATGTCAACAGCATACAGCGTGATTTGATGATGTAAATTTACAACAGTTTCAACATCTAAATCGGTTATCGCTGTAAGAAACAAATTCCTTTTAAGCTCTTCTGCTAATTGTGTTTTTGCTTTTGTTTCTGCCTCTTCTGCTTCTTCTACTTTCCTCTCAGCCACTTTTCGAGCTTCTTGTTCCTTTCTTGCATTTTCTCGCGCTTCTTTTTCCGACTTTTTAAGCTCAGCAAACCTTTCTTCTGCTTCTTCAACACTTGTAAACAAATCGGAGTCTTTGATTTTTTCTGCTATTCGTCTGATCCCTATCAAAGAGTTTTCAAACAAAGAAGCCTTCTCGTCAAGTATCTGAACCAAGTTTTTACTATAGTCCAGAAGGTCAATATCGCTTTTTCCAACTAACTTAGAGACCACCCCTATAACTTTATTCCTGCCTTCATCATTAGTCAGTTGAGATATGTCACTAAAAAATTTATCCTCTGTATTCTTAAAAGTAACAGAAACAACATATTGTTCTAGTCTTTTTAAGCATTTTTCTAAAAAAAACTTTTGAAGCTCATGAACTGCTGGTGTCATTATCAAACCTGAATCACGACTTGTTGATTCTCGGAAATCCTTTTCTTCTCCAGTTATTGTAATTCTACCAATTAGCTCTCGAGTTCCCAAAAATCTTGCATAACCTTGCTGTTTTCTTCTATCTAAACCAAACCAATCATCTGCTTCTTCCCCTATTGGATATACGCGAAATCCATTCCGAAATAAGAATATAGAACCAAACTTTATTGGTTCTGCCCCCATTCGTCGAGTGAAGGTTGCTTTTGCTGACGTATTTAAGTAATAAATCTGACAACTAAATTCTGACTTAGCGATATTTTTATATGTGTTTTGCTCTCTAATTTTGTATATCAATTCACCCCTATCTACTAAAGTAGTTTCAATAGAATTACCATCAGGATTTATTGAAACGTTTATATGCGTTGTTTTTTCTGAGAGTGTCGAGAAAATAAAGTTTTTTATTTCCCCGTTGATAATTTTATTTAGCTCATCATCTTCAACATATCCGCTACTCGCCCTTAGCTTTTTATCCTCCTCTATTTCACTGGGAACTATCATGAATATCTTAAAATTATCTAACTCTGCTCCAAATGGGTTAATGAGTTTAGCTAAAGATTTTTTGAGGGATAGGATTTTTTCTCGAGTCCATGTAATTCGAGTTTTATCTATGGATATTATTGTCCCATGTGGAAATAGGTTTAGTTCATTAGGGTTTTCAAATTTTAATGTTGTTTCATATTGTATTTCAATATCTCCGAAGAGTTTTAGTTGATTTTTATCAAATGATTCCCAGTCAACTTTAATTTGATTAATAGGGCTATCAGGTTCATTTATTGAGCGAGTCTGAAGTTGAATGGATTTCCCCAATCTATCCGCAGAAAATCTGCCTATACCTTTACTTCCTGCGTAAAATTTTCTTTTAGAAATTTCATCTCTAAAATTAGGATTTTCGTTTGCTTCTTTTTTTTCTGAATAGGCTACAAAAAGCCATTTTTCATTTATTTCCCGAAAAGTCATTCCTTTTCCATTATCAGAAATAACAATCCTATCTTTACTAAAGTACAATTCTATTTGCGTGGCATCAGCATCAAATGAATTTTTAATCAATTCAAAAATAGCCACTTCTTCATTGGTTATCAATTGATTTCCCAATATACTTTTTAGTCCGCTACTGACATTAAATTTTAGTTTTTGGTCTGCCATAAAGTTTATCCGTCCCAGATGTCTAATACACTAGACCGAAGCGTCATCTATCGCTGAATTGGTTAGTATTCAAAGTACCACATAATTCTCTAATCTGCTTAAATTTTTCCAAATCGCTAATCTCAATAAGTTGCGAACTTGGATCAAAGTAATTATATTGGCAATAACGGATTCCTCCACTCGAGTAGAAGCACACAATTCCTTGACTGGGCATCTTCGATATATTGGTGTAAGACTTTTGTGGGTGTCAAACCATTTTTAAGTTGTGGGGTCAGTGTTGGGTCGGTTAGTTCACCAGCCACCACTTTTTCCACATACTCTTCGGGGCTTAAATTGGAGTGGTTCTCGAGTCCTGGCATTCGTCCAGCCGCCATAAAACGCTTCAAGCCTAATTGCTGCACCAACCTAAACCGAGCCTGATACAGCATCCGCGCAATTCCGCGTCCGCGCCAAGCTGGATGCACCGCCATATCCACCCCATAAAGCGTGTCGCCTTGCGAATTGTGGTTGCCAATAAAGCCATTATCGGTGGCTTGAGCAAAAGTGTGGGCTGGATGCTCGAGGATTAAAGCCGTTGCCGAAGCAATAATCAGCCCGTTTTCGGCGACACAAAGCGCCCCTGCTGCAAAATGCTCGAGGTGCGACGCAATTTGGGCTCTGCTCCAAAGCTGATCTTCTGGGTAAGGCGCGGGGAAACACGCCCGTTGAAGCTCAAGCAATTGCGGATAATCCAAAAGGGTATACGACCGAATCAGCATTTTAGTCCTCGAGCAACACCAAATTGCCACGTAAATGCTTGGGGTAATGATTTTTGATTGTCTGCCCAACCCGTTTACCCCAACCAAGCGCCAAGCCTTGGGTTTGCAGCAAAACCCAGCCAGCACTGCCTGCTCGAGAAATGGTATCGCCATGCAGATAAGCCCCCACTTCTATTGGCTCGAGTTCGACCACATTACCAAAGCCTTGGATGACTCGAGACAAGCCATGATGTGGCTCGAGTCGGTTTTTTTGAATTTGTGCGACTGGAATTCCAGCCCGTAATGCCCGAATGCCCTCGAGACTTGGGCTGTTTGGGTGTGCGATCTGAATTTCACCGCGAAACTCGAGGGCGACACCTTCTGGCACAGCAAATTCTTGGGTGAATTCTAAAAAAGTTTTTTTATCCTTCACCGTAGAAACAAGATCAATCCCTCCATCCGTAGGGGTGGGGCTTGCCTCACCTCGTGACCTTTTTCGGAGCTTTACCAAAAAATGTCCTTCGCCACGAATTAAATGCGGGTACAATCTCGAGCCAATGCCATTGATTCCACTTGTAAACCCATCAATTGTTTCAAGCCTCAATTCTGGGTGCTGCTCGAGCAAACCGACAATCACATTCTCGTTTTCTTCAGGCGCGAAAGTACAAGTGCTGTAAACCAAAACCCCGCCATCAGCCAGCAGTGCCACGGCGTTCTCGAGGATGGCACTTTGGCGCACGGCACAGGTTTTGACATGGTTTAGAGACCAACTTTGAATGGCTGCCGTGTGCTTACGAAACATTCCTTCACCACTGCACGGCGCATCCACCAGAATTCGATCAAAATATGCACCCCATTTTTCGGTCAGTCGGGCGGGTTCTTCGTTGCTAACAATACCAACACAGCCCAGTCGCTCGAGGTTTTCGGCTAAAGCTCTGCCCCGCGTAGCACTGATTTCGTTGCAGACCAAGACCCCTTGGTTTTGCATCAGGGCGGCTAAGTGGGTGCTTTTTCCGCCGGGTGCAGCACATAAATCCAGCACCCGCAGATTGGGTTTTAACTCTAAGGCGTGCGCCACCGCCTGAGCGCTGGGTTCTTGGACATAGTATGCCCCAGCATGGTGAAGCGGATGCGCTCCAAGTCGGGCTTCTCGAGTGGCGTATAAACCGCTTTCTGACCAGGGAATAGTCTGGGTTAATTTCAGTTCGGTCGCCAATTCTGCTCGAGTTATTTTTAAGGTATTGCTACGGATGCCATATTGCCGTTCGCCGTTCTCGAGTTCGGTTTTGAAGGCGGTAAAATCGCTCCCAAGTTGGGTTTGCATTCGTGCCATGAATTCTTTGGGAAGTTGCCGCATTGGGTATTACTGTACCGTATGCTGATTGCATCATGAAACGCCTTGCACTCATTCAGACGGGTGGCACAATCGCCAGCCGCACCGACCCAAATGGCAATTTAACTCCAGCCAACGCCATGCTGGATTTACTCGAGGCATTGCCAAGCCTCAAGCAATTTGAAATTTCGCTGTTCCAGCCATTTAATTTGCCCAGCCCACACATCACCCCAGCCCATATGCTCGAGTTGCGCGATTTAATTCAAGCGGTTGCCGTTCATCACGATGGTATTGTGCTAACCCATGGCACAGATACGCTCGAGGAAACCGCGTTTTTTTTGCACTTAACCCTTCAAACAAATGTGCCAGTGGTCCTGACTGGCAGTATGCGCCACGCCGAAGAAGCATCATGGGATGGACCTGGCAATGTCTTGGCGGCAGCCCATGTCGCACTCGAGCCGCGTTCAAGTGGAGTTCTGGTGGTTTTTGCTGGCGATATTTTTGATGCTCGCACCGTCACCAAGACCGACACCACTCGACTCGAGGCATTTGCGGGCTATCCAGGTCCGATTGGGCGGATAGATTTTTTGGCAGGAGCGCCAATGATTTCGTATTTTGCCATCCCCGAAGCTCGAGTTACCCAAGCCGTCAACAATGTTGCCGCCAAGGTCGAGATTGTTTACGCTTATGCTGGGTGGCGCGGACAAGGTTTACCAGAAGCCTTGGCTCGAGCCGATGGCGTGGTGATTGCCGCCTTAGGGACTGGCAATGTACCGCCCGACGTTGTGCCGATTATTGCAGGCGCAGCCAAACCCGTGGTGATTGCGACCCGCACCCACACGGGCGCAATTTTGCCGATTTATGGCTATGAAGGCGGCGGGAGACAGTTGCAAGAACTCGGCGCGATTTCGGCTTCATTTTTGAATGCCCACAAAGCCCGAATTTTATTGCTGGTGCTGCTGTCTGGTGGGGCAACTCGCGCCGAAATAAAAACTGCTTTTAGAGGTGGCTTATGAATCTTCCTTTGTCTGGCATTGTGGTTGCCGATTTTACCCGAGTCTTAACAGGTCCGTTTTGTACCCAAACGCTTGGCGACCTCGGGGCAAAAATCATTAAAATCGAACCACCCGACGGCGACGATACCCGAGCGTGGGGTGCGCCTTGGCTCGAGCATGATGGGAACAGAGAAGCCACCTATTTTTTAAGTGCTAACCGCAACAAACAAAGCATTGCCTTAGACTTAAAAAATCTAAGCGACCTCGAGCTTGCCCAACAAATTGTGGATGCGTCCGATGTATTGGTCGAGAATTACCGCCCGGGGACACTCGAGAAGTTGGGAATTATAACCACAAGGGCGCGTTTGATCACCTGTAGCATTTCTGGCTTTGGCTCGAGTGGGGCGCTCAAAGACTGGTCGGGTTACGATTTAATCGCCCAAGGCATGAGCGGCTTTATGAGTTACACCGGCGACAAGAATCCAACCAAAGCGGGTGTGGCGATTGCCGATATTTTTGCGGGTTCGCTGGCGACCCAAGGAATTCTGGCAGCCCTGTTTGAACGTCAAAGCACTGGGCTTGGGCGGCATATCGAGGTCAATCTGCTCGAGAGCATGATTGCGCTTGGCACATACCAAGTTTCGCGCTACTTAAATGCTGGCGAAGAACCCGAACGGCTGGGCAATGAACACCGCAGTATTGTGCCGTATGGCACGTATAAAACCTCGGATAGTTTTGTCAATATCGCGGCTGGCAACGATAGCTTGTATCAAAAACTTTGCTTGGCACTTAACGCCACAGATTTACTTGAGCCACGTTTTGCCACCAACCAGCAGCGTTTAAGCCATCGGCTCGAGATTACACAGCGTTTAGAGGCACACTTGGCAGGTTTCTCGAGCGATGAGGCGATACTCTGTTTACAATCAGCAGGTGTGCCATGTGGGGCAGTCTGGAGCGTGGCTCAGGCACTCGAGTCAGACTGGGCAAAGTCTCGAGGCGTGGTACAAACCGTGCAGCATCCAGAATTGGGCGAGGTGCGTCTGACTGCGCCACCATTTGAATTTGACGGTCAAGCCCTGCCAATTCGACAAGCCCCACCAAGGTTAAACGAGCATCGCCATGAAATTCTCGAGTGGCTGGATACACTTTAAGCCTAGAGTCCAACAGCCCTCTACGCCTCGAGTCCAATCGCAAAAATTTCTGAGCCTCGAGCCTCGAGTTGCACCCTTGGCAGTGGCAACAAGGCTGGACCCGACACACTTTTTCCTGCCATCTCAGGGTCAAAGGCACTAAAATGACAAGCGCAACCCAAGACTGGATGGGCAAATTCAGGACGGTATTTGTATGCCATGGCGGTAATTTCGGGGTTTTTAATGTACTCGACTGGGCAGCGCAAATGGGTGCAGTTTCTTGAGAGTCCAATAAAGTGCTTTCCAGCTACGCTTAGCCCACCAAGTTGTGGTTTTTGCACCCGTACCAAAATGGCTGGCGTTGTACCAATTTTGAACTCAATGGCATCCCAGAGTTTTGGAAAGTCTGCCACTCGAGCCACCCGCACTTTTGGGGCAGCCACAAATTGGGGTACTGCACTCGGGGCAGGCTTACCGACCAGAATGTTCCAAGAACGAATCCCAAACCATGTAAAAAAACCTGCCACCGCAGCAATGGGTGCAAGCCACCAATACTCGAGAATTTTACGACGATTCAGAGGCATGGTTATGGTTTTAAGCCAGTCACAAATTGAATCAAGTTATCCAAATCTTTACCTTGGATTTGCTTGAAGGCTGGCATTTCTTGGTTGCTCGAGCCGTTAGCCAGTTGTTTTTTGAGAAAGTCTGAGCTTTTTGCTTTTTGTGAGGTTTTTAAGTTCGGTCCAACCAAACCTTGGGCTTCTGCCCCATGACAAGCCGAGCAGTTCTGAGCAAATAAAGTCGCGCCGGGGTCAACTGCGCGTAAGCGCGTTTTGGCGGCGGCAATAAGATCTGGAACTCGAGCGCCAAAGGCTTTATCGGTGTTGATTTTTTGGAATTGCTGCCAAGCCGCAATTGCACCTTTGGGGTCATTTTTAGCACTGAAGCGAATGTTACCAATCGTTAGCCATGCTTCGGCGTTGCCAAGTTTAGCGGCGGTCTCAAGCAGCGTCAGGGCTTGGTCGTTGTCGCCATTAAAGAATAAAATTTGCCCGTACCTCGAGAGGGCTTTAATGTTGTCGGTATTTGGTTTGACGCTTGGCGTTTTTTTGGCAGCATCGGTGAATTGCCTGAGTGCCGAACCGTAGCCTTTAGCGGCATCTTCAAAGCGCTCGAGTTCCCACGCGACATCGCCGTAGCGCAGTAATTTCTCGAGTGGTAAATCCTTGCGCTCGGTTTCGGGCTTGGCTTGTTCGAGCTTAGAAAGTTCATTGAGTTCACCTGCAATACTCAGCAATTCTTTTTGATTTTCAAACAGTTCGCGCTCACCGGTTCGTAATGCCAGTTTCTCGAGGTTTGGGACAGCAAAAGCACTCAGACCGCCAAGAATAACGGCGGTTGCTAAAAACATCATTGCTCCGCCGCGCAGGTTGGCTCGAGGTTGAACTTTTGGTCCAGTCTCAGGGGCTTTTTCGATCGTCTCCAATAGTTTGGCGGCTCGAGTTTCGTCGCGCAAGCGAAAGCGCTGATAATCTTCTGGGCTCATTTCTTGGTCTTCCAATTGCCGTTCAAGTTCCCGAATTTGGCTATACAAGGTACTGAGTTCGTCCTCGAGTTCGTCTTTTTTAGTTTTAATTTGAATCTGCACCGAGTTACCACGAAGTGGCAGCAACGCAAAAGTTGCCAACGCCAACGCCACCAAGCCAAGCAAAATAAACCAAGCAATCATAAATTTGTACTTGCACCACTTTGCGCTACGTGGCTTGCAGGGTTATATGTTTGGTCGCGCTGTGCCTCGAGTTGCTTACGAACTTGCTCGAGTGCCACAGGATTGACAATTTCAAGTTTTTGCTGACTGCTGCGTTTTAAGTAATTCCACAGCACGACAGCACCCGCGACCAAGACCAATAGTGGTAAAATCCAGATAATCATATTGACTCCTTGAAATGGGGGTTTGAGTAGCACCGTATTGCCGTATTTACCCGAGAAGTACGAAAAAATTTCTGCATCTGGTTTACCCGCTTTAACTTGCGCCCGAACCTCAGAAAGCATACTGCGGGCAAAATCCGATGGGCTTTCGGTCAAAGCAGAACCACCACAGACGGGGCAACGCAATTCATTACCAATGGCACGAACCCTATTCTCGAGGTTTGCGTCTGATTGAGCAAGGGCAACAGAAAACAACAACAACACAAGAACAACGATTTTCATTCTACCCCCACCAGTTTTAAGCCAGCCTCGAGTTCGGGGCGCTCGATTGGCTTAGGATAATGTTTTTGCACCACACCATTTTTGTCTATAAAAAAGGTTTCTGGCACACCAAAAAGTGCATATTTAACACTGGTTCGTCCGTTGTCGCTCGAGTCATCCATCATAATTGGAAAACCAAGGTCGAATTGATTGGCAAATTCTTTAGCTTTATCGGCTTTATCGTTGTAAGCAATGCCCAAAAAAACCACACCTTTTTTACTGTATTCAACCGCCGCCCTCGAGAACATCGGGGCTTCGTCTTTACAAGGCACGCACCACGACGCAAAGAAATTTAGGACTACGGGTTTACCCTTAAATTGCTCGAGCTTAATTCTGCCGCCGTTAATCATAGCTAAGTCAAAAACAGGTGCGACTTTACCCTCGAGTGCCGCCGTACTTTTGTTACTTGGACTGGTCGGACTGAGTAAGCCACCAAGCAGCACTGCTAGAATCGCAATGACCACGCCAATAATAATAATGTTGGTGAATCCTTTTTTCATGCTTACTCCCTAATCTGCTGCAACCATTTCGTTCTTCTTTCTCGAGGCTTGGACTTGAATGGCTGGAATCAGGGTTAATCCTGCACCAATCACGATAATCAGTCCGCCAAACCAAATCCAACTGACCAATGGGCTGTTGATAAATTTTAAGGCAACTTGGCTGCCTTTTTCGTCTGCCGATAAGAAAATTACATAAAAATCGCCCAGAAAATTGTACTGCACGGCGGGTGTCGCCACATTCATCTGTTGGGTTTTATACTGGTTTTGGGCTGGAAAAAAGCTCTGACCATCGAGTAAAATTTCGGCAGCATTGACAAAGCGGTCTGGTTGTTCTTCGCCCGCCAAACGCAAATAAGTAACGTTATGCCCAAGCACGGTTTTATTTTCGCCAATCTTAAAACTGACTTCTTGCTCGGTTTTGTATGCTCCACTAAAAGCAATCCCCAAAGCGATCACGACCACCCCAAAATGAGCAATATATGCCCCATAACGCCTTGGGAAAGCATTGACCAAATCGCCAATGGCGGCTAACCACGATTGCCCCACGGCTTTGCGACGGCTTTGAATGGCTTTATCGGTCAGGCGCACAATCACAAAAATATTAAAGAAGGCAAAAAATACCGTCAGCACCACCGACCATTCTCGAGCGCCCAAGACAAAACCAAGCACGGTCATGACGACTGCCAAAATGGCTGGTATTGTCAGGCTTTGGCGCAGACCCTCACCAGTGGCACGTCGCCAGCCCAAGGCGGGACCAATGGCTTGTAAGCCCAAAATACCCAGTCCAAGCGGCACACCAACGGCATTAAAAAATGGCGCTCCAACCGAGGATTTTGCACCCGTAAAGCCTTCGACAAAAACCGGAAAGAGTGTACCAATTAAAACGGTGGCGGCATAACTCGAGAATAATAAATTGCCCATCAAAAACGCCCCTTCTCGAGAGACTGGACTATCGAGTTGGTGTTCATCGCGGATTAAGTGCAGTTTTTTGTAGCCAATACCAAGCGTTAGAACCAACACCACCACCAGAAAACCAAAAAACACAGGTCCGATTGCGCCAGCCGCAAAGGCATGGACGCTTTGTACAATGCCACTGCGGGTTAAAAAAGTACCCAGCAGCGTGCTGGTAAAAGCCGCCACGATTAAGCCCATGTTCCAACCAACCAACATTCGGCGGCGTTCTTGAATTTGTAAGCTGTGAATAAAAGCGGTCGCAAAAAACCACGGGATAATACTGGCATTCTCGACTGGATCCCATGCCCAGTAACCGCCCCAACCCAGCACTTCATAGCTCCACCAGCCACCAGCAATAATCGCGGCACTTAAAAAAATCCAAGCCGTCATCGTCCAACGCCGAGTCTGCACCAGCCACGCCTCGCCGACTTGCCCAGTTAAGAGCGCCGCCATGGCATAGGCAAACGGCACGGTTAAGCCCACAAAACCAATGTACATTAAGACTGGATGCACCGCCATCATCCAATGGTTTTGCAGCAACGCATTTGGACCCCGACCATCCAATGGTGGTATCGGTACTTCGATAAATGGGCTACCGACACTGGCGTTAATTCCCAGAAAAAAAGTCAGAATAAAGAACATCACTGCCAGCGCATAGGGGCGCAGGGCATCGGGCTTGGCGACCCACGCCAGCACCGCCGTAAAAACCGCCAAAATCCATGCCCAAAGTAAAATACTGCCCTCGAGTGCGCCCCATAAACTGACAATTTTGACCCACAATGGACTGGTCGAAACACTATGATTTGCCACATAACGCACCGAAGTATCGTTGGTTAAAAGTGCTGCCCATAAAATCCCTAAGCCAGCACTCGAGAACAACAAAGTAATTCCAGCCGTGCGTCGTGCGGTTTGCTCGAGCCGCGCATCCAAGGTGGTGGCTGCCCGCCACGCCGTGAACAAACCAAAAACACAGAACACCAGTGCTGTTAAAACCGTGACTTCCCCAATCCAACTCATGCAAACCCCTTATTCATAATGAAACCGACACGAAGCAATGAACAATTGTTCTCCACGGACTTGATAAATAATTCGGTGTTCATCTGTTATCCGCCTTGACCAAAAACCCGCATAATCATGTTTGAGTGCTTCGGGTTTTCCCGTTCCTGCAAAAGGAGTTCTTTTACTTTCTTCGATAAGCCGATTGATCTTCTTGATTGACTTTGGTTCATTGCTGTTGAAACCACAAATAATCTTCCCAAGCAATTTGTGAAAACTCAAGATTCATAATTCCGAAAGATTCTTCTTAATCGTCTGACCAGCTTTAATCTGCCTAATCCCCTCGAGAATCCGCGCTGCATTGACAGGATTACTCATCAGATACAAGGTTTCCTGCCAAGAATCCCATTCTTTTTTGGACATCACCACGAATTCCTCACCGACAGAATTGACCAACAAAGCCGAATCTTGAACTTGGCTTAAAACACTATTGACGTTCTGATTTGATTGTTCAACATGAATCGTTGTCATTAACCCCCCTAAACCCACCATTGAACCGCACAATCTGGAAACTCGAGTGGTGCGACCATCTGACCGACGCTGTATTTTTGCACCTCGGCATAGGTCTTTCCATTTGGAGAACGGTAGACCTCGAGCCAATTGGCATTGAGATTATAAATCCAATACTCTGGCACAAGATTCCTTGCATATGCTTCGAGTTTTTCGGCTTTTAAAGTGCTGTCCGAAATTTCAATCACCAAGTACGCATCAGTGCTGTTCACGTCACGCTGACCATATTGTTCTTTGGGCAGGTGCAACAAGGCTAAATCGGGTTCAACAAAATCAGGTGGTGGATTGATTAAAACCATTGGGCATTGGCTCGAGGCGTAGGCTTGTAAACCAAGCACAAATTGCTCATTAAGTCCACGAATGGCTTGTGCATGACGAAACCCTTGCTGACCTTTCACAAAAATTTCTCCATTCAGTAATTCAACGTGTTGATTACCAAAAAAACCCTGCTCGGATAGCCACTCGAAGTCCGACAAGGCAAATTCGAGTTTCCCTTCCTTCGGAGGCTCGAGCAACTGGGTCATTGGCTATCCTTAATCGCATCTATGATTCGGCTGTAATCGAGTTTTTCGCCCGGTTTTGGCGCACGGTATTCTTCGGAGTGCCGCACCAATAACTCGTCGGATTTGAAAGCATTATTCTCGAGTCTGCCCTGAACCGTTACGCCCATGCCTTCGCGGAATAAATCTGGTGGCGTACCTCGGTGCGTGATTGGCAGCACAGTTGTGCCATCGGATATTTTGAAGGTCACATCCAAAGTTTCGCGGTTAAATTTGACACTGCCTGGTTCAACCACGCCGCCTAGGCGAATGGTACGGTTGGCATACTTGGTTTGTTCGCGGCTAAATTCGGATGGCGTAATAAAAAAAACCAGATTATTTTGTAGGCTCGAGGTCAGGATAATCCCAATGCCAATTAAAACCACAAACGCACCGATTAAGTATTTGGTATTGCCTTTCATGGTTTCACCTCGAATTCTTTTTCTTGTTCTTTGAGACGTTTATTTAGGCGTACCAAATACCAGACATAGCCACCCAACAAGACAATTGCAGCGCCATATACCCAGAAGACAAAAACATCCCATTGGTTTGGGCTACCCAATTGTTCAGACATTGTAAGCCTCGATTGACAAGTTAATCATGCGCCAACACTCCTTTTAGTTCGAGGTCAAGCTCGCGTTCCTCGAGACGGGCTTGTTGTAATGCAAGTTGCCCACGCAAACGCAGCAAATAAATGTACAACATCGTAAACCCGAGCAATGCAAGTAAAAACCCAATTAGGATTCCATCGTTTTGTAAAGCACTGCGCCGTTCAGCAATCGAGACCGTTGGTGTTTGATGCAGTGTACTCCACCAATAGACGCTCATGTAATTGATAGGCACGCCAACACTTGCCACAATGCCAATGACGGCACTGACTCGCGCCCGACGACCGCTGTCCTCAATCATGCCACGCACCATCAGCAGTCCAATATAAACCAGCAGCATTAAGGCGGTGCTGGTCAAACGGGCATCGCCCCACGTCCAGTACGCACCCCACGTTGGACGACCCCAAAGCGCACCGCTAAATAAGGACAGCACAATAAAAACCACGCCAATTTCGGTACTGGCTAAGGACAACCTGTCCCAGTGATGATTGCGGGTAATCAAATAGGTCAAGCCAAACACAGCCGTTAAACCAAACGACAAGTATGCCAGCCAACTTGAGCCAACATGAATTGGTAAAATTCGTGTTAAATAGCCTTGCAGCACGTCTGGTTGGGCAGTAAAAGTAAAAACCAAAGCCACTACAATAATGCTAATGCTCGAGAAACCCAGTGCTGGGGTGAGCCAAGGCGCAAAAGTCAGCTTCTTCATACCTAGATTGTACGCAACAAAAGTGAAATTAAGTTGAACATAAGTCCTTCCCCATGTTAGGGGAAGGATACTCTGCCATCAATCAGCCGCAACCAATTCGCGTTAAGCCTGTATTTGAATACGCACACGAGAAAATAGGTGATTGACTTCTAATAATTCTGGAACTAAAAAACGCAATTTTTCTGCCAGTAATTCAAGTGAAGCAGAACCCGTAGCAAGCCCCGGAACATCATTGGATTCAGCAACCCAAACTCGAGCTTCCTCATCCCATGTGGCATTGATAGTCACAGTTTGCATGGGTCTACCTTACTCTACTGCATACGGAAACGCCAGTGTACAAACCACAAGGTACACAGTGTTAAACCCCGCCAGTAAACGAATCCAACCCCAAATGTCCTCGCCCGAATCTGGCATGGTTAACCCAACCGTGGCTTTGACACTGGCAATCACCACGGGTACAACAATCGGGAAAATCAGCACGGGCAGTAAACTCTCTCTCGAGCGCAAGTTGATGGTTAAAGCACTTTGGAAACTCGAGATAATGCTAAAACCCATCACCCCTAAAAATACGGTTAAGGCAAACGGTAATTCGCGCCCAGCAACACTCACACCGTACAGCAGCAAACTAAATGGCGCAATCACCAGTGCCAAAACCAGCATCAAACCCAGATTGCCAAGTAACTTTCCAAGATAAATCAGTTCGTGCGGCACAGGATACAAAAGCAGGGTCTCAAGCGCCCCATCTTCGGATTCAGAAGCGAATGCCCGAGAAGCCGCCAAAATACTGGCAAAGGCAATCGCCACCCAAAGGATGCCCGGCGCAGCCTCGCGCAGTCGGCGCGTTTCTGGACCAAAAGCAAAAGCCAGAATCGTGACCACCAACACCGCAAAAAATAGGGTGGCTGCCAGTACATCTCGAGCGCGACCCTCAACTTGCCAATCTTTTAGGGCAATCGTCAGAACAATTTTCCAAGCCTTCATAAATCCACCTCGGGTTCTCGAGGTTCAGAGATAAGGCCGTTCTCGAGCATGACTGCCAGCGTGGCAATTTTATTGGTGCGTTCAGGTTCATGTGAGGCGATAATTAAAGTCGCACCGCGTTGTTGTTGCTCGAGAATCAGTTTTTCGACCAAGTTCTTCCCTTCAGGGTCAAGCGCCGCAAAGGGTTCATCCAGCAGTATCAAATCTGGCTCGAGCAGCAGCATTTTAGCCAGTGCCAGACGTTTTCTCATACCGCTCGAGTAACCACGTACCCGATTTTGGCTGTGCAAACCAACTTCCTCAAGGGCGGCTTTGATATTGGCGGTTTTGTCGTGCATTTTTAAGGCAAACTCAAGATTTTCTGTGCCAGTCAGGTCGGGGTAAAAGCCAAGGCTGTGCGAAACAATTAAGACTTGACCGCGTAATTCGAGCCGATTGCGAAGGTCTATACCAAGAATACTGCCAGAACCCCTTGTTGGCACAAGACTCGAGGCAATAATTTTTAGTAACGTGGTTTTACCAGAGCCATTCGCGCCGTATAACGCCAGAATTTGATTTTTAGGCAAGACAAGGCTCGTACCGCGCAGCACATACGAGCGCTGATAACGATGCACCAAGCCTGTCAATTCAACTGCATTCACAAATGTTAGTGTAACTCGAGAGCAGAAGAAAGAGGAAGGAGAAATGGTTTCCTCTTTCTTCTGCTCTTAAACTCCGCAGCCCGAAATGAGGCGTGATACGAATTTTTTACCATCCCATTGAACGGCGGACACTGCCGAATCCTCGTAGATAGCATTAAAGAACAGCACCTCGAGTTTGCCATCGGCGTTAAGGTCTAGGACGTTTATAAAATCCCAGATGTCTGGGTTGTTCTGTCGTCCAGCTTCAATATCTGCTGCGGTTAGGGTCTTTAAGTGAACTTCTTGTCCAAGCGCAATCGTTTGGACTTTACCTGCAATAATTTTACGCACCAACAAAACACTGTAATCGCCTTGTTTTGCGCCTACAGAAGGCATTAAACCATTGCGTTCGACTCGAGTAGCCGCAATAATAATTTCATCTTTTTTGTCGTTGTCTAAGTCAGTTTTAATTAAACTGGTGATGTTCACCTCGGGATTCTTTAAGCCCAGTTTCTCGAGGTATTCAAAAACCACGGCTCGGTATGTGCCATTATTATTTGGCAGTACCGTCACGGCTCGAGGGCGCAAATTCCAAGTAGCATTTGTGCCTATCACCCAGTTTTTTGTGTTGGGGGCTGGGGATAATGACACACCGTAAGTATCTTCGCAAGGCACACCATAGGATTCCTTAGCCGCACCAACACTCGAGCCACTGATTTTGCCATTTAATGCCCAGAACGAATTGTATTTCATGCCTGCTGTCGCCACTGCTTTTTTGCCCTCGAGCCAAGTGCTACCTGCAATGCCGCCCAGCACTTCAAAATCCTGACCTTCTTCGGATCCAGCGTACCCAACCAGGAAGGTTGCGTTGTTTGGTGCAGCAGCCACACCAAGGGATAAAACCAGTAAAAGCGGTAAAAGTTTTTTCATGCCTTAAAGCATACACGATTTTTAATTTTGCTCGAGCAGCTTTGTGTCTTGTACCAAAATTCTGCGGGTTGCTATGGTCTCGAGTAAGCGTCGGTCGTGCGAAGCCAGCAGCACTGTGCCATTATATTCGAGCAGTAATTTCTCGAGTGCAGCAATTGCGTCGGTATCCAGATTATTGGTCGGTTCATCGAGGATTAAAAAAGAAGCTCGAGTGACCGATAACCTCGCCAAGGTTAAACGGGTGCGCTGACCGCCAGACAAGGTGGCAATGGCTCGAGAAGGTTCTTTGGGAAGCCCTAAACTGGCTAAAAGCGCATAGATTTCTTTGGTTTGTAAACGCGGATTGGCAGCCAAAAGCGCATCCTCGAGCGTGATAAATTCGTTCAGTTCTTCTGTATTTTGGGCTGCCCAGTAAACCGAAACATTCTGCCCGAGAACAATACTGCCCGTAAACTCGAGTTGCCCAAGAATGGCTTTTAAGAGCGTACTTTTGCCGCCGCCATTTGCACCGATTAGCGCTACTTTTTCGCCGCGCCGAATAAATAAATTCGTGTTCTCGAGAATCGTTTTTTCAGCGCGTTGCACTGTCACATTCTCGAATTTGAGAACTTCGGACGCACCCACAGGCACAGCCCCCAATTGGATTTTGGTCAAAAAATCATCCTCAAATGGTTTCTCGAGTTCGCCCATGTGTTCGATGCGTTTTTCGAGTGCCAGCGCTCGTCGTCCTTGTTTATGCGAAGCTCGGTTCATCAAATGACTGGCTGTCATGGCATCACGGCTACCGGCTCGGTTCTTATTTTCGCTTCTCGAGGCTTGGGCAATTGCCGCCTGCCGCTCGAGAAATAATTGCTTGACTTTGCGCTCGTGATTTTCAAATGCCAATAATTGATTTTCTTGAATGGCTTTTTTAAGCTGCATCGCCTCGGTAAAATTCCCATCATAGCCTGTCACCTTTTGCCGCTCGAGTTCAAAACAACGCTCTACAGTCGCATCCAGAAAAGCCCTATCGTGCGAAACAATCATAAAACCAGCTTCCTGAGCCAAAATCCAGTTCTCGAGCCATGCCAAACTTTCCAAGTCCAAATGATTGGTCGGTTCATCCAGCAAGTAAAAATCGGCGGGTTGAATCAGCAACCGAGCCAGCAAGGCACGGCGTTCCTGCCCGCCCGATAAGGCTTGGCTCGAGCGTGAACCTTCTAAACCCAGTCCAGCCAGAATTTCCTCGGCGCGAATCTCGAGGTCATAGCCATCCGCAATTCTAAATTGTTCTTCGAGAAGGGCAAATTGCTCAAGATTTTCGGGGCTTGGATTCTCGAGCGCAATTTGTGCCACCTCGAGCTTGGCTTTGAGACTTTTTAAGGTATCGGGCAGCACCACATCGCGCAGTAAACCAGCCTCGAGCCAATCGCGCTGCGCGAGATAAGAAACGCGCCCGAGCCTCGTAACTGTTCCAGCATCGGGTTGCTCGAGTCCAGCCAGAATTTTCAGCAATGTGGTTTTGCCACTGCCATTACGACCCAACAAAGCAACGCGCTGACCCTGATGTAACTCGAGGGTCACATCTTCAAAAATAAGTGTATCGGCAAAGCGCTTTTGCGCTCCACGCATGGTTAAGCTCACGTGAACCTCCAAGAAAAAAGGGCGAATGCCTTTAGCCTATGGTGATGAACGCAAACGTGTCATGCAGGTATCCTTTGAAAAAGTGGTCAGCCGCTCGCTCGAGCTAATTCTCGAGTGGTGACATTAGTTTAACCGAGACTCGAGCCAAACAGCAATCCACAAAATGGCTTACTGAATTGGTACGGCAAATTAACCGCCCAGTAATGCCAAATCTGCTTTGGGTCGTTATTTTTGTAAAAATGCCCAGCCGCAAAGTGCTGGTAAACTGGATTCATGATGTTCTGACAATGAACTTGGCTTTCTAACCACCACTTGACGGTACTTTTGGCGCTCGCGCCAAGACGTTGCCCGCCAAGAATGTTTTCTCCGACTCGAGCTGCCAAGGATTTGTCCAAGAATAAAATCCGTAAATGGCTGGGCGATGACAAGCATCGCCCCTACGAAAAAGCATTGTTCTGTAGGGTGCGAACCTTGCGACCATGCCCGTTAGGTGTGCGTTTATGGTCAAGAAGTGTTCGCCCTGTAAGAGGAGATGTTTTTTCGTTCTCAAATCGGGAAGCGCCCAAAGCCCGAAGGTGCTGTTTCAGGGGCAAGAAAGTTATTAACGGACAAATCCTAAGTAACCAGCCGCAGCAACACAGGCTGACAGACTCGCGCCATTTTTATCGCCATAAATCCAAATTAACCAAGATTGCTAACTCGAGAACACTGGTTGCCAAACGTTGGTGGCTAAACTCGAGGTTACTTTGGGCTTGCACCAGAGCGACTCGAGCCTGCAAAATCACCAATTGAGAAACCAGACCGCGCGCTAAACGCTCGACTTGGGTTTTTAATTCGTCCGTAGCCAATTGCACCGCCCGTTCTCGAGCCGTCAGCGCTCCAGCCGCCGATTGATAGACCTCCCAGCGAGTCGTGAGGGCGGCTTTTACTCCATTACGAGCATCCGCTAAATTGCGTTCTGCATTGCTCACATTTCGTTTGGCTTCGCTGATTTCAACAGGTGCAGAAAATTCGTTGTCTTTAATTTCAAAGTCTAACTTGGCTCGAGCCAATGCGCCTTTGGCATCCACGATTCGCACACTTGAATCAAGATTACGTTCTAAGACTTGACGTGTTGGACGCGGTAGGGCTTGGCTTGGGGTTATGGCATTAGGGGCAAAACCAAGCTGATTTTGCAAAACTTCGACAGTGGCTGCAAGTTCTGATCGAGCGCTCGAGATTTCGCTTTGGGTGGCTCTTAATTCTGCCTCGGTACGATTGACTTCAACGCTGGTAACTGCTCCAACCTTAAATCTTGCATTGGTGGCTTTAGCACTTGCATCCGCCAAATTAAGTTTGGCAGATGCAGTCTCGAATGTGTCTAAAGCATTACGCCAAGCAAAAATGTTTTGAAATAAACTGCGCCGTACCTCAAGCCGAGTGGCAACAACTCGAGCTTCTGCCAATTCTAAGGCTGTACTGCTTTCGAGCCATAAAGGTTTAGTGGCAAGTGGGTCGGATTTAAGACGTTGTAAACGAACTTTGGCATTTTGTGCCTCGCCAAAGGCAATGGCAAAACCATCTGACCGAGCTAAAGCCGCCACAAACCATTTTTCGGGTATTTGTGCCATTGCAATACTCGAGGAAACCCACAGTGCCACCAGAATAAACCGAATCATTGTGCCTCCATAACCAGTGCCAAAGTAGCGCTTAACTCAAGGTTTGCCGTATCAAAGTTGGCTTGTGCGTCAAGAACTTCTAAGCCAGCTTTGGCAAAATCCAATTCGGCTCGTTTTAAGTCCAAGACCGAAACCAAGCCTGCTAAAATTCTAGCCTTGACCCGCTCGAGTTGCCGTGCTGCAAATTCGTTTGAACGCCATGCCAAATCTAGGGTTGAATGTGCCAAAACCAAACTCGAGCGAGCCGTGATGACTTCGGCTTTTGCCAAAGCGAGTACAACCTCGAGCAAACGTTGAGCCGCAGAACCTGCCCGATTGGCGGCGCTTAAATTCAAAGGCTGAATTGGAATGCTCAGATTAAGACCGATACTAAAACTGCTCGAGACTCCAACAGGTAAAGCCACAGGATACGAATAACCAATACTGAGGGCTAAAAATTGATTGCCACTGACCGATAAGACCCCAGCGCTGCCACGCACCGAAGCCTCGAGATTGAGGGTTGGTAAAAGTACGCGCTGTGCAGCACCCGCCTGTACATTTGCCAAAACCACAGCCGCCCGCGCCTCAAAAATATCCTCTCGAGCTTCGAGGTCAAAAGTTAAAGGTTCGGATAATGCCTGCCATACCGTTAAAGCCACAGCATGGCGCAAGCCAAACAAAACCTCGAATTGTAAACGCACCCCAGACAAGCGAAGCTCGGCGCGTGAAACCTCGAGCCACGCAAATTCTAAAGCCAAAGCGATTCGTTCGCGTTCTGCCAAACTGATGCTGCCAGATTTCAAGCGAGTTTCTGCCGCCGCATCCTCGAGTAACGCCAATTGTAACGCCATTTGTGCCACCTCGAGATTTGCCATGCCACGCCGCAAACCATGCCACAAATTCACCGCTTGAGATAACGCCCGTATCCTTGCGGCAACCAGACCACGCCGCGCCCGTTCGAGGTTGATACTTGCTTGAACTCGAGCATCGCCAGCTTCGCCAAGCACCCCAGCAAAACGCAAATTGAGTTGCAAAGACCATGGATACGACAAAATTGTATCGCCAGAACTCGGCACAATACCTGCCACAGCCGCCGAACCAGACGCGCTACCCGAGATTCCCGCACCAACAGCCCGAGCTTGCGCCTCGGCACTTTGCATCTTGGCTCGAGCCACCTCGACACTGGCACTGCGTTCGGCTAGGCGCATGACATCGGCTCGAGAAATAGCGGTCTGTGCATTGCCAAACGACCAAAACAAGATAAACAACAAAACTCGAATAACCATACACTCCTTAATCTAATGGGCTAATGCCGCGTAACCAATCCCAGAGTAGCCCCAGCGCGGGTTTGGTGGCGGCAATCACTCGAGCTTCTGCCGTCATTCCGGGCAGCAACGGGCGATTGCCGAGCGGACCTTCGAGAACCAATTTGCCAAACCGAATCTCGAGTGCGTATTTGCCACTGCTGGTTGGCGAAATGGCTTGCACAATGCCGTGGGTAATGCCGTACTTTTGGCGCGGATAGGCATTCCAAGCAACTTCGGCTTTGGCATTTTCTTTGACTTTGGGGCGGTCAGATTCGGCTAACTCACCGCGAAAAACCAGCTTTGCAGCACTTGGTAAAATCTCGAGCAGTGGCATTCCCATATTAACCAGTTTTCCCGACTGCTGAACGGCTAACGTTGCCACCGTTCCAGAAATCGGAGCGCGAACCACCAGCCGCAACAAACGTTTTTGCTGCACTTGCTCGAGCTTTAAGCCCTGAATTCGCAATTGGGCTTGCTCGAGCATCACCTTTGCTCGAGACGCATTTTCTTGGGCTTCTTTAAATTCAAGCCGCGAAGCTGCCCCAACTTCAAACACCGCCCTGACCAACTCGAGTTTTCGTGCTTGTTGGGTGGAATCGGTCTGAGCCGTCTCGAGCGTTTTTAGGGCATCTGCCAGTTGGTTTTTAGTGCGTTCGAGTTTTAGGGTACTTTCGGCAGCATCTGTGCCTACGCCATCCACAATAAACAGCACATCGCCTTTTTTGACTTTACGCCAGAGTTGCGCCCGAATCTCGAGAACCCGCCCAGCAAATGGCATTTCGAGGGTACTGAGTTTTTTCATCGGCTCGAGTGACCCAAGCACCAAGCCGTACAGTTGAATTTGAGTAATGGATGCCCAAGCAATGGCAACCACCACAAACAATGCCAGCACCCAGAATGTGAAGTGGGCAACACGGCTCGAGGGTTGCTGCCACTCGAGACTATTATTCTTTGGTTGAGGTTTAGCAATACTTTGTATCATGCCATTACCCTCATTCCCAAGTCTGCTTTCTCGAGAACCCGTACCATCCCATCCTCGAGACTCAGCACTTGGTCGGCTGGTTCAATTAAGGCTGGTCGGTGCGTAATCACCAATAGGGTTTTACTGTGTTTGAGTTGCGTTAAAATCTGCACCACACGCCGTTCACGTTCCATGTCTAGTGTCGCGGTTGGTTCGTCCAGAATCAGCACGTCGGCTTTACTGCACAAGGCTCGAGATAAGCCGAGCATTTGCCGTTCACCAGAGGATAATTTATAAAGGCTTTCGCCGCCAATGGTCGTGTCCAAACCTTCTGGTAAACGCCGTGCCATCGGCTCGAGTCCAACCGCGCCCAGCACCGCCCAAAGCTGCATATCTTCAAGTTCTGCGCCCAAAGCAATGTTCTCGCGCAGCGTGGCATAAAAAAGTGGGACATCTTGGCGAAGGTATAAAACCCGTTCTCGAGCCGCACCTGCTGCCACATCGGTGAAAGAAATCCCGTCCCAAAGAATTTTGCCGTCGGTTGTGTCCTGCATCCGCGCCAAAATGGTCGCCAGTGTACTTTTGCCGCTTCCATTAGAACCCAGCAGAGCGGTGTACGAACCTTTGGGTAAGCCAAACGAAACACTTTTTAGAATTGGAATTTCGGGTAAATACCCAAATTGTAAGCCCTGCACTTCTAAACCATGCTCGAGTGGTTGTAATTCCCGAATCCCTTTATCGGTCTCGGGCATTATCTCGAGCAATTCTGCCAGCCTATCCGAAGCCACAATCCCTTCTTGGACACCCATAACCGCGCTGGTAATGCCCGATAATGCGCCTAGTGCATTGCCCATCAGCCCACTGGCAGCCACCAATTGCCCAACCGTTAGCTCGAGTTTTAGGACTTGCGTCGCGCCGTACCAAAGCACCAGCATATTGCCAAGGCTACCGAGTAAGCTAAAAACCACGCCACCCCAAGTTGACAGCATCATGCCTTGCCACCCAATCTGCATTGAATCCGAAATTTGTTGCCGTCCACGCCCCAGCGCCCAATCCTCGGCTCGCCAAGCCTTGATCGTGCTTAACCCCTCGAGCGAACCAATTAAAAAAGATTGCACCTCGCCCGATTTTTTTAAGCCTCGCCTCGAGTTTTCGCGCAGCATTGGCGAGAGAATAAAAAGATACGCCAGTTGCAACGGGATATTGACACTGGCAACCAACGCCAAAGTTGGATTGTAGGTGATTAAAAGCACCACGCTAATCATTAAAGAAAAAACTGAACTTGGTAAGCCGACAATCAGGCTCGAGAGAACATTTCGCACCATCGTTAAATCCGAGAAGCGCTGGAGTAAATCCCCAACCAAGCGCGTTTCGTGCTGCCGCAATGGTAAACGCAGCAGATGATCCCAGTAGCCAAGATGAAGCCGATAATCTAAACGCATTGCCAGATGACTACTGATATAGCCTCGCACCGAACCAAACGCAGTTTGGAAGCCCGACAAAATAAAAATACCCGCCAGTAAATACGGCAGCAATTGCTCCTCGCGGAAAGTTAGCACACGGTCAAACAGCACTTGCGAAAGTATTGGCGCACTTAAACCAAGAACAGACAAAATAAGTGTCCCTAAAGCAATCTCGAGCAAGACCTGACCAGCGCCGCGAAACTGCTCAAAATGCACCAAAAGCCCAGCCCAACCACGTTTGCCGACAAAATTACCACGAATAAAGTGAGTTCCCGGACGCAACCACAAGAGTTTACCAGTCCAGTGCTGATGTATATCCTCGAGTTTCCACCAGATGTTCTTACCAAGTGCAGGGTCGCCAATCAGTGCCTTACCATTATGCACTCGCCAGAGCAGCACATAATGGCTGTTGTCCCAATGCAAAATACAGGGTAGCTCGAGACTGCTTATATCGCTCAGTTCAGCCGTTAAAGCCTTTGCCTCAAAGCCCATGCGTTGCGCCGCCGAACGCAAACCCAGCGAAGAAGTACCCGAAGTTGTGGTGGCTGCGATTTGGCGCAGTGAATCCACGCTCGAGAGATTGCCCTGAGCAAAAAGGACAGAGCGCAAGCAAGCGATGCCGCAGTCTCGAGGGTCGTGTTGGAGGAAGGTTTTCATAGTTTTTTTATAAAGCTACAGAAATTTATTTGGACGACGGAAAATGACAACAAATTTATTTTTTAGAAAAAATCAATGGCAAACTTTTTTTAATCACAATAAACCCGTTAAATCTGTAATCAGGTATTGTTATAGTCACGTCAGAGGAGTACATATTGGTAAATCGAAATAATTTGTTATTTTTTTCTGGGTCAGGAATTTTGCCATTGCAGACCGCAGATTCAATTGAATTTCCCTTTAATGCTGGGACGAATAGCGTATAAAACCCCTTACTGACTTCACGATATGAAGTTATTTCTCCCGAACACAAGCTGATAATGTAGTTATCAAATTTATAAGTCGAATTTTTCATATAACTACCAAATCTGTTTGAAAGATTTAGACTATGACCAGCGTGGATAGAGAAGATGAATTTTCTTTCTGGATAATTCTTATAAATGTCGTTAAATGTCTTAAACATATTTAAGTCCCTATTATCTTCGTTAAAACGTTGACCATTAGAATATTTTTTGTCTAAACTAGTATTATCTATTACTCTTTTCAATAAAGTTAGTAAGTATTCGTTTTTATCAAGCGTAATTTTATCAAATTCATATCCATTTAAGCAATTTTTACTTACAAAATCTAATGAAGTATAGTTTGATTTGATACAATTGTATGTTTCTTGATTTATTTCACTATTTTTGGAAATTAAAAAATATAATCCAGTTAATTCTGTATTATCAATGCCAAAAACCCTAATTTTATGGAAATTTTCCTGATTACTCTAGGTTTCCCTAAGTTGGGTGGTATCGGTAGATTATGATTTGTGAAAATACCAATCAATCCGATACCCTCATTAGTGTACCGCACTCAAGCCGC
>JAYWGM010000046.1:0-25070 GCA_043778225.1 Deinococcales bacterium | reverse complement strand
AGTTCTTCTTTGGCTTCGTCGCAACCAGCTACATCTTTGAATTGGGTGCTTGGTTTCTCGATTTGTTTAGCTCGAGATTTCCCAAAGCTCATTGCTCCACCCGCGTTATCACCGCCACCGCCCGAACGCGAGCGAATCAGTAAAACCAGCATCACCACCAAAATGCCCAAGCCAGCCACCTGAATACCAATCATGATGTAATCGCCCGTTGGTGAAGCCCGCACAACACTGTAATTGGTATCAAATTTGGCTCGAGCCGACTCGAGTGCATCAAATAAACTTTTATCAACAATCAATTGGACGCGATACTCGGTACTAAAAACGCTACGACCTTTATTGGGAATCACTCGAGCGCTGCCATTGGGCGAGATTTCGACTTTGGCAACTCCACCCGAGCGCAATTCACTCAAAAAAGTGCTGACCGAAGGCGTTGCCGCCAACGACCAGCCCAGACTTAGAAGAATCGTAATCAGTAGGCGCAGTAACATCTTGCTAGGGTAGCACCTCGGCTGCTTTTATTGGTGGGAAATTTAGGTTATGAATTTCTTTAACTCCTCGAGAAACAGGGCTGGCTCTTCAAGAAATGGTGTGTGACCACTATTTTGAAAAACCACTTCGCTAAAATTGCCGTGGCTGACAAGCATGGCTCGAGTTTGGCTGTTCATGGCTTGCGGTGGGCAGATTTCTACACCGGGATAGCCCGGTATAACCCCAAGACTGCCTAAAAATGCCATGTCAAAACTCGAGGTGTCCGAAACAATTTGGTCATGTGCGCCGCGAAGCCAAAGGACTGGAATGTGTGAAAGCTCGGCAAAACCACTTAAATTTTGGTATTTGGGGCTAAAAGCATTGGCAACCCCTCGAGTTCCAGGCGCAACCATCGGATAATTTGGGCTAGATACAAAATCGCCAGGGTAATTGTCTGTTCCGCAGACGGTGCTGAACATACTTTGCAGTAGGGTTTCCTCGAGGTCTGGAACAACCCGAAATCCAGCCTTAAAATAAAAGTTGTTAAGAACCCAACGTGGGCTGCCTTGGGTCTCGCTCGAGTCGCGGTTTTGTATCGCTTTAACAAAATCGGCATTGACCGTGCCGCCGCCCGAACCAGCATAATCAGGGCTGTTTGATGTGCCGTCTGTGCCGTGTGTGCCACCAAAACCAAATGGTGAGATGGGCGCAACCAGCGTCAGGCTTTTGAAGGCTTTGGGGTGGTCAAGGCAAGCCTGAATCGCCACACCCGCCCCCATGCTCCAGCCCAAAAGATGAACATTGTCTGTCCAACCCTTCGCCTCGAGCAACGCCCAAAGGTCATCTGCCCAATCGGATAAGCCTCGGGTTGCATCTATTGGCAAATTTTCCGAAAGACCATAACCGCGTAAATCTGGAGCAAGCACTGCCCAATCGCTTGGCAGGCTCTCGAGCAACGGCGCAAAAAAAGCGCTGCTCGAGACATTGCCATGCAGCAAGACCAAGCGTTGCCCACTCGAGCCAGTTTGTAAAAAATGGGTTTCCAAACGACTTGTTTTGAGCTTTGGCATATTTACCTCGAGTTCCAATCTGGCACAGGATAAATGATTGGGGCGCTGGCAACTGGAATAGGGAAGACTGGCACGCGCTTACCGTTGCGGAACTGGAAATTCAGCCATTCACCAGTCTTAAAGCCTTGATTTTTAATTTTTAGGCTGCTCGAGAAAGTCAGTCTGCCAAATGGAGTCGAAATATCGGTTTTGGCAAGTTCGGTGGCGACTTTGTCCTTGTCGGTGCTGCCAGCGCGGTTAATCGCAGCAGCTAAGGTTTTAAGTTGCACATAGGCAAGTGGCGCAATGTATTCTTGGGTAATTGTGCCAAATTTTTTGGTGTATGCCGTCACAAATTCTTTACTGGCTTTGAGTGGGCTGGTTGGCAACCACAGGCTCAAACCACTGACCCCTTGGCTGAGTTTATTTTTTTCAAAACCAACAGGCCAACTGGCTGGGACACCATAAATAATGCCAGGGTTAAAGTTCAGTTCTTTACTTTGCTGGGCAATCGGCAGTGCATCTGCGTCGTAACCAATCCAGTAGAAAATATCCACATCTAAACCTTTGGCTTTAGAAATAATTGGTGCAAACTGACCTGTGCCAGTTTTGAATTTCTCGAGCAGTACCACATTAAAGCCTTCTTTTTTGATTTGTTCGGCAAAAATTGGTGCGCCCGAACCAAAAACACCATCCTCATAAGCCACGGCGATATTTTTGGCTTTTTTAGAGCGCTGTAAAAACTTAAAGAAGTCCACCACGGCTTGGTTGTTGTAATACGCCCACGGATGAATATGGAAAAAATGCGGATAGGTCGCATAGGCATCTTCGACTGGAATGGCTGCCGCACCAAGGGTGTACATAAACGCGCCAAATTGCTTGGCTGCCCCTGAAATTGCAATCACATTACCACTGCCAAAGCCACCCGCAAAAAAGTCAACTTTATCTACGGTATAGAGTTTGGTAAAAGTCTGGATGGCTGTGGCTGGAGTGCTGGCATCGTCCTCGAGCGTAAATTGCAAGGGTTTGCCCAACACCCCACCAGTCGCATTGATTTCCGAGAGCGCCAATTGATACCCAGTCTCGGCGGCTTTGCCCGAAACACTTGAAGCACCCGTGAGTGGCAAAATACTACCAACTTTAACGGCGTTGGTTTGTTGGGCGCTCGAGAGACCCAAAAGCAGCGCAGCGCTTGAACTCAGGGCGATAATGGCTTTCCAATTCATAAAAACCTCCAAAAGACTAAGGGTGAAAGGGGGAAAAGGGCAGAAGTTACGGCTCGTACAAAACAACGGCTTCTCCGTGGCACAGCACCTCCTCGTGTTGATTTTTGCAGACACACTCGAGACTAAAAATCGGTTTGTCGGGGCGGATAGTGACAATTGTGGCGATGGTACTAACGGTATCGCCAATAAAAGTCGGGGCGCGAAATTTAAGGCTCGAGGAGAGGTAAATACTGCCTTGTCCGGGAATTTGGTTGCCGATGATGTTTGAGATATAGGAAGCCAGTAATGCACCGTGAGCAATTCGTTTGCCAAAGCGAGTTGTGGCGGCATAGGTATCATCCAAGTGAATCGGGTTCAAGTCGCCAGAAACTTGGGAAAACAAAACCACATCGGCATCCGAAATGGTTTTGACTAAGGTTCTCGAGTCGCCAACTGTCCAATTCATAGAGCCTCCAAAAATGCTTGTACTCGAGCCTGAAACCACTCGGGCTGCTCGAGTGGCAACCAATGCCCAACACCTTCACGTAACTCGAGGTGAGCCTGTGGCAGTTGTGCCGCCAGCCTTTGGGTGATGTCTGGTGTGACCAGCATATCGGCTTGTCCGCCAAGAATCAGGGTCGGAAGCTGTGCCAACACATCGGCTGACTCGAGCCGATTCCAACGTCCAAGTTCAATGGCTAAACCATTGCCAATTTCAAATGGCAAACTTTGGGCATCATCAAGAATTCCTTCCCAGCGTTCGCCAGAATGCTCGCGCAAACTTGGGCTTTGCAGCTTAAAAATTTGCTCGAGCAACGCACGGTTGTGTGGCAATTGCGCCCTGATTGCGTCACCGGCTGGATTGTGGACAAAACCCGTCAGGCTCGGACTCGAGACCAAAATCAAAGCAGCATATTTTTGCGGGTGGCGAGCTGCTAACTCGAGCGCCAAGACTCCACCAAGGCTATGCCCCAGCAGCACGGGCTTTTTAAGATGCGCCATTTTTTGCTCGAGCCAATCGCAGAGGGTCGCAATGGATGTTTGCTCGAGGGCTGGGGTAGCTGCAAAGCCGGGCAAGGTTGGCGCAAAATAACCAAAAAAATCCTGCCACCAACGCCCCGAGGCATAATTGCCATGCAGCAAAACCAGTTCTCGAGCTTTGATAAAATCTTTTCTCAAGACACTTTTTAAGATTTTGCCAGCCGCACTTTTGGGAAGTTCTGCCATAAAGACATAATGCTTTGGAATTTTATAGTTTGCCAAACGCTGCCGCAAAAACTCGCGTAGATTTTCGAGCGAAATTGCTACTCGAGTCACCACCACCGCCAGTGCCACTTCGCCCCACTGGGCATCGGGTACACCCAAAACAGCGCACTCAAGGACGCTAGGGTGTTCGTCTATGGCGCGTTCGATTTCGAGCGGATAAATGTTCTCGCCGCCCGAAATAATCATTTCTTTGCTGCGTCCAATAATGCTGTAATCACCATCTGCGTCGCGGGTAGCGAGGTCGCCGGTCAGCAACCACATTTCGCCATCAATCAGGCGCAAGACTTGGGCAGTCTCGAGTGGTTTTTGCCAATAACCAGCCATAATTTGCTTGCCCGACAGCATCAGTTCGCCTGAGTTGGCTTCTGCACCGTTTTCGTTGTGCAATCTTGCTTTGAGGTTTGGCATTGGAAACCCAACACTGTTTGGTTTTAATTGGGCAAGCTCGAGATTTTGGGTAAAGCAATTGACCCCCGCTTCGGTCATGCCGTAGCCCAATTTGAATTGCACGCCCTTAGCCGCAAAAGCATTTCGCACCCGACTGGGGCATGGACTACCGCCAGTAATCGCGTATTTAATGCTCGAGAAGTCAAAATTGGTAAACGCCGCCGATTCAATCAACATCTGAAACATCGTCGGCACAGCAAATAAAAGCGTCGCCTCAGAATCCCGAACCATTTCTAAATAGCCTTCTGGCGTAAATTTCTCGAGAATCGCCACCCGCCCACCAAGCTCGAGCAAAGGCGTAGCCAGCGCATTGACCCCAGCGTGAAACATTGGGGTAGCAACCACAGTGCAATCTTGGCGGCTCAGTTGCCAAGCTGCAATCGTATCGGCAATATTTGTTTCAAACATGGCTCGAGTAATCTGGGCAGCTTTGGGTGTGCCAGTTGTACCACCCGTAAAAAGCAGCATAATTGTATCTTCAGGGCGACTTGGTTGCTGCGATGGCGACTCAAGACCATCAAGCCTTTCGATGTCCTCGAGCCTAAAAAGTTGTACTTCTTGGCTCTGGCGTTTTGCTTCAAGTGCCTGAGCTTCAAATTCTGCGCCATAAATCAGCACTTTTGGCGCGATATACGCCACCAACGGCGCAAGCTCGAGCGGCGGCAAACGATAATTGAGTGGTGCATGAATCCAGCCAAAACGCCGCGCTGCCTCGATACCCTCGAGATGAATCGGATGATTTTGCGCCAGTATTGCCACCCGCTCACCAGTTACCACGCCAACAGATTGCAAAAAAGCACTCAGCTTTGAGATTCGTGCTTCAAAGGCATCTCGGTTAATCCAAGCTCCACGCCAGAAAATCACCACTGCACCCCAACTGCATTCCAAACATAACCAACCCCAGCCGAAGCTAAAATAATCCTCGAGCCAATCTGTACTAAACCGCGCTCCAAGGCTAACTCGAGCGAAAGCAACTGGTCTATTTGCCCGATATGTCCATAATCGGATAAATAAATGGCTTGTTGGCTGCCTAACCCAAGTCGCTCGAGAATGATTTTGTGGGCGCTCGGTTTCATGTGCAGAATACCAAGGTAGTCGATGGCTTCAAAGCCACTGCGCTGCGCCGCTTCTTGCACCACCCGCACAAAATTGTCCAAACTTTTTGCTTCAAGCCGCGCTTTCATGCCTTTTGGGTCTGGCACTTGCAGACGGTATTGGTGCAGATTTTCGGGGGTCAGTGGCGCACACGTGCCACCAACTGGCACAATCACATCCCGCGAGAATTCGCCATCGGTGATAAAGCTTGAGCCAAGCAGCAAATGTGGCGCACCACGTTGTAAAATCGCAGCCCCACCACCTGCGCCAAGGTTGTACATAAAACGCACATTGGGGTCGGTGTACTCAATTAAGTCCGAATTTCGGTAGCCACCTGCAATCAGCACGGTTTTTAGGCTGTTGTCCTCGAGCATCAGGCTTTTGGCAAGTTTAGCTGCCAGCACAAACGAACCACATTTTTGCGCGGCATCAAATGCCCAAGCCCGCGTTGCACCAATGGCGTGCGCCAAATCAATACCAGCAGTCCAGACTGGAAATTCCTTGTGTTCTTCGGTGATACAAATGATTAAATCCAGTTCTTGGGGGTCGAGCTTGGCTTTCTCAAGCGCGATTTTTGCTGCCGCAATACCCATCGCGTTGCTGTGGTCGGTGGCACTTGGAATTGGTTTTTGGGTAATCCCCAGTTTGTGCCGCACCACTTCGAGCGGCAACCCAGAAGCATCAGCAATCTGCAAAGCCGTCATGCGCTGCTCGGGCAGATAAATACCGGTAGCCAAAATCCCAATGCTCATGATTGACCTTTTGGGGAAAGTATCCCGTTTAGCACCATATTTGCCCACACTCGAGCCAAGGCTTTTGGCTCGAGTCGCCCATCGGGGTTGTACCAGCGATGCGCCCAATTGAGCATCCCGACAATGGCATAAGTAATCGCTCGTGTCTCGAGGTCGGCGGGCAGACTGCTGTTTTGTTTACCTTCTTCGAGAATGCTGTCCCAAGCTGTATCTATGCGCCGACCAAGCTGGCGCATCTCGAGGAACATCGGTTCTTGCAAAGTGGTTTTATCGGTTTGTAAAACCACGCCCAAAGACATTCCTTGTTGTTGGTACAACTCGAGCCGATGAATAATAGCAGCTTCGATTTTCTCTAAACTCGAGCTTTGACTTGTAGCAATCGCCTCAAGTTCAATCACATACTGGGTTGTACTTTCAAGCATCACTTCGCGCAGAATTTCTTCTTTGGACTTAAAGTGGTGGTACAAACTGCCCGCTAGAATACCAGCCGCATCGGCAATATGGCGCATCGTGGTGGCACGGTAGCCACGCCGCGCAAATTCGGTGGCGGCGATAGCGATTAAGTCATGACGGCGCGATATGGGTATCTCCGCTATACGCGGTGTGGGTTCACTCATAAAATTCCTAGTCTGCTCGAGTCAGACCAAACAAGTATTTGGTTGGTTTTAGCCTAGCCCTCGATACGCCAACTGTCAAGAGGTGGTGTTGACTTTTTACATACATTTATGTTTGTATATTACCATGAAGCGCCGTAAAGAAGATGCAGACCAAACCCGCCAAGCGCTTTTACAAGCAGCCCTGATGGTTTTTAGCAGCAAAGGCTACACCGCCAGTACGCTCGAAGAAATCGCCAATACTGCCAAGGTAACTCGAGGTGCGTTGTACCATCATTTTGCTGGTAAAGCCGAAATGTTCAACACACTTTTAGCACAAGCGATTGATCAACCACAGCAGATTGTCGAACAAGCCCTAAGCCAAGGCGGAACGTTTCTCGAGATTCTGCATCGGGTTTTTGTTGAGCAAATTATCGCGGTAGAAACCGATTTGACCTACCGCGCCACAATCGAGTTGGTGATGTTTAAGCTCGAGTCAAACCCCGAACTTGAGGCAGCAAAACAACAATTGGGGGCTGGTCGTCAAGCCTCGCTCGAGTTACTCAAGCGCTCGTTTGAAGATGGTATCCGACTTGGTGTTGTCCGCCCAACCTTGCAGCCACTCGAGCTTGCCCAAATGTTTTTATCCTTACAGATTGGTTTATTTCATCTTTGGAGTACCCACCCCGATGGCTTTAACCTCGAGCAAAGCGCCGATGCTTTGGCGGAGGTGATGATGGCTGGAATTCGAGCCTAATTTTTTGACTATTTTACATACAATCATGCACGTATCAAAAAGGAAAATCTGATGCAAATTATGTTGACTGTTGTTCTTGTGTTCAGCGCCACCGCGATTATTTTAGGCTTGAGTCGGTATGCCAAGAAAAATCCATTCTCTATTCACCACCTCGAGTACATCAATACCCAAAGTAAGTACCAAACACTCTTGATGCTTGTTGCGATAGCGGTGTTGGCAATAATATACGCGGTAAGCCCGACAAATTTCAACACTTTTTTGAGTTTTGGCAACCCAAGTTTATCGGCTTCGGGAGTGGCGCTGTTTGGCATTGCCGATGGTCAGTCTTGGCTGACCCTTGGCTCGAGCTTAGGGCTGTTTATTACGCTTTTGACAGCGACGTTTATCTATTTGCAATTTCGTACATCGGCTAAAAATATCAAGCAGCTTATTGGGTTTGTGCCTTATATAGTGTTGTTTTCTTTAAGCAATTCTTTTGGCGAAGAAATCATTTATCGAATCGGTGTGATTGTGCCACTTTTTGGCAGCCTCGAGCCACAGTACATCATGCTTTTTTCTGCCATTGCCTTTGGCGCACCGCACCTGCGCGGGATGCCCAACGGGATTATTGGTGCAGTCATGGCTGGGGTTTTGGGCTGGTTGCTGGCAAAATCCGTTCTCGAGACCCATGGCATATTTTGGGCATGGTCAATTCACTTTTTGCAAGATATGGTGATTTATAGCGGGTTTATCCTGAACGCACTCAGCACCCAAACTCGAGAGACCTAAACAGTTTGGTGTTGAGATTAAATTCAACTACAATAACAACCATGAGCAGCCCTGCAATCCAAGCAAAAACGCTCGAGAATCTGCCTGAGCGCATCAAGATAGATACCCTCGAGATTACAGGATTTCGAGGGATTAAGCACGCCAAAATCGAACTGCGTGATATTAACGTTTTAATTGGAGCGAATGGCGCAGGCAAAAGTAATATCCTACTTTCGGTATACCTTTTGTCTGAACGAAACCATTCATCTTTTAGACAATTTTTTAATGGTCTAGGCGGTAATGATTCACTTTTTTATGGAGGAGTCAAGCTAAATTCAAAAATCAAAATCAAAATTACACTAGCAGATAAGAAGAAGCTAACTCACGCCACCCAAATAGATTATATTTCTGGTGGTCAAGTTGAGATTTCTCAAATTTCTAACGCCGAGTCAAAGTCTGGACAAAAACTAACCCTCTTTAATTTTGACGATCAAAAACAAGAAATTTACTCACCTGTAAGAGATACAGCAACAGTAAACATTTTAGTAGAGCATAGCAAAAAAATCTCAGAGTTATTTGGGAATTTGGGAATTTATAAATTCTGTGACACATCTCCTATGTCTCCCATTAGACAGCCATCGCTTATCAATGACAATGTAAATTTGCGGGGTATGGGAGAAAATTTATCAGCTTGGATTTACTTATTTTCTATAAAACAACCCAAGCAATTTAGCTTTTTTCAAAGTCTTGTTCGTCGTGTTGTTCCTCGTTTTGATTGCTTTGTTCTTCGTCCAGACCCCTTTAATGAAAATCAGATTCGGCTCGAGTATCGCAATTTGGGGCAGGATTTATTGCTCTCAGCCGCCCATTTATCGGATGGGTCATTGCGATTTATTGCATTAGCAGTGTTACTGCTGTTTAATCCTCCACCCTTAATTATTATTGATGAACCAGAACTTGGTTTGCACCCAACAGCATTGCAACTCATTGCCGATTTAATTCGTCAGGCTTCGTTTGAAAGCCAAATTATTGTGGCAACCCAAAGCGTCGATTTTTTGAATCAATTCGAGCCGCATCAAATTTTGGTTGTCGAACGCGAGGAAGATTCCGAAGAAACATTGGTCAAACGCTTGGATGCAACCGAACTCGAGGGCTGGCTCGAGGATTACAGTGTTGGTGATTTATGGCTCAAGAATGTCTTGGGTGGTAAGCCTTGAATTTAACGATTATTGCCGAGGGAGACTGTGAAGAACAGTTTGTAAAGCGTATTCTCAGACCTCACCTTAGACAATTTGGTGTGTTCGCTAAAGCGATTAAAGTACCCACTTCAAAACAGCAAAGTGGTGGTGTGACCTCGTTTGTTCGGGTCGAAAAGAGTATTCGTCTTGAGTTGCATCACGGGTATGTCTCGACCATGTTTGATTTGTTTGGATTACATAAATCGTTTCCTGGTTTTGATTCGCAGCCCCAGCAACTCGAGTCTAGGTTGCAACATCTCGAGAATGCCTTAAAAGATTTCATTGCTGATTGGCGATTTATTCCCTACATTCAAGCCTACGAATTTGAAGCGTTGTTGTTTAGTGCGCCAAGTATTTTAGATCAAGAGGTTTGTAAGGCACTTAAAAATCAGTCGTCTCGGCTTTCTGAACTCGAGAAAATTGTTTCACAGTTTGAAACACCAGAACACATCAATGGTGGTTTACAAACTGCGCCTTCTAAACGGCTCTTGGTTCTTTATCATCAATACCAAAAAGTGCTGCACGGTTTAGACATTGCCGAGCAGATAACCTTGGCTGTTATGCGTCAAAAGTGCCTGCATTTTGATGCGTGGGTACGGCAACTCGAGGCGCTTGGGTCAGCGTCTTAGCGGCACCTCAAGAAAATCTGCCCGCAGCCCAGCGCATAACTCGAGGAAAAACGGGTCGTGTTCTGGGTTGGTCCAAGCTGGCGACTGCACCAACAAAATATGGCTGATGCCACCAAGCTCGAGGTCGGCTAGGGCTGTGCGCTCCAGCCGAGTCTCTAAAAATCTCAAGCCAAGTTCAGACCGTGTGCGCTCAAGGTCGTACCCTTCTGCCACTCGAATATGCTCGTGCCAAGGCGGGTAAACACAAGTATAAGACTGGATTAAACCATGCTCTAGGGCTAACCCAGCCCAATTCCCAGCCCGAACTCGAGTCGGGTCGCCGCTTTTACTGTATAAATCGTGGTGCGAATCTAGGTTAGTTACACTTTTACTTGAAAGCTGCTCGAGTAAGCCGTAAGCATCGGCATGACTGACAGTAGCCAAGGTCGGAATCCCCTGAAATTGCAGCAGCCAGTGCCAATCCTCGAGCAACGGAAAATCGGTACTTAAATTGCCATTGCGTTTTGCGGCGCGGAGTTGCCATGCTTCTATGCGGTCGAAATCGGTGTCTCGAGTCCCCCAAATTGGCGCATCAAAAGTATGCTCGAGACACCCAGAAAAAAAATCCCAATCCACAGACAGCAGCACTTGTTTAGAATAGCAGCATGAATCAATCTTTGACGGCACTGGCTGGAGTTCGGGTCGGGCATTGGACAGACCCGACGGCGCGAACCGGTTGCACCGTGGTCTTATTTCCGTCTGGCGGGGTGGTGATGAGCGCCGAAGTGCGTGGCGGTGCGCCCGGAACTCGAGAAACACCGCTTTTAGCGCCAGATAAAGCGGTCGAAAAAGTTCATGGTTTACTGCTGACCGGCGGTAGTGCTTATGGTTTAGCCGCCGCAACTGGGGTGATGCAGTTTCTCGAGCAACATGGCGAAGGTGTGCTAACCCCCGGTGGGCGTGTGCCGATTGTGCCGAGTGCGGTCATTTTTGATTTGGCGGTCGGCGATTCAAGTATCCGCCCAAGTGCCGAAAATGGCTTAACGGCTTGCCAAACTGCCTCGAGTGACCCTGTGCAAAATGGACAAATCGGGGTTGGCGCTGGAGCAATGACGGGTAAACTGCTGGGTTTTGCTCATGCCCAAGCGGGTGGTATTGGCAGTGCGCTTTTAACCGTTGGCTTGAGTTACGTTACCGCGCTGGTGGTTGCTAACCCAACGGGCGATATTGTGGACTCGAGTGGCATGGTTGTGGCTGGCACACGCAAACCCGATGGCACACGCCTGACCGACCCAGAACGGCTCGAGATTTTAGCGCTTGGGCAAAATAAATTTTTACAACACACCAACACGACTTTAATTGCCATTGGTACAAATGCGAGCTTGACCAAGCTCGAGTGCAGTGTTCTGGCACAGGCTGCTCAGATGGGTTTGGCTCGAGGCACACGCCCTTCGCACACGCCACACGATGGCGATACCAGCTTTGTGTTTAGCACCGCCCAAGTTCCTGCCCCGCCACTGATTGCTTTGGTGGCAGCTGTTCAGAGCGTGGTGCATCTGGCATTGCTCAGAGCAGTCGAATAAAGTTCAGGTTGTGTTCAGCCTAAGCTCAGCCTTGCCTGAATGGCTTGGCTAGACTGAATGTCATGCGCCAGAACACCACCCCCAGAACGGCTCGAGAAGGTTGGCTGGCGCGTTTTCGTGGCATCATAAAACAAGTATTTAACCCAGCCCGTCCGCGCCGAAAACCTTTACCAGCCTCGCCTGAAATTCCAAGCCACTTGATAGATGACCAGCTTCAGCTTGAGGGAGACGGTTTTGGCAAATTACTTGGGAGGTCTTACGAAGTGGTTTTTAGAACTCAACTGTCGCCGTCCGAACTGATGCGCCAAGTTTTTTCTCATCTCGAGCAACTTAGCCCCGAAGAACTGGCTGCTTTTGAAAAATCTCGAGGCTCGAGTTGGGTTTTAAGGTTAGGTGACGAATTTGAAATCACGATTTTTGGTCCTTGGAATGGTAAAGTTCGGGTGATTGAAGTCACCGAGACCGCTTTTAGTTTTGTGACGCTCCAAGGGCATCCTGAAGCTGGAAAAATTCGTTTTGCTGCGACCACAACCCGTTCTGGAATTCTGCGTTTTGGGATTACCTCATGGGCGCGTTCTCGAGACCAAATTGTGGATTTAACTTACGATAAACTTGGGCTTGCCAAAGGCTTACAAACCACCACGTGGCGTACTTTTCTCGAGCGGGTGGTTGAACTTGGGCATGGTCAGATGATTGGTCAGATTGTGGTCAGCGAACAGGAACAAGCATGACCAACTTTGAACTGTACAAAGCCCGATTAGAACGTCTGGCAAATCTTAAACTCAACCTTGACTTAGAACGCCGTGAGGATTTTACCACCGCTAATGGCTGGAATTTAGACCAGTATGAAGCCGATTTGCCACCAGAAGCGACTGGCGAACCATGCTCGAATGGTTCGTTTAAGGCTGCCCAAGCGGTGCTGCGCGAATACCGTTTTCCACCACCAGATTTGATTACTGGCATTTTTTTGCCCGACCAACCACTCGAGCAACGGGTGATGCTGCTGAGGGCAAATTTTTTAGGTTTACAGTTTTTTTTCGGGGTTAAAGTCTGTGGTGTGACCAACGAATTGCGACAGGTCGGCAATGGTCAAGAGCGCCTTTGGGGCTACCGCTATGCAACCTTAGAAGGGCATTTTGAACGTGGACAAATCGAATTTTTGATTGCTAAAAATCTGCAAACTGGCACAGTCCAATTTCGGATTGATGCCTTCTCAAAAACTGGTTTGATAGAAAACGTTTTTTATCGGGTTGGATTTTGGTTATTTGGACGGCGTTTACAAAAACGATTTGCGCGGCAATCCCTGACCAGAATGCAGTTGTTGGTAGCCCAAGCCCTGAGCCGTGGCGATCTCGAAGCCCTGAGCCGTGGCGACTCCGAAGCCCTAAAAATTGGCTCGAGTCCAGAAATCAAAATTGCCCCTGAGAATTCTGTGGCGAAAGCAAAACTCGAGGAGCTAACACCAAAAAAGGATGTACCATCATGAATTTTTTACAACGTTTTACCAGTTTAGACCGAGCCATAGATTTGCGCTATGGCTCAAATTGGTACGCGCTTCTAATCACCATTGCGGCTGGGGTACTGATGGGTTTCTTAGGTGCTTCGGTGTCGCTAATTATTTCTAGTGCTGCTTGGGTTTTCTTGACATGGGCGCTTGGGCGCGAACTTGACCCCGATAAGCCTCTGACTGCCGCCATTGCGAGCGCTGGCGTGCTGCTACTGCTTGGCTTAAACACCGAGGCTCGAGCTTGGGCATTTTCGGCACTCTGCGCCACTGGAACACTGATGATGCTGGCTCGAGCCGGTTCGGGCTGCACTGGGCGTGACTTAAAAATCGGGGATGTGTTTTTGGTCGCCCTTGCGCCAACCCTCGCAGCTTTTTTTACAGGTCAGGAGCTTGGTTTTTTAAGCATCTCGAGTCTGCTGGTTTTGTTACTGCGCCGCGCCCCATTTTGGAGTTTTATTGTACCCGCACTTAGTTTGGTGTGGTTCTCTTTTACAGTTTCGATATTTTTCCCAACACTTTCGGTACTGATGGCATTGCTGCTGTTGATACTGGCAATTATCGGTTATTGGAAACCACTGCCAAGCTCGAGCAGCGACAACGGAACACCCTTTCCCACCAAATTTTGGCGCTGGTTACAACTGATTATTTTTGCTAGTGCCGCCGTGACCGCGCTGTTTACGCCGTTTGTTCTATGGTTAGCCTTGGCTGGTGTTGGCATTGTCTCGGGATTGCTCGAGTTATTACGCCCAAAAGGAAAAGTATGAAAAAATTTGACGCAATAATTATTGGGGCTGGACAGGCTGGCAGCCCCCTTGCCAAAGCCCTCGCCAAAGCAGGCTGGCGCGTTGCCCTAATCGAACAGCGAGCCGTTGGTGGTACGTGCATTAACGACGGTTGTACGCCTACCAAAACCATGATTGCCAGTGCTAGGGTGGCGCATTTGGTGGCTCGAGCCGCCGATTTCGGTGTGCAGACCAGTGCAGGACGCATCAATCTCGAGCAGGTACAGCAACACAAAAATAAAGTTGTTCATGCCTTTCGTGACAGTACCCAAACCAGTCTCGAAGAAACCCAGAACCTCGAACTGATCTACGCAACAGCCAGTTTTACCAGCGCCAAGCAACTCGAGCTTCGTTTTTTGGACGGCAGCACCCAAAGCCTAGAAGCACAACATATTTTTATCAATACTGGGACACGCCCAGCCCAACCCAAAATAACTGGCTTAGCCGATGTTCACGCCCTCGACTCGACATCGCTACTCGAGCTAGACAAAATCCCAGAACACCTGATGATTATTGGTGCGGGCTATATTGCGCTCGAGTTTGGACAGATGTTTGCACGCTTTGGTGCTCGAGTGACGATACTCGAGCAAGCCACACGAATTTTACCGCACGAAGACCCCGATGTTGCCCAAGCAATGCAGCAACTTTTAATCGACAGTGGCATAGACTTACGCTTGGGTGTTCAGATTCAAAGTGTTTCACGCCTTGCAAATCAAGAAATTCAACTCGAGCTAGCGTCTGGCTTATTTACTGGCTCGCATTTGCTGCTTGCCACTGGTCGCGTGCCGAACACCGAAAGGCTCAACTTAATGCTGGCTGGAATCACCACTGATACCAAAGGCTATGTCGTTGTGGACGATAACCTCCAGACGAATGTACCAAATACGTATGCCCTTGGTGATGTCAAAGGTGGCGCGGCATTCACCCATATTGCCTACGACGATTACCGAATTGTCCGAGATGCTTTGCTGCACAACACAAAACGAAGTTATAAAACTCGAGTCATACCATACACGGTTTTTACCGACCCACAACTTGCACGGGTTGGAATGACCCAAACCCAAGCCGAAGAACAAGGTCTCGAGGTAAAAGTTTACAAATTACCCATGACCAGTGTGGCTCGAGCCATCGAAACCGATGAAACTTTTGGCTTGATGAAAGTCGTGGTGGATGCCAAAACCGATTTGATTCTAGGCGCAGCTATTCTTGGGGTTGAAGGCGGCGAGGTCATGAGTGTGCTACAAATGGCAATGCTGGGCAATGTGACTGCCAGCACCATCCGCGAAATGATTTTTGCCCATCCAACCATCAGCGAATCGTTGAATAATCTGTTGATGCTTTGACACCAAGGTGAAGTGTGTGCCGCATAGCCCGATTAAAATAATTTTCGGTCTAACTGCTAAACACTATTTGACCCAACCGAGCTGCTTGAGGTTACGAATATCCACACCCAAGTTGATAATCATGCCGTGTCCAAGCGGTAAACCGCCATGCAGTACGCCAACCACTTTTCCCATTTGGCTCGAGAAAATCGCTCCACCACTCGAGCCGGGGGCTGCGCCTGTATCTATTTGCAAAAAAGGTGTGCCATCTTGTTGGCGAATGCCGTTAATAATCCCTTTGGAGTAGGTCACATTGCGCCCAAAAGTTGTGCCAAGCGGATAGGCAAGTAAGCCAAGTTCGTCGCCAAGTTGTGGTTCGCGGTCTAAATCCAGCAATAACCAATCGCTAAAACCTTGGTTATCGGTGACATACAGCAGCGCTAAATCGTGGTGTTCATCGGTCGCAACCACCATTGCTGCTCGAGACTCGGTGCTTTGTTCGGTAATAATGCTGATGCTGCTTGCATCTTCAATCACATGATGACAAGTGATAAGGTAGCCGCCCGGACCAATGGCAAAGCCACTGCCGCTTGATTTTTGACCATCGGTTTGGGTCACTTCGATAAACTGAATGGATGGTACTAATCCGCTAGGAACAGTTACGTGCTGCCGTCCCGCCCATGCGCTCGGCAACCGAATTGGCAACTGGTGCTGGGCTAGACTTGGGCTTGGTAGACTCGAGTTTACAACGGCTTTTGGCTCGAGCAAACTGCGAATATCAAACTTAAAATGGGTGGTCAAACCTTCGGTGCTGTCAAAATAACCATTGCCGTAAGCATGAAACCGATGTTCGTTTTCTTTGTGGTAAAAAACCCCAAGAATCAGGCTTTGCTCTTGTGCATACTCAGCGTGGGGCAGCGTAAACTCGAGGGTGTTTCCAATGGTGACTAAAATTCCCGAGAATAATTTATTATGGCGTGTTGGGAACGATAAAAAAAGCACGATTTGCTGGTCAGGATTGAGCTTCTCGAGGTCAAGTAAATACGTGGTGACACTGCTGGTTTGCGAACTGACCTGAATCGCGGCATGGCTCTGTTTTTGACTGACAATTTGCTGGGCGCTTTCGATACGTTGGTTAGCATCGGTGATGGCGGCAATCACAGTTGGGGTGATTGCCGCACCGTTGACCGCGACTTGAACAGTCAATTGCTGTCCAAGTCCAACTTGGCTGAGTTTTAGGCGTTGCCCACGGTTGAGTTGCTGCATGGATTTCCTAATCGTTTTTTAGGGCTTCAGGGTTACGCTTGTTGTACTGCATCGAAGAATAAATCGAGACGACAATAAATGCCACACCAATTAAACCAGTGATTAGTTCGGGAATATGAATATCGTGACTCATGGATAAAAGCATGATTGTAGCTAACGCACCAATGCCGTAGTGCGCCCCATGCTCGAGGTAACGATAGGCTTTTAGGGTATCGCTTTTGACCAACAAGAGTGTAATCGAACGCACAAAAGCCGCGCCAATACACAAACCAGCCGCAATCACAACCACATCTCTAGTAATTGCAAATGCCCCAATCACCCCATCCAAGGAAAACGAAGCATCCAGCACCTCGAGATAAATAAAGCTCGCCAGACCAGCTTTGCCAGCGTTGGCTGCCATGTTATCCGAATCAAAAAGCCCACCGAGTGCATCCACAAAAACATAAACCAAAATGCCGACCATGCCCGACGTTAAGGCAGACAAGCGTTCTTCGCCCGGCACTAAAAACTGCACGCAAAGCAGCAACAAGACACCCGTGATAAAGACTTGAATCGTATCAAGCCGCCCGATGCTGGCGAGGCGTTTCTCGAGTCCAACAATCCAGTGGGTGTCTTTCTCGGGGTCCATCAGGTATTTCAAAAATACCAGCATTAAGAATGTTCCACCAAAAGCACTGATTGGCACTTCGGCAGAGGTCAGTTCTTTAGCATAGCGGGCTGAATCGGTAAATGCCATGTTCAGTACCTCGAGAAAGCCAAGGTTAGCCACCACCGCCACAATCACAATTGGGAAGACAAAACGCATTCCAAAAACCGCAATCAGAATGCCCCAAGTTAGAAAGCGCTGTTGCCAAACAGGACTCATGTTTTTAAGCACCGAAGCGTTGACCACAGCGTTATCAAATGATAACGAAAGTTCCATCACGCCCAAAATAACCGCAATCGTAAAATACGAAAACGCCGTGGCTGCACCACCTGCATTAAATCCATAAACGGTTGCCAAAACCAAACAGATTACTGTTAAACCAATCGAAAAACCAAATTCACGTACCATCATATGTATGCCAACCTTTGAGAGATTTACCTTATTTATTTCTTGAGTCTCGAGACTCAAAGCTCACTTTAACCCGCATTTAAGCCATAATGACGCACCAGCGCGTTTAAGCCACCCGCGAAGCCCTGCCCGACGGCTCGGAATTTCCATTCGGCGGCATTGCGGTAGACTTCACAGAAAATAACGGCGGTTTCGGTCGAGAAATCCTCGCCCAAATCGTAGCGGGCAACTTCGGCATTGGTGGCTTCATTGACGACTCGAGCAAAAGCGTTGCGGACTTGCCCAAAGTTCTGACGGCGCGTTTCTCCATCGTGAATTGTGACCGTAATAAAAACCGAAGCCACATCGGCAGGCAGTTTGGTCAGGTCAATTTTAATTTGTTCGTCGTCGCCGTCGCCAGCCCCAGTGCGGTTATCGCCGGTGTGGGTCACGCCATCTGGGGTGGTCAGGTTATTATAAAAAATAAAGTCGTTGTCGCCGCGAGTCTTGCCACTGGCGTTGGTTAAAAATGCACTGGCATCCAAATCAAAATCTTGTCCATCGGTGGCTCGAGTGTCCCAGCCTAAGCCAATAATCAGTTTGGTCAGGGTTGGATCGGTTTTGGAGAGCGAGATATTGCCGCCTTTGCTGAGTGTAATTGCCATGGTAACTCCCTAAATAGGTCTTGCTCGAGAGGGCTTAGAACGTGTTAATAAAGTCATAAAATCATGGTTTGTCACAGGGCGAACATGGGGGTTCGCCTACAGTAGTGACAGGCGACCATGCCTGTCGGGTATATCTTCAAAGTCAAGAGACCTTTTCTTAATCTTTGCTGCCAGCGCTCCATTTGAAGCCAAAGCCATAATGCTCATCGGCTTGTCCGTGGTGTTGAAAATAGTTTTCATCCTTGCGAATCGAAACTTCGCCACCGACTTGTTGTACCAATGCCACACAGCAAAAAGTCAAACGCGCATCTGGGTTATTGAGGGCTAGTTTTATTTCGTTGCCAGCTGGGTCGGTCATGCTCATCCGACCTTCCACGCCCTGAAAACCAGCTTTTGCGCCTTCATAAATATAGGCAAACACCATCACCCGTTTGATTAAATCTGGGCGTTCGATAAAGAGGTTCTCGCCGTTTGCCGAAGCGCCACTACGGTCGTCCTTATCGACATAAATAAATGGATATTCGCCCTTGCGCCCCATTTTATCGCCCAGCGCTTGCAACACGCCTTTGTTGCCGTCGAGCATTTCAAACATACAGCCCAAATCGAGGTCGGCAGCCGGCGTGGTCATGCCTAAAAAACCGCGTTTGGCTTGCTGATTCCAATTGAGGTTAATATGAATCGCATTCGAGCCTTCTTTACGCAGTGAAATTTTAGCCACCTCACCGCGTTTCTCGAGCGTCACTTTGGTCAGCAAAACATTGGGCTTGGGTGGTGAAGGCGGTGGCGGCGGCGGTACAGCTACTGGCACTTGGATGGGCGGTGGAACATTGACGGGTACGGGAGTCGGGGCGGGAGCAGCCACTTCGCCACCAAAATGGGTCACAAGGGCATCTAAACCACCCGCGAAGCCCTGCCCACAAGCGTGTAAACGCCATACGCCGTCTTTTAAGTACATCTCGAGTCCCATGACGGCTTTTTCGGCTGTAAAATCCTTACCCGTAAAGGCATAACGAGCCACCTCTGCGCCATGCAAGTGGCGAATCACAATGCTGCCTTGGCTGACAATGGTTAGGCTGTGAGGTTCTGGGGCGGTGATCGTAAATACCAATTTTTGAATGCTGCTGCTTAAAACCGCCAAGTTAATGGTGTAGAGGTGTTCTCGAGTTTGGCTGTAAATAATCGCATGGTCGGGCGAAGCAACTTGATTATAAAAAATCATATAGGCATCGTTGGATAAGCGCTCTTGGGCATCCAAGCCAAAACAAGCGGTGTCAAAACTCAGACCGCCACCCGCAACCTCGAGTGCCACCAAAAACTGCTGAGCCAAGCCTAAATCTGCCAGTTTGCTTCGTTGACCGCGTTGTAACTGCATACAAACCTCCTTTTAGAGTGACAGTATACTCGGTTGGTACAATCTTGCCGTCGGGGCTAACCAAACCACACCACTGCCCTTAAAAACCGTGACCATGCCATCGCCACCACGGGCTGAACCCAACAAAGACTTCTGGGATTTTTGCACCGACATACTGATTTGCCCAGTCCGCGCCACTGCAAAATTACCATCCACCACCAATTGGTCGTTCTCGAGAACCACGGTTTGCAATTCGGCTTGTGGGACTGGGGTCTGCAAAATAACAATTCCACTGCCACGCACCATCGGCTGAAAAATACCTTCACCACCCAGTAAACCCGAAACCACCGAATCGGGTTTTTTGACCAGATACGAAAAATTGCCAGCCGCCGCCACAAATGCGCCCTTATCGGTCACAATCTCGTCGTTGTCTATCTCGAGCATCATGTAATGGTTATAGGTTGGCTCGAGATAAATTAAACCCGTGCCTTTGTATTCGGTCTTGTACATCGTTTCGCCAGTTGCCATGCTCTGAATTGCACGGTTCAAAAAGCCACCAACCCCGCCGCCACCTTCGGATTTCATTTCGACTTTGCCTCGCAGGTAATGCAGCGCTCCCGGCTCGGAAGTAAAAGAACTGTTTTTGAGGGTGATGCAAATGGTTTTTAAGCGAATCCCAAGTTTTTCGCGGTAGTAAATCTCGGCTGGCGAACCCGCGCCGCGCAATTCGGTGTATTCGATGATTTCGATGGTTGTGCCACCAATCACTTTTGTTTCGACAACTTTCATGGCTGGGCTTATCAATTCAGGCATACTGTTCCTCGAGACGGGCTGGCAATTCACCATAAATCTGGGCTTGACGCAAAATGCTTTTTGCCCACTGATGGTGGGTAGCGGGTTCGCACATCTGGTCGCCAATCCGAAAAACGGCTGGGGCGTTTGGCGCAAGGATTGCTGTAGCAGCCATCACATCTTCGGCTCGAACTTGATAGGCGGCTTGGATTAAAGCAATCTGGCGCGGATGAATCGCGGTTTTACCAACCAAACCATGCTGCACATCGAGTAAGGCTTCGGAAATCAAGGTTTGGGGGTCGTCGGTAAAGTCATAAACCGGTGCAGCCACGCTAAAACCATACGGCTTAAAAACCCCAACCAATTGCTGAATCACCAAACCCAAGGGTGTTTTATAAGCCACCAATCCGCGTTGCCGCCGCAGCGCCAGTAAATTAAGCAGGTCGTTGCCGCCAATTCGGATTGAAAGCACCGGCAATTCTGAAGCCAGCAATAAATCGCGCAAATGCTCCATTTGCTGCACCGAAAAAGTTTCTTTGGTCTCGACCGTAACCATGTACTGAAAGGTAAAGCCACGGCTCGAGTGGCGAATCACTTTTAAGTAATCAGCGAGGTTATTAGCGGTCACTTTTGGCAGCACAAAACCATGCAGCTTTTCGATAGACGGCATTTCCAGCATCGTCTCGAGGTTGTGCGGGTTGCGTGGACGAGCAAAACGCAGCATTGGATGATCCAAAAATGGCAAGACCGCTCTCAAATTGCTGATTGCCAATGGTAGGTCATTTTCTTCTATCGAATCTTCGCAGCAATAAATCAGACTGCGAAGATTCGGGATTTGCTTTCCCAAGCCGATTGCCAGCAAATCGGCTCGAGTCGCGGGAACATACAAACTCGCACCAAGTTCTAACGGATGTACGGTTTTGAGCAGCATAGGCTTATAGGTCGTACTCGGTTGGGCTGATACCAACCGCTAAGCAAGCCTCTTTTAAGGCTTTTTTCTCGGACACGTCAAAGTTACCGTCAGCTGAACCAATGATAATCCCAATTTGAATAATCGCTCTGGCTTGGTCGGGCTTGGATTTAAGTTTAGCGATGGCTTGAATCACTTCGACTTTGCCAAAATCAAAATCGGCATTGAGTTTATCGCAAAAAAAATCGAATTTGACTTTTAAGTCCGATGGCGTAAAAATACTCAGCACCGAATTACTCATGATTAAAGCTGTGGTTTTTTGTTTTTCGCTTGGGTCAATGCTCCCGTCGGCAGCAGCAATCAAGGCACAGACCGCCATTGACGCAGACGCAAAATCATTGTTTTTGAATTTGGCAACTTCGGTGGTCAGGTTTTTTGCCAACGAACCAGCTTGTTCTTTTAATTGATTCCAAAAACTCATGGTGTTTCTCCTTTTTGAATCACGGCGATGGCGGCATACGGTATATCCATTTCGATAATCGGACAAAGATGAGTCGCTAAGTTCTCGAGGTGTAGCGTATCAGGAATACGAGCTTTGAGCAGTAAAAGTTTCGGCTGACGGCGCAACAGCACTCGGGTTGCTTCGCCAACGCCGGGCTTGACCAAACCAAGACCAACATTGTGCTGCGCCGCGATACCTAAAAGCAGCGCCGTACTTTCTTTTTGCTGCGCCAAATCAGCATGAATCACTTGGGTTGGTTGCTCGAGACTTGCGATGGTAGACATGATATTTTCGAGGTACGGCTTGGAGACATCAAACTGGGCTAACTCTGAAAGTTCCATCACCCCATGAAAGCCGTGTGGACTTAAAAAACTGCGCGACACCAAGCCCGAAATGGTGGCATTGAGCATCGCGTTGGGCAAAAGATAATCAAGCCGCGTGGCAGCCGTAGCGGCAAAGCCACTTGGGTCTGACAGAACGTGCAAATGGCTCGAGATTTGGCAGTTGTGGGTGGCATTAAAAACTCCAAGGCTCTGCTCGAGTTCACGGGCAATCACACCTTTGCCTGTCCAACCATCAATAAAAGCAAGGCTAAAGTCGGGGTGGCGCTTTAGGATAAACTCGAGCGCTGCAAAATCAATTCCGTGGTCGCGGATAATCGAAACCGAGTAATGGGTGCTTTTAACGCCCAGCAACGCCAAGGTGCGTTTTAATAAAATCCCGATGGGTGTGCCGCCTCGAGCCAAGGAAACCAGCACGGTTTTTTGCTGGTTTTGTAAATACAGCGCCAGCGCCAGCACGTCTTTGGCAACTTGGGCTTTATTGCGCTTGAGGGTTGCCCAAAATAAATCTTGGTACAGTTGACTCGGTGGATTTTCGCTGCCAAGCAATGTCCCATAATGCTGTCCAGAGGCAATTAAACGTTCTTTTTCGCTAATGCTCACGGTTTGCATCACCTGCGGTTGCAGTAAAAACTGCACATCGTTTGGGTCATACGAACCCGAGAAACCACTCATATGCGCCACTGAGCGCTTTGAATTTCCGAGTTTTCGGGGGCGCGTTGAAAATCGCAAAGCCGCATAAATGGTAAATCTGTTAAGGCATCCCCAACGCCTAGGGTCTCGGTTGGTCCAAGACGCGCCATGACCTCGAGAACCGCATCTTTTTTGTTAAGTAAGCACGGAATCACCGAAGTAATCCGACCTGTGTGCAGCAACTCAAAGTCTGGCTCGAGTCCAAGCACCTCAAGAATTTTTTGGCGCAGCATCTCGAGGTGGGCTTGGGGCATGGTGCGTGAAGCCCGAACCGAAATATACAAAGGCAAATTGTGTTCCAAATGCAGTTTAATCGTGTTGCTGTATTGGCAATCCTCGAGTAACAGGTGACTGAGGGGCTGCAAATGTTGATAAAGCCGCCGTAAATCGGTCGTTAAACCGGACATGATTTTTGTGGTGCGCTCGAGCCAAACCGTATCCACGCTCGAGTCTGGGGTCAAAATCGTTGCGCCATGATTGAGGATCACCCAAGATTCAAATTGTAAGCCAAAAAGCCGCCCATAGGCTGCCATAGACCGACCTGTAGTTGGAATCAGCCTGCCAAAACGGCTGATTTCTTGGTAAAACTCGAGATCGCTGGTGGTCATGACCGTGTTGGCTTGCCCAGTTTCGTCTGTGCCAACGACTTCAAAGGTTTCTTGACCGACTCGAGATAAATGACGCACGATGGTGTTGTCTAAGTCGCTAAAGACAAAGCGTTTCATGCCTCAACCAGTTTTAAGGGGAGTTTTGTAAAATCGCAATAATAGACCATGCCAATTTCAGGCGGCAAGAAACCGAAATTTGGTGTCTCTGTGCAGACAATGGTCGGCATATGCGCCAGCATCAAATGGTTATACAAATAATTTGTCAGCCCTTGTTCATAATTATCCAGAAACTCGAGCCGTTGCTGAATCACGCCATGCTCGAGAATGGGTGAGCGGGTTGTGGCACGAAAATAGACTTCTATGCCCAGTTGCTCAAGCGCCAATGCCAATAAAAAAGGTTCAAATTGAAATTCGCCTGTGCCTAAGACCTGAACTGCTTTTTCTCGAGCCGCGATTTTGTTGGCAAGGGCGTTGATGTGTGGCAAAACAAACCCTTGCGGCGCACAGCCAACTCGAGCCAAACCATGCGGCGCGGTGTGGGGCAACGGAGGCTGACTCGAGGGCAGACAGACACGCCATTTTGGGTCTGGCACAAACTCGAGTCCAGCTTTAAGAAGTGCCACCGAATGGGTCGGGACTGGAAACTGTGCCAAGACAGCTTGGCGTTGTGTCCCCAAGAAATCGGTTAAAGAAACCAAGTCAATCTGCTCGAGTTTGGGTGCAAACTGGCTAAAGACTCGAGCCAAGCGCAGTAAAGTCTGACCAGTCGAAATTTCATCGTCCACCAAAACCAAGCGGGTGGTCTTTAAGAAAAACGCTTTGTTTTCTGGGGTCAAATGAAGGTAATGACTTGGCGCGTGTGAATGGGTTTCCTCAAAAGTCAGGGTTGGAAAATCCAAAGGATAGCGGGTTGTGCTGATGTACCTTACGTCGCTTGGCTGGCGCTCGGCATAGGCTTCAAAAACGCCTTGTCCAAGGGCGGTGGCGGTTTCTGCCATACCAATAAAAGTCGTGGTGGCGTTGGAGAGTTGGCTTGCCAATAGTCGGTACGACTCGAGCATTTGTCGTGGCTGCACAGGCAAATGCTTACCGAGAATGCGGCTGATGAGTAAAAATCCACGCTTGGGGTTTTGGCGCAGACCGATGTGCAGCAATGCCTCAAGAAGCGGTTTTTGCGCCTCGAGTAAATTTAGGCAAAGGCAACCCGAAGGTAAGTGAAGATGATGATTTGCTGTCACGAACTCCCCCCAGCGCGGAGCGCTGACCCCCTCGAAAAGAGAGGGTTTAGAACAGAACAAACTGAATAACCCTCTCTTGACCATATACACGCACCTTCTTGCTCACAAGACAGCACCTATTAGGCTGTTCGTGCTTAGGGCATGGTCGCCATTTTATACCGTCTTTATTTAGATACTATGCAATCCGCAAAAAACGCGGATTGCTTCGTACCTGTCAAAGACGGTATTTGTTGATACTCCTTTTAGTCGGGA
>JAYWGM010000045.1:0-6050 GCA_043778225.1 Deinococcales bacterium | reverse complement strand
CGGTCAAACTGTCGTTCTTGCGTTAATTCGGTTTTGTTGTTACTCCTTCTAGTCGGTTAATCAGTCAAAATACGCGACTGATTAACCCAATTTGGTATAATATGAACTCAAGTGTATTTTCAAAATATCTGCCCTAATCAGCCGCCACAGCCACTTTTTTCTTACTTTTCGCTTTGGGCTTAGGCGCGATTTTCACACCACTCTCGAGAATCGCTTTAACGTACCTTGAGGTGTGACTGGTTGGGTGCTTTGCCACCTCTTCGGGCGTGCCGACCACCACAATTTCCCCGCCTCGGTCGCCGCCTTCTGGTCCTAAATCCACGACCCAATCGGCGGTTTTAATCACATCTAAATTGTGTTCAATTACGACCAGCGTGTTTCCAGCCTCGACCAAGCGGTGCAGTACCTCGAGCAGCTTGCGAACATCTTCAAAGTGCAGTCCGGTGGTGGGTTCATCGAGGATATAAATGGTTTTACCGGTGGCGCGTTTTGCCAGTTCTGAAGCCAGTTTAATCCGTTGCGCCTCGCCGCCAGATAACGTGGTGCTGGGCTGCCCAAGTTTGACGTAAGTTAAGCCGACATCCACCAGCAATTGCAGTTTGCGATAAATCGGTGGGATGTTCTCAAAAAACTCGAGTCCTTCTTCGGTCGTCATGTTCAGCACATCAGAAATGGACTTGCCTTTGTATTTGACTTCCAAAGTTTCTTTGTTGTACCGCGCACTTTTGCAGACTTCGCACGGTACATAAATATCGGGCAAAAAGTTCATTTCGATTTTGACCACGCCGTCGCCACCGCAAGCCTCGCAACGTCCGCCTTTGACATTAAAACTAAAGCGCCCCGGTCCATAGCCGCGTTTACGGGCTTCTGGGGTGCGGGTAAAAAGGTCGCGGATGTCGGTAAAAACCCCTGTGTACGTGGCTGGGTTACTGCGTGGGGTGCGTCCAATCGGGCTTTGGTCAATCTCGATGACTTTATCCAGATGCTCGAGTCCATCTATGCGTTTGTGTTTACCGGGGTTGGTCTTGGCTCGGTTGAGTTCTCGAGCTAAAACCGCGTGCAGAATGTCGTGAATCAGGGTGCTTTTGCCACTGCCGCTCGGTCCGGTAATGCAGGTTAAAGTACCTAGTGGTATCTCGAGGTCTACATTTTGCAGATTGTGTTCGTTTGCACCAATCACCCGCAGGTACTTGCCGTTGCCTTTACGCCGAGTTTCGGGGATTGCCACAAAGCGTTCGCCGCGCAGATACTGTCCTGTTAGACTTGGCTCGCTGGCAGCAATGTCTTCGGGTGTTCCTTCGGCAACAATAAACCCGCCGTGAACGCCAGCCCCGGGTCCTAAATCCAGTACCCAATCGGCTTCGCGGATGGTGTCTTCGTCGTGTTCAACCACCAGCAGCGTATTGCCTAGGTCGCGCAAGCGTTTGAGTGTGCCAAGTAAGCGCTCGTTGTCCTTGGGGTGCAAGCCAATGCTGGGTTCGTCCAGCACGTACAGTACGCCCGTTAAGCCACTGCCAACTTGGGTCGCAAGGCGAATCCGTTGGGCTTCACCGCCAGATAAACTGTTGGCACTGCGGTTCAGACTGAGGTACTCGAGTCCGACATTCTCGAGAAAGGCAAGTCTGGACAGCACTTCACGCAGAATCGGCGCAGCAATCTGGGCATTAAAACCGTTCAAGTCTGCTACTTCTTCGACTCGAGCCTCAGCTAAAGAATCGAGATGAATGCCGTGGCGTTGACGCAGTTCAACCGCCACTCCAAGCGCCTCGCCGTTTTGCAGTGCCTCAAAGAACCGTTTGGCTTCCAGCACCCCAAGTCGCCCAGCCTCGGCAATGCTCATGCCCGCAATTCGCACCGCCAGAACCTCTGGTTTGTACCTCGAGCCAGCGCAAGCTGGACAAGGGCGTTCAATCATCAGTTCAGATAATTTCTCGCGCATATATTCTGAATCGGTGTCTTTATAGCGTCGGTCTAGGTTGGGAATCACTCCTTCGTATTCGGCTTTGAACTTAAAGGTTTCTTTGCCGCCACGTTTGTAGCTGATTTCAAATGGGTCTTTTACACCGTACAAAACTGCTTTTTTAACCGCAATGGACAAATCCTTCCACGGTGTTTTAAGGTCAAACTCGAGGTGAGCAGAAAGAGCTTTTAGGCGTTCCCAATAATAAATAGTTTCGCCTTCTCGAGCTTTCCACGGGGCAATGCAGCCTTCGGCAATGCTAAGGCGGTCATCTTCGATTACACGGTCAGCATCGAATTCGTATTTAATGCCTAAGCCAGTACAAGTTGGACACGCACCATATGGATTGTTAAAACTAAAGTAACGTGGTTCCATGTCCTCGAGAACACTGCCACCTTCTGGGCAAGCGAATTTCTCGGAAAACAAATCATCGCGCCCTAAATCGGGCAAGAAAATCCGTACCAGCCCTTCGCCTTTTCGCAGCGCTAATTCGATGCTTTCAGAAATTCTGGCACGGTCAGAAGCCCGCAGCACCAAACGGTCCACAATTAAATCAATATCGTGCTTCTCGTACTTCTCGAGTTTAAGTTTCTCGGCTTCGTCGAGTTCATAAATAATGCCATCCACCCGAACCCGAGCAAAACCCTCGCGTTTTAAGTCGGTAAAAACCTTGCGGTACTCGCCTTTTCGCCCACGAATGATTGGCGCAAGAATCATGGCTTTTGTACCTTCGGGCATGGCTAAGACCCGCTCGGTGATTTCAGAAGGGCTTTGTTTAGAGACTACCCGACCTGTCAAAGTGCTGTACGGTGTTCCGGCTCGAGCGTAGAGTAACCGTAGATAATCATGGATTTCTGTAACAGTCCCGACTGTACTGCGCGGGTTGTGGCTGGTGGTTTTTTGGTCAATGCTGATGGCTGGGCTCAGCCCTTCAATGCTATCCACATCGGGTTTTTCCATCAGCCCAAGAAACTGCCGCGCATAGGCACTTAGGCTTTCGACATAACGGCGCTGTCCTTCGGCGTAAATTGTATCAAACGCCAAAGTGGACTTGCCCGAACCAGAAACGCCAGTAATTACCACAAATTGGTCTCGAGGAATGGAGACCGTCACATTTTTAAGATTATGTTCGCGTGCGCCGTGGACAACAATTTTATCATTCATAGATTTCCTCGAGGATTCAAAAAAACAAAAGTCACTCGAGAAAAATAGGTTATGGGCGTGGTTGGGATTAGGCTGTAAAATGAGTCTTTTAGGCGCTCGAGTTTGAACGCGCAAGCATACCGTTTAAGAGGCGCTATGTAAAGAGCGAAATATCAGATTGTAGAATACTGGCTCGAGGTCTAAGCTAGAAAAATGTCCAAGAAACCATCAGAACTTTCGCTTGGGTGTCAGGTGTAACCAAAAGCCCGTACAGTCGGACAAACAAGCTCACCACGCAAATAATCACCCCACAATCGATCCTTAGCTTGATACACACTAATACCAAACTCTCGAGCATACACAACCAAAGACACCCACGCTTGGAACACTAAAGCAATATGATTCCGTTGACTCCGTTGCTTCCGACATTGACACTTTTCACTACCTAATAACTGCTTCACATCGCGGTTCACCTGCTCGATACGCCAACGAACAGCATTCATCGCTTGAATGACATTCACTGTGAAACTCGAGTCTGAATCATTGGTAATAATCCAGTCAATGTCGCCGTTCTTGGCGACTACCTTAAACAGGCGACCCTGCCCGTAAGGTGCATCTTAGGGTCAAGAAACGAACCTTAAAGGGTACTTCTTTGAGTTTTACCCACATTCCCTTAACTAAACTTTCTTCGTCCCAGACTAAATCAGTGATTTTCACATACCCAGCTTCTTTACTGGTGCTGACTTGACGATTACTCTTCATCGCAGCAATAAAAACCATGCCTAAGCGATGCACCCATTTCAAATTATCAGCACTCGAGTACCAAGCATCAAAACAGATTTTCCTGGCTTTGATACCTCTTTCTTTGGCTTGAAGTACCATGTCCCTAAAGTGTTGATTCTTGGTTTTGCCATCAGCATTCTTATTATAAATTCGGTAATCAATGACATTGTGGTCACCAGCTTCATTTTCAACATGAACTAGACTGACAACACCTATTCCTTTGATGACTTTACCTTCTAAGCCACTCCATTGGTACTGGGTAACTTCGATTTTATTGCTGTAACTCTTGTTCTGTACGCTATCATCAATGATTAGGTAGCTGTCGTAGGTATCTCGGATGATTGGTTTGACTTGTTCCCATAAGTCTTTAGAGTTGATTTTTTCAATGGCTAGAAAATCAGTAATGGCATCATGACTAACAGTTCCAAGGTGGTCAGCAAGGTTGGTTGCCGTGTAATTCTTGGGCGTGGCAATTAAGTATTCGATGTATTGCGCTCGAGTTATGCTCATTGTCAGAAAATTCTAGTACACTTTTCACGAGTTAGTGCTTTGAAGCGAAAGTCCTGACCATTACTCATTACTTTTCCAAATGGCGTGGATAAAACCACAGCCCTGCTCGATTTATTAGCAGGTTGGATGAATCATGTGTATAGCTGCCGTGAAATCAAGAAAAAAGAATTGAAACGCATCGGTAAAACTCGAGCCGAATGGGAAGTGCATCACAGTCAAGATTATGGCAACCAGATTTTTGATTTGTACCAAGCCGCAGGACTGATTATGCTTTTACCAGAGGCAGAACAAGATGCAGCTACACAAAAATTTATGACTGAACAAGTGCTACCGCTTTTCTCGGGTACAATAAAAGCGTGACTGAAGCCGATACCTGTCGTCAGTTTGTATTGCGAAAGTCTGATGGACTGACCCCAGTTTTTGCCTTAAATAACTTGCTAAAGTGCTGCTGGTATTGAAAACCCAGACGGTATGCCACTTCACCAACTGAATCGTTTGTACCCAGTAACATTGTTTTTGCTTCTTCAATCACATACGCATGGATGTAAGTCAAAGCACTTTTTCCCGTCTCGAGTTTCAGCAGGTCACTTAGGTAAGAGCCTGTCATGTTTAAGGCTTCACCGCATTGCGTGACGGTTGGTAGTCCGCGCTCAAGCAGTTCGTCAGAGGCAAAATAAGTCTCGAGGTACGTTTCAAATCGAACAATTAAGTCTTTGTTTAAGTTGGTGCGTGTGTGAAACTGACGATTGTAGTATCGACGGCAGTATTTCAAGATTGCCTCGAGCATCACAATGATTAAATCTTGAGAATGGTCATCAATGTTTTGTTGAAGTTCAATTTCTACTTTCTGCACGAGGTCAGTTAAAATGCCACTTTCTTTTTCAGAAACATGAAGTGCTTCATGGACTGCATAGTCAAAAAATGAGTATTCGCGGATGGTTCGTCCCAATTCTGATTTCCTAATTAAATCAGGATGAAAAGTCAGTGACCATCCCGAATCGGTTAGTTCAAGTCCAGATTCTCCAAAGGAAGCAACTTGTCCGGGGGCAGTGAATACCAGCGTGCCTTCTTCAAAATCATAGGAATTGCGCCCATAAGTAAATGCGCCGCGAATGTTACCTTTCATCGAAATGTGGTACAGATCGCTGGCTACTCGAACCTCTCCAAAACTAAATTTTTGGTCAGCCCGATGCCAAGAAATCGAAATGAGCGGATGAACGGGTTTGTCCACTCCAAAAAATCGGTGTAATTCGGCAATGGTTTTGAGTTGAATAATTTCGTTCATCCTTGCCTCATTTCTTGATACGCAAAGTAACCTGCTACCATTGTTAAGAAACCGCGAATGCTATCAACGTAAAGGACATTGGTTTGACCAGTCCAAGCAAGCACCATAAATCCCAATACAAACAAAAAGGTGGCATAACCAATCGGGACTAAAATCCCCTCGAGTTTGCCCTGCACAAGCCAAAGAATGTTGATGCCAGAGAGTACGGCAATTAAGCTGAAAAGTCCACCAGCAGTCAATCCAATCATATCCAACTGGCTCGAGTAAATCATAGGGCAAACGCACCAACTATGCCTTGCCTGATAAACCAAGTAACGATAGCAAGTAATCATCATGTAATAACGCCTTCAAACGTTTCCGTCGCTTAGA
>JAYWGM010000044.1:0-93043 GCA_043778225.1 Deinococcales bacterium | reverse complement strand
CAAGGTGTTCTATGGATTGACTGATGTATTCTGGGTTCATCCCTTAGCTTGGCATAAATTTAATTCCTCAGTACGATATAGGGGTAGCGGAAAGACGGGTAATAAAACACCTGATACCAAATTGTGTTGGTCAGTCGCGTATATAGACTCTTGAAAGTTCCTAAGCCCCTGCTTTCATCTTAAATTCATGTGGACTGGTGGCTGCCGAGTAGCCCGTGTTAAAGTCAATCAAGCCGTCGCGGTGCAGTTCGGTCAGGTGTTCATCAAATGGAATCATGCCGTTTTCGCGCCCATCATAAAGGGCTTCTTTGAGTTTACTGAGTGCGCCTTCGTCTTTAATAATGTCTTTGATGTACAGTGTGCCGCGCATAATCTCGACCGCCGCCACCCGCCCTTGACCATCGGCTTTGGGCAGTAAACGCTGCGAGACCACAGCAATAATCGAATCGGCAAATAAAACCCGCGCAATGCCACGTTCTTCTTGTGGGAAAAGCTCGAGAATCCGATTGACGGTGCGAATCGTGTCCATGGTGTGCAGGGTACTCAGCACCAAATGTCCGGTTTGAGCCGCGCTGATGGCAGCTTGGGCAGTCGCAAAGTCGCGGATTTCGCCAATCATGATCACATCTGGGTCTTGGCGCATGGCTGCCACCAAGGCTTCGGCAAAACTTGGCGCGTCCTGTCCAACTTCGCGTTGTACCACGACGCTCTGGTGGTTGCTGTGCAGCATTTCGATGGGGTCTTCGATGGTCACAATCATTTCGGCTCGAGTACGGTTAATCTGGTCTAAAATGGCTGCCAAAGTGGTGCTTTTACCCGAACCAGTCGGACCGGTCACTAAAATAATGCCGCGCTTTTGTTGGGCGAGGTCGCTAATCGTATTAAATGGTAATTTAACGTTTGCAAGGTGACTGTTGTCGTTGCTGATGACCCGCAAAACCAAGCTGACACTGCCGCGCTGGCGAAACATATTGACCCGAAAACGAGCCACACCTGCAATACTATGAGCAAAATCGACTTGGTTTTTTTCGCTAAACTTGGCGCGTTGCTTTTCGCTGAGCATTGTGGTGACGAGGCTTTCCATCAGTTGTGCCGTCAAGGGTGTAGGCATCAGGGGTTTCATATGTCCGTTGGTTCGCACGTGCGGTGGCATACCAGAATGCAAATGAATATCCGAAGCGCCGCTTTTTACACATTGGGTCAGCATCTCATCAAAAGTCATGAGCCTAGTCTACAAAAAAATTCACCCCCTAGTCGAAACGTGTCCTAACGCGGTATCCTTGTCTGTACGGGACAAGACATCAAGGGGATTTTTGACGTGAAACAATTGATTGGCATTTGGCGCTTATTGCGTTTTAACGATTACGCGGGTTCTGTGGTGTTTACCACTTGCCTTGGTGTGGCGGCGGCGGGTGGAAACCTCAACTGGAAGATGCTTTTGGTGCTGCTTGCCAATTGGTTAGCGGTTGGTTTTGCCTTTATGTACAACGATGTCGAAGATGCCCCAGACGATGCTCGAGACCCGAAAAAAGTTGGGCGAAATCCGGTCACGGCAGGTTTAATCTCGAGCCAGCAAGCCAATTTGGCTTCGTTTGTGGTGGCTGGCATTGCCTTTTTGTTATTTTTGCCTTTGGGCTTGACCGTTACGGTGCTGGGTGGGATTTGTATTGTGCTGGGGTTTTTGTACTCCTATCGCCCCTGGCGTTTTAAGGGTATTGCGGTGCTTGATGTCGTCAGCCACATGATCATGCTCTCGAGTTTACAGTTATTATGTGGTTATTTTGCTTTTGCCGATAGCCTGAACACCGCCTATATTGCACCGCTTCTTTCGATGACGGCTGCCAGCGCTTATGGGCAAGTCTTTAATCAAGTGCGCGACTTTGAGGGCGACCAAGAAGCTGGCTTAAAAAACACGGCGGGTTTACTCGGTAAGCCTCGAGCGCAGGTTTTAATGCAAGCCCTGCTGACGCTTTCGGTTCTGGCGGGGGCATATGCGTTGTTGGTGCAGCAAATTGCCCCATGGTGGGTCTTTGGTTTTGGTTTTGTGATGCTTTTGGTGATTATTCTGCCCGGGGTGTTGCGTGGAATTCGCAATGGCAATTTTCAGCAAGCCCATGCACCGGTCATTTATGCCCTACCGTATGTTGGTACAGCCATGATGGCAGCTTGGTTTGTGATTCCGTGGCTTGTGCCAGCTTTACGAGCTTGAGTAAAGCCACGCCGCAAAAACTGCATAAATCGGAATGCCCAAAGTTAAATTAAATGGAAAAGTAATCCCGAGGCTTGCCCCAAGATAATAGGCTGGGTTGGCTTCGGGTAGCGCGGCACGTACCGCCGCCGGCGCAGCAATGTAACTGGCGCTGGCTGCCATGACCCCAAGCACAAATGCACCGCCTTGGCTCAGACCAGAAGCGTACCCCAGCAATACACCAATAGCACCGTGCAAGACTGGAATCAGCACCCCAAAAGCCACCAAAAAAAAACCTACATTTTTGAGGTCGCGCAAACGCTGCCCAGCCACAATCCCCATCTCGAGTAAAAACAATGCCAGTACGCCCTGAAAAGGCTCAACAAAAAACGGTTTGACCCGCTCAAGTCCCAACTGACCCGCCAGTAAACCGATGGCTAAGCCACCCAGCACAATAAAAAGACTTTTGCCGGTCAGAAGCTCATGCCAAAGCGCGGCGCTGGGCTTGGCGTTTTTTGCCAAAGCAATTGCAATCGCAATCCCCGGAATCTCGAGCAGTGCCACCAAGGCTGGTAAAAAACCTTCAAGGTTTGGGTATTGGCTTTGGGCAAAAGTCAGGGCAGCCGTAAAAGTCACGACCGAGACACTGCCATAGTGGGCTGCGATAGCCGCCGCATTGAGGCGGTCAAAGCGCTGTCGTAAAACAAAAAAAGCAATCAGCGGAGTCAATCCGCCAATCGCTAAAGTTGCCAGTATTGGTAAAACAATACTCGAGAACGGCGTGACCGATAATTCTGCGCCACCTTTTAAGCCGATTGCAAACAGCAAATATAAGCTGACCATCGAAGAAAAATTGCTCGGAAAACGCAAATCCGAGCGCACCAAAACAGCCAACAAACCAAGTAAAAAAGCCAATACCATTGGCGAAAGTACATTCTGGCGCAGCAACTCGAGAACATTCACGAGGCGGAGTCTAACAAAGACTTTGACCCAACAATGGGACTCGAGGCTTGAGCCAATTATTCCTCAACGATATACAAACGGTTATCCTCGAGTTGATACATCAAAGGGACAATCATTACATTCGGGTATTTGGCACGCAGCCGAGCCGCTTCGAGGCGCACAAAATCGGCTTCGTTTTCGATTTCAAAAAATGGTGCATACTGAAAAAAATATTCTCGAGCCTCGGTTTCGTTCCAACCGACTTCAATCATTCCCTGAACAAAAGCCGGTAATTTACGGCTCAGCCCAACCATGCCGCAGTTGGTGTGGGCAATCAAAGCAATATGGCGCACCCCACCAATCGAAAGTGCGTAGGTCACTCGAAATTCGTTGTGGCGCAAATTTGCCCCCGTGGTTCGCAGCACATAGGCAAAATTATCTGGGGTTCGCAGCACTTTACGGTTATCCATGCACATCCCGATTAGAATCTCGGCTTTGTCGCAGCGCTCTACATCTGCACCCAGATTATGAAAATGCAGCAAGCGGGCAATTGGCGTGTTCTGGTACTGGGCTGGAATATCTTGGGGGCAATTGATGGCTTTTAGGTTGTTCATTTGGCTGCCTCGATAAGATAGACGATACCACCCGAAGCCTCAATCCAGATTTTCTCGAGTTGGGCGCGTTTATAGACCCGTCGCACGGCTGCATCCGTAGCTGCCGCAGGGTCGTTGATGATTGGGTCGCCTGTGGCGGTAAAACCGCGCAGCACCACCAAATGCCCATTGCTCGAGGGCAAAGCTGCACCATCCAAAGCCCCCAGTTTCCAAGCGATGCTGAGCGCCAACGGAATGCCTTGGGCAATGTATTTTTGGGCTTGCGCCAGGCTGCTGAGCCGATGCACATAGGCGCGTAGACCCTTTGAACCAGCATACGCCATGTTAAAAGACCAATTGCCCGCACCATCGTAGGTCGTATCCCAAACGGCTCGAGCCGCCGTCGGTACGGAATCTGATAGTTTGCGCCCCAGTTTGGCACTCCAATACTCGAGCAGCATCGTGGTGCTGGTGGGGCTACACCAAACTGAGCCGCCATTGGGGTAAATCATTTGTGAGCGTGCTGGCACAGGTAAATCTAAGCCCCACGCGGTTTTATCCAAACTTTTTGGCAGCACGTTTTGGTGCTGGGTTGAATCGGACATCACGGCGGCTAAACCAAACAGACTTGGGCTGATTCCAGTTTTTATGCTCGAGAAAATAACTTTGATTTGCAGTGCTTCGGCAAAGGCTTTCAGTTTTAGGGTATCGGTTTCAACTTGCCCAAATTGGTCGGCTTGGGCGCTAAAACTCTGCTTCTCGAGGCTGGTATCGGTTGTCCATAAAGCGATTTTATAGTATTTTGTCCAGACCCCAGCCACCTTGGCTCGAGCCTCGATTTGTAAGCTGGTTTTGTCGGGTGTAACCGCATTCCACGACAGCACCACGGTATCAAAACGTCCTGCAATCTGCCCAGTCTCGAGCAGCCCTGTTTTTTGATTATCGGCTAACCTAAGCTCTAGATTTGCGCCAGAAACCGCCACCGTATTGGTTAGCGCTGCATATTTGAGAATGAGTTGGTCAAAACCTGTCCAGAGGGTGACTCGAGGATTTTGGGCTTGTGCCAAGGCGCTAAGCAGTAAAATAAAAATAACTAAAATTCGGTACTTCATGCGCTGCATTCTACACAGATAGGAAAATAAAAAACCCCGTCAAAAGCGGGGCTTTTTTGTGGTGGCCCGTGAGGGGCACGATCCCCCGACCCACTGATTAAAAGTCAGTTGCTCTACCGGCTGAGCTAACGAGCCACAAACTGTTTTTCAAGGCAAACCCCGAGTACAGCCGACAGAGTATATGCGTGAGTCTACCGACTGTCAAGCCCTAGGCAATCTGGCTGATTTGCTCAAGGTGCAGTTCGTTATTCTTTTGTTCATCTGACGATGCTATACTCCTTCGGCTTGCCTTCTCAGGCACTTGGAGACTATTCATGTTAGGAATTATTAATAAATTATTCGATAATAACGCCAAAGATGTGGCAAAACTGCAAAAAGATGTGGTTTCAAAAGTAAATTTGCTTGAGCCAGAAATGGAAAAGCTTGCTACCGAGCATTTGGCAGAAGAATTTGGTAAACTCAAATTGCGTTTTAAGGACGGCGAAAGCCTCGATAAACTGATGGTCGAAGCCTTTGCTCTGACTCGAGAAGCCAGCAAGCGCACCCTTGGCAAACGCCATTACGATGTCCAGTTGGTTGGCGGCGCAGCATTGCACGCTGGGCGAATTGCTGAAATGAAAACAGGCGAAGGCAAAACCTTGGCGGCAACCTTGGCTTTAACCTTAAATGCTATTTCGGGCAAAGGCGCACATTTGGTCACGGCGAACGATTACTTAGTCAAAGTCGGCGCAGAGCAAATGGGTCTGGTTTTTAAGACTTTGGGTTTGAGCGTTGGTTTGATTCAAAGCGCCATGCACCCGTCCGAGCGCAAAGATGCTTACGGCTGCGACATCACTTACGTCACCAACTCCGAGTTGGGCTTTGATTACTTGCGCGATAATATGTCGCCAGCCCCAGAAAATTTGGTGTTGCGTGCCGAAACGCCACTCAACTTTTGCATCATCGACGAAGTGGACAGTATTTTAATTGATGAAGCCCGCACGCCCTTAATTATTTCTGGGGCTTCAGAAAAAAGCACCACCAATTATTACCTGATGACCAAAATTGCGGGGATGCTCGAGAAAGGCGAAGCGGTTGTGCCGGGCGATAAAAACCGCACCGAACCAACTGGCGATTTTACCGTAGACGAAAAAGGGCGCAATGTTCACTTGACCGAGGCTGGTATCAATAAAGCCGAAAAACTACTGAGCATAGACGGCTTATTCACCACCGAGAACATGGAACTTGGTCATATGCTGATGCAAGCCATCCGCGCCACCGAGCATTATAAAAAAGATGTGGATTACATCGTTGAAGAAGGCGAAGTCGTGATTGTGGACGAATTCACGGGGCGCTTGATGCCCGGTCGTCGTTACGGCGAAGGTTTACACCAGGCAATAGAAGCCAAAGAAAACGTCAAAATTGCTGGCGAAAACCAAACGCTGGCGACCATCACTTACCAGAATTTTTTTAAGCTCTACAACAAAATTGGCGGTATGACCGGTACAGCCAAAACCGAAGAAAAAGAGTTTATCGAACTCTACAACGCCGATGTTTTGGTGATACCAACCAATTTGCCGATGGTCCGAAAAGACGCTCAGGATTTGGTTTACCGCACCGAGTTGGGCAAATTTAAGGCAGTGGTTGAAGAACTAATTGAGCGCCATAAAATCGGGCAGCCAGTCTTGGTTGGTACGGTCAGTATCGAAAAATCCGAATTTTTAAGCAAACTACTTTCCGAGCCAAACCGCTATGTGCAGTTTCTCGAGAAAAGTGCTGGAGCATTGCAGGCGCAACTGGCAAAAGGTAGTGCTGCGCTCATTGAAGAAATGCAGAAACTCCTTTCTAACCCCGGCGCACTAACTTCCGATAAACTCGAGGGGGTGCGGGCAAAACTACCAAAAAATGCTCTGGTTTATTTTGATCAACTCGAGAAAGAAGTAGCGGTGCTGGCATTTTTACGAAAAGGCGTAAAGCATAACGTCCTGAACGCCAAACAACACGCTCGAGAAGCCGATATTATCGCTCAGGCGGGACGCGGTGGCACAATCACGATTTCGACCAACATGGCTGGGCGTGGCACAGATATTCAACTCGGTGGCAACGCCGAATTTGCGGCTTATGCCCACCTCGAGAAAAAAGGCTTTAGTCGTTATGACGACGGCATTGAATTGTTTGTGGCAGCCTGTTTACGCAACGACATCCAAGGCGCAATAAAACACGTTTCGGATAAACCAACCGTTGGCGAAGACGACATCCAGCACATCATCAAAACTCGAGACGACTTCCTAGCCGATTCGGTCAAGGTTAAGCAAGCTGGTGGACTGCATATTATCGGCACAGAACGCCACGAAGCACGGCGCATAGACAATCAGTTGCGCGGGCGGGCTGGAAGGCAAGGCGACCCCGGCTCGAGTAAATTCTATTTATCCTTTGAAGATGACCTGATGCGCCTTTTTGCCAACGAAACGGTCGTCAATATGCTCGATAAACTCGGTATGGACGACACCCAACCGATTGAAGCGGGGATGGTCACACGCTCAATCGAGACTGCCCAAAAACGAGTCGAAGACCGCAACTTTTCGATTCGTAAGCAACTGCTGGCTTTCGATGATGTCATGAGCAAGCAGCGCGAAGTGGTCTATGCCCAACGCCGCGAAGTGCTGCTTGGCAAAGACGAAGGAGTCAACGAACTGACCGAAGGCATGATTGTTGACTTTATCAACACCCAAGCGGCGCTGCACTTTACCAAGGATTCCGATGATTGGGACCTCGAGGCAATGCGGGCAACTTTGGTGGACAGCGTTCCAGCCTTTGAAACTTTTGACTTTGAAAGTTTGCGAACCGAACGCCGCGATGCCTTGACCGACAAATTGCTCGATGTCGCTGCCGAAGCCTATGAGGCTCGAGAAAAAGAACTGACCCCACAAATTCTGCGTGGACTCGAGCGCTATGTGGTGCTGCAAATCGTAGACCAATTCTGGAAAGAGCATTTGCACAGCATGGATGTGCTGCGAAGTGGCATCTTTAACCGTCAGTACGGACAAAAAGACCCATTTGTGGAATACAAATTTGAAGCCACCAAGTTATTTGCGGAAATGACCGATGCGATTAAAGCCGAAGTCACCAAATTTATTTTCCGAGTCCAAGTGAACTTTGAACCCGCTCCACAAAACTTGCAAGCTGATAGTGCTGGCGCAGAAGCGACTGAACCAACCAGTGGCTTCTCGAGTGGTTCAAATCCATTTATTCGCTCGAGCCAAACCAAGGTGCAAAAACTCAGTCGGCAGGACAGGCGCAAGAATGAACGCGACGTAAAAAAAGGACGATAAATAATTTCATATCACATCTCATCTGGGGAATTTATGCCAAGTACCGCCAACGCTTCTTGAATTGCGTCAGCGACTTTTGTCACCACGGCTAACCGCGCTTCGCGTAAGCCTTCTGGGGCTTGTAGAACACTGGTGTCTGGTTTCCCCTTTGCATCTTTGTGATTGTAATAGCCATTAAATGCTGCTGCTAACTCGAGAGCATACGCACACATTGGATGGGCAGATTTATCACGGGTGCAAAGTGCTAGAACTTCTGGGTATTTCGCCACAGTTTTCAGAACTCCAAGCTCGAGTTCGCCTAGGCTCGAGAAGTCGGGTGTACCAGTTAAGCCCTTAACCACGTATTCTCGAGCGATTTTTCTAGCACGGGCATGAGCGTACTGCACAACCACGGCGGTATCCCCTTGCAGCGCCAATGCCGCATCCCAACGAAAGTCTATTTGCCGTTCGGGTGTGGCTTTTAAGAATGCAAATTTTAATGCACCCAATCCAATTTGTGGCGCAACAACCTCTGGGTTTGGATGATTTGGACTCATCGTCTCGAGCGCCCGAGCCTTAGCTTCGGCAATCACTTCATCGGCACTAACGGTAATGCCTTTGCGACCCGACATGGTTTGTCCCTCGAGTAGCACGGTTTCGTTGGCAAGATGATGATGGTATTTGGCAAATGTGCCATCGCTAATTAAGGACAAGCCAGCCTTGACCACAATTTGGGCTAAACCTTGTCTTGCATCAATCACGTTTATCACTTGGTTGGCATGAGCAAAACTTTGTCCGTCTGGGTGAAGTTCACCTGTTCCAGCCGTGCTGTACAAAATTTTGCCGCTTGGTTGCTTGGCAAAATTGGTAAACTCGAGTCCTTCAAAAAGCCCAAATTTCCAGTAGTGATAAGCAATGTCTTTGGTTTCGTAGACATATGTGCCATTGCCGCGCACCAAAACCTTAAACGGTTCTTCGAGGTTGGGTACAAACGGACTTAAATCGATGCCCTTTGCGCCAGCGTATTTGCCTTGGGTCGGTTGCTCGAGTCGGTCAGCAAAAATTTCCAGCGCCCGTTCGACCAGTCCGGCGTGAACCACATCCGATTCCCACGTTAAAAGGTCGTATTCAATGCCGAGGCTATAGGCGGTCTCGAGTTGTGATTTAACGACTGTTTGGATTTCGTGGCGCAGTTCGCCGCGCTCGAGGGCATGAATCACATCGCCAATGGCTGGCTCGAGGCTTAGCGCTTCTGGCGTTTTTTTCTTAAAATCAAAGTCTTTATGGAGGCGCACATACAACTCGCCTAGCCAGTGGTCGTACTTTTGTGTGCCATCCCAAACTGCACCATAATGCTTAATTGCAAATTGACTCTCGGCGGCTTGTCTGCCTGTATCGTCGATATAATTTTGGATTTCGACCTGATAGCCAGCCGCACGGTAAATTCTGCCCAAGGCATCGCCAATCAGCGCTCCACGGATATGTCCAACGTGCCATTCTTTATTTGGATTGACGCTGCTGTGTTCGATAATCACTTTTTGATTTTTGCTTTCGGGGGCATAAACACTCGAGATGACATTTTGAATAAAGGCGCTCGAGTCAACAAAGAAATTAAGGTAAGGACCAACCGCTTCGGCTCGAGTCACCCCAACTGGCAATTGCACTTTGGCGGCTAAATCCTTGGCGATTTGGGCTGGATTTTGCTTCAAAACTTTTGCCAGTAAAAATGCCACAGGCGAACCATAATCGCCCGCTTTACCTTCGGGGGTGTCCTGAATAATCACTTCGGTTTCGGGGGGAACAATTTCTTCAAGGGCAAGTTTTAAGCGTGTTTTTAAGTCCGACATGGTGGGCAGTGTACCAGTTTTGCGTATGTCCTCGAGTCACGCTTTTAGCGCTGTATACTCTTTTATGGGCGGCTCCAAAACTCGATCCATAAAAAACCCGGAGGCAATTACGCCTCCGGACTGTGGTGGGCAGGGGTGGATTCGAACCACCGTACTCGCGAGAGAACAGATTTACAGTCTGTCGCCTTTAACCACTCGGCCACCTACCCGCGCACCACAGACTCAAGGAGGTTAAAGCCCTCGAGTTTTGGAGCCGCCCATCGGAATTGAACCGACAACCTTCCGATTACAAATCGGGTGCTCTACCGGATTGAGCTAGAGCGGCGAAACCAGTCGAGCTTGCGCCCGAGTTGCAACGGTATCAAACTGCCAAGCCCGTGTCAAGATGCGGTAAGCTAATTGGCGCATGATTGAAGTCGAGAATCTACAGAAACACTATACGGTTGCCGAAAAAGAACCCGGCTTGGCTGGCAGCTTAAAGAGTTTTTTTAAGCGCCAAAATAAACTGGTCAAAGCCGTGGATGGCGTAAATTTTACAATTCAGACGGGCGAGATGGTTGGCTTTTTAGGGGCAAACGGGGCGGGCAAAACCACCACCCTAAAAATGCTTTCGGGCTTGTTATACCCGTCTGGCGGTTTGGCTCGAGTGGCTGGCTTTGTGCCATTTGAACGCAAAACCAATTTTTTGAAAAGCATGACCTTAATCATGGGACAAAAACAGCAACTGATGTGGGATTTACCTGCACTGGATAGCTTTTTGGTTAATCAAGCGATTTATGAAATTACCGACACCGACTACAAAGCCACAATGCAGGAATTTACCGATTTACTTGGTCTCGAGGACGTACTCAAAAAACAGGTCAGAAAATTATCGCTTGGTGAACGGATGAAATGCGAATTGGCGGCGGCGCTTTTGCACAAGCCCAAAGTCTTATTTTTGGACGAACCAACGATTGGCTTGGATGTCAATATGCAGGTCAAAATCCGCGAATTTATTGCCGAGTACAACCAACGCTTTAACGCCACGGTGATTCTGACCAGCCACTATATGGCGGATGTAACGGCGCTCTGCAAACGAATTATTGTGGTGGACAAAGGCAAAATTATTTTTGATGGCGATTTATCGGCGCTCCTCGAGACCGCCCGCCCTGCCAAAATTATTAAGCTACAACTCGAGCAAGCGACCCAACGCCATGACCTCGAGCGCTATGGCACGGTTTTGAGTTTAGAAGGTCTGAATGCCGAACTGAGCGTGGCGCGAAGCGAGGTCTCGAGTCGGGCTGCCCAGTTACTCGCGGAGTTACCGATTGCCGACATCACGATCGAAGACCCACCGATTGAAGAAATTATTGGGCAGTTGTTTAGTGGAGTAAAATCATGAACCTCGTCAATAGGGACAGACCATGAACCTCGTCAATAGGGACAGACCATGAACCAAGTCTGGCGTAAATTCAGAGCCTTATTTGCAGCTTGGTTATCGCACATGACGATTTATCGTGCCGAAATTCTGATTTGGATGTTATCCGGCACAATTCCTTTAATCATGATGGCGGTCTGGATTGGTAAAGCCCAAGCCGAGGGCGGCAGCCTGAATGGTTTCTCGAGCCAAGACTTTGCAGCCTACTTTTTGGCAGCCTGGCTTTCAGGGCAGTTGGTGGTGGCTTGGGTGGCTTGGGAAATGGATTTTGCGATTCGTCAGGGTACGTTCTCGAATAAGTTACTTCGCCCCATCAATCCGTTTTGGGAATACTTTATGCAGCATTTTACCGAGCGCTTTGTGCGTGGACCGTTTTTAATTGTGGTGGCAATTATTGGTGTGCTGCTGATTCCTGGTACAAAACTGGTCTCGAGCCTTGGGCATCTGCTGGTTTTTTTGCTTGCCATCAGTCTGGCTTTTGCGATTCGTTTTTTAATTGCCTACTGCATTGGGTTGTGCTGTTTTTGGCTCGAGAATGCCACGGCATTGGATGAACTCTATTTTGTGCTGTCCATTATGCTTTCTGGCAGTTTTGCGCCGCTTGAGTTTTACCCTGCTTGGCTGCGCCCAATTCTCGAGTATTTGCCATTTCCGTACATTGTTTATTATCCAGCCCAGATTTTAACGGGTAAGCTCGAGTGGGCAGAAGTTGGGCGGGTTTTGCTGGTGCAACTGGTCTGGTTAGCGATTACTTTTGGGCTGTTTCAAATCATGTGGCGAGCCGGACGCAAACAATATGGCGCAGTTGGAGCGTAAATCTGGCGGTAGACGACAAAATTTTAGGCTTATATCCGCGACAATAGACCAATGAACACCGTTATTCTTGGGGCAACAGGCGGCATCGGGCAAGCATTGGCGCGGGTCATGCCACAACCACAAATTTTGGTGGCTCGAGACAGCCAAAAACTTTTTGCTCTGGCGCGAGAACTCGGGGTCTATGCCGTCCCCGCCGATGTCACACATCAACTCGAGGTCATGGCAGTGGCGCAGGAAATCGGGGGCAAAGGTGGTATCCAAACCTTGATTTATGCCATCGGAGATGTGGCGGTTGGCACAGATTTAGCCCCAGATGTCCTCGAGAAAATCTGGGGTGCAAATCTGTTGGGCTTTGAGTATGTCTGCCAGTACCTTGGGCATTTGTTAAGCCCGACGGCTCGAGTCTATGCCATTGGAGCGCGTCCAGAATTGGTCAAAGCCAAAGGGTTCGAAGCCTATGCCAGTGCCAAAGCAGCTTTAAGCGCCTATGCCAAAGATGCCGATATTGCCTTACAGCGCCCTGTTACGGTGGTGCTGCCGCCGGCGGTCAAGACTCCTTTTTGGGATAGGCTTGGCTTACCTGTGCCGCGCAATGCAATCATGCCCGAGGTCGTGGCTTTGGGGATACTCGAGGATTTAGGGCGTGTTCCGAGTCCCGAGTTGCGAATTGGCTAGGTTGAAGTCCAATCTGTACCCCACTGTGCCATTGCGCTAATAATTGCGCCGAGGGCAAGCCCCTTCTTGGTCAGGGTGTACTCGACTCGCGGTGGAATCTCGGGAAATTGCACTCGCTCGAGTGCGCCGTGTGCCTCAAGGTCGCGCAGGCGTTCGGTCAGGGTTTTGGGCGGGATATTGCCAAGGCTGGCACGCAATTGACCAAATCGTTTTGTGCCGCTCAGTAAATCTCGTAAAATCAGGGTCGTCCATTTGCCGCCAATCACCTCGAGGGTGCGCTCGACCGTGCATTCGGGTTGACGGCTGATGCGCTCTTGGTACTCGAGGTCGGATGTGTGAGTTACATTTTTGTTTAGCATGGGTAACTTTATCACTTTTTCGTAACTACTTCACAGAATGAATAAAAACGTGTTTAATCTAGCAGATGATGAAAATAACTATTTTTGGTTCTTCGGGGCGGACTGGTTTACCCTTGGTTCACCAAGCCCTTGAGGCTGGGCATCAAGTTACGGCATACTTACGTGACCCAAATAAATTAGCAATCAAGCATCCAAATTTACGGGTGATTCAGGGCAACATCAACGATCTTTCTGGTATCGAAAAAGCTGTGGCTGGACAGGACGCGGTACTCTCAACACTGGGCGCAGTGCCGGGCGGCGCAAAAGATATTATGACGGTTGCTGCCAAAAACATCATTGCTGCGATGCAAAAAACGGGAGTCCAACGCCTGATTACCCTGACGGGTGCGGGTGTTGCCCAGCCGGGCGACCAACCCAAAGCAATCAACAATTTGATTAGTTTTATGCTTAGGTTTTTGGCGAAAGAAGTCCAGTTAGATGCTGCCGAACACGTTCGGTTAGTTCGTGCCTCGAGCCTCGACTGGACAATTGTGCGCGTCCCAATGCTGACCAATGCGCCATCCAGTGGTCAGCTAAAAGTTGGTATGGTCGGCATCAACGACGGAATGCGAATTGGGCGCTCAGAAGTGGCGGCTTTTATGCTCAAAACCCTCGAGACTGGCACACATCGTAAAGCTGCACCAGTGATTAGCGCATGAGCAAACTTATTCGGGTCGATGTTTTTTCTGATATTGCTTGCCCATTTTGTTTTATTGGCGATACACGGCTGACGCGTGTTTTCAAAGCCCGTCCAGACCTCGAGCTAGAATGGGTGTGGCATCCGTTTCAATTGCAACCCACCATGCCTGAACGCGGTATGGCGTGGGAAATCTTTAGCACACAAAAATTTGGTGGTCTCGAGGCGCGACGGGCAGCTTTTGCGACGGTAATCCAAGCGGGTCAAAACGAGGGGATTAGTTTTGATTTTGAGACCATGCCCGTTGCGCCAAACACCGCCTCGGCACACCGGCTGGTGCTGTTCGCCTCGGAGTTCGGGCTTGGTAAACCAATGGCGTTGGCGTTGTACAAGGCTTATTTTAGCCAAGCTCAAGACATCACCGATAATTTGGTACTCGAGCAAATTGCCGTGCAGGTCGGTTTAGACCCGAGTTTTGTACGGGCAATGCTCTATGGAGCGCGTTTTCGGCAGGAAGTCCAAGACAGCCAACTCGAGGCGCAACGGCTTGGCATTTCTGGTGTGCCATTTTTTATTTTTAATCAGCGCTTGGCACTTTCTGGGGCGCAACCAAGCGAGGTTTTTGAAGAAGTCCTGAGTAGCCTTGGTTAGCGTAGACTGCGCCCTATGCGAATTGCGATTTTTAACACCAAGCCCTACGACCAGACCTTTTTAGCGGCGGCGAACGCTGGGCAGTACGAGCTTTTATTTCTCGAGCCACGCTTAGATATTCGCACTGCCAAACTTGCCGAAGGTTGCCAAGTGGTCTGCGCTTTTGTCAACGATGATTTGAGCAAGCCAACGCTCGAGCTTCTGGCGCAACTTGGCATAAAACTGATTGCGCTGCGCTGTGCTGGCTTTAATCAAGTGGACTTAAAAGCCGCCAAGCACCTTGGTTTAGTGGTGGCTCGAGTCCCCGCGTATTCGCCCCATGCTGTGGCAGAACACGCGCTGGCGCTATTGCTGACCCTAAACCGCCAAATTCACCGAGCCTATAACCGTGTCCGCGATGGCAATTTTTCTTTGGATGGTTTACTCGGTTTTGATGTCCACGGAAAAACCATTGGCGTGATTGGCACAGGTCAAATCGGGGCAATTTTTGCCAAGTTGCTGCACGCTTTTGGTTGTCGGATTCTGGCATTTGATTTATTCCCAAACCCAAGCCTTGACTTTCTCGAGTACCTGCCACTTGAGCAAGTTTTCGCCGAGTCGGATGTGATTTCTTTGCATTGCCCCCTGACCCCCCAAACCCATCATTTGGTTAGTGCCGCCCGCCTCGCCCAGATGAAACGCGGTGCAATGTTGGTCAACACCTCGAGAGGCGCACTGATAGATACCCCCGCCGCGCTCGAAGCCCTAAAGACTGGTCAGTTGGGTGCGTTGGCTTTAGATGTCTACGAAGAAGAAGCCGATTTGTTTTTCGAGAATTTATCCAACCAAGTTATTCAAGATGATGTTTTTATGCGACTTTTAACCTTGCCAAACGTTTTAATTACTGGGCATCAGGCTTTTTTTACGCACGAAGCGCTCGAGCAAATTGCCGCCACAACTTTGCAGAACATTCGGGCTTTTGAAACCAAGACTGGCACGATGTACCTCATTTGACCCACAACGCTCACATTTTTAGACCATAACATTCGAGTATTACCCGCGACACCCAGCCCGCAGACCCCGTGCAACAAGCGGAGCGTGGGCAACTCGATGCGTTGCTCGAGATGTGGTGGTAAATACAAAGATTTGATGTTTGGGTCAAGTGCGTGACTCGAGAAGCAAATGCACACAGCCCCAGCAAAAGGCTTAGCGTGAGGCTCGAGAAATGGTTTTTTTGCGGTGTAAGCAGAAATTTGCTACAATTCGCCCATGAGCAATCTCGAGGTAATAGAACGCGAAATAGAAAGCCTCAGCGCTCGAGAACGGCGTAAACTAAAACTATGGTTTGACCAACTCGAGGAGAAAGTTAGCGCAACACCAGCACCCACAATTCGCTTTGGTAACGGACAAAAAGCCAAGGGTTTAACACCAAGAATTCAACTGCCAAACCATGCCAAAAGCCTATCCGACACTGTTAGCGAATTGCGCGAAGCTCGAGAAAGCAGCCTGTGATTTTGTTCCTCGACACAAGCGCATTGGTCAAACTGTACGTGCAAGAAATACACTCGAGTACCGTAGAAAAAGCAGTAGCTGCCGCCAATGACATCATTGTTTCACAAATAACACTTGCCGAAGCCGTCAGTGCTTTTTATTACCGAACGCTAAAAAACGAGCTTTCGACAACTGATGAACCCAAGATTTTCAAGCAACTACTCGAGGATTGGGACACGTTTAACTGCGTGGACGTAACCGAACACATCACCAAAGAAGCCGCGATGCTGGTGCGTTCTCGAGGCTTACGAGGAGCGGATGCAATTCAATTAGCCACAGCCGCATGGGTTTCTCGAGAACAACGATTTGTGCATTTTTTAGCATTTGATGAAAAGCTAATCGAAGCAGCCAAAGGCATTGTGCGAGTGCTGGAATGAGGAAAAATCGAGATGCGAATTACAAGCAAAGGCTTAGGCATGAGGCTGTTTAAGTCAAATCATGCGGCAGTAATTCCAGAAATTCTAAGCCAATAGGTTGCACAGCTAAAAAATGGCGACGATCCAAAGTTAAAATTTGCCGAATTTTGTAGCGTTCGGCAAGTGCAATCAGGCTGGCATCCACAAAACCAAGCGGCAAAGACTTGTAAAAACCACGAATCTGATTCACTCGAGTTAAATCGGTGGTATCAAAAACCAGCACTTCCCATTCTTCCATCAATTCAAGAAAAAATTGCTTAGCGACAGCTTCGCCAAGGTACTTGACCACCATGTAATCCACTTCGCAAAGAACAGTTGTCGGAACAATCAGGCGTTCTTGGTCAAAGGCTTTGACTGCCAAATGGTACTTGTCGCTCTGGTCTAAAAAAGCAATTAAAGCACTGGTGTCGCACAAAATCATGGTTCATCTCGAGTGAACAGCAATTCATCCACCCGTTCCGATAAATTCCCAAGACCCGAATTGCCCATGCCTATAGAAGCCCGCTTGTACTTAGGCACGACTTTAGGCAAGGCGGTTTCAAGCATTTCTTCAAGGACAACCTGCTCGGATTTGCCGAGTTGCTGCGATAAATACTCGAGGCGTTGCTCGAGATGCGGGGGTAAATGCAAAGTCATGGGTTCAGGTTACGCAGATTTGATGATTGGGTCAAGTGCGTGGCTCGAGAAGCAAATGCAAACAGCCACAGCAAAAGGCTTAGGCGTGAGGCTCGAGAAGCGGGATGGGAGACGTACAGGAAGTCAGCCTTATTACCAATCAGTTTGCGGCTAATTTCTAGATTCTCGTTAAGCTATTTTACCTGTGTCATGCAATACCAAAAAACTATAAACTGAGGTATGGATACTGTAGAAAAAGTTGTTGCACCATTAAAGCAAAATCCCAACACTCTGAGCATTGTTTTAATTGGTAGTGCTGCTCGAAGGCAGATGAATGAGTTTAGTGATTTAGATATTCATATTATAGTACGCGGCGAACGTCCACCTGACAAAATGTTTTACTTTGAGAATCGCTTGGTGAACATCAATTTTTTGGACACAACAAACCGTGAATTGATGCTCTCTGATCCATGGAAGGCTTTGCTGAATATAGGTGCGACAAGGGAGGCAAAAATTATTTTTGACCCCGAAAACTGGTATGCAAACTTGCAGCAACGCGCTCGAGATTTTACGTGGAAAACAGTACAAGCGGCTGCCGATGTTGGCATAAGTTGGGTACTGGCACAAAATGCTGAGATAATCCAAAAAATTCTTGGTGGCTTGCAACAGCAGAATCTTGAGAAAATTTTATATGCCATCACAGACTTATTGCCTAATTTAGCCAATGCCGCCGCTTTAGCAAATGGTGTGTTGACCAATTCAGAGAATATTTTTTGGAGTTCAGTGAGAGATGCTGAACCCGATGAAATTTGGAAAAATGCGTTCTGGAAAGCTCTTGGTTTTCATTCTGAAAGTGTTATGGCTCGAGCTGAAGCGACACTAGTTTTGTATGCTAGAAGCGCTACACTCTACCAAAGCAAGTTATTGCCTGAGCATTTGGTTATTGTGCAACGAGTATGTCAACGTATTGAGGCAAGAACATAAAGGTTCATCGTGGAAAAAGCTGATTTTGAAAGTGTTCTAAGAAGCCTCGAGCAAGCCGCAGAAATCGCGGCGGGTGAACGGGTCGCAGCTCGATTTTCGCATCGTGAAATTCCTGATGTTCGAGAAGTTCGTAAGCAACTCAATTTGAAACGCGCTGATTTTGCCCAGTTGCTTGGGGTTAGCCCAAGAACCTTGGAAAGTTGGGAACAAGGCAAGCGTCAACCAAGTGGGGCAGCAGGAATTCTGCTGCGAATTGCAGTTAAAAATCCTAACGTTGTACGGGAAGCCATCTATTAAAGATTTGGTCTAGCTTGACTTCGAGAATGTACTTGTGGACTTTAGCTAATTCCTGATTTGATTTTGAATAAAACTTTTTCCCAGTGGGCTAGGCAAGCCCAGCCCCTACGGTTAGAAGCTCTTATACAGCCGTAGGGGTGGGGCTTGCCTCACCCTGTCATCGTAATGATATGTCATTCTTGAATCAGGAATTTGTTCTTGAACCACGATAAAAAAGGTAATAGCCACCCAAACCTTATCACCGTAATTTCTCACGCAAGAATTGCTCGAGGTCACTCATTTTTAATCGCTGTTGTGCCATTGTGTCACGGTCTCGAATGGTAACGGTATCCATCAGGCTCGAGTCGCCGTCTTTACCTTGCCCGATGGTATCAAAGTCAACAGTAATACAGTACGGTGTGCCTACTTCGTCGTGTCGGCGGTACGCCTTGCCAATGTTGCCAGTATCTTCGTACAACACTCGCCCTAGCCCGAGCTTTTGCAGTTTGTCTTTTAAGCCTCGAGCCACGCTTGTAATTTCCTCGCGGTTCTTGGCAAGTGGAATAACTGCCACTTTTATTGGTGCAAGGTGCGGTCGGAGTTTTAGCACAATGCGTTCTTCGCCATTCTCGAGCGTTTCTTTGGTATATGCTTCGGTTAGCACTGCCAGCACACCTCGGTCTACTCCTGCCGATGGTTCAATCACAAATGGAATAATCGGTTTTTGTGTTTCTGGGTGAGCAATGCTGAGTTTTTCGGTGCTGTCGGTGTTCGGTTCGACTTTGGCATAAATCCCAAATGATTCTTGGTTTTTGGTATGCGAACCCAAGTCAAAATCGGTGCGGTTGGCTATGCCCTCGATTTCTTCAAAGCCAAGGCTTGGGTATTGGTACATCAGGTCGTAAGTGCGTTTGCTGTAATGCGATAAATCCTCTTTTGGCACGTCAAAAATCTGAATGCGGTCTCGAGATAAGCCCACACTGAGCCACCATTCAATCCGAGCCTCGAGCCATTTGTCATGCCATGCTTCGTCTGTGCCGGGTACGCAGAAAAACTCGAGTTCCATTTGTTCAAATTCACGGACGCGGAAAATAAAGTTGCGTGGTGTAATTTCATTGCGGAAGGACTTGCCAATTTGGGCAATGCCAAAAGGGAGTTTTCTCGAGGTGCTGTCCACCACATTCTTAAAATTCACAAAAATACCTTGGGCAGTTTCCGGGCGGAGGTACGCATAATTTTCTTCGTCTACCACTGGTCCAACCGTGGTTTTGAACATCATGTTAAAGAGTCGTGGTTGAGTCCAAGCACTTGGTTTCTTCTCGCCTGGTTCGATGACTTTAGCAGTTGTTAAGACCGTGCCAGCATCGGCATGAGCCAGCAGCCCAGCGACCAAAGCCGAAAGATTATTCTCGAGACCAAGGGCGGTTGCAATTCCCTCGAGAACTTCTGGGCTTTGTTCTTTTAACAAATGATCTAAGCGGTAACGTTTTTTGCTTTCGCGGTTGTCCACGAGCGGGTCGGAAAACGTGGCTTCGTGTCCCGAATGGCGCAGTACCAATTTATGAGTCAGAATGCTCGAGTCAAGTCCTTCGACATCATCGCGTTCGTAAATCATTGAACGCCACCATGCGGCTTTGAGGTTATTTTTGAGTTCCACACCAAGCGGACCAAAATCGTATGTGCCTTGCAGACCGCCGTAAATGTCCGAGCCGGGGAAAATAAAGCCTCGGCGTTTACATAAACTGACCAGTTCTTCCATTGTTTGTGCGGGCATGAAGCCTCCTTTTGACAATGCAAAAAGCCAGATGGCTTTTAGTTTGCCATCTGGGGACGCAAGCTGAAGGAAATCAGCATTCTCTGCGCGGTTCCACCCCAGTTCCTCGAGACCACTGTCTGTGGTGTAACTCGAGACACTTTGTACAACTAAGCTCCTCGCTGCCTTTCGCACGGTTCTTGGTCGTTGCGCTTTCACCATCCGCAACTCGCTCGAGACTGAACTCCGTGGTACTTTTGCGATTCAACGCTGGGTATTATTTTGCCGTATCTGGGTTGTTGCGTCAAGGGTTTTAAGAACAAGTCTAGGGCATTAAAGCCAATAGAAGATTCTTATCCATGCTTGGTTTTCAAAAAAGCTGCTTGGCTCGAGCATCAGCACGTTGTCTTGAGGGCTTTATTGCAAGACTTCACTTAGCACTTTGCTGCGCCCAAGCGGGTAAATATGCGCTCCTGCAACTCCTGAATTGCGTAAATCCAAAACGACTTTTCGCGCCCACGCAATGCCAGCACTGCGTCCGCCGTTCTCGAGGGCTGTCAGTAAGGCTTGTGGGATGCTTGTCCACTTACTGACCCGTTCTGCCATCTCGAGACTGAGTACGGGCAGCACGCCGTACAGCACGGGAATGCTGGGTTGTACAATGTCTTGGAATCGCTCTACTGTGCTAAGGTCAAATACAGGTTGAGTCTGGGCAAAATGCGCCCCTGCGTTAACTTTCTCTAAAAACCGTGCTTTCTCGAGGCTGAGGTCGGCAGCGCTTGGGTTGGCTGCCACAGCAATCGCAAAGTCGCTCGGCTCGAGGTCGCGCCCTGCAAAAGATTTTCCTGCATTTAAGCCGCTCACAATGCGGGTTAAGCCCACAGCATCCACTTCAAATACACCTCTGGCAGTTGGATGGTCGCCTTTTTCAGGTGGGTCGCCACGCAAGCAAAGAATGTTTTTTACACCCAGCGCGGCTGCGCCCAGCAATTCGGATTGAAGACCCAGCACATTGCGGTCACGGCAAGTAAAATGGGCGATGACCTCGAGTCCGAGTTTACTTTGCACCAAATGGGCTGCCACCAACGGATTCATCCGTAAATTGGCTTGTGGGCTATCGGAGATATTAACCGCATCAACCAATGCCTGTGCTTTTGCGGCTTCCTCGAGTAATTTGCTGGCATCTGAACCGCGTGGTGGGTCAAGTTCGGCGGTAATCGTAAAAACCTGTCCAAGTCGTTCGCGTAATTGCATTTCTTTCCCCCAAGATTGTAGGGGAGGACCCCCGTGTCCTCCCTATGAGACAATGTATTTTATAATTATCCGAGTTTTGCAGCACGACTCGTCTGTTCCCAAGGCAAATGCGCCTGCCCAAAATGCCCATAACTCGAGGTCGGTACATAAATTGGATTCTCGAGATTCAATTCTTCGATAATTGCCAATGGACGCGGGTCAAAGTGTTCTCGAGCCAAAGCACTCAAGGATTGGTCAGAAATTTTGCCAGTCCCAAAACTCTCGACCCGCAAGGATACGGGGTGGGCTTTGCCAATTGCATATGCCACTTCGACCATGACTCGAGCCGCCAGTCCAGCCGCTACCAAGTTTTTTGCCATATAGCGTGCATAATAGGCGGCGCTGCGGTCTACTTTGGTCGGGTCTTTGCCACTAAACGCCCCACCACCATGGGGAATTGCGCCGCCGTAAGTGTCGACAATGATTTTGCGCCCAGTTAAGCCAGTGTCCGCCCCAGGTCCCCCAAAAATAAAGCTGCCGGATGGGTTTATAAGGTAATTGACGTTACTCGAGTCGAGCCAATCTGGAATGACTGGGGTGATAACGTGTTCAATCATATCAGCCCGAATTTGTTCTTGCGTCACATCGGGGGCGTGTTGGGTGCTAATCACAGCCGTCTCGAGTCCAATCGGTTTTGCGCCGTCATAAACCAGCGTCACTTGGGATTTTCCATCTGGGCGCAGATAAGCTAACGCGCCATTTTTACGAACTTCTGCCAGTTTTCTCGAAATACGGTGCGCCAGCCAAATCGGGGTCGGCATCAATTCTGGTGTTTCGTTGGTCGCGTAGCCAAACATCAAGCCTTGGTCGCCAGCACCGCGTTCATTGCGTGGGTCGCGGTCGCCCGCCCGCCATTCGGTCGAAACATTGACACCACCTGCAATCTCTTGGCTCTGACCTGTAATCGTGTTCAGCACCGCCACGTGTTCGGCATCAAAGCCGAGTTCGGCGCTGGTATAACCCACTTCGGTAATCGCACGGCGTACTGTGCTTTGTACATCCACATATTCGGCGCTGCTGGTAATTTCACCAGCCACCAACACCAAACCTTTGGTCACAAGGGTTTCGCAAGCCACTCGAGATTTCGGGTCTTGGCTTAAAAACGCATCAAGAATCGAATCGGAAATGCGGTCGGCGAGTTTATCAGGGTGTCCTTCGGTCACGGATTCAGAACTGACTAAACGGTGCTGCATAAATTATTGCCTCCAGAAAAAAAGCGATTGAAAACGAAAAAACGTGAGTACCGAACATTCCCCTTTCTGGAAGGGAAGTCCCTTCCTCATCGCTCCGAGTCGAACTCGGCTGGCAGAAGCACCTTGCTGCTCGAGAAAATCCTCGAACTTGGTTGCTGCAACGGTCAGTGCGCCAGGACGCTCACGTTGCTCTTGATGAAGCTCGTTTATCGTGTCATGGGGTTTGGCTCGAGTCAAGCGTACAAACGTACCTCGAGACGTAGGGCGATTCGTACCTCGAGACGTAGGGCGATTCGTACCTCGAGACGTAGGGCGATTCGTACCTCGAGTCGTAGGGCGATTCGTACCTCGAGACGTAGGGCGATTCGTACCTCGAGTCTCGAGACTTGGTAAACTATGTCCATGAAGATTTTTGTGACTGGTGGCGCTGGTCGAATGGGTACTGATTTATTGCCGAGGCTCGAGCGACATGGTTTTAACCTGATTGCCCCCTCGAGTAAAGAAGCCAGCATTACCGATTTTGACACAATTTCTCGAGCCATTGCCGATGCCCAGCCAGATATTGTGCTGCATATGGCAGCTTATACCGATGTTGCCAAAGCCGAAATAGACCATGCAGCCTGTTACGCGGTCAATGTGCTTGGCTCGAGGAATGTGGCTCGAGCCGCCGCCCAAGCCAAAGCGCGTCTGGTACACATCAGCACCGATTATGTCTTCGATGGCGAGCGTGGAATGTACTCTGAAACCGACGCGCCAAATCCAAGTAATTATTACAGCCTGACCAAAGCCTTGGGCGAAGAAGCGGCTCGAGTTGCCCCAAACAGTTTAATTGTTCGCACCAGTTTTAAGGATGCAGTCTGGAAGTACCCAGTTGCCTTTGCCGACCAATTCACCAGTGCAGATTACACCGATGTGATAGCCACTGAACTCGAGTTGCTGCTGGTTCACCTCTCGAGCATCAATGCCGATGTGCTGCATCTTGTGACTGAGCGAAAGAGTATTCTCGAGTTAGCAAGCCGCCGTAACCCGCACGTCCAAGCTGGAACTCGAATTGGTGCAAAAGTCCATATTCCACCCGATGTAAGCTTAGACAATTCAAAGTGGCTAGAAATCAAAGCTAAATTCTAGGCTATACTGGTGTCCTATGGCTTTCTCGAGCATTCTGGTGACTGGCGGTTGCGGTTTTATTGGCGCGAATTTTGTGCGGCTTCTTCTCGAGCGTGGCTATGATAAAATCGTGGTCTTGGATAAACTGACCTATGCGGGTCGGCTCGAGAACTTAGCGGGCATCGACGTTCCCATTGTTGTTGGGGACATCGGTAATCTCGAGTTGGTGCGGCATCTTGTCGAAATGCACCAGATTGATTTAATTGTGAATTTTGCCGCCGAAACCCATGTAGACCAGAGCATTCTCAATCCGTTTGTGTTTACCCAAACCAATGTTCGAGGTACGCACGTGCTGCTCGAGGTAGCTCGTGAGAAGAACATTCGTTTTCATCACATCAGCACCGATGAGGTTTATGGCACAATCGAAGGCGATCATCACAGTCTCGAGTCGGATATGCTTGTGCCGCGCAGCCCATACAGTGCCAGTAAAGCCGCCGCCGATTTACTGGTGCAATCGTATTTTGTGACCTACGGCTTAGAAACAACGATTACAAGGGGCAGCAACAATGTTGGTGCGTACCAATTCCTCGAGAAGGTCGTGCCATTATTCGCTACAAACGCGATGCTTGACTTGCCGCTACCAGTTTATGGCGATGGGCTGCAAATGCGAGATTACACCCATGTCTCTGACCACTGTACCGGAATCCTAGCAGTTCTCGAGCAGGGTACTATCGGTGAGATTTACAATGTTGGAGCTGGACAAGAAATAACCAACATGACAATGCTCGAGGTGTTACTCGAGACTGTTGGCAAGCCCCGCAGCCTAATTCGTCATGTTACTGACCGTGCTGGGCATGACAGGCGCTATAGTGTGAGTGTCAAAAAACTCGAGAACTTAGGCTGGAAAGCCATGTATGAACCCAAAGAAGCTGTAGCGGCTGCTGCCAAATGGTACTTGGATAACCCAGATTACTGGCAACCCGTCCGCGAATCGGCTAGTTTTCAAGCGTATTACAATCGGCAGTATGCCAAGCGGCTCGAGGGCTAGTGCCGCCTAAAATCCGAGAACTCAAAAAACAACTCCGAGATGCAGGTTTTCTCGAGCGGCAAGCCAAAGGTAGCCATACTGTATGGTACTTTCCAGACACACCAATTCGTGTCACCATATCTGGAAATGACGGAGCAGATGCAAGAAAGTATCTCGAGGATGATGTTCGTCGTAAAATTGCGCTACTTTTAGCACTCAGGAGGCAATCGTGAATTATTCGATGCACATTCGCTGGTCAGATGAAGACCAAGTATTTGTGGTTCACTTACCCGAATTTGATTGTTATACGCATGGTGAAACGTATCTCGAGGCAGTCAAAATGGGTGAGGAAGTTCTGGAAATGCTGGTTGAAGATATGAACGAACATCACGAAACTTTGCCCCTACCAAAACGTTTTGATTCCGAAGAGATGTATAAAGGAGTTGCATGAAAGGTCTAATTCTATCCGGCGGCAAAGGCACACGCCTACGCCCACTGACCCATACTCGAGCCAAGCAACTCGTACCAATTGCCAATAAAGCCAATATTGATTATTGTGTCGAGGACATTGTTCGGGCTGGCGTGACTGATATTGGCATTATCATTAGCCCCGAAACTGGCGAGGAAGTCAAAGCTCACTTGGGCGACGGCTTGAGACTTGGCGCTAAAATAACGTATATTCCCCAAGATCATCCTGGTGGTTTGGCGCACGCCGTCAAAATCGCCCAGCCGTACCTTGGCAGTGACCCGTTCATCATGTACCTCGGCGATAATTTGCTCGATGGTGGCATTGGGCATATGCTCGAGAAATTCAATGCCGGTGGAGTCGAAGCCTGTATTTTACTGACCAAAGTGCCAAACCCAAGTAGTTTCGGTGTTGCAGTCCGCGATGCAACTGGTAAAATTGTGCGCTTGGTCGAGAAACCCAAGGAATTTATTTCTGACCTTGCACTGGTTGGCGTGTACCTCTTCACGCCCAAAATCCATGAGATTATTGCTAACTTAAAACCCTCGGCTCGGGGCGAACTTGAAATTACCGAGGCGATTCAAAACTTGCTCGAGGCTGGCTATGTGGTTAATGCCGAGGAGGTACGTGGATACTGGAAAGACACAGGAAACGCGGCTGACCTGCTCGATGCCAACCGTCTTGTCCTCTCGAGAATTGAGCGCCAGATTTTAGGTGAGGTTGAAAATTCTGAAATTGTCGGCGAAGTCCAAATTGCGGCTGGCGCAAGCATCAAAAACTCAAGATTGCGCGGACCAATCAGCATTGCGGCTGGTGCAACCATCGAAAATGCTTATGTTGGACCATACACCAGCATCGGACAAAACGCTGTCGTTAAAAACTGCGAACTCGAGTACAGCATCCTGATGCAGGGCGCAAGACTCGAGGGAATCGCACGGCGCGTAGACTCGAGCATCCTCGGCGAAGAAGTGCGGGTTCTCGGTGAAGCAGACCGCAAAAATACAGTGCAGTTCTTTTTGGGCGACCGCAGCACGGTCAAGATTTAGGAAAACGAAAATTCTCCTTGAATTGGTTGGGTGCATTTTCATCGCCCAACCCAGCCAGGGGTTTGCCATTCAACTCGAGCCACGCATGACCCTCGAGTTTTGCACCGTTGCGTCGCACGCCAGACACAAAGCTGACCTCGAGACCCTCACGGCGCAAGGCATGGAATAATGCCAAAGAACGCGGCACACAAGCATTAATGTGTTGGTTGGTTAAGCGCAACGCCCAACGCACACCACGCTCGAGACGCAAGCTACGAATTTCAATAGGCTGCAAAGAAGGACTTGGGCTTGGCGTAAACTGCTCGAGAATGAGGTTCAAATCGGTTTCTTTTGCCAAATGCTTCTTAGCTAACCGCACCAATTGCCAACCCTCGAGTACATCTGTTAATAACACAGGGGCTTTTTTAAGCCGTAACCAGAATAAATCCCAAGCAAAAGCCCGCCAATTTGGAAATGCACAAAGCGCATCCCACCACACCTCGAGTTTAGACCTGCGTCCAAGTCTCAAAATGTTATTCCAAGGGTCGCAGGTTCGCATTGCAACACGCAATGCAAGCTCGAGCCTGAGTTCTCGAGCGCGGGTTAGAAGTTCTTCTCGAGTCAAACCATATTTTTGAATCATCACCCGAACATCGAGAATGTCATGGAATTTACGCCCGTAATAATCACCCCAAGCACGGTTGAGGTACATACAAAGTACAGCATCCACAGGGGTTAATTGCCGAATTTGTAAGCCCTCCCAAGTAATGGTACTGCTGCTATCCCAGAATGCCTTAGCAAGATTTTGTGAAAACACATTAGTGCTTTGCAGAACAACACCGTGTAACTCGAGGGAAACCAGACCATCAGGGGATTTTAGAACTGCTGCATGGGATGTGGTCGAATCAAAATCAGGTGAGTCATACAGCACAACCCAGCCTAGTTCTTGGGCAATGGCTTTCATGGCTGAGGCATTTTCTGGTTCGATTAAAACATCCACATCGCCGTAAAAACGTTCTGAAGGATGAGTATATTCAAATTCAGCAAAGCGAAAACCCTTTAAGAAAGCAATTTCTATCCCCTTTTCCTGCCACGCAGATACCAAAGGTAGTAGTTGCTGACGAAATCGGGTGTGTCTCGAGCTAAAACCAAGATGGTCAATTCGTAATTCTGCCTTAGCAATGTGGTTGTCTGGTAAATGGGTGTAGGCATATGCACCAAGATTTGCAGCCCTGAAATGTTTGGCTTCCAAAATACCTGTATTGCCAAACAACAAGAATTGCTCGAGTTTTTGAAACATGAACAAAAGAATACTGCAAATCATCCAGAATTTTTTGGATAGTTCAAGTCGAGGAGTTTAGAAGCACTGTACGAATTTTCACACAGAACTCAGACAATTAGGATTAAATGATGCTCATGACGTGGCAAGAAGTAATCCAGCACCCAAGTTTGCAGCACCTACCCTTCAAAATAGAATTGAATGGCAAGGGGATTATTGAAATGAGTCCAGCAAACAATTGGCATGGTTTCTACCAAACTGAAATTACCACTCTACTTAATCAGCAACTAGCCCATGGGCGTTGTATTTCCGAAGCCAGTATTCAAACCAGCAACGGGGTTCGAGTTGCCAATGTTATTTGGGCAACTCGAGAATTCCTACAAGCCCATTTTGAGCAAACCCCGTTTTTAACTGCCCCACCCATCTATGTGGAAGTAGTCAGCCCAAGCAACAGCAAAAAAGAAATGCGTCAGAAAACCAAATGGTATCTCGAGGCAGGAGCAAGTGAAGTCTGGTTTTGTACGCTCAAAGGCGACCTTAGTTTTTATAACGAAAATGGGCGAATAGAGCAAAGTAGCATTGCACTAAATTTCCCAAAGCGAATTGAGCTTTAATACTCGAGTAAATAAGGATACTACCTGCTGTTGTTTGATGTGTCTAATTGCTATTTGAGATGATACTTTCAAAAATGCACTGATAATTCCAGTCTGAACCATATAAGCAAAACCAGAGAACTACTCTTAAATTTGAGATTTTAGAAGTAATAATTGAAGTTCAAATTATTGTAATTAGGAAGTTTTTTAAAGCAGTTTTTCTGAATGGTATCCCATAGGGCGAAAATAAAGTCCACTTCTGTGAAAACCAAGCATACCATCGATACAAAAAATTAAAAAACCCACACCGTTGATCCTAATAGATCAAAAAAATATACTTGACTTGTTGTGTACCGAAGTTCTTTAGATAACTGATTTTTACAAAGGATTCATTGTGGTTACTATTTCTGAAATAGATACAAAGCGATTCGGCATTAAGGTAGCGAAAGTATATCTCGAAGAGTCCTCCGAAATTTCCACTGTTTTTCAAAATGCCTTAGCATTATCAACCGAACTATTGATTTTAAGGTGTTCGACTCAGCATATTAATCTAGCCCAGCAACTAGAAGAGAATGGATGTTTTATTTGTGACACCCTCTTATACTATAAAAAGAGTTTAACCAAAATCCCACTGGTTTTCTCGTCTCCCGAATTTGAAGTGATACCATGCAATTTTGCGGATGTTGATGAAATTAGAGATGTTGCAACTGCCGCATTTGCTAACTACATGGGTCATTACCATGCCGATTCGCGTCTATCTTCAGACTCCAGTAATGAGGTTTATGTAGATTGGGCGATGAACAGAACAAAAGAATTACCTTTCTTTGGTGTTAGACTGAAAAAGCAGGGTTCAATAATAGGCTTTATCAGTGGTCAATTAGATAAAGAGGCTTCAGAAGTTGATGTACCATTATTAGCTATTGCACCAGAGTTCCAGGGTCGTGGTATTTTTACTCAATTAATTACAGAAATGGAGAATTGGGCATTGCAAAATAGTTATAAAACAATAATTTATTCGACACAGCTTCAAAATGTCTCAGTGCAGAAAAGTCTAGCCAGAAATGGTTTTGAATTGCAGAAAAGTCTTTATACATTCCATAGGTGGTTTTAATTATGATTCCTTTCAATAAACCTTATTTACACGGACGCGAACTCGTCTACATAGCTCAGTCTGTTGCATCTGGAAAAATATCGGGTGATGGTATTTTCACTAAGAAATGCCATTCATTTTTTGAAGAAAAATATGGAATTAAAAAAGCACTTCTAACAACTTCGTGTACTGATGCCCTCGAGATGTGTGCTTTATTGTTAAATATCCAACAAGATGATGAAGTTATACTTCCTGCATTTACGTTTGTTTCTACTGCCAATGCTTTCGCTTTACGTGGAGCAAAGTTGATGTTTGCTGATAGTTGTAAGGATTCGCCAAATATTGACCCCGAAGAAATCAAAAGACTGATTACCCCTAAAACAAAAGCTATCGTTGTGGTTCATTATGCAGGTATTGCTTGTGATATGGATGCGATTACTGCAATTGCAAAACAATATGACATTCCAATTATTGAAGATGCAGCTCAAGCCATTGATTCATATTACAAAGGTATTCCACTTGGAACCATTGGACGGTTTGCTACTTTTTCGTTTCATGAAACGAAAAATGTTATATCAGGCGAAGGTGGTTTACTTGCCCTAAATGATTTTAATGATGTTCTTAAGGCGGAAATAATAAGAGAAAAGGGTACCAATAGATCGTCTTTTTTCAGAGGAGAGGTTGACAAATATGGTTGGGTTGATCTTGGATCATCGTTTTTACCATCAGACATTATTGCGGCATATTTATATGCTCAACTCGAGGTGCTAAAGGAAATACAAGAGCGAAGACTATGGATTTGGAATTTTTATGATACGTTCTTGAAGGATGAAGTAAACCATGAAAATATTTTTAGGATATGTGAAGTGCCGAATTACGCTACCAATAATGCACATATGTATTACCTAGTTTGTAGAGATATTGAAACTCGAACACGTCTTATTTCATATCTTAAATTAAACGGTGTCCAAGCTGTTTTTCATTATTTGTCATTAAACTCAAGTCCGTACTTCTCTCAATTTGGTAAAGTATCTGAATTGGAAAATTCAAATAGGTATACTAACTGTCTTGTGAGATTACCCTTATTCTATGAGCTTCAAGAAGAAGATTTGTTTCTTATTTGCAGATTGCTAAAGCAATTTTGCGTCGAAAATTAAAGTGCTAAGTATCATTCGCTCGGGACTCTATATTATACTTACCAGTGGATTTCGCTTAGTTGGGTCTTTTGTTGTCACAAAGATATTGGCTATCTATACAGGTGTGAGTGGTGTTGGTATAAGTGGGCAAGCAATCAGTTTTACCTCATTGATGCTACTAATCTCTGGAGGTGGAGTGCATGCAGGTTTAACTAAATTTTATGCACAATATAAAAATGAACCTTCCAAGCAATTAGAATATATGCAGGTGGCAAGTATTATAGCTATCTTTGTGAGCGTAGTAATTGCTTTTGTCTCAGTTTTTTTTCAAAAGAGCATATCGGTTCAGATTTTTGGTGATGATAGCTATCGTGAAATCATAGTATTGATAGCGGTTTTACAAATGTTTTTCATCGGATTCAACTTTCAATCTGCAATAATTAATGCAAACCGTCAAGTACGGCTAAGTTTTTACCTCACCGCTATAACAATTATTCTTGGTTTCGCTCTTTCTCAGTATGCTCTTAGTTTTAATGAAATAATCATTTCAGCATTAAGCATTCAGATACTTGGTGCATTTATTTATTCTAGTTATTTTCTTTTAAAACTCCTGGGTCGAATTCGAGTTCTTGGATTTATAATTTTTCGTCTTAAAAGGATTTTTTTTATTGAAAGATCAAGAGAGTTACTACAGTATTCGTTGATGTTTTTTGTCGCAGCAATTACTGTTCCTGTTTTTAATGTAGTGCTGCGTTCACAATTACAACTTCAATATGATTGGTCTATTTTAGGATTCTGGATTAGCGCTACACGTATTTCTGAGGGTTTTTTCCAAGTGTTTTCAGCAGGCTTAAGTGGCTACTACTACACAAAGATTGTCGAAGCAAAATCAAAAAATGATGTATACAGACTAGTTCGGAAAATTGTCAAAATTACAATACCCATCTATTTAGCAGTTATCATCGCAGCCGTCATTTTTCAGGACACTCTCGTTTCCATATTCTTTTCTAATGATTTTTTAAGAACTAAGGAATTTTTAAGCTGGCAGTTATTAGGTGATTTGTTAAAGTATTCAAGTCAAATTTTTGGATTTATATATTTGGCACAAGGTAGAGTAAGAATCTTCGTTCTAGCAGAAATAGTGCAAGTGGCTCTACTTAGTATTATAACAGTGTCCAGTATCCAGCTTTTTGGCTTACAGGGTGTTTCTGTTGGATATGCTTTCTCAAATTTTTTATTTTTAATTTTTAATGGAGGGTATTTTTATTATTGGATTCAAAACAAAAGTGCCGACACATATCTGGGTTAGACTGTAATATCAGGAGATACATAATACTATTTCAAGCAGTAAATACCAATTTCAGATAAAGTTAAAAAATAATTCGGGTGAACTCCCGCCGTTAATGACTCAGTTTTGATTTGAAAATTACAAGATTCAACTAAAGTTGGAAATTTAGATGCTGTGCTTCGAGTAATGTATAAAGATTTATAAACCTTATTCAATATTACACCTATTAGCGAAAAAATATTATGCAAAATAAAAATCACTTAATTCTCGTCAACACTTTATCCTATGGGGGAATTGAAACCTTTGTACTTAGAATATCCCAACAGTTCGTTGGGATAGGCGATAAAGTTACGGTTGTAGTTTTAACTAGGAATTTTTCACCCGAGATCGTCAGTGAAATAAGTGGGATTGCTAAAATAGTTTTTTTAGATCAATTTTTAGACATAGGCGCTCTAAAAATATCTAAATTGCCTATCTTTTTTAGTGTTTTTTCTATTAACAGAAAAAAGCTGCGCGTATTTTTTGATCAAGAATATGATCATATACACGCAACAGACTCAATAACGCTGATTTATGCGAACTTAGTCAAAAAGTTTTTTCAAAATGCGATATTAACTTGCGGAATTTATCATATTGGCGAGTTTATGTACGATGTATCACCCAGATTAAGATTAAGTTTTTGGATGAATAATTTATTTAAAAAATCTTTAGATACTAGAAACATTATTTATTATAATGAGTATTGTGAAGAAGTATATCGGAGAGTATATCATTTTGAAAAATCAAATAACATTTTCCCAATTGGAGTTGACTTGGCAAATTGGGATTTTTTGCCCGATAGAAATGTGAAAAAGCTCAAAATTGTAACAGTAGGAAGGCTTGTAGACTTTAAGACATACCATTTTTTTATGTTAGATATTGTACAAGAAGTATTATCAATGGGAATAAATGTCAACTATGTCATTTACGGAGATGGTCCTTTGCGATCTACACTAGAAAAACGTGTTGTGGAACTTGGTATTTCCAATACAGTCCAATTTAAAGGGGCGGTGCGTTACGATACTATAAAGACTTTGATTCGGGACAGTTGTATATTTGTTGGTAGTGGAACTGCACTTGTAGAGGCTGCTGCTCTTGGTATACCGGCATTAGCTATGATTGATGGTGCGGATTTACCAATAACTTACGGTTATATCCACGAAATCTCTGGTATTTCGTTTCAAGAAAAAGCCACAGGGCAAAAAGAGTTTTCAATTAAAGAAAAACTATTAAATGTCTTGAAACTTTCAGATTTAGAGTATTTTGAAATCTGTAAAAAGTCGCGCGCAAAAGCCGAATCCCTCTCCATTAAAATAACACTGCGTAAGTTTATTGAACTACTGGATAAAAAAATAGATTCGGGAACTGTTTTTGAACAGTATAAAATGTTCGAGTTGCTATTTTTAGTTTTCATTGATTTGTTGCAGTTTAACAAAAAATTATCAAATATATATAACTCTAGATATAAAAATACAAAGATACTCTAGTTTTACGACAATGGAAACTATGAAAAGTATAATTTAAAATTAAGAAAAATACATATGACTTCTATAACTATTATTTTGATTCTAATACTCGGTTTTGGCTTACGAGCGGATTCAGTCGGCTCAGATACAGAAACCTACATTAGGATGTTTCAAAATTTCTCGGGACTTGATGATTATAGTGCGGTTGGAATTGAAATTGGGTTCTCCGTATTTTCTCTTGCCATTAGAACAATCTCAGAAAACTCCATTATGTTTTTGTTTATCATAAGTTTTGCAATTCAAGGATTTTTTCTTCGATTTTCTTTTTTAATTTTTAATAAAAATAGTTGGTTTTTTTTACTATTACTTAGTATTTTTCCTTCATTTTATGCGCTAAATATTAATGTGATGCGCCAAGGCATTGCAATTGCAATTGGTTTTATTGCATATTACTATTTTTTCAATCGCAAATTTGTTGCTTTTAGTATACTCGCTGCAATTAGTGTCAGTTTTCATATTTCTTCGATTATTCCTTTTATTTTCTTATTTTTCTCAGGACTTTCGATCAGATGGACAATTCTATTCTGGACAGGTTGTTCATTTTTTTCAGCTTTTTCTCCATTGTACGCGTCACTCTTCTCTGCATTAAATCTAGGTGATAAATATCTAAATTATGTCAACGAAACCAGTGAGGTTATTTATCGAATCGGACCACGATTTGATTTTATAGTTTATTCTGCACTACCCCTACTACTTTTTTGGTTTTCAAATAATCATAAAAAAATAGCTACTAATTCTTTCAATTTTTTTCTATGGAAAATCTATTTTTTCACAAATGGGGTCGGACATTTTCTAAATTTCATTCCTTATTCCGATAGATTTTTAATAATTTCATGGATTATCATACCGGTTCTTTTCACTTATTCTGTTACCAATTTCATTGGTTCAATTGAAAGAAAATCCAAAATAATAGTTTACTTAGGGTCATTAGTTTGTTTTTTTATAGTCTTCTCACTACCTTTTTTGGTGAGAGCATCTTAGGTTTTTTCACAGGTGATTGATATGAAAGTTTTTTTTGGAGTTTTAATTGCAATAAATCGTTACGACTTATTATTTGAACAGGCTTTAGAGAGTATATTACTTCAAGAGTTTAATGATTTTAGTATCGTAGTTGTTGTTAATGGTACTTTAATAGATATATCTCTTCTGGAAAAATATCGATTGAGAAATGTGAATTTTGTATTTACTCCCCTTGAACGACTTTCGTTTTCGTTGGATTTGGGCTTACAGAATATTGACTGTGAATACTTAGTGCGGATGGATGGAGACGATATTTCTTATCCAAATAGACTTCGCGTGATGTATGATTTTATAAGAGACAATAATTATCCATCAGTTTGTGGATCTTGGGTTCAAGAAATTGATTTAGCAGGGAATCATCTCAGAGTCTTAAAGCCACCCTGTGACAACGAAGCAATACGCAAAATGCTACCGTTTTCCAATCCATTTTGTCATCCTTCGGTTTGTATAAAAAAGTCGGATATTTTGAAGTTTAAAGGTTACGCAAATGGATTCAAAAGTGAGGATTACGATCTATGGGTTAGAATGAGACGCGACCCGAGTATAGTATTTAGGAACTGCTCTGAAATAACATTGGGCTATCGCGTTGGATCTGGCATGAGCCGAGGGAGTAGACAAAGTTATGCTGAGGTTGCAGGATACAGACTTAGGGAGTTTTTGCTACACTTCTCCTTGGCAAATTTCGCCGCCTTTATCGTTTGGTCTGCCAAATGTATTTTTCTATCTAAACGAGTTTAATAAGTTCTTGGTAGGATTCTTCACTCTATTATTAAGCCATTATTTTCCTACTTTTTTCGATAAATCCATATTTTTCATAAGTAATCTTGGAGTATAACTATGAATAGAAGAATCCTTATTACTGGCATAAATGGTTTTGTTGGTCAAAGTATAGTTAATCAATTAAAATTACACAATCTGAAATTTTATGGAACAACATCAAATTATAAATTAGTAAATCAAGAGACTGTTTTCTACCTGGATTTAGCTGATCAAAAAAGTGTTTTTAATGTACTCAATTTATTAAAACCACAAGTTATTATCCACACAGCAGCTTTACTCAAAGAACAAGACCCACTCCGAGATATTTCTGTAAATCTTCTGGGTTCTGTAAATTTAGTTGTGGAAGCTGCAAAAGTTGGCTTGGAGAAATTTATCTTTTCGAGTTCAGGTGGCGCAATTTATGGAGAAGTACCAGACCCCCAACTTGCACACCCAAGTTGGGCAGTGCGTCCAATTAGCCCCTATGCAACTAGCAAATTGGCATTTGAGCAGTACCTACATACATTTAGTCTAACATACGGATTTCAGTATAATATTCTTAGGTACTCAAACATTATTGGCAAAAATCAGCCAAAAAAAGGGGAAGGGTTGCTTCTATCTATTTTGCTCGAGAAAGCAAAAGCAAATCAGCCTCTGACAATTTTTGGACGAGAAGTATTGGGGGATGAAGGTTGTTTTCGAGATTATATTGATGTTGATAATGTTGCAATGGCGAATCTGCTATGTGTGCAAAATGTTATTACTGAAAAAACAATTAATATCTCTTCGGCACAAGCAGTACCAACACTTAGATTGGCTGAATTAATTTTGCAAAATGTAGAGTCGAAAAGCAAAATAGAGTTTCTCGAGCCTCGTTCAAGTGAGGTTAAGCGGTCAGTATTGGATAATTCTGAAATTAGAAAGTATATGCAAATTTTAGAATTTGATTCTATAATGAATAAGGTATTCGATTTTGAAAGAAGAAATTCATGAAGAGATTTTTGTATGCGACAACAGCTTCGGTCAGCGCTTGGGCTTTTTTCATTGGCTTGGATAGATTTCTTTTTGATAAGAAAATAGAAGTTGATATTCTTTCTGGCGATAACGAATCTGAAGAAAAACTATTGAATAGGGGATTTAGTCGGTTTTCTACGATTAAAATGCAACGTGAGATTAGTCTTAAATCTGATATTTTTTCTTTATGGAATAATTATTTGAAGATTAGGGAGCTTAAACCAGATGTTTCGCAAGTCCTTACTCCAAAAGCAGGTTTGATTACTGGGATAGCCAGTTTTCTGGCAAGAACGCCTGCTCGAGTGTACACAATTGCGGGATTGCGGTTGGAAACAGTGACTGGCTTTAAGCGTACAATTTTATGGTTGTCCGAGTGGTTGGCTTGTTTAGTTGCCCATAAAATTGTTTGTGTTAGCCATAGCCTCAAGAAAAGAGTTGTTGAATTGAGTCTAGCTAAAGAAGATAAAATTATTGTCTTAGGGTCTGGGAGTATTAACGGAATAGAAATTTCTCGGTATGAATCAACGCCGGCTCGAGTCAAAGCTGCAAGGCAAATTCGAGAACAGTTCAACATTCCTTTGGATGCACCTGTACTTGGTTTTGTTGGGCGATTAACTCGAGATAAAGGTATTAGGGAGCTAGTTGATAGTTTTCAGAATGTTCTTGAAAAATTCCCAAATACTTACTTAGTAATTTTAGGTGATTATGAGGTTGGCGACCCTGTTTTGGAGAATAATCGAAATCAAATTGAGTCAAATCCTCAGATTGTAAAATTAGGATTTGTGGCTGATCCGAGTTCCTATTACCAGGTGCTTGATATGCTAATACTACCAACATACCGAGAGGGTTTTCCTAATGTGCCACTTGAGGCAGCCGCAGCAGGAAAGCCAGTGATAACCACCAATGCGACTGGTGCGGTAGATTCGGTGATTGATTCTGTAACAGGTTTGATTGTACCTGTGGGAGATATTAAAGCACTGACTCGAGCCATATGCACCCTTCTCGAGAATCCTGAAATGGCAATTGCTATGGGTCAAGCGGGTAAAAATCGTGCCGAAAAAGATTTTAAGCCAGAGGAAATTTGGCAAGGGTTACATCAATTATATACTTCGTTGTATACCGAGCGAATTGGCATACAGCAGCAGCGTGCGCGTTGGCTAAAACGTTGTTTTGATATAATTGCTGTTTCTGGGGCTTTGGTTTTGCTTGCACCTGTACTTGTGATTGTAGCTTGGTTGGTTCGGCAACGATTAGGTACACCTATTTTGTTTAGTCAAAAACGCCCAGGGCTAAACGGTAAACCATTTGAGATGTATAAGTTCCGCACCATGACCGATGCTCGAGATGGTAGTGGTAACTTATTACCAGATGCTGACCGCCTCACTCCATTTGGCAAATGGCTTCGGGCAACAAGCCTAGATGAACTACCAGGATTATGGAATGTTTTGCGCGGTGACATGAGCTTAGTTGGTCCACGCCCATTGCTGATGGAATACCTCGAGCGATATACTTCAGAGCAGGCTAGGCGGCATGAAGTTAAACCAGGCATAACTGGCTGGGCGCAAGTGAACGGACGTAATTCTATTTCTTGGGAAGAAAAATTCAAATTAGATGTTTGGTATGTAAACAATCAAACGCTTATTTTAGACATACAGATTTTGTGGAAGACTGTTATAAAAGTCATAAAACGTGATGGGATTAGTGCTATAGGTGATGCAACAATGCCAGTATTCACAGGGCAGATAGAGCCAAATCAATGAAATTAGTGATTATTGGTGCAGGGGGTCATGCAAAAGTTGTAGCAGACACTGCACAACTGGCTGGCTGGCAAGTGCTTGGTTTTGCGGATGATAATTTAGATGCTGCTTTGTTCGGCTTACCGCATTTAGGAAAGCCGAGTAATCTCGAGCCACCAAAAGATGTTCATGTTACTATTGCTATTGGGTCAAATTTAGTACGGCAAAAGTTAGACTTAGCGTTATCTAGTCACTTTTCTTGGGCAACAGTTATTCACCCTAAAGCAATTCTCTCGAGCCGCGCAATACTCCAGGCGGGTACAGTAGTTTTTGCAGGAGCAGTTATCCAAGCTGATGCAGTCATTGGTCAGCATTGTATTGTGAATTCTTCGGCTTCTATAGACCACGATTGCAAAATTGCAGATTACTGTCATGTTGCCCCAAATGCTACTTTGACAGGTGGTGTCACTCTCGAGACTGGCGTATTTATTGGGGCTGGTTCGGTAGTTATTCCAAATAAGCATATTGGTGCATGGTCAACTCTTGGAGCAGGTAGCGTATGTGTAGAAAACCTAGACTCGAATGGGACTTTTGTAGGCATTCCAGCAAAACGTCTCACATCTGCTTGATATAATGAGCGGTAATTATGACTCAGACACTGACCAAAACCACATATTCAAGCGCACCTTGGCCCGTTTTTGAACCCGATGAAACTGCTGCGGTTCTCGAGGTCTTACAATCAGGTAAGGTCAATTACTGGACTGGTACGGAATCTCGAGAATTTGAACGTGAGTATGCCGAGTATTTGGATGTCAAGCACGCCATTGCATTGCACAATGGTACGGCTGCCCTCGAGTTGGCGCTCTATGCTTTTGGTATTGGTGCAGGGGACGAGGTGATTACCACACCACGTACTTTTATTGCCTCCGCAAGTGCTGCGGTTATGCGTGGTGCTGTTCCAATCATGGCGGATGTTGACCCAGTTTCACAAAACATTACTGCACAAACCATTGCTAAGGTCATTACGCCGCGCTCGAGAGCCATTATTGCTGTACATTTGGCGGGTTATCCATGCGATATGGATGCAATTATGGAATTGGCGGCTAAACATAACCTAATTGTGATTGAAGATTGCGCTCAGGCACATGGTGCATTTTACAAAGGTAAGCCTGTTGGTAGCATTGGTCATGCTGGAGCGTTTTCTTTTTGTCAAGATAAAATTATGAGTACAGGTGGTGAAGGTGGTCTGTTAGCGTTGAATGACCCAGAAGTATGGGCGAAGGCATGGGCATATAAAGACCATGGTAAGAGCTTTGATGCTGTTTATAATCGTCAACACGCGCCCGGATTTAGATGGTTACACGAATCCTTTGGTACAAACTGGCGTATGCTCGAGGTGCAAGCCGCAATTGGACGGATTCAATTGCGAAAACTACCAAACTGGATTGAGCAGCGCCGAGCAAATGCAGCTATTCTGACCGAGGCGTTCTCGAGTATGCCAGCTTTACGGGTGACTCGAGTACCCGATGATATTTTTCATTCGTACTATAAATATTACGTTTTCGTAAAACAAAAGCAACTCAAAGCAGGTTGGACTCGAGACCGAATTATGAATGAGATTACCGCATTAGGTGTGCCATGTTTCTCAGGGTCTTGCTCAGAAATTTATCTCGAGAAGGCTTTTGCAAATGCTGGACTAGCGCCTATAGAACGATTACCTGTTGCTAAGGTACTTGGTGAGACCAGTTTGATGTTTTTGGTTCACCCTACGCTTTTGTCCACAGATATTCGAGCAGTTGCTGATGCCGTTATTACAGTGATGGATCGTGCAAGTAGTTAAGATACCAGACTTTATTCGTATTAATTTATTGCCTGGGTTGGCTGGACTTGGGTATGTGGCTCTAGCGATTCAACCCGAAGTTAGTTTGGTTATATTTTTAAGTGCTTTTGGTATTGCATCATTATTTTTTGATGGTTTGAAAACTATTCATACACAAAAATTATTCTTTTGGATTATTGTGGGTCTTTGTTTTACTAAAATTTTAAGCTCTGTCAATTCCTTAAATCTGAATCAGAGTATTTTAGAGAGTTTGGCTGTCCTAATTTTTTATTTTTTGGCTCAATGGTTAAATAGTTTTAATCCTAGAGTCATCACCATAGGAATTTTTATAGGTAGTGTTATTGTCTTTGGAGTTCTTTTTATTCCAAAGATGGCTTTCAATTTTTTTGGAGGTGAATTATTTTGGATTAACGAACCCGTACTAGCTACCCAAAAACAAATTGAACGCATAACAGAATTTGTAATAACAGAAAAGAGTAATGCTTGGGCATTGCAAAATACAACGTGGCAAGGCTCTGGAAAAGTTCGTTACCAATTAGAAATTCGCTCCAAAAAGCCTTTTAAGCTCAATATTGGGTTTATTCATGCGGCTCTTCCAAATGGGCGTAGTGACCAAATTTGTAATGTGAATGTTCAATGGACGTTATGCACAATAGAAGTCAACCTTTTAGCTAGGGGTGCGGCAGTTCTGGGAATTGGTGGTTATGGCACTTGGAATTGGAACAATCCAGAACTGCAAACACGCAATTCTCGAGTTATCCTATTGACCCAACCCATGCCTCTGGAAGTTCTAACAGATATGACTCGTTCCAACGGGTTAGTATTTAATGAAAATGCTTTTGGCGCACAAATGACTGTTGTTGCATTACTTTTGGCAGCTTTAACACCTGCTTATTTCGGAGGTTTTGTGATGGCAATACCAGCACTACTTTCTGTTTTTCTTTCTGGTTCTCGAGGGGCGCTTGCTGCATTTACAATAGGCTTATTCATCCTCTTTTTGGCTCGTTCACGTTTTTATAAAACTCTACCTCTTATCCTGCTTTTTTGTTTTGCAGGTGTTGCTTTTTTACAATTCAAAAATATCCAAACCACACCAGCCGCAGTTCCGAGCGTCACTCAACAATCTGGTATTCGTTCCCTAAACATTGCGGACCAAGACTCCGCTCGAGGTCGGCTCGAGATTTGGCGACTTGCTACCAAGGCGTGGCTCGAGAACCCGCGTACTTTTCTTATTGGCACTGGCGATTTATCTGCTGCTATGAAGGTTAAGCTCGATGCTCGAGCCACTGGTTACGGGCTGACCAAGGACACCTTGACCCATGCTCACAACCTCTGGTTGCAAACGGCGGGTGAATCTGGGTTGGTTGGGCTGCTCGCCATGCTTTGGCTATGGGGCTGGGTGATTCTAAAAGCATGGCGGTCTCGAGACGCAGGGGCATTGGCTCTTTTAGCGGCTATTTTTGTGATTAACTCGGTGGATTATTTATTTTTCTATGCGCCTGTGCATTTGGCATTTTGGATGGCAGCAGCTGGCTTAAAGCAACCTGAACCAAGTCCAGATGCGCTCAAAACTGCTTAGGTATTGAGGTATTCAACCGTTTCTTGGTTTTGCGAATTGTTGGCTAGAGCCAGTCCGATTAGGTCATATAATACTTGGGCTACGTCGCTCGAGAAAACCTGATGACTTGTGCCGTACTGGTCAATATGGGTTTTTATTGGCACATTTTTAACCAGTATTGTTCGACCCTCTGGGCTTTGGTAGTGGTAGTCCATGGTTTGAATATAAGGAATTGGGTGTGTTTGGTTGGTCTCGAGTACATTATTCATGTGGTCTCCGAATTGTATGGGCTGTGATGACTAAATAATTGCCCACCCATGTTACTTTGACTCGTATAAATCGTTGGTCATCTGTTTGGTGTTCAAAATTAATTCCAACGAAACGCTGATAGGGATTATTGGGTAAATCTTTTTCGCTTGGTCGTCCTACCAGAATGGCTGCTAATAGTTCTCTTGGTGGTATATTTTCGTCTCGAGCAGCTTTTAGGGCGTGCGGGTGAATGTCTATCTCTTTGTTTATCAGCGCGGTATGGATAGCTTCGAGTTCCCAGTCAAGAATTTCTTTGGTAGATTCATCAAAACCCCGCACGGGCGCATTTTAGCATATTTGTACAGAAGAGTTGGGTTACGTCGTAAAATTATTTCCAATACAAATTGATATTACCGAGCAGTTGCAGTAAGCTCGAGTTTCAAAAAATAATCTCGAGGGCAGTGCTATAGTTAAGGCATGAACACCCTGCCAATTGGCATTCAGGATTTTCCGACGCTGCGTGAACGGGGTCATGTTTATGTGGATAAAACCCATTTTATCGCGCCGTTGCTCGAGTCCGGTGGGTACTTTTTTTTGTCGCGTCCTCGGCGGTTTGGTAAGTCTTTATTGGTGTCTACACTAAAAGCAATTTTTGATGGGCGTAAGGATTTATTTGTGGGCTTGTGGCTCGAGGGTCAGCATGATTTTGCGGTGCATCCAGTTATTCGACTTGATTTTTCCAGGTTGGATTTCTCAGCGCGGAGTCTCGAGGTTTCTTTGTTGTACAGCTTGCAGCAATCGGCGGCTGAGTATGGTTTGCTGCTCGAGCAGGATACGGTTCGTTCGGCTTTTGAAGAGTTGATTTATAAACTTTCCAAACAAGCTAAAGTCGTGGTGTTAATAGATGAGTACGATAAACCGATTACCGATTATCTTCTCGAGCCAGATAAACGTAACGCGCATCAGGCAATCTTAAAAAGCCTGTATGGGGTCTTAAAGCCGATGAATCCGTATCTCGAGTTGGTATTTTTAACGGGTGTTTCTAAAATTGGTAAGCTCAGTTTGTTTTCGGATTTGAATAATTTGCAGGATATTAGCCTGAGTACCAAGTATGCCAGTATCTGTGGGTACTCGAGGGAGGAAATCGAAGCTGGTTTTTCAATGTATTTAACTGCTTTGGCTTCAAAATTTAATCTTAATCTCGAGACGCTCTGGCAGAGCATTAAGCATTGGTACAATGGCTATTCTTGGGACGGAATAAATCGTTTGTATTGTCCGTTTAGTTTTCTACTCTTTCTCGAGCAGCAGCAGTTTAAGTCGTATTGGTACGAAACGGGTACGCCAACCTTATTACTTGAGTTGATTAAAGCCAAACAACTGAATCCTCTTGAATTTGAGCCAAAGAAAATAGATGATACGCCGTTAGTTGCAACTGCTTTGGATGATATAGATCCGATTTCCTTAATGTTTCAAACTGGTTATTTAACCATCGAAAAACTTTACTCGAATTTTTCTGGAGTACGGTATGATTTAACCTTTCCTAATTTTGAAGTACGTTTTGCGTTTTCGAGAAGCCTACTGGGATTTTATAGTCTCATTGTACCAAGTCAAATCAGTGGTTTTGCCAATATTTTGCAACTCGCTCTTGAGCGCTTAGATTGGGATGGTTTTTTTGCAGCTGTCAATCAAGTGCTGGCTGGCATTCCTTATGAAATTTTTCGGCGTGAAGAAGCCTATCCGCATAGTTTGCTGCATATCATGCTTTTAGCTACTGGTTTTAGAACCCAGAGTCAGGTTCAGACAAGTTTAGGGCGGATTGATATTCTGCTCGAGACTTTAACTCATCAGATTATTTTTGAAATTAAAACGTCTGGTACGCCCGAAGATGCACTTTTGCAAATCGAGCAAAACCAGTACGCGGCGGGTCTCGAGTTACCTGTGGTGCAACTTGGGGTGGTCTTTAGTCTCGAGCAGAAGGCTTTTGCGGCGTGGCTTGCTAAAGTGCCATAAGTCTTTTTTTATTTTTTGGTGGTATCCTATCTTTTATGAATAAGTTGTCGCGTCCAACAAAGGAAAAGTTTGTTCTGGATTTACTGGCATGGTCTTTTGTTGGGCTGCTGGCTTTTTTTGTGCGGATAGATTTGCCACTGCTCGAGCATAAGCGGGTGATTGCTTGGTATGTGGTTTTTGGTGTGATTCCAAAGGCTGGTTTGCTTTATTTTTTTGGTCTGCATCGGCAATCTTGGCATAAGGTTGGGGTGCGTGATTTGTATCGTTTGGGTGCAGTTTTGGCATTGTGGACTGTTCCTGTGTACTTGCTTAATTTTGTGCTTTCTGGTTGGACTCTTGTGCCGCGCAGTGTGCCACTAATCGAAGGGGTGCTGGCGGCTTTGGCTTTGGGTGGGTTGCGTTTATTGGCTCGAGTTTTGTTTGAACGGCAATCTGTCAGTGGTCTCGAGGCTGGGACTGGTAAACGAGTGTTGATTGTTGGGGCTGGTGAGGCTGGTACGATTATTGCTCGAGAAATGATTCGTCATCCAGCTTCTGGTTTGCAACCGATTGGTTTTCTGGATGATGAACGCGCTAAAGCCGGGCAGAGTTTTGTTGGTTTACCACTTCTTGGCGTGGTGGATGCCTTGCCTCGGGTGGTGCTTGAAACTGGTGCGAACGAAGTGCTGATTGCAATTCCGAGTGCGCCTGGTCGGGTGGTACGTCGGGTGGTGGATTTGGCTCGAGAAGCGCAGATTCCGTACCGCATCATTCCGGGTGTGTTCGAGATTCTGTCGGGTAAGGTTGGTATTTCACAAATTCGTCCTGTATCACTCGAGGATTTGCTGCGCCGAGATTCGGTCAAGCTCGAAACGACTGAAATTGCTGGGTATCTCGAGGCACGAACTATTTTGGTCACGGGGGCTGGCGGCAGTATTGGCTCAGAGATTGTGCGCCAAGTGGCACGGTTTGCGCCAACTCGAGTGATTCTGCTTGGGCGTGGTGAGAACAGTGTGTATTTAATTCAGCAAGAATTGCGGCGGACGTATCCTGAACTCGAGACCCATGCGGTGATTGCTGATGTGCGCGATTTTGCCACACTGCGCCGTGCCTTTGAACGTTTTAAGCCAGAAGTGGTGTTTCATGCCGCTGCCCATAAGCACGTGCCACTGATGGAAGAAAATCCGTGGGAAGCGGTGTTTAATAACATCCAAGGCACATCCAATATCGTGGATTTGTGTCTCGAGTTTGCAGTGCAGCGTTTGGTTAATGTTTCTACCGATAAGGCGGTTAATCCAACTTCGGTCATGGGTGCTTCTAAGCGGGTAGCAGAGTTCTTGGTGCAGCGTGGCGCAGCTAAGGCTACGCCCAATCAGGATTTTGTTTCTGTGCGTTTTGGCAATGTGCTTGGCTCGAGGGGCAGCGTGATTCCACTCTTTCAAGAACAAATTAAAGTCGGTGGTCCAGTCACGATTACCCACCCAGACATGACGCGGTATTTTATGACCATTCCCGAGGCTTCGCAATTGGTCCTGCAAGCGGGTGGACTAGCAGATAACGGCGCGGTTTATGTGCTGGATATGGGCGAACCCGTCAAAATTGTTGACCTTGCCAAGGATGTGATTCGGCTTTCTGGTTTTGAGGTCGGTAAGGACATCGAAATTGTTTTTAGCGGAGTGCGTCCGGGCGAGAAGCTCTTCGAGGAGTTGCTGACTGCCGAGGAAGGAACATCTTCTTCTAAGCACAGTAAAATTTTTGTAGCAAAAGAGGCTTCGCTGCCCATTAACCTTGATGCTCAGTTAGAAGCCTTGTTCTCAGCTTCGGCTCGAGGCGATGGGCAGGGTGTGCGAGCCGAATTTAAGCGTTTAATTCCAACTTTTAGGGATTTTATTGCTGTCTAAAATAAGTCTCGAGTAAAAAGGATTATGCTATAACTTGTGCATATCTTCGCGGCGTTTCAAGTGGTTGCCTATCGCCGTTTTTGGTTTGCACAAGTCTTTTCTTTAATCGGTTCGTGGTTGCAAGCCAGTGCCATTTCTTGGTTGGTGGTCACGGTTTTGTACCCAAATCAGCCAGCTTTAGCCACTTCGCAGCTTGGTATTTTAACCGCCATTCAGTGGACTCCGAGTTTGGTTTTTTCGCTTTTTGCTGGTGCGGTGCTTGACCGAGTCTCGAGAAGAACAGCTTTATTGTGTTCACAAATCATGCTGATGTCTGTGGCAATTGGTTTTACCTTGGTGCTGAGTCTGAAACTCGAGTCGTTTGTTCTGGTCGCAAGTTTAGCGTTTTGTGCTGGGCTGGCAAATGTGGTGGATATGGTCGCACGGCAAAGTTTAGTGCCAAATCTTGTGCCTCGAGAATTTATGGCAAACGCGATTGCCCTCAACACTTTGGCGTTTAACACCACTCGGGTTTTAGGTGGGGCATTATTTGGAGTGGTTGCGCCACTTGGTTTGACCAGTATCTTTTTATTTAATGCTTTGTCATTTCTTGGGGTATTGTACGCGATTTGGCGAATTCAAATCCCACAACCCGCGCCTAAAACCAGTCACTTGCTCGAGGATATTAAAATTGGCTTGCAGTACGTGCGAAACAACAAAAGTGTTGGCACACCGATTTTATTGCTGATGCTGCTTTCTTTAACCGTCATTAATTTCCAGGTCATCATTCCAACCTTTGCTCGCTTTTCTTTGAATCTCGAGGAAGGTGGGTTTGGCTTACTGAGTGCGGCTTTTGGGGTTGGGGCGGTCTCTGGCGCAGTTTTTCAGGCGGCTCGAGCTTCTAAAAATTTTATGCTTTGGGGAGCGTTACAACTCACTTTAGCGATGCTTAGTTTGGCGGTCGCGCCAAACATCTGGTGGGCTGGGCTGAGCTTATTTTTTGCAGGCAGTGGCATGAATTTATTTACGGTGTCGGCAAATTCGGCTGTACAACTGCACACCCCGGATGAACTTCGCGCTCGAGTGATGAGTGTCTATTCTTTGGTTTTTGCAGGGATGTCACCGCCGGGGTCGTTGTTTGCTGGTTGGCTGATGGCAACCCTCGGTTCTCGAGGTGGGATTGCGGTGCTGGGTGGTTTAGGGGTGCTGGCAGTCCTGAGCTTACGGGCTTCATTGCAGCGTTTGAAGGCAGATTAAGCGGCGTACTTTAGAATCTCGAATCTCGAGTTACGTTGGGCAGCTTTGAATCCAGCATCCGAAATATGCCTGATGATTTCTTTTTCGGTGACCCGCACACGGTCATGCCCACCGGCTTGCGAAACGACGTTTTCCTCCATCATTGTGCTACCAAAATCGTTTGCGCCATAAAAAAGTCCGACTTGTCCGACCTTAAAGCCAAGGGTGGGCCAGCTGACTTGGATATTAACGATGTTATCCAGCGCAATTCTCGAGACTGCTAAGTTTTTTAGGTACTCGTGAGCGCCAGCGCCAGGGGCTTTACCGTGCAACCGAGTGTGTTCGGTTTGCAGCGTCCACATTGCAAAGCCACTAAAACCAGTGCCGTACTCGAGCAGGGCTTTGTCTTGCTGGGTACGGATTTTGAGTAAATGATTGACGCGGTGCTGCATTGTTTCGCCAAAACCAATCACCATGGTGGAAATCGTGTACAGCCCTAAACTCTGAGCAACATCAAGAATCCTAAACCAATCGGCACTGGGAATTCGGGCTGGGGCGGCTTCTAAGCGCACTTCGTCCTCGAGAATTTCGCCACCAGCCCCGGGTAAACCGTCTAAGCCAGCCGCTTTCATTTGGGTAATAATCTCGAGCGCCCCTAACCCAGTAATTTTCTCGAGTCCAAGGATTTCTTCGGGGCTAAAGGCATCTAATTTAATAGTTGGGTGATGCGTTTTTAAGTAGCTCAGCATCTCGAGATACCAAGTAAATGGCAGGGCTGGATTGACTCCACCTTGGAGCAGAATCCGCGTCCCGCCAATCGCCTCAAGTTCGGCAACTTTGGCGCTGATTTGTTCAAAGGTCAGGGTATAAGCATCACCTTGGCGCGGTGTGCGGTAAAAGGCACAAAAATTACAACCGACATTGCAGATATTGGTGTAATTGATGTTGCGGTCAATTAAATAGGTGACGGTATCAGCTTGGGTGCGCTTGAGCCGTAACTGATGTGCCACACTCGAGAGTTCTGGCAGGGGAGCATCATAGAGGGCAAGGAGTTCTGAATTCTCGAGGCGTGCGCCAGTCTGGGCTTTCTCGAGGGCAGCAAGGGAGGCATTCATGGACTTAGTGTAATCCTGCACAAGGGGTCAAGATGTACCGTGAACGCAACGGGTCAAGCTGTACCGTGAACGCAACAGGTCAAGTTGTACCGTGAATGCAACGGGTCATGCCGTACCGTGAATGCAACGGGTCAAGATTTTTGGTGTAGACTGCTGGTGCTTGGTTCTCGAGGTGTGTAATCTCGAGATAAAAATGGGGAAGTCGGTGCAATTCCGACGCTGTTCCGCAACGGTAAGCCTTTGGTTCGCTCAAACGAACTAAGCAAGCCCGAATGCCTGCCAAGCCAGAACCCAAAAAAGGGGTTCACCTCTCGAGTGAAAGGGGGCGATGTGTGTATGGTGTTTGTGTTTTTCTAGTGTGCGTTCGTGTCGGTTTTTGACATGAGCGTCTTTCTTGTTTTTGAGGTTTTTCTATGAAAAAATTATTTGTTGTTTTACTGGTTGTTTTACTTTCTCATGGGCTGGCTGCGTCTTATCCCCAGACGGTTAAGGATGACCTTGGGCGAACCATCACCCTGAAGAGCGAACCCAAACGAATTATTGCGATGCTGCCTAGCCACACCGAAACGCTGTTTGCGCTCGGGGCTGGGGCTAAGCTGGTCGGGATAGATGAGTACAGCAATTATCCAAAGCTCGAGACCGATAAAATTGCTAAAGTCGGGAATGGTTTTGTGCCAAATCTCGAGGCGATTGCTGCCTTAAAACCTGATTTGGTACTGACCGACGAAAGCAGCAGCAGCAAACTGGTACAGAACCTCGAGAAACTCGGGATTACAGTCTATGGCGGCGCGGCTCAGACCTATGTCGAGACCTTTGAGAAAATTGGTGTGCTTGGGCGTTTGGTCAACCGCGAAGCCAATTCTTTGCGCTTAATTACCAGTATGCGAAGCGAAATTAACAGCATTACGGCTAAAATTGCAAAACGTCCTCGAGTTAGCGCTTATTTTGAAGTTGACCCAACCCCATATGCCGCAGGTCCAAGCAGTTTTATTGGCGAAATGTTGGCTCGAGCCGGTGGAATCAACATTTTACCCGCCAGTCTTGGCGCGTTTCCAAAAATCAGCCCAGAAATTGTGGTCAACAGCAATCCAAGTGTGATTATTGGGGCAAAACTCGAGGATTTGCTGCTTCGCCCGGGTTGGGCGAACATTGCCGCCGTTGCCAATAAACGTGTCTATGACCCAAGTGGCGAAGAAAACGATGCGATTGTGCGCCCAGGTCCACGTTTACCAACAGCCCTGAAAATCTTGGTGCGCTTCCTTCACCCCGATGTTCAATTCTAAAGCCAATCTGGTGATTCTGGCTGCCTTTGCTTTTTTGGCGCTGGCAGCTTTGTTAGCGGTTTCTAATGGCACGCTCGAGATTACACCGATTCAAACTTGGAATGCGATTCTCAAAGGCATTTCGGGGCAGCAACTCGAGGGGCTAGAGGCGATTGTTTGGAATTTACGCCTACCACGGGTGGCTTTTGCAATTCTGGTCGGGGCGGCACTGGCAGCCAGTGGCGTGGCAATGCAGGGGGTATTTCAAAATCCACTGGCAGACCCATATTTGGTAGGCGTTGCCAGTGGCGCAGCCTTTGGGGCAACCGTGGCAATTTTTTTATCCTCGAGTGCCGCGCCCGCCTTTGCGCCCGCCATATTCTCGGCAAGGGCAGCTGGCAGTGGGCTTGTGCCGTTATTTGCTTTTTGTGGGGCGATGCTGGCGGTCACATTAACTGTTTTGCTCTCGAGTTCGGCAAAAGGCAGCCGCAACAGTTTAATTTTATCGGGCGTGGTGATTGGCAGCATGATTACTGCCATGACAACTTTTATTCAACTGTTTGATGCCGATAGATTACGGGCGGTTTTTTCTTGGACACTGGGTAATCTGGCATTGGCGGGTTGGTCAGAAGTGCTGGTGGTGCTACCAGTAGCAGTGCTTGGTTTTGTGGTGTTATTGCTGCTGGCTAAACCCTTAGATGCCTTACAACTTGGCGAGGATACAGCACAAACGCTTGGAATTCGGGTGTTATGGCTTAAAATTGCCGTAATTATTGCTGCAAGCCTGATGACTGCCGCCGCCGTCAGTTTTGCTGGAATTATTGGCTTTGTTGGCTTGGTTGCGCCGCACGTCATGCGCCGATTGTGCGGCGCGGCACACCGTCCGCTGATTGTTGCTTCGGCACTGGCTGGCTCGAGTCTGTTGCTGCTTTCTGACCTTGGCGCTCGGACCCTGATTCGCCCACAGGAATTACCCGTGGGGATTGTCACCACATTGCTGGGTGGACCGTTTTTTTTATGGCTAATGCGTCAAGGACAAAAATGAAACTAGCGGCTCGAGAAGTTGGCTTTGCTTATGGCAAAAAAAATGTGCTACAAAATATCAGTCTCGAGGTACAAGACAACGAGATTCTGGCGTTAATTGGTCCAAATGGAGCAGGGAAAACCACGTTATTAAAAATTTTAGCGGGTTTGTTACGCCCAAAAACTGGTTCGGTACTCGTGCCTGAACCCAGAGCTAAACGTGTGGCATACCTCGCGCAGTCCGAGGGTTTACCACTTGAGTTTACGGTTCTCGAGGTTGTGGCGTTAGGGCGCTTACCGCATCAGGGATTATTGGCAAATGCTACGCCCAAGGACAAAACTTTGGTAGAAGCAGCCTTGCAGCGCACCAACACTTTACAATTTGCCAAACGAAAAGTTGAGGATTTATCGGGCGGAGAAGCCCAGCGCGTCGCATTGGCTCGAGCCTTGGCGCAAAACCCAGAAGTGCTGCTGCTGGACGAACCCACAAATCATTTGGATTTGGCGCACCAAGGCGAACTGATGGCGTTGCTGCGTGAATCTGGTTTAACAGTTGTGATGGTGGTGCATGACCTGATTTTGGCAGGTCAGGCTGACCGTGTGGCATTGCTGCACCAAGGGCAACTCGAGGCAATGGGTCGCCCCGAAGAAGTGCTAGAAGTGAATTTACTCGAGCGGGTCTATCAAACAAAACTCGAGCGTTTAACCACCCAAGACGGGCGTACAGTGGTGATTCCAAGATGATTTTTATCACAGGTGGCGCTCGGAGTGGCAAAAGTCGTTTTGCGCTTTTAGAAGCCCAGAAATTCGAGACTTCGGTTACTTTTCTTGCCACTGCCCAAGCCTTCGATACCGAAATGACCGAGCGAATAGCGCGGCATAAATTCGAGCGACAAGCCCTTGGTTGGCAAACCAAAGAAGTCCCACTCGAGCTTACCAAAGCGTTACTCGAGACCAATAACACGGTGCTGCTCGATTGCCTGAGTTTATGGGTCTCCAATATGCTGTTGGCAGATAAATCCGAAAAAACCATGCTCGAGGAATTGGCGCTGCTACTCGAGCTTCAAGCCACTCGAGAACATATGCTGCTTGTGGTTTCTAACGAAGTTGGCAGTGGTGTTGTGCCAGAGTACGCGCTTGGGCGTACCTACCGCGATTGGCTTGGACGAGCCAATCAAAAAGTCGCCGCCGCCTCGAGCCATGCGTATTTATTGGTGGCTGGGCTGCCCTTAAAACTCAAATGATTTTTAAGACCGCCAGAGCAGCTTCTCGAGCCGTTAAAACCCCCAAACTGATTTGCTCGAGCAGACCAGCTTCTAAATGTTTAGCTTGGTTTCGGGCGATGTCTTGAATCGCGGCATTGAATTCAAATCTGGCTCGCTCAAGCCGCCGCAAATGTAGACCTGCTGCCCCCAGATGATTTCGGTGGGCTTTTATTGCCTCGAGCAATTCGGCAATCCCTTTTTGTTCATTGCCAATGGTTTGTAAAATTGGCGCAAACCAAGTGTTCTCGTCGTGTGTGCCAAGTTCTTGAGCCGCCCGAATTTCGCGCACAAGGCGTTCCGCCCCCGGTAAATCGGCTTTATTGACCACAAAGACATCGGCAATTTCCATAATTCCAGCCTTGAATGCCTGAATCGCATCTCCGCCGGCTGGAGTCAAGACCACAACCGTATGGTCAGCTACACTGGCAATATCCACTTCGGATTGCCCAACGCCAACCGTCTCGAGAAAAATATAATCAAAACCAAATGCCTCGAGTAATGCCAAGACACTGACTGCTGTTTTTGCCAATCCGCCCAGTGCGCCACGGGTTGCCATACTGCGAACGAACACGCCGTTGTCTTGGTAGTGCCGCCCCATACGGATGCGGTCGCCCAGAATCGCTCCACCGCTAAAGGGGCTGCTCGGGTCAATACACAATACCGCCACTCGAGCGCCAGATGCACGGCAGGCACTTATCAGCGCATCAGTTAAGGTGCTTTTGCCTGCGCCCGGAGCGCCAGTCATGCCGATTACATGGCTACTCGAGGCTTGTGAACGCAAAGCCGATAGTAATTCAAAGCCGCCTGGGTCGGCGGACTCAACCAGCGTAATGGCTCGAGCCAAGGCACGGAGGTCGCCCTCGAGAAATCTTTGCAGCATGGTCATATCGTAACTCACCAAGCTGGCGGTAATTCGGTTTTGTCCTGCATCGGTGCAAGCGCCACTCGAATAATGTAGCGTTGTGCGCCATTGCGTCCCAAGTAACGTAAGTACAGTGCTACCAATTCGTGCTGAAGGGCTTTGGCATCTTCAGGGTCTAAACGTAAATCGGTAAACCAACCCTCGAGCATGGCTGGCGCAGTTGGCTCGAGCATATTATAAGCACGGTCGGCTTGGTTAGCTGCCGCGATGCTCAGTTGTCCGTTGCTTTCTCGAGCAATTCGCACCCCCCAATTGGCTTGGGTGCTATACAAACCATGTATAAAACTTTTTAGGAAGACTGGTTGTAAGCTCTGACTCCATGCGTCGAGCATGGCTTCAAGATTCTCGAGTTGGGTGACTTTGAATGGCACAAAAAAGCTATCCGAAACAGCACGATAGTATTTGACTGGGCTGCCTTTGCGGCTTTTGGTTTGGGTGTGTTGCAGTAAACCAAGTTGTTGCATTCGTTCAATTTGAAATAAATAGGCTTTGAAATCGGCATTGTAGGCTCGAGCCACTTCGGCAGCACTGCGTTCACAACCAATAAATGGGTATAAAAACACGGCTTTGTGTGGGTCGCAAAGATAGGCAGCGGCTTTTACGTTATCAATCTCGAGCGGGGCATAGCTGGTCGAGTTTATTGCTTTCATGTTGACCAGTGTATATGAAACTATTGTGCTGTTAAGTGAATTAACAAACTTTAGTCTGCTCGAGTAGGAGGATTTTTTATGAAAAATTACACATTGCTGTTGCCCCTAAGTTTGGTTTTGCTGGTGGCGTGTCCAGCCCTGCCACAAAGTTCAATGACGGCTGAAGATGCCCGAGCCTTAAAAACCATCGTGCCACTGTCCATGAATGGCTTTGCCAACAGCGTGCGTTCTGGTGGCTCTAGGGTGGTCAATGCCTCGAGTCCACTCCATCCTTTGGGCTTACGTCCGCAAGCGATTTCGGGAACGTGTGGTCCGAACCCAGCCCCAGCCGATGCCGACAACGATAAAGTTCCAGCCAGTTTTTCTTATACCTACGACTGCACCGTGACAATCGGCACTGGCTTTAAGTTTACTGCCAAAGGTTCTTTTCGCAGCACCGACAGCGACGATACAAACCCCAACAGTGGTTTTTCCACCGACGGCAATATCCGTTATGATTTTATCTTTACCAACACCGAAACAGGCGAAACTTCTGGGTTTGCTTTTGTGGCATTCTGGACAGCCACCGTCACCCTTGCCCAAAATGGTGGCTATGCGGTCAACACCGACCAGCGCCTGACTTTTCAACCAGATACCGATAAGAGTCAGTTTGGTTATCAAGCCAACACAACCTACACCCCAGATAACGATGGCAATGCCTTTAAGTTTGATGCGGGTACACTCAACGTTGCTGGTTCGGTCAATTTCCGCGATGCCAAAGGGAAAACTTCTTTGTTTAACCTGACCGTAACTAATTTACACTTTGGCAACACCTGCCCTCGAGCCGTGGATTCAGGTACAGTTCGCACCGAAGATGTCAGCAACTTGGCTGGTACAAAAAATAATGTGCTGCTTTTGACTGTAACCAGTTGTGATGTTTGGAGTGCAACCTACAACGGCAACGCCTTGTTTTAAGCCATACTGGGGCAATGCCCGAACTCCCAGAAGTCGAAACCACCCGCCGTATGCTCGAGCCAGTGCTGCTTGGGCGGGTGGTGCGTGATGTGCTGCATACCGACCCGAACCGTTACCGCAACACCACTGCGATGCTCGGCAAGCAAATCCTAAAACTCGAGCGGCGGGGTAAGTACCTTATTTTTAGGCTAGATGACGGCTTAGACTGTATTGTCCACCTCAAAATGACTGGCGGCTTTAGGTTGCCACAAGATAAATCATTTCTCGAGCCACCGCGTTTTGAGCGGCTGAGGCTGGTGCTGCACGATTCTGAAGTCAGTTATGTCGACTCGAGGCGCTTTGGTTTTTGGGAAGTTGTACCAAGCAACGACTGGGGGCATATCAAAGCACTCTCGAGCATGGGTCCTGAACCGCTCGAGGCTGGTTTTGGCTTAAAAGATTTTCAAGTGGCAATGGCAAAGGTTGCTCGAGTCAAACCAGCACTATTAAGTCAAAAACCTGTGGCTGGTGTAGGCAACATCTATGCCGACGAAAGCCTATGGTTGGCTAAAATTCATCCAGAAGAATCCAAGTTATCGGCAGCCGCCGCCAAGCGCTTACACGCTGCAATTATCCAAGTCATGACCAAGGCAGTTGCGGCGGGCGGCAGCACTTTATCGGACAACAGTTATCAACAACCAAGCGGCGAGTCTGGCTACTTTCAATTCGAGCATCATGCGTATGACCGCAACGGGCAACCTTGCTCGAGATGCGGCACAGAAATAGAAAAGTACACCTTAGCAGGTCGTGGAACGCATTTTTGCCCCGATTGCCAACCAAAAGGGCAGGGTAAAAAGGTAAAAAGTAGAAAGGGTTAAAAGTGAAACCGAAATACCTTTTACCCTTTTACCCTTTACCCTTGCTCTTTTAAGACCGATTGGTTTTTTTTGAGCCTTGATTAACAGCACGAAATAACGAATTTGTACTCAGTACAATTTTTAATTCATACTCGAGACTTGGGTATCAGTACGTTCTGAACACAACCAATGGTTTCTCGAGCTTTGGTCTATGGGCTGGATTTTGGCAAAACACAAATAGTGCCAAACGTACTAATATGCAGTTCTTATGGCAACTTCTCGCCGTACCACCAAGAAAGCAACTGCACCTGAGTCGAACGAAGCCATGTTCGTGGGCAGTATGCCAGTCACTTCAGAACTCGCGCCTTTTCAGATTCTTGCACCCGATGGCAGACCCGTGCGTGAGGATTTGATTCCAGACCTCGATACCGTCGAGGAGATGTACCGTCAGATGTCGCGCTTACGGCATCTGGACGATAAGTTTATGCTTTTGTACAAAAGCCAGAAACTTGGAAATTATGCTCAATTTGGCGGACAAGAAGCCAGTCAGATTGGCAGCGCGATGGCACTTGACCCAAAACTTGATTTTCTTGCACCAATGTACCGCAACACCGCCGCGATGATTACGCATGGCTGGAGTCTGCAAAATGCAATCATGTATTGGCGTGGACATCCAGAAGGCTGGCGCATCCCAGACGACTTGAACATTCTGCCAATTATTATCAGCATCCCCGGGCAAATTGTCCATGCAGCTGGTGTGGCGATGGGCTTACAGATGCAAAAAACAGGTGGGGTCGCCATGACCTACATTGGCGAGGGCGGCACATCCCAAGGTGATTTTCACATCGGGGTCAATTTCGCGGCGGCTCGCAACGCGCCAGCCGTTTTTATTATCGAGAACAACGGCTGGGCAATTAGCGTGCCACGCAAAGTTCAGTCGGGCGTGGATTACCTGATGCGTCGCTCCGAAGGCTATGGAATCCCCGGTTACTTGGTGGATGGTAACGATATTCTGGCGGTCAATGCCGTGGCTAAAAAAGCGGTGCAGGATGCTCGAGACGGCAAAGGACCGAGCTTAATCGAACAGATGACCTACCGCATTCGTCCCCACACCACGGGCGACGACCCGAAAGCCTACCGCGATGAGACTGCCGAACCAAAATTCTGGGCAGAAAACCGCGACCCGATTGCTCGAGTCCGCCAGTTTTTAACCGCCGAAAAACGTTGGAACGAAGACCGCGAAGTTGCCATGAAAGCCGAAATCGAAAGCGAATTCCAAATCGCTTTGGATGCCGCCGATGCCTACGCTGCTCCAGACCCCAAAGCCTTGCTCGAATATGTTTTTGTGAATCCACCACAACAGATTCTTGAGCAACAAGCCATTCTTGCCAGCCGCATTCTCGAGGTGAACGCATGAGCCAAGACCTAAAACAAATGACGATGGCGGCTGCCATCACCGATGCCATGGATGTGATGCTTGAGCGTGACCCCAAAGTGATTATTTATGGCGAGGATGTCGGCAATCTGGGCGGTGTCTACCGCATCACGACTGGCTTACAAAAAAAGCACGGCGAAGACCGCGTTTTTGACAGCCCACTGACAGAATCGGGGATTATTGGCACAGCCATTGGGGCTGGTGCAGTCGGAATGCGCCCTGTGGTCGAGTTGCAGTTTGGTGGCTTTATGATGCCCGCCTTTGACCAAATTTTTAGCCATGTCTCGCGTTACCGTTACCGCAGCCGAGGGCGTTACAGTGTGCCAATGGTAGTGCGTTTTCCTGTTGGTGGTGGTACGGGTTTACTCGAGCAACACGCTGATTCGCCCGAAGCCTATTTGGCTCATGCGCCCGGTATTAAAATTGCTTACCCCAGCAACCCATACGATGCCAAAGGGCTTTTAATCAGCGCCATTGAGGATGACGACCCAGTATTTTTCTTTGAGACAATTGTCCGTTACCGCGACCCAAAAATTCGCATGGATGTCCCAACGGGTTATTACAACATTCCACTCGGTCAAGCCCGAATTGCTCGAGAAGGCAAAGATGTAACAATCATCGGTTACGGTGGCATGATCCAGAATATCGAAACAGCTGCCGAAGCCGCTGCCCAAGCGGGGATTCAATGCGAAATCATAGACCTTCGCACGATTGTGCCGCTCGACATTGCCACAATTCTCGAGAGTGTCTCAAAAACGGGTCGGGTGATTATTGTTCACGAAGCCACCAAAACGGCGGGGATTGGCGCAGAAATTGCCACCCAAATTATGGAAAAAGCCTTTTACGAACTCGAAGCGCCAATCGAACGGGTGACCAGTTTTGACACCATGCCAAGCCCATTTAACAGCCTCAATCATCTCTCGAGACCCGAAGCTCACCATATTGCGGCTGCGATCAAAAAGGTTTTAAGCGCCTAAGCCGTAGGGGCGACCCTTGTGGTCGCCCTTGTGGTTGTGTTCCCAACCCAAGGAGAATCCCATGTCAAAAGAAATGACAATGCCCGTGATGGCAGAATCGATTGTTGAAGCCGAAATCCTCAAATGGTTGGTTAAAGAAGGCGATACGATTACCGAAGGGCAGATGATCGCCGAGGTCATGACCGATAAAGTGACCACCGAAATTCCAGCCCCATACTCGGGGATTCTCGAGAAAATCGTGGCAAAAGAAGGCAGCGTGGTTGAGGTCAAAAAAGTCATTGCGATTATTAACGATGGCTCGAGCGCTGCTGTTAGCCCCGCCCAAACCAGCGTGGCTGATTCGACCGATGTCCCCGCCAGCGCTCCCGTTAAAAGCGTCAGCCTCGGCGACGATTCACAAAGCGCCACCGAAAGTGCCACCAACAGCAGTTATGGAATGCCAACCAAAGCCGTGGCTCTGGACTTTGCCAATACTGCCAAGTCGGTAGCCTCGAGTAGTGTCAAAACCACAGGCATGAACAAATTTGGTCGCCCCTTGGCTGTGCCAGCCGCTCGTAAGTTGGCTCGAGAAGCGGGCGTGGAAATTATGGAAGTCCCCGGTACAGGTCCAAATGGGCGAGTTGGAGTCGAGGATGTTAAAGATTATGTCGAGACCCTAAGTGCCAGCACTTACGCTGGAACAACCCTTGTGCCGACAGCCCCAGTTGTGGTCGCGCCGCCAGTCATTGCCAGTGGTGGAGGTATGACTGTGCCACCACCACAGTACCGCACCCCAAAGGGTTTGGAGCATCTCGAGACCCGCACGCCCTTGCGTGGAATGCGCCGTGTGATTAGCAACGCCATGATTGCCAGTCACTTGTACACGGTTCGTACCTTAACCGTAGACGAAGCTAATTTAACCGCTTTGGTCGAGTTGCGCGAACGCTTGAAACCAACTGCCGAAAAAGCTGGTGTAAAAATTACCTACTTGCCTTTTATTTTTAAGGCGGTTGCCAGCGCCCTGAAAGTCTTCCCAAATGTCAACAGCAGCTACGATGAAGCTACGGGCGAAGTGGTACATAAGCAATACTTTAACTTAGGTTGCGCCGTGGATACCGAAGCTGGTCTGATTGTGCCAGTCGTTAAAAATGTGGACAGCAAAAGCATCCTCGAGATTGCTAAAAGCATCACCGAATTGGCTGGTAAAGCCCGTGAAGGCAAATTATCACCCGATGACATCAGTGGCTCGAGTTTTGCCGTGACCAACATCGGTAGTGCTGGTAGCTTGTTGTCTTTTCCGATTATCAATGCCCCAGATGCCGCAATTCTTGGGGTTCACACCATCGTAGACCGCCCAATTGTTAAAGACGGTCAGATTGTGATTGGCAAAATGATGTACCTCAGCCTCTCGTTTGACCACCGTTTAATCGATGGCGCAGAAGCCGCAAGGTTTGTTAAACACCTCACCCGTTTGCTCGAGAACCCAGATTTACTGCTCTTAGAAGCGATCTAAAAACCAGGTCAAAAGGTCAAAAGTGGTTTAACCCTTTGACCTTTTTCCCTTTTTCCCCTTACTTAAACCAGATTGCCAGTTCTCGAGTGGCGCTCTCTAAACTGTCCGAGCCATGGGCGACATTTTCGTCTACTGTGGTTGCAAATTCAAAACGAATCGTGCCGGGGGCGCTTTCCCACGGACGGGTTGCGCCCATCATGCGCCGCCATTCGGCAATCACATTTTCACCCTCGAGTTCGAGTGCCACCACTGCGCCACCACTTAAAAAATCCACCAAGCCAGCAAAAAAGCCCTTGCCATTATGTTCGGCATAGTGTTCTTCGACCATGCCCCTTGTTGGGGTCAGCATTTTAAGCTGAACAATCTTAAAGCCCTTTTTCTCGAGCCGCGAGATGATTTCTCCAACAAGACCACGGCGCACGCCATCGGGTTTAACCATCGCAAATGTACGTTCAATAGACATAGGAGTCTACATTACCGTGCTTTTGTCAGGGCAGGTATCCTTTTAGAAGCACCACCGCTCGGTCAAAGATTGTATCCTTTCCAGTGGTATTGATACTCGCTAGGTCATCGGGGATTGTTTCGTCGGGCGTAACGGTTGCCTAGCCTTTGCCGTTGGCATCCACTCGAGTATTGAGGCTCAAAGGCTGGGTAATTCTGGTTCGAGTTGACTGGGCAAAAGTTGAACCCGAAACAATTTGCCTTGGCGCAAAAGCCTGACAAAACTTATAGAAAACGAATTTTACCCTGATTGGCACACATGACATCTAGCGCTATCTCTAGGTTTGCAAAAAATTTCAACATGATTGACAGACCACACTGGGTAGCCAGTGAAACAGCGTGCGCTCCACCTTTTATTGCCACACTGACACTATTTTTTAAGCCAGCACTGGCGATGGGAAGGTAACGAACAGGTGTTACGGGGTCAAATTCGCCAGCCATCAGTAGGGTGCGAACATTGCTGGTAACAGCCATATTCTCGAGTCCGCTCGGCGTGGTCAAACCAAGGTTCTGACACAGACTAAAACCGCGTTCACTCGACATACCAACATTTGTTTTGAACGTATTTGCCCATTGCGGTAGGGCGGCATAAGTAAGACGAAGTTGAGCGAGGCTCGAGAAGGCAAATTCACCACGGCATTCGTGGGTAAAAAACGCACCAAAAGAGATTCCTGCACTGACTGAATTGAAAAACTGTTCGACAAATTTTCCTTGTAAGGCGTTGCCCTGACCAGCTTTTAAGTTAAATAAAAGCTGAGGTAATTCAGCAATCCCATCAGGGCTGTACAGTGAGGTAAAAATTAAGTTCTGCATTGTGTCACCATCCATAAAAAACGTTTCCTTGGCTAAAGTGACTTCTAAGGGTTTGGCATTTAAGGCGAGGTACAGGTTTTGGTATTCCGTCTCGAGATTCGGGTATTTGCCACTGCAAAAACCATCGGCTTTACAAGTTGCAAAGACTTTTTTTAACGATTCATCAATGCTGTAAATGGTGTCTGCACTGCGATCAATTTGTGGTGGGATAACACTGTCTATGAGAACGCTTTTTAAGGTTGAACCAAAGGTTCGCATCACTTCTTGAGCTAAACGAGTCCCATAAGAAACGCCAAATAAACTGATTTTTTCGTACCCCAAAGCCAATCGAATATCATTGACATCGGCAGCACTTTCAGTCGCATGATAAGCAGTTAAATCAATACCTTGGGTTTTCCAGTTCTCACCACAAATTGTCAGGATTTTTAGGGTTGCATCAGCACTTGCTGCTAAAGTTTCTGAGCCAGCCGCAGTGGTATCGCAATTCAAAGCAGGGAGAGACCGTCCAACACCACGTTGATCAAAAGCAATAAAATCTCGAGTGGTAAATAACTGAGCAAGTACAGCGTACTGAGCGCCATGTTCTCCGGGTCCGCCTGACAGAAAAAACAAGGGTTCTTGCTTTTCGGTTTTTGCTTTTGAGATTGTCACAAAAAGCTTAATTTTCTTTTCGGGTTTAGCCCGATTCTCTGGCACACTGACAAAGCCACAAGTTGTTGCGTTAATACCAGTCGGACAATTTACTTTTTCAAACGCCGAGTTGACTTGCCCTGAAACACTGGACATACTGATGAATAAACCAGCCCCAACGACCATAGCGCCAAATAATTTTTTCATACAACTCCTTAATAAACGAATCTCGAGTGGTTCAAATACAAAGCCGTAGTCAGTTCCTAATCATCTACTGAGTCTGGCTCGAGCCAAGCAATAATAGCGGTGGGCAATCCCAAAAAGAATGTCCAGAAAGCCAGTAAGTACACCAGGACATCTAGGCGTGTAAAGTCACCAAACTTGAGCAGTACCGTATTGGCTTCTCGAGTGACCCCAATTCCTGCGACCAGTCCAACAATGCCGCCTAGAATTCCAGACATCACCCAGTAAGCTATTCGGTGGGCATGATCGCGCAAACTGCGTTCGCGTTCATCGGTGATGATGTTCATGGCATTGGCAATGTTACGAGTGGCAAAATGTAGAACCACACTAAAGACCATGCTGTACAAAAGCCAAATAAATGCCCAAATATTTTGTCCCAGAAGCGCAAAAATGATAGCTGAGAACAGAAAGGAATGACTCAGAACCGTGAGAACCCGACGGTTTTTCTGAATTCGCAAGGCACGAATAGGCATTGGAAATGGGTTTTTAATTGGTGGGGTCATACTCATGCCTCCTCGAGAGGGTCGGGTTGAGTCCAAGCTAAGGTAAAAGTTGGAAGCAGTAAGGCAATTGGAAAAAGCACCGCAAAAATTGTTTTTGGGCTGACCGAGAGGTCTGGCAAAAAGGTAAAGACCGCAAATCCAAGCACGATAATTGCCCCAAGAATCCGAAAAGCATTCAAATAAACTTCGTTGCGAATGGCAATCTCACGCTCGTCTAGGTATTCGTCGGGGCTGTCGGCTCGAGCGCCAGTTGCGCCAACCAACCACAGAAAACACAAAATCGGTACAAGCGCAAATGGTGCTAGTAATAAACTCCAAAGCGAATTTAGGTAGCCAGCCAATGTGCCAGCCACAAATGGCACAGCAAAAAATGCAATCACCAAGAAGCGCCTTGATTGTTGCTTAAACGCCCATTTTGGGGTGACTCGAGCCAACTTAAAATTGAGCGGTTCAGGTTTCATGGTCATGAGTGTTCCTTTTTGTACACCGATTCTGACAAGGGCTTAAATGGGGTTCTCGAGAAAATCGCTTCGATCGGCAAATTAAAAAATTCGGAGAGCTTAAACGCCAATTCTAGACTTGGGTTGTAATCGCCACGCTCGAGGTAGCCAATGGTCTGAAAATTAATGCCAACCGCCTCGGCAAGGTCTTGGCGCGACAAGTTGCGTTCAGCCCTCAGCACCGTTAGGCGGTTATAAATGGCTGGGCTGGAGTCCTTATCTTTTGTCGCCTTCATTGGACAAATTGTTGCATATATACAACAATTTGTCAAGTAGAAATACATTACCGCATCACAACAAGAAATTTAGGTAGATTGGCAACCATGGAAAACCTCGAGTTGATTAGGTATTTACGCTTTGAAGGTAGACTCGACTGGCTTTGGCTACCGATTACCGAGCTTGGCTCAGAAATTGCCTATATTGTGATTCTCAGTGCTTTATTTTTACGCTTTCCAAAAATTGGGCGACAAATTGGTATTTATTTTGGACTCAGTGCGGCGGTCAACACCCTACTGAAACTTACCTTTGGGCTGCCACGCCCTTACGACCTCGAGCCAAGCCTGACCAGTGCGGCGGCTCAAGAAACCATCGGTAGCCCCGGTTTACCCAGTGGTCACAGCCAAAATGCAGCTTTTGTTTGGGGCTATTTGGGCATCACACAGCCGTATGTATGGCTGCGAATTCTGACCCCGATTTTGATTCTTTTGATTGGCTTTTCGCGCTTATCGCTTGGGGTGCATTTTCTCGAGGATGTGCTGCTTGGGTTAGCGATTGGTGGATTACTGGCTTGGATTGCCAGTCGTTTTTATATTCCAGAACTCACTTGGCAAATCAGCCTGACTTTAGTTATTGTGGCTGGAGTGGCGTGTATTTTTTTGCCCGAAAGCTACTCGAGAGGCATAGCAGTGATGGTGGGTTTTTTGGGTAGCCGCGACTTTAGCGTACCTCGAGTCGGATGGCAACAAGGTTTATTTGTGCTTGCTGGGGTGCTGCTGGCATTTGTACTCTATTTTGTCTCGAGTATTTTGTTGCCCGACGAAATTAAGCGCTCGGGCTTGGGTGCATATTTGCGGTATTTGGTGATTGTTTTGACTGTGGCTGTGGCGTATCCACGGATGTTGGGCAAGCGAGTTTGAGTCACCCCTAGCCGCCTTATAAGCCATGATTTCCCTGACCAGCAGAATAAAAAGGCTGTTTTGACCTGATTTTGCATTGATTGTGCTACAGTCTTGATATGCGAAAATTTTAATTCGCAGCGAACAGTTCGGGTTTTGCTGGAGGATACTATGGGAGTTCCGTCATTCCTAGTCTAGTCGGCGCGTGTATGCTTTTTCTCTCGAGTTGTAACCAAGCACCGCTCGAAATTTCTACAGAACCAACCTTACAAATCACCACTGCTCAAACTGCTTTTCGTAAAGGTCAAGAATTTAGCGTTACGCTCGAGATTTACAGCCCAAAAGACAGCAATGTTAATGTGGCGATTGCCGCCCCAAAAAACCTTGGTATCAGTCAAGAACCAATTCAAGTCACCATTGGAGCAGGACAAACCAAAAGCCTCGAGTTGCGCGGTACACCAAAACGCAGTGGCTACTACAACATCACCGCTAATGCCACAGGCAGCCAGTGGCAAGAACCAGCCGCCGATATGCTTGGTTTTAATGTGGCAAGCAATAACACTGCTGCTGCCAGTGCAGGTGCATATCCACAAGCCGAATCTGGACTCGAGACCCTAGAAAAGCACCTCGAGAACTTACCAAAAATAAGCACCCCAGAAGAATATGCAGCCCTCAGTGCTGCCCAAACCATAGATGATGTTAAAGATTTAGATGGTGTGCGTTTGGACTCGAGACTCGAGAATTTGCAATTTACAAAACCAGATGGCACTAAAACCGAACCTTTTAACACTGCCATTAGCTATTTGCCGGATACGGGCAGTGGAAAACCCAGACCAGAAGAACTGCAACCACCAAGCACTGCGGCTCGAGCCAAAGCCAATGCAAGACCACAAGGTTGGTGTGGCTTAGGTGATTGGGCAACAATGGTGGCGACTGTTTCTTACAACGGCAAAACCTTGCCTTTGCCTTTTACCAAAGTTTCTGTTTGGGACGATAATGGATGGATGGGTTCGACACCAATAACGGCTGGTTATACCGACGCAAGTGGCAGTTTTTCATTTCGCAAACCTAGTTGTGATTGGGGAGCTTGGTGGGATTATACCGGACCAGATATTTACTTTTTAATCGAGACTCTTGATAGCCACGAAATTGGGGTCAACAATATCTTAGTCCCTTTGTATGTCAACACTTATAGTGTTCGTACTGGCACAAATTGGGAGGGAGCATCTAACTTTTACTATGTTGATGTGCTTGCAAATGATTCAAGTTCTGGACAAGCCCTGTGGCTTTATCGCATGGTGCAAGCCGCACAAGAATTTAATGTCGGGGCTGGTGGAGACGGTGCAAGTTATTTCCCAATCCGAATTGTCTGGCCAACACGTCTTCCTGGAGGAAACTTTGCTCCTGTGGCAAGATTAGAAATTCTGGGTTCAGACTGGTTTTATCCATACATTGCATGGCATGAATTTGGACATAACATGATGTATCGAACAGCCAGACCAAGTGGGGCTGGAGGATATACTTGGGCATATGATTTTGGAGCCTTTAGCATAGTTAGTCCTGCCTTTGCTTGGGGTAATCACGATATAGACCAGCAAGAAAATGTCGAGCTTGCCTATAATGAAGGTTTTGCCAATTATTTCTATCTTATGCTTCAAGACAATTTTAACTTTAACTTTGCTCCTTGGACGAACGATAGTCAGCTTCGAGGCTGTAATTATTTTCCATCTTGCGCTGCTCATAATGTGGGCAACGAAAACGAATCGCGGGTTTCAACTTTCTTTTATCGCTATACACAAGAGGTTGTTAAACCTTTTAACGGAATTACTGCTCAGGCTGCATTTGGTAAAGTTCGGGCGCGGTTATGGGACATTGGAGCATATAATCTGAGTTTTTCTACCGCTTGGTCTAGTAGATTAAAAACACTACATGATTCTCTACCCGCAGAAAGTCCATACAGAACACTAACGAAAAGTATTGCTGACGCTACATTCTTTACCTTAGCGGGTGTGCCGTGAAAAAAATCTATACCTTTTTATTGATAGCTTTGATTGGCTTATATGGTTGCACTCCGCCTGGCAGCAACACACGCCCCCAAATGACAGCCGATAAGTTGATAATCAAAGTTGGTGAAACCGCAACGATAACCATGACTGCACCAAGGCGGGCAATCACAACGAGTCCAGACCAACCGATACCAGTTAATGATACCGGATTTTTGTTTACTCCAGACCCAAATCAACCTACGCAAAACCCGAATCAAAGCACAAATCAATCCTCTGCTCCGTATCTCTTGAATATTGATGGTGTATTGGCGGGTCCACAACCCAGTGCTTTTCCTATTGCTCCACAGTTAGAAATGGTTATTCCGATAACGGGAACTGACAACGTACCTCCTCGAGTGACCACCACCAATGAAGGAGACCAAAGTAAAGCGACTTTTATTGTTAAAGGAAAAAGCGCAGGTACAGTAATTCTTAGGGGTGGTTTCTTGAGTAATGCAGTAGAAGTCCCAAATACATTCAAACGTACCCCTTTTGTTCCTATTTTCGATGGAATAATTACCATTCAAGTCGTACCCTAAAACACTTTGGCTCGAGAACCCAAAGATTCAATCTTTGGGGTTTTTTTGGCTCGAGAATCCATATTGTCCATTTGCCCCCTTTCTTTTGTTAAGCTCTTAGCCATGTCAGAACCTTTACCAATTGCCCTCGATGCCATGGGCGGAGACTTTGCGCCAGCCGCCATGGTCGAGGGCGCAGTCCGTGCCGCCAAAGAAGGTCTGGCGGTGGTGCTGGTCGGGCGCGAAGCCGAGGTCACTCGAGAACTCGAGCGGGTGGCTGGGGCTGGCTGGAAAAACTTGCCGCTCAGTGTCGTGGATGCCTCCGAAGTCATCCACATGGATGACCCCGCCACCGATGTGCGGCGCAACAAAAACCTTTCGATTAACGTCGCAGTGAATTTGGTGCGCTCGAAAAAAGCCAGTGCGGTGGTTGCCCAAGGGCATACGGGCGCAACGCTGGTCAGTGCTTTGTTTGGCTTGGGACGCTTGGCTGGGGTTGAACGCCCCGCGATTGTCTCGAATTTCCCCAACGCCAAAGGGCGCGTGACTTTAACCGATGTTGGTGCAAATGCCGACAACCGCCCAGAGTTTTTGCAAGGCTTTGCGCTGATGGGGGCGGCTTACTCGAGTGCCATGCAGGGAATTAGCGACCCAACGGTGGGCTTATTAACGATTGGCGAAGAAGAAGGCAAAGGCAACGCGCTGGTCAATGAAACTTTTGATTTACTTAAAGTCACGCCGGGCATCAACTTTTTTGGCAATGTCGAAGGGCGTGATATTTTTAAGGGAACAGTGGATGTGGTCGTGACCGATGGTTTTACTGGCAATGTGGTCTTAAAAGCCGCCGAAGCCGAAGCCAAGGTCTTGATTGGCTGGATTAAAGAGGCGCTCAGTGGTGGGTCGTGGTTGGTTAAACTCGGAGCGCTGTTGGTGCGTCCGGCGCTCCGCAGTGTGGCAGCCAAGCTCGACCCAGCCGAATTTGGCGCACAGCCGCTTTTGGGGGTCAAGGGCTTGGTCTTTATTGGGCATGGTTCTTCGGATGCCAAAGCCGTTTACAGCGCCCTGAAAACTGCTCAAAAAGCCGTGGATGCTAACCTTCTCGAAAAGGTTGCACAAAAACTCGAGGGCTTAACCAAGAAAAATGATTGACCGTCTTCTTAAAAAACTCGAGGGATTTTGGGATGTGCTACCAAATGTGGTTTTAACGCTTTTGGTGGCTGTTTTTCTGCTCTGGCTGATCAACCGTTTTGCCGCCGCCGTGACTGCCCCAAGAGAATTCTCGAGGCGCAATGTCCGCACTGAAACGCTGCGCGTGGTGTTGTCCTCGAGTTTGCGGGTGCTGGTGCTGGTTTTAACCTTACTGGCGGTACTGTCCGAAATCGGGGTCAATGTCACGGCGCTTTTGGCGGGTGTTTCGATTCTTGGTCTGGCGGTCAGTTTTGGCGCACAGAGCTTGGTGCGCGATGTGCTAAACGGCTTTTTTATTCTGCTCGAGGACCAATATGGAGTCGGTGATATTGTTAAAGTCAATGCCGCCTCGGCTCATGTTTTATCGGGTACAGTCGAGCATTTGAATTTACGTGTTACCGTGCTGCGCGACCTCGAAGGTACAGCCCACACCATTCCCAACGGCGAAATTAAAACCGTCAGTATTCTATCCAAAGACTGGGCGCGAATTGTGGCGGATGTCGAAATACCCAATTCAGTTGCGATTGAAACTGCTCTTGAGGAACTCGAAAAACTGGTCTTGGCATTCTTTGGCGATCCAGCATTTGCAGCTAAATTTATTGACCCGCCCGAGGTGTTGGGGATTCAAGCCCTTGGTACGCAAATGACGGTGCGGATTCTGATGAAGGTACAACCCAAAGAACAGTGGGGGCTGTCTCGAGAATGGCGTAAACGCCTCAAAAACCGTTTGGATGAATTGGCATGGCAGCCAAGCGCCCCTAATCTGCAACTGACCTTACCTGCCCAATTGCAAGTCATGCTTGATGCCACAAATAGCCAAGCCGTGCTGGATTCCGAACCGCGTTCTTGAAAATTTGCAGTAGACTATCGGCAAATGGCGCTTGACTCAAAAAAGATAGTCCAATCCCTGCGGGATTTACTCGACATTCCTTCACCAACTGGGCTGACCCAAGAAGCCTTGAGGTGGCTCGAGCGTGAACTGATTGCCTTGGGAGTGCAACCGACCCTCACCCACAAAGGCGCACTGAAATGGAGCGTTAGCGGCGGCAAAGGCGCACCTCGAGCCGTGCTTGCCCACATTGACACGCTTGGCGCAATGGTCAAAGAAATTAAATACAATGGGCGTTTGCGTTTATCGATGCTCGGTGGCTACGACTGGGGAACAGTTGAGGGCGAATACTGTTTGGTTCACACCCAATCTGGGCGAGCGCTGCCCGGTACGGTGGTCAATGTGCGCCAATCTACCCATGTTTGGGGGGCGGCGTTATCCGAAAATAAACGCAGTTCAGAAACGCTAGAAGTACGCTTGGATGCGACCCTCGATGGTCGTGCGATTGCCGGTGCAGCCGACACTCGAGCGCTTGGGGTTGGGGTTGGCGATTTTATTTCTTGGCAACCACGCACTGAAGTTTTTGAAAATGGCTATATCAAATCACGCTTTTTGGATAATAAAACTGGCGTGGCTATTCTATTGGCTGTCACCGCAGACTTACTGGCACAAAAAAAGAAATTGCCATCTCGAGTAGACTTTATTATTACCAATTACGAAGAAGTTGGACATGGGGCAGCCGGAACAGTTGCGCCAGATGTGACCGAAGTGATTGCTGTGGACATGGCAGCCATTGGCGATGGACAGACCAGCAGTGAAATGCACTGTACTTTATGTGTCAAAGACTCGAGCGGACCCTACGACCACGACCTTGGGCAAAAACTGCGCCAAGCTGCGACTCGAGCCGGCATGGACTTAAAAATAGATATTTACCCGTATTATTCTTCGGATGCCAGCGCCGCTTGGAATGCTGGACTCGATGCCCGTTGCGCCCTGATTGGACCGGGCGTGGATGCCAGCCACGCCTACGAGCGCACCCATGTCAATGCGCTGCTCGAGACGGCTAAATTACTGCTCGAGTATTTAAGAACCTAAACCCGTTTAATCGGCAGCATCAGGCTCGAGAAGTCGCGCCGCAGTCCTACTTCGAGTCCAAGGTGCTGCCAAGCCCTGCCAGAGCGCACCGTTTCGCCAATCTGGTATAAACTGGTCGGCTCGAGTCCGTATAAATAAATCGGTGGTAATTGCACAGGGTCTGGGGCATGGGTGCGAAAAGCAAACAGCACCGCTTCGGATTGGTCAGCCGCAACATACATCAGGCTCGAGAAAAAACCTTCAAAAGCACTTTTTAGGCGGTACAACTGACCGTTTTGAATAATCTGGCGCACTGCTTTGTACTCGAGAATCAAGTCTTTGGCTTGTTGGCGTTCGGCATCGCTCCAGTGGTGCAAGTTTGCGCCAATCCCTAGTAAACCCGCCATCGAAACATGAAAGCGGAACTCGAGCGACAAGTGTTTTTCGCCCATATCCGTGACCCACGCTTCCATTGTGTTGGCTGGATACACTTGGCTATAGCCTTCTTGGATGCGTAAGCGCATGGTCGGTTCGGTCATGTCCGAAATCCAAATTTGGTCGGCAAGGCGCAAAATCCCAAGGTCGGCACGTCCGCCGCCACCTGAGCAAGATTGCCAAATCACTGCTGGATGACGAGTGCATAGTGTTTCCCAAACACGATAAACGCCCTCGACATAGCGCACCCAAATGGCTCGAGGTTCGGACACATTTTGCCAACCAGGTTCAGAGACATTGCGGTTCATGTCCCATTTAATAAAAGCAATGTTGTGGTTGGTCAGTAAATTGTCTATTAAAGTAATTAAATACTCCTGAACATCTTCTCGAGCTAAATTCAAAATCATCTGGTTGCGGGCTTGGGTGCGCTGGCGGGTCGGGAAATGAATGACCCAGTCGGGATGAGCGCGGTAGAGTTCTGAATCTGGATTGACCATCTCTGGCTCGAGCCACAAGCCAAAATCCATGCCGAGCGCGTTGACTTTTTCGATTAACGGATTTAAGCCATTGGGAAATTTGCTTTCGTCTGCCCACCAATCGCCCAGCGCTGCATTATCGAGGTTGCGCTTGTGAAACCAGCCGTCGTCCAAGACAAACAGTTCCACGCCCATCTGCGCCGCAATTTCGGCAAGTGCCACTTGGTCTGGCTCATTGACCGCAAAGGTCGTGGCTTCCCACGAGTTGTACAAGACTTTGCGAAGCTGATGCTTGTGCGGCAGCAGCACCTCGCGCACATAGCGGTGTAAACTGCGGCTGGCAGCCCCAAAACCAGCGCTCGAGTACCCGCCCAGACTGCTTGGTGTGGTGTACGACTGCCCAGCCTCGAGCCGCAGTGCAAAATCCCAGTCGTTGATGCCGATGCCGACTCGAGTTGTGCCGTAAACTGTACTTTCGCAGGTCAGTTTCCAGTTGCCGCTCCAAGCCAGTGCGCCAAACCAAAGCTCGCCGTTGTGTTCGGTGGCTGGTTGCTCGAGGGCATCCAAGGCAAACCACGGGTTGTTCTGATGACTGCTGGTGATGCGCCGTGACTCGAGGACTTTTGTGCCACTATCCAGTGCCTCGCGGTGAATCTGAGTTTCTTTGAACCATGTCCCAGCCAAATGATTTAAGCGGTATTGCCGATGTTTTGGGACGTGCCACTGCGCCGAAAAAATTCGCTCGAGCGTGACTGGCATATCGCTGTTATTTTGCACCACCACAAAGCGCTCGAGTAAATCAAATTCGGGGTGAATTCGGTAATGCAGCGTTACCAAAAGCGGGTAATACGAATCTTTTAAGACAATCTGTAATTCTGAATCGGTGTTGTGGCTCGAGACAAATTGCAGCACCGCATCGCGCACACCATCGCTAAACTCGAGTTTAAGACACGGTTCGATGTATTTATTACCAGCATAGGCTGGGTACTCTTCGGTCAAAATATCGGCTGCTCCGTTAAAAGAAGCCCACCCCTCGGATTCTGGGACAGTCGGGTAATCCTCGGCTCGAGGTAATTTTGCGCCCCAATAGGTATGCACCAACCAGCCTTGGCGATTGAGCGCAAAAGCATAAGCGGTGGTCGTGGTCTCGAGAATCCAAGAAGTTGCCGTGGAAATAATCGCCATGTGTTTTAGTATACCCAAGTACCCGATACAGATTTGCATTTATGCTTATAAAATGCCACAATTATGCTATGAGCGAAACCATCCAAGAAATATCGTACTTTCAATTTGCTGCCTCGCTAAAAATGCTCGAGAATGCGATTGGTGCTTGCCCAGATGAAGTTTGGGGTGATGAAATCAGTTTCTATGAATTTTGGTATTACGCCTACCACACAATTTTCTGGACTGATTTTTACCTCTCGGATATGCCAGAAGAAGAATTTAGCCCACCTGTGCCGTTTACCTTGGGCGAATTCCAAGCCGATGTCTTACCGCCGCGAGTCTACCGCCAAAGCGAATTGCTCGAGTACCTTAGGCTTGTTCAAACCAAGGCTAAAACCCATATTTTGGGGCTAACAGCCGAAAAGATGATCCAGCGCCTCAAAATCGGGCGGCGCGATTACAGCCGTCTCGAGTGGGTACTCTATAACTTGCGCCACGTTCAACACCATGCTGCTCAACTCAATTTGCTGCTGCGGCAACGTGTTGATGCTGCGCCAAACTGGGTCTCGAGGGGATGATTTTTATCCGTGGCGAATTAAATTGGCAAACTTGACATGGGCTTCGTGCGAGGCACTTTCGGCAACCACATGGGCATGGAGTGGCTTACCGATTAAGTAGAGGTCGCCGAGTAAATCCAAGGCTTTATGGCGCACAGGTTCGTCTTTGCCACGCAGCAAAATGTTTGTGCCTTCGTCTTCAAAGACGACTGCATTTTCGCCGTTAAAACCCATACCGCGCCCTTGGGTAAAAAGGCGGTCGAGTTGGTACTGAAAGCCAAAGGTGCGAGCATCCAATAAATTATGCCAGTCATTACGCACCCCAGTCCAACTTTGCATCCCGATGCGCGGGTGAGCAAAACCAATTTTGACCGTAATTCGCAGAGGCTCGTCGGGGCTGGCTGGCTCGAGTCCAACGTAGCCTTCGCGGACTTCAGCCACAGCTTCACGGCTGGGCGAAACCGGGGTTGGCATGGGGTCTGGGACAACATAGCGCAGGGCATGATACCAACCGAGGGCGCTGCCATCCAGAATCGGGATTTCATCGCCTTCAACTTCGATGATAAAACCAGTCCAATGATTAAGGATATAAAGCGCCGCCAGTAAATGCTCAATTGTCGAGACGGTTGCTCCGCCAGCACTGACTTTGGTGGCAAGGTAGGTATCGATGACGTTTTCAGTGACCAGAGGAATTTCTGTTTTACCAACCCGCAGTCGGACTGGTTCCATCGGAGTTAAATGAAAACGGACGCGGCTGACCGAACCCATATGGATTCCAGGACCGCTAATCCAAGCGCTTGTGCCACGCCCAGACCAAGGAAGAATATCGAACTTGGAAAGTCTTTCAAGGTGTTGTTCGATGACCATGTTTAATTTCTTCCCCTTCCGCCGCAAGATAATAGCACTTAACCAGACTTTTCTGCACTCAGGTTTTGTCACCTGTATAGGGGACAGCCTGAGGTGAGGCTTGCTCGAGTTGCTTGAGGCGTTTTTCATAATCTTCTAATCGGCGCATTTGTGCCTCGAGCCGAAGCTGGTCTTTAATCGGTTGGGCGGGTGCGCCACGCCAAACTTCACCAGCCGGAATGTCCTTAGATAAGGCACTGCGGGCGGTCAGAACTGCGCCTTTACCAATACGGCAATGCCCGATTGTGCCAGTCTGTCCCCAAAGAATCGCATCATCTTCGATAATCACACTGCCGGTTAAGCCGACTGCACCAATTAAAATCACGTTTGCGCCAAGCTGGTCGTTGTGGGCAACCACACAGTTTGGTCCAATTTTGGTGCCTTGACCGATGCGGGTTAGCTCGAGTGTGCCACGGTCTATGACGGTATTTGCACCGATTTCGGCATGGTCGGCAATTTCTACAGTGCCAATTTGTTCTTGGCGCAGATACCCATTTGGGGTGCGATGAAAACCAAAACCATCTGCACCAATCACCGCTCCGCTTTGTACCAAAACGCCGTTGCCAAGTTGGCAGTCGTGGCGAATCGTGGCGCGTTCATGAATCAGGCAGTTCGCTCCAAGGCTTGAGCGTTCGCCAATGCTGCTGTGTGCGCCAATAATACTGCCAGCCCCGATTTTGACATCCTTGGCAATGACCACAAACGCGCCAATTTGAACTCCAGCCTCGAGTCTTGCACTTGGATGAATTTTTGCACTTGGGTCAATCCCCAAAGGCTCAAGCGGAGGTCGGTAGACCCGCAACAACGTAAGCCAAGCGAGGTCAACATCCGGCACACGAATCAGGATTTTGTCGGTCTCGAGTTCTAAATTGCTCGAGACCACCAGAGTTGTGGCAGCACTAGCTAGGGCTTTGGCTAAGGCGGTTTTTTCGCGCAGCACACAGACCAAATCGGTGCTTTGGGCAACTTCTGGGTCGGATAGTCGCCCGACGGCTGCATCTGCACCTTGCAGCACGCCACCTAGAAGGATGGCAACTTCGGCTCGAGTTTTTGGCGACTGAAAGATTGACTGTGGTTGTTGATGCACCTAATTTATCCCCTTTACTTCTGGACGGTCACATCAATATACCCCCAGCCCGTCACAGGAACATCAAAACGTTCTAAACCAACTATAACAGGTTCGGGGCGAAGCGTTTCAACCACCAAATCCGAATCTTTAATGCGGCTTTTTAAGCGCTCAAGCAATTCATCTAAAGTTAAAATTCCATCCCATGGGTCGGGATTCTCGAGTTCGTTCTGTGGTCGTGGAGTGGCTGCCCCACGCACCCGCAAACGGTACTGCCCTTCTTCGCTGGGGGCTTTATAAAGAATACGCTTGACAATCACCGCACTGCGGTAAGCCTGTAAGCGCAGGTTGATGACTGCCAATTCGTTTGGTTTAACCATTTTCTTTTCGGGCTCAAGTTTAATCACCCGCAAACTCGAGTAAGCGCTGATTTCAATCTCGAGGCTGATTTTTTTAAGGCGGCTTTCGCGGTACGGGTTTTCGGTAATTAACGCCGTCATCAGGGCAGCCCGCACCCCAGCCGCACGGGCGACATCATCGCCCGTCACAACTTCGCGCAGCGTTACACTGGGGCGGTCGGCAAACTCGAGGCTGATACCAAGCCGTGCTAAACCGGGACCCGAGCCTTCCAATAGCTGCTCGATGCCACTCGAGACGCTGGCTAAGGTCAAGTTGGCATATAAGTCTTCGACTGGTGCAAGCAAAATTTTCAGATTTTTAGTATTTGTGCCGCGTTTGAGGCTGATTTCAAGCGGCAGACCGTTATTTGCCCCCAATGTTCCGGCAATCCCCGCCGGATGGTCGGTGCTAAAAATACCAATCGGGCTACCTGTGGCTGCACCAATTTTATACGGCACAACCTGAGATGGAATAATCGTGCTGATGTAGGCTGGCATGGCAATAAATCGGGCGCGTAAATCGGCAAAGACCGGGTGTCCAAACGCCAAAATCTGATTTTTTTCGATCGTCGTGATTGTGCCAATTGCCCCAAGGCTGACATCACCCGTGGCAAGCTGGGCGGCAATGGCTGCGCCTGGCTCGAGCTTATAGGGACGGTTGGCAGTCTGAGCGCCACTTCCTTGCTGCAACTCGAGCGCGTAGCCTTTGGCGCGTAAACCCTCGAGCAGCAGATTCTGGGCTTTGGGGGTCAAGCCAAAACTCGAGAATGGCAAGGCAAGTGGCTCAGCACAACCAATGTCGGCAATACAGTGCTGTTTTATCGGCAGCGCCAACTCGAGCGCGGTCGGCGGTTGTTGCGCCCGACGCATGGCTGAGATGGGTGTGACCAGTGCTAAACGGTGGTCGGCATTGGGAAAACCGCCAGAAATTGCCCCTAATAAACGTCCACCAATATAGACCGGACTGCCACTAAAGCCCTGACCGATGCCACCAACCGCATCGAGCCAAGCGCCAGAGCCACGCACCAAGATAAGTGGAAAGCCACGTGGGTCGTCTACGGTATCGAGTACCCGAACCTCGAAGCGCTGTAAGACATTCCCAGCCCCAGCCGTCAGCGCAATGCCCTCGAGACCGGGCTTGACATCGGTAAGCGGTAGGTCTTGAGCGAGGGCAGAGGGTAAAAAGGTGAAAAGGGCAAAAGGTAAAAGAAAAGCTCGAGCCGCAAATTTGAAATTCATGACTCGAGCCTCGCAAAATAACGTGAGTTCGGTACATCCATTCAATGAGAAGCGCTTCCTTTGGATTCTGCCGCACTCACTTTTAACCTTTTAACCTTTAACCCTTTACCCTGCTCCTCTACCTTCCGTAATAGTTCTCGCTCGAGTCCAAGGCATCGCGCAGAATTGGAATCATGTCGAGGGCTTTGCCTGTGCCGAGTGCCACAGCTTGGATTGCATTTGGGGCAATAATCACGGGGATACCAGTGGCTTGGCGCAGGCGTTCGTCGAGGTTACGCAGCATTGCGCCGCCACCAGTCAGGATAATGCCACGGTCAATGATGTCGGACACAAGTTCTGGCGGGGTTGACTCGAGGACTTGTTTGACCAAATCCACAATTTTTTGGACAGGTTCTTGGAGCGCATCGGCAATGTCGGCACTGGTCAGTTGGACGGTTTTTGGCAGTCCGTTAATCAGGTCGCGCCCACGCACTTCGGCGGTTAAAATCGTGTCGTCAGCGGTTAAGGTGGCTGCGCCAATTTTAACTTTCAGTTCTTCAGAACTGCGCTCGCCAATCATCAGGTTTTCTTTGCGGCGCACGTATTTAATAATGCTTTCGTCAAATTCATTGCCAGCAATTTTAATGCTGCGGCTGACGACAATACCGCCCAAGCTAATGACCGCAATGTCGGTAGAGCCACCGCCAATGTCCACAATAATGCTGCCCGTTGGTTCGGCAATTTGCACCCCAGCGCCAATTGCGGCTGCCATCGGTTCTTCGATTAAATAGACCTTGCGGGCGCGTTCACGCACCGCCGTAATAATACCGCGCTTCTCGAGGTTGGTCACGCCGCTTGGCACACCAACCATAATTGTCGGGCGCAAAAACCGCGAGTAGCCAGTAATCACTTTATCTAAAAACTTGGTCAGCATTCGTTTGGTCAGTTCAAAGTCGGCAATCACACCATCTTTAATCGGACGAACCGCCACGATATTGCCCGGTGTGCGCCCAATCATGCGGTAGGCTTCTTCGCCGACGGCTTTGACTTCTTTGGAGTCGCGCACCATCGCAATCACACTTGGTTCTTGCAGCACAATGCCCTTACCACGAATATAAATCAAGAAATTAGCTGTACCTAAATCAATTCCGATGTCCTCTACAAGTTTCACGCCGTCTCCTAGCTACGCAGTCTACCTGCGAAATCCATAAAACCGCGTACAAAAAGACGCGAGTCTCGAGGAGCGAGTATACATCTTTAGGTGTGTAAGACATAAGGGCAATGGATGTTAAACTGCTCGAGTGACCCTAGGCTTTTTGCTGCGCCGAGTTTTAACTGCCCTGATAACACTGCTGCTTGCCAGTGTGATGGTCTTTTTTGCAATGCTGCTTGTGCCGGGCGACCCTGTACAACTGATTTTGGGCTTAAATTATGACCCCAACCAATACGCCGTGCTGCAACAACAACTGGGCTTAGATAAACCACCACTCGAGCGCTTTATCGGCTGGCTGGCTGGGATTCCACAAGGCGACCTTGGCAAAAGCATCAGTTTAAGCCAAGAAGTCAGTCGTCTGATTTGGGATAGATTGCCAATTACCCTGCCCTTGGTCGGACTCTCAAGCCTGTTATCACTGCTGATTGCGCTGCCGGCTGGCGTGTACGCAGCACAAAAGCGCGGCAGTTTGACCGATGTGCTGGTCGTGACCCTGACCCAAGTGGGTTTAGCAATCCCAAGTTTTTGGCTTGGGATTATGTTTGTACTGCTTTTTGCGGTCACACTCGGTTGGCTGCCTGCCAACGGTTGGACCAACTGGTCAGACGACCCCCTTAAAGCGGCGCGTAGCCTTGTGATGCCAGTGCTGACGCTGGCGCTGGGACAGGCTGCCGGACTGGTGCGGATGGTACGCTCGAGTGTTCTCGAGACCCAAAGCCAAGATTTTGTCCGCACGGCTCGCTCTAAAGGCTTACTCGAGGGTGTGGTGATTCGTAAACACATTTTACGCAACGCCGCAATCAATATTTTAACCTTAGTCGGCATCCAATTTGGGCAATTGCTGGCGGGTGGAATCGTGGTCGAGAGTGTCTTTAACATTCCCGGACTGGGCTTACTGGGCTTACAAGCCGTGCGCTCGAGCGATTACCCCTTGGTGCAGGGCGTGGTTTTTGTAATCGCCATGATGATTGTGCTGATTAACTTGGTTGTAGACCTGATGTACGGAGCGCTCGACCCAAGAATACGGTATGATTAAAAGAAGAATCAACAACTTTTTTCTGCCCCTAGTGCATCCGAGTCAAGATATTGTCAGCTTTTTGCGGGGCAGAAGTGCGTAAGCGCATTTTGACGCTCGAGACATAACCCGCTAAATCCTCGAGTCCACGGTCTAGGCTCATTTTGAGGTGGTATTCGCCCATGCCAAGCGGTGTGACCAACATAAATGGGGCTTTGGAAAGCGTCTCGAGAACTTGCAGCACGGTGCTTGTGCCAATTCCACTGCCGGGCAGTTTTGCCACGATGTCTTCTGGGGTCAGCGCACAGGGGGCGTTAAAGTGGCGCAGTGCCAGCATGATAAAACTAAATTCACCACGGGTCTCGAGCCGTTGATTGATGCTTTGTTGGATGCTTTCTAGGGCATCTTGACGGATTCCGCCAGCGTTCCAATAGCCTTCTAGCTCGAGTGGGGTAAGCGCAAAATGCTCTTGCAGTTTCTCAAGCGTGGCAAGGGCTTCAAGTTCAACCCGAGCAACCAGACCAAAGGCAGTGGTGGTGTCTATTAGCCCTAAGCGCTCGCTGCTGGTGGCAACCGCCAAATACTTTGCGCCTTGTAAGCGCCCGGCTTTTAAGACCACACTGGTGTCGCCATGACCTTCAAGTGCCAGCGCAATACGATGTGTGCCGCGTGGCAAGCGTGCCTCGAGTTGTAAACCATTCTCGAGATTGCTGACTTCGTAACCAAAACCACTAAAAATACGGCTTAGGTTTTCGAGTGGCGAAGTCTGAAGTTGTGGGCTGACACTGGCAACCACAGCCGATAAAACCACAGCAGGTGCTTCGGTGGCTTGGTTTTTTTCGCTGCTTGGGTAAAGAATACCGTTTGGGTAAGGTAAAACCGAGGCTGGTTGCTTACGCACCACCCGAATGTGCGAGCTTTCATCTTCGATGATGCTTTCCATTGGGGCTGGCGCAGCTAGGGCAGCCGTTGGACTGGCTGCCAGACGGGTTTTTTGTTGTAGCTCGAGTTGCCAGCGATTGGAGTCAAGCGGTGTGAGCAGCAAAGCATCGTTGACTGCCAGTTTGTGCTGGGCAAAAAAATCGCTCAGACCATATAAACGTTGCAAGCGTGGCTCGAGACGAAGCTCGCGCCCACCATCGTGAATCAGACTGAGTGTGCCTTCTTGGGGCAGATATGGCTCGAGGTATTTAAGAATCGCTAGACTGCCAGAGTCTAAGCACATACGGGTGATGGTGTAGCGAAATTGTTTAACGCTCACGACGGGACCTCCGACGGCGTTGGGCTTTGGGATGGCTTGGGAAGCTACTTTTAGCGGTTGGTTTTGGCGGTTGGTTTTGGTTGAGTTCATCGTGGAGTTCTTTCAGGGTCAACTCGCGGATTCCCGCGAGGGAAAAGTAAAGGTGTTTTGCAACTGCCAGTGTAACCCGAGCGTCGTCTAAAGCGCGATGCCTTGCAGCTTGTGGAACATCATAAAGTCTAGATAAGGTTTCAAGTCCACGTTTGCGCCTCCCGGGCAGGACAGCTTGCGCCAAGTTGATTGTATCCACAATTGGATTGGACAACTTGCGACCCAGTTTAGCAAATTCTCGAGCCAACAATGCAGCATCAAACCCAGCATTGTGAACCACCAAGGTTGCTCCCTCGAGAAACGACTCAAGCCGCATCAGTGTTTCTTCGATGGGTGGTGCGCCCTCAAGCATGGCAGCGTTGATTCCAGTCATGCGTTGAACAAATGGGTTAATTGGGCGGTTACTCGGTACAAACGACTGAAATTCTTGTGTCCCATTGTGGTCAAGGCGCACCGCCCCAATTTCGATGATGTCCTCGCGCACAGGGTCGCCATTGGTGGCTTCTAAATCCAGAGCCACAATAATTTCGCCACGTGGCGGGAAAACTCGAGTCCAGTCTTGGAGTCCAACCAGACTATCCGAAATCAAAAAGCGTCCGTCAAGGCGTTGCTCGAGCCACTGACTGGCTTTTGGGGTATTCAGACCAATGTACTCCCCAAGGGTCTCGAGGGGTAAAGGCGTAGCATGGCTGGAAAGTGCCAGAAACGCAGTACGATTCAGTTCAGTAAAAACCAAGGAGCGAGCCACAATTAGGTAGTAGCTTACTCCACAAAGCCAGAATATACCAACTTTTTTGACTCGAATACACCAGTTCTTGGGTTTGTTTGAATTTTCATACCAGAGCTTGTGTACCTGTTTTGGGTTTGTGGCTGATAAAATTACGGTAGACTAGAAAAATATGAAAACATTTGGAGTGGCACTGCTTGGCTGTGGACGTATGGGAATTGAACACGCTCGAACCCTGATGGGGGTTGCCAATGCCAAAGTGGTGGCGGTTGCCGACCCATTTGAGCCATCTCGAGCCGCCGCCAAAGCCCTGACTCGAGCCGAGTTTGAATTTGTTAATCCAGAGGACGCGATTAACGCCCCTGAAGTGGATGCGGTGCTGATTGTCACCCCAACCCCGACCCATGCCCCTCTAATCGAGGCGGCAGCCAAAGCAGGCAAAGCAATTTTTTGCGAAAAACCGGTAGCCCTCGATTTAGCCCGTACCAAAGCCGCCCTCGAGGTGGTGCGTTTAGCTGGTGTACCGTTTCAGATTGGCTTTAACCGCCGTTTTGACCCGCCATTTGCCTTAGCCAAACAAAAACTCGAGAATGGCGAGCTTGGCGTAGTTCGCCAATTTCGGGCAGTTGGGCGCGACCCAGCCCCACCCAGCCTCGAGTATTTAAGCGTTTCGGGTGGGCAATTTATAGACCAAGCGGTTCACGACCTCGACATTGCACGGTTTTTGGTCGGCGAAGTGCAAGAAGTCTTGGTTTGGGGAACAGCCCATAACCCAGAAATTGCTGCTTTGGGTGACTCGGACACCACCACCACCATGTTGCGCTTTTTTAATGGGGCGATTGGTGTGATTGAAAACTCGAGAACCAGTGCCTATGGCTACGATGTGACCACCGAAATTTTTGGCACACACGGCAAATTGGCTTTGGATGCCACACCAAAAACGCCGCTATGGCAGTATGGACAAAATGCTGCTGGTACAGGGTTTTTAAGCGCTGACCATTTTGACTTTTTTATGGACAGGTTCAAAGAAGCCTACAAACTCGAGTTAGAAGCCTTTTTTAAGAGTTTAGAAAACGGCACGACCCCAAATCCGGGTGCTACCGATGCGCTCGAGAGTCTGCGTTTGGCACTGGCGGTCACACGCTCGTACCAAGAAAAACGCAGCGTTAAACTCGAGGAAATTGTGTAGTCCTACATAACCCCCTCGAAGAGGGGGAAACGTGAGTGCAACGAACGTGGGGGAGTTCCCACATCATGTTCTGGGAGAACTCCCCCCTCGCCTTAGGCTCGACCCCTCGAAGAGGGGGTTTATGGGGTGCAGGGACAGTACGGAGGGTATGAGTGTTTAGCCGACGGGCATACAATCATAAATTGACGAGTCGCGCTCGAGATTTACGGCTCGCCATGACCCCTGCTGAGAAAAAACTGTGGTTTCAGTTTCTTATAGGTTCACAGCCGCGTTGGTTGCGGCAACGTGTTATTGCTCAGTTCATTGTGGATTTTTATTGTTCTGCCTGTGCTTTGGTGGTTGAATTAGATGGTTCGCAGCATTTTACCGAAGATGGTTTAGCTCGAGATGTTGAACGCACTGCAATTCTCGAGGCACAAGGTTTGATGGTTCTGCGGTTTACCAATCAAGCAGTGATGCGCGAGTTTGATGGTGTTTGTTTGCAAATCCAAGAAATTCAAAGTTTGCGCTTAATGACCACAAAAACAACTCAACGGTCTGATGAATAAGAAAGCCGCACTGTGACAGTGCGGCTTTTTACAAATCATTTACTTGGGTTCGTTCAAAATCGTGATGCGACCTTCGACTTTGGCATCAATGGTTTTTAAGAACTGGAAGTAATCGGTCATGACGGTGTAATCGGGCAAGTAGGTATCGAGGCGCATTCCTTTGGCGTTTTTTAAGGAGTCAAAGCCGTCGCCGCCAGCCGCCACAAAGTTGTTGGTCACGACTTTATAGACTTTGCCATTCTCGAGTGCCACAAAACCATCTTTGGTGTTACCTGTTTCGACTTTGGTGATTCTCGAGCCAGCCTTTTGGGCAAGGTCGAAAGTGTAGCGCAAGCCCGAAACATGGGCAAAGCGCCCAGCCCCAGCTTCCCATTGCGAAACGCCGTTCTCGAGCGCAGCCCGAATTTCTGCACCGCTCAAGTCCATCACAAAGAGGGTGTTGCCAAACGGTTGGACATCTATTAACTGCCCTTGGGTGACCGAACCGGCTTCGATGCTGGCGCGAACACCACCGCCGTTTTGAATCGAAATCGTGGTGTTATAAGTGCGGGTTTTCCAAAGGTTAGCGTCGGCAATGACATTACTTAGGTTGGTCTCGCGCTTACGGACATCGGCGCGGTCGCCGTTTAAGCGCACGGCGGCTGTACCGACCACATTGCGGCGGAAGGCATCGATTGGAACAGCAAAGGCTTTAACTGTAGCAGCCAGACGCGCATCGGCTTTGAAGGCACTGGTGACGGGTACGGGTGTGCCTTTCCAAAAAGTTGGTGTGCCATCGGCTAAGAAAGTCACGCGCATACTGCCATAAATTTTGCCCCATTCCCAGCTTTGCAGCACCAAGATGTTTTTGCCGTTTGCATCTTTTAGCACCGTTGGGTAATTGCCTTCGGAGGCTGGTAAACCATTGCCCTCGAGTTTACCGAGTGGGGTATGCGAATGCCCACCAACAATCACGCCAACACCAGTCAGTTCTGTTGCCAAAACGATGTCTTTAGAGTAACCAAGGTGCGAGAGCAAAATAATTTTGGTCACGCCAGTAGCACGTAAGCGGTCTACTTCGGCTTGCACCGAGGTCTTAGGGTCTAGGAATTTAACTTTATCGCCGGGGCTGCTGGTAATTGGTGTGTCTGGCGTGGTCACGCCGACAATCCCGATTTTTTGCCCTTGAACTTCGAGCAGGGTGGATTTTTTCAGCAAGTCTTTTAAGAGCGGTTCGGCACTGGCATCAATGTTGGCACTGACCACTGGAAAGGTTGCATTCTTGATGTACTCGGCTAACGCGCCAGCCCCGCTATCGAATTCGTGATTGCCAACCGTTTGGGCTTGTACGCCAAAGGATTCCATATAGGCAAGGTCAGCGAGTCCTTTGTAAATCATGCCATAAATCGTGCCCGTAAAGACATCGCCGGCATCCACCACAATTGGGTTGACCGCGCCCATTTTAAGGGTCTCGATGGCGCTTTTGATACGGGCAACGCCGCCATATTGAACACTAAAGTCCTTACCGGCTGCATCTTTACCCGCAATCGTGGTTGGCTCGAGGCGGTCGTGGGTGTCGTTGCAATGCAAAATTGTCAGGGTCAATGCACCGCTTTGGGCTTGGGCTTGCTGCGTCCCGACCGTGCTGGCTGCACCTGCTACACCGAAGAGTTTAAGAATATCGCGTCTTGAAATCATACTGCCTCCTTGTCTTGCTCGAGCTTAGAGTTTACTCGAGAAATGTCTTAAAAGGAATCTCGGGCTTAGATGTCAGGTCATCGTCAAGTCTCAAGTCTCAAGTCTCAAGTCTGCTCCACATCGTCATCTCGAGTAAAAGGCGTAAAATGACTTTATGGAAATCAAATCTTGGCAGCCATTGTCGCAACTGGCTAAAATTCGTGAGCGGGTGGCGCAAATCTCGCAACGGGCAGGCTGGTCGCCAGCCGCCGACTGGTTTGAATCCGATGATGATTTACTGCTGGTCTTGGATGCGCCCGGTCTGGAGATGTCGTTGCTTGAGCTTACCCACGATGGCACACAACTGACCATTGCAGGGACTCGAGAAGACCAGGGCTATGGGGAGCGCTTACACGGCGAACGCCCATTGGGTTCTTTTGGGCGGCTGCTCGAGATTCCAAAAGCCGTCGAGTTGGGCAGTGGTGTAGCGCAGTACCGCGCTGGACAACTCGAGATTCGTTTTCGCAAAGCTGGGCGAACGATTACTGTAGGTCGGGGCTGAGGTGCGTTTTTTTGTGGTGTGGCTGCTGTTTTGCGCTTCGGTATTGGCGCAAGTTGCAGATTTACCGGTCTTGCGAGTTCGCATCGAACAGGGCGATTTTTTAAGCGCCATCCCTAAACTCGAGGCGCACATCAAAGCCCGCCCTGCCGACCCTGAGGGCTTTTTTTTGTTGGCTCGAGCCTTATATTTGGCGGGTGGGGCAGTTTATTTTTCGCGTGCCGAGGATGCGATTAACCAGTGTTTTCGCTTATCGAGCTTGCCACGCCCAGAATCGTATTGGCAGCGTGGGCTGATTCGCGCCAGCACCAACCGTTTTAAGGAGGCGCTGCTCGATTTGCGGGTTGCCTCGAGCAGCACCAGCCGTGCTGTGCCTAAAGAAGTCTTTCGCTATGCCATGGATTGGGGGGCAACCGCTTGGCGCAGTGGCGACCTTAATCAAGCGCTCGAAGCCTACCGCCGTGCGGTGCGGCTCGATGCCAGTCAGCCCCTGCCGTGGTTGCACCAAGGGACATTGTTGGTGTCCTTAAATAACCCACAAGAAGCTGAAATCGTTCTGAGTCGAGCGATTACTTTAATGCAGAACCCAAAGCCGCATCCATCTTTATCCGAAGCCTTTTATTGGCGTGGACGGGCGCTTGAGTTACTAAGTAATTTCCAAGCTGCCAAAGAAAATTATCGCCGGGCGCTCGAGTTTAACCCGAACCATACGGCGGCGCGGGCAGCGCTCGAGGCACTGACAAGCCGTTGACAAAGCTGTATAATTATTCATGTTCAAGGATTACAACCACACTGGATTTTTTGACGAGATGTTTGAGGATGGTCAGCCTCGGGCGCACTATGCCCCCATTCTCGAGCGCCTGAGCAGCATCCCCAAAGCTGAATTCGAGCGCCGACGGGCAGCTTCGGATTTAACTTTTCGCAACCAAGGCATTACCTTTACGGTCTACGGCGATTCCCAAGGCACAGAGCGGACTTTTCCGTTTGACCCCGTGCCACGGATTATCCCAGCTACCGAGTGGGCGCACCTCGAGCGTGGTTTGACCCAGCGTGTTTTGGCACTGAATGCTTTTTTGCGCGATGTCTATGGCGAACAAGCCATCCTGCGCGATAATGTCATACCTCGAGAATTGGTTTTGTCGTGCAGCAACTTTCGCCGCGAGGTCTTTAACCTCAAACTACCTTTGGGTATTTTTACCCATATTGTCGGTTCGGATTTGGTTCGCAACGAACGCGGCGAATACTTGGTTCTCGAGGACAACCTGCGTACCCCAAGCGGTGTGTCTTATGTGCTGGCAAACCGCACTGCCCTCACCCGCACCTTGCCCGGTTTATTTGAAGGCATGAATGTTCGCCCAGTCCAGCACTACACCACGGTGCTGCTCGAGGTGCTGCGCTCTTTATCGCAACGCGATAACCCAGTGGTGGTGGTTTTAACCCCCGGAATGTACAACTCGGCGTACTTTGAACACGCCTTTTTAGCCCAACAAATGGGGGTAGAACTGGTCGAAGGGCGCGATTTATTTGTTGCCGATGGGCGCGTCTGGATGCGAACCACAATCGGACGGGCGCAGGTGGATGTGATTTATCGCCGTGTGGATGATGATTTCCTCGACCCCGTAGAATTTCAGACCGAAAGTGCGCTGGGTGTGCCAGGTTTGCTCGAGGTCTACCGTCAAGGGCGGGTGGCGCTTGCCAACGCCGTTGGGGCTGGGGTTGCCGACGATAAAGCGGTCTATGCTTATGTGCCAAAAATGATTGAGTATTACCTTGGCGAAAAACCAATTCTGGGTAATGTCCCGACAATGCTTGGCTGGGATAAATCCGACCTCGAGATGATGCTTTCTAAACCCGCCGAATTGGTCTTTAAGGCGGTTGGCGAAGCTGGTGGCTATGGAATGCTGGTCGGACCTGCCAGCACCCAAGCCGAAATTAAAAGCTACCTAGCCCAAGTCCGAGCCAACCCCAGAAACTACATTGCCCAACCCGTTATTCCGCTCTCGAGACATCCAACCTATTATCCAGATTCGGGCAAAATGGAAGCCTGCCATGTGGATTTACGCCCGTATATTTTGTGTGGCGAAAAAGTCACGATTATTCCAGGTGGCTTGACTCGAGTTGCCTTAAAGCGCGGCAGTTTGGTGGTCAATTCCAGCCAAGGCGGCGGTAGCAAAGACACATGGGTACTTGGCGAGACCGGACAATCACGGGGTCTTGAGGATACAGAACAATCGCAAACCCAAGGAGGAATCTAAATGCTATCTCGAGTTGCTGAAAACCTTTTTTGGATTGCCCGTTATATCGAACGCGCCGAAAGCACCTCGCGCTTACTCGATGTTAATTATTACGCCACGCTTGAGGGCGGCAGTCTGGTACAAGAACAATGGTTGCCGCTTTTAACGATTACTGGTGGGGTCAAGGCGTTTCGGGCGCAGAACCCCAAAGCTGATGCCGATGCTAAAAGTGTGCCGTTCTGGTTGGCGTTTGATTTATACAACCCCTCGAGCATTCGCAGTAACCTGACCCAAGCTCGAGAAAACGCCCGAGCTTTGCGCGACCGCATCTCGAGCGAAATGTGGGAGTGCATCAACAAGGCATACCACGAACTCTGTTTTGATACCGATGGTGTGATGGCAAACGATGCGCTACACGAATACTGCAATCGGGTGCGTGAAACCAGCCATTTGTTTTTTGGGATTGCGCTTTCGACCCTACTGCGCGACGAAGGCTGGCAATTTTTGCGCTTGGGGCAGTTAATTGAACGTGCCGATAATCTGTTGCGGATTTTACAAGTTCGTTATCAACAGACTGGCACAAGTGTGGTTGCCGAAGCCCTCGAGAATCACCGTTGGATGGCGCTCTTAAAAACGGTATCGGCATATGAAGCCTACCGCAAGCGCTACCACACCCGCCTAGAACCACAAAACATTGCCGAGTTTTTACTTCTGGATTCGACTTTTCCGCGCAGTGTGATTTATGCGGTCGAAGGTGTCCGCGACAGCCTTAAAAAACTTCCCAACGCCACTAAAATTCAGCACGAGACCAATTGGTTAGCGGCTCGGCTCGAGCATAGCCAAGTTGCCGATATGCTCGACCCAGAGGCACTCGAGAAGTTGCTCGAGGATGTCAACAACATTGGTGCAATGGTGCAAAGTACCTATTTTCATTTGGATGCCTAACTTTGTTTATCAGCCCCGACTCCGGAAAGCTCAAGTTTAAGCAAAACTGTTTTTTGCATAAGTGAGAATCATCCTCATATCGGTGTACTAAAATAAATCCATGCGCCTTTTCTTTCGCATTCTTAAAATTATTTTTGCCTTTGTCTTTGTCGGGGTTATTGCTGGTGTGGCTATCAGTGCGACTTTTTTACTGCGTTGGGCGAGAGAATTACCGCCAGTATCAGAACTTGACCAGTATCGGCTCGAGGGAACAACCAAGGTTTTTGCCAGAGATGGCAGCCTGATTGGGGTACTTGCGCCAACCATTGGTAAGGAACGGATTGATCGCCGCCCGGTTAAACTCAACGATATTGACGCAACCGTTGTGGCAGCCATTGTTTCTGCCGAGGATGAAATTTTTTTTACCCACTATGGTTTTAACCCGCTTCGTTTTGCTGCCAGTTTATACAGCACTGTTTTTAAGGATGACCAACAAGGCGGCAGTACGATTACCCAACAGATGATTCGTACCACACTCTTAAATAACGACCCAACTGCCGAACGTAAAATCAAAGAAATCATGCTCTCGGTACAAGCCGAACGGTTTTTTACCAAAGAAGAAGTTTTAACCCTGTACTTAAATACAGCTTTTTGGGGCGGTAACCTGTATGGCATTCGGGCGGCAGCACAGGCTTATTTTGGCAAAGACCCAATCGATTTAAGCACCGCCGAAGGGCTGTACTTGTCTTCTTTGCTGCCCAGCCCCAATGGCTTTTTTAAGAGCATCAATCGGGCGCGACGCGGCATGGAAATTCGACTCGAACGGATGGTCGAAAATAAATGGCTGACTCGAGCCGAAGCCAAGAAAATCTGGCTTGACCCTGTGCGCCCACGTGGCTGGAAAGGTATTCAGTACGCTTATAACGGTGCGGTGATTGTCAAAACTGACCCAGTAACTAAAAAAGTAATCGCGCCTTTGCTCGAGAATCCACGAATTACGATTATCGAAGAAATCACCACTGCCCAAGCTCCTTATTTTATGTTTGAGGTGCGTAAATTCTTAAAGGAAAAATATGGCGACCAAGCCTTTAGCGGCGGCGGCTTGCGGGTCTACACGACCCTCGACCCAAAAGCGCAACGGGCTGCCGAAAATGCAACTCGAGTCGGTGTGGCGCGTCGTCCACGTGGCAATGAACAAGTGGCATTGGTTGCCATAGACCCGTACACTGGCGAAATTCGCGCCATGGTTGGTGGCAACGATAACTCTGGGCGCGACGAGTATAACCGCGCTGGCTCGAGCATTATGCGCCGCAGCCCCGGCTCGAGTGTTAAGCCCTTGTTGTATACCCTTGGCATCGAAAAAGGATTATACCCTTGGAGTGTGGTTTCTAATGCGCCGTTATCGATTTACGACGCTGGCTCACCTACTAAACCGGGTTGCTCGAGAAATTACTATTGTCCGCGCAATTTTCCCGGCAGTCCGGGAACTACCAGCAGTTTACGTTTTTCTCTGGATTTTTCGCTCAATTTACCAACGGTACGAATCCTAAAAGATTATGTCGGTACAGCCGCCTTTCGTGACCGCTTGCGAATGCTTGGCTTTGAGATTCCCGATGAAATCGGTTACTCGAGCGCCATCGGTGGGATTAACGTCAACCCAATGCAAATGGCAACCGCTTACTCGAGTTTTGTCAATGGTGGCTTGTATATTCAGCCGACCTATTTGCTGCGCATCGAAACCGCCGATGGACGGGTTTTATACCCCAGCCAAGAGGATATTCGGGTGCGCCGAAAAGTCTGGTCGCCGCAGGTGGCGTATACGGGCTTAGACATGATTCGTGGTGTGGTCAGCGACCCCAAAGAGATTTCTGGGCAGTTTGCGCTTGCAGCTAAAATTACTGGGCGCGATGTGGCAGGAAAAACTGGCACAACCAACAATGTCGTGGATATGTGGTTTGTTGGCGCAACTCCAAATTTGGTTGGGGCAGTCTGGATGGGCAACGACGATAACTCAGCAATGCCACAAAATGCTTACAGTGGCGATTATATGCCCAAAATCTGGGCGGATTTTATGCGTGTAGCCCTCGAGGGTGTACCACCAAGCAGCTACCGTGTGCCAGATTATGTCGGTTTTAGTGTCCGTCAAGGGGTGCGAATGGCGTATCCAACCCGAAGAGACATTCCCGAAAATACGCCACCGCCGCCGCCACAAGTAGACCCCGAACCGTACCGCCGCCCAACTGTAGACAGCATTCCGGGTGATGGTCAAGACCGCCTTGTGATTGCCGTCAATGCCTGTGCCAAAAACGCTGCCAGTGTGCCACCTCGAGCCGATGAGTTCACGCCACCAGATTGTGTTAAAAATCAGAGTATTCGCAGCCAAGACCTCGAATTGTACGACCCCAATTGGCAGCCTCCAGCCCCAGAACCCGAGCCTGCTATTCCTCCAAACTAAATGCCCAGACTTCTTGCAATTGCTGACCCACATTTATCGAGTGTCCATGGAAAAAGCATGAGCGTTTTTGGTGGCAACTGGCATGGACATCCCGAGGCTTTTTTTTTGCGTTGGCAAGAAACCGTTCGCCCAGACGACACGGTCTTAATTGCTGGCGATATTTCTTGGGGCATGAAACTCGAGGAGGCACTGCCGGACCTCGAGCAAATTGCTGAATTACCCGGTCAAAAAATCATTATTCGTGGCAACCATGATTATTGGTGGGGCAGTATTTCTAAAGTGCGGGCTGCCTTGCCAAAAAGTATCCAAGCCTTACAGCACGATTCGGTTGTGGTTGGTGATGTGGCGATTTTAGGGTCTCGAGGTTGGACTGCACCCGGAAACGATGACTTTAGCGCCGATGACGAAAAAATCTATAAGCGCGAACTCGAGCGGCTTGAGTTGGCTAAATTGTCTTTGCGCGGCAAACACTATAGCCGTCTGGTGCTGATGCTGCATTACCCACCGACCAACGGCGCATTCCAAGCCAGTGGTTTTACAAAATTTATCGAAAATCTGCAACCCGATGCGGTGGTTTACGGACATCTGCACGGCATAGACCCAACTCGAGTGCTGCGTTTTTGGGATGGTGTGCCGCTTTTTTATGTGGCAGCCGATGCGGTGCGTTTTGTGCCACAAGTGATTCTCGAGTCGGTCTTATAATGCAAACATGAACCAACGCTACTCGGTCATGCGCCAATTGGGTGTCGGGGCTTCGGCTCGGGTGCTGTTGGCGCTCGATACGGTCGAGCAGCGTTTGGTTGCCTTAAAACAATTGCACAGCAACATCGGTGGCGCTCGGATGAAACGCGAATTTCGGGCGCTCTCGAGCCTTAAACACCCGAATATCGTTCGGGTGTTGGATTATGGTGAAAACGCGGGTGTGCCGTATTTGGCACTCGAGTACATCGAAGGGCAAACCATGCAGCAATGGATTGAAGCCCGTCCCAGCCTTGAAGCGGTGCGTTTTATTTTTGCCCAACTCTGTGATGCGCTCGAAGAGGTTCATGCGGCTGGCTTGCTGCACCGCGACCTCAAACCAGAAAATGTGATGCTGACGGCGCAAAACCTTGTGAAACTGATGGATTTTGGCTTGTCCAAAGCCAACGATAACAGCCTGCTTTTAACCCGAGAAGGGGCGATGGTCGGTACGGTTTTGTATATGTCGCCCGAGCAGTGCCGTGGCTTAGAACTCGACCCACGTTCGGATTTATATGCGCTTGGGGTGATGCTTTACCAAGCGGTTTCGGGGCGAATGCCATTTCAATCCGAAAGCATTGCCGAGGTTTTGCTGTCGCATTTACAAGTCGAGCCGCGCAGTGTGCGTGAATTTCGTCAGGATATTCCAGCCGACCTCGAGACCCTGATTATGGCTTTACTGGCAAAATCTGGCGACCAGCGCCCCTCGAGTGCCAGCGAAGTGGCAACCACTTTACGTGGTTTGCAGAACAGAATCAGCGCACCGCGCCAACTGTTGTCCGCCCAGATGGTTGGCAGGGCATTAGAATTATCGGCTCTGCGGCGGGCACTCGAGCCAGAACACGCGGTTGTGACTTTAATTGGCGAAGCTGGAATCGGCAAAACCCGTTTGCTGCGTGAACTCAGCCGCACCAATCTTTGGGTTGGCTGGCTCGAGACCGATGTCCAAGGGGCATGGTTTGAACGTTTGCTCGAGCTTTTTGTGCAAAATCAACCCGAAATTTTCTGGGGCTTATCCGAGACCGCCCGCCAAGGTTTGGTTTCTGGGCGTTGGAACAACGATTTAGAGCGTTTTGCCCGCTATGAAGCGCTGCGCGAGCTTTTTGAAGAAAGCAGCCACTTGATTATTTTTGAGGATTTACATTCTGCCAGTCTTGAGGATTTGCGTTGGCTGGCTCATGGTTTGCGTGGCGCAAGCCAAGTCCAAACTGTCTTGACCTATCGTCCCGAAGATTTGGCGTTTGGCTTTGAACGACATCTCCCAGCCCATGACCAGCAGATTCATTTATCGCCATTGCCACCCGAAGCAATCGAATACTTAATCGAAGCACGGCTTGGTGCGCCAGTTGAAGCCCGCTTGCGCGGTGTTTTACTTGAATCCAGTTCGGGCAATCCGTGGTCACTCGAGGAACGTTTACGCAGTATGCTCGAGCATCGGCAATTGGTCGAGCGCGATGGTATTTTTGAATGGATACGCTCAGAAAACCAAATTCCAAACAGTATTGCTGGAATTCTCGAGAAACGTTTGGAGCAGTTAAGCGGTTTGGCGCTTCGCTTTGCCCAGGCATCAGCCGTACTTGGTACACGTTTTGATTACGAAGATACCCGCCAGTTATTGGGTTGGGACGATGACACCGCCATTGGGGCGCTCGAGGACATGATGCGAGCGCGGGTCTTACAAGAAATCCCTCAGACTCGGGGCAATGGTTATCGTTTTACCCACCCAGAATATGCAGCCAAGTTGCGTTTGGATATTCCGCTCGCTACCGCCCAACAACTTCATGCCAAAGCCGCTGTGCGTTTGGTCAAACGGGCTTCTGAAATCGAACTCTCCGAACATCATGCCATTGCTGGGGATTACCAAAAAGCCCTCGAGCTTGGGGTTTCTGGCGGCGAACGCGCCCTAAAAAACCTTGATTATGCTTTTGCCGAACGCGGTTTTCGGGCGGCGCTCGAGTCGGCAAATTCTTTGCCCCAAAGTAGCCAGTTACGGGCTCGAGCCACCCTTGGACTCGCCGAGACGCTGCGGGCGACTGGGCATATTGCCGAAGCTGAGCGCCATTACCGCGAGGTTTTGTACCATGCTGATAGCCACATCGAAGCCAAAGCCCGCTTGCGTCTGAGCGAAATTTTGACCGCCCGAGGCGAACCGATTCGCGCCCTCGAAATTCTGGCTCGAGCCACTGGCGCAGAGGCACTTTTAGCACGGGCAAGGGTGGCGCTGGCGATGTCCGACATTACCACCGCCAGACACCATGCGCTTTCGGCATGGGCAAACCTCAAAGGTCATGAGCTTGAACTCGAGGTGGATGCACTGCTGCTGCTTGGGCAAATCACTTTAACTTTGGGGCAGTATAACCGTACCCTACTTTTGACCAAAGCCACCCAAAGTCGCCTCAGCCGCGAAACCGATTTGTTGCGCTATCTACAACTGCGCCGCCTCGAAGCCAACGCCTACACCGGCAAGCGCCAATGGTCACGGGCGCTCGAGGTTCACGGCGAAATTTCCGAGCAGGCGGCTCGAGTTGGGCATTTAGAACTCCAGATTTTTAGTCTTAATAACACCGGTGTGATTTTGACCCTAGAAGATGAGGTTGAGGCTGCCTTGGAGCGTTTTAAGCGAGCATTGATTTTGGCAAGACGTGCCGACGACCGCGACCTTGAAAATATCGCTGCCGAAAATAGTGTTTTGTGTTACACCATGCTGGGGCAACTCGAGCCAGCCTTGCAAGTGGCACAGCGTTTTGATGCCCCCGCGATGATGATTTGGCGTTCGCGCTTAGCCCGTTTTTTGGGTCAAGCCAATACGCCTTTGCCACCGCTCGAGATGATTCCAGCCTGGCATCATGGTTTGTATGCCCTTGCCGAAGTCGAGATACTGCTTTTAGAGCGCCAATACAGCACTGTTTTACGCGCTACCCAAGCCCCAAGGCAAGACTATTTGTGGTTTTGGACACTCTATGAACTGGTTGCCCGAATTGGCTTGGGCTTAGAACACAAAGAAATTCTGGTTCGGCTTGCCAGACCGCTTGGCGATTGCGGTATTAAACGCAGTCTTGGACGGGAACAGGCGGTGCTGCTGCGCGATGTTCTCAGCCAGAAAGTCAAACCTCCGCAGACTGGTTTACTGTGCATTGCGCTACGGGCGATTTAAGCCCCACCCGGCTTGGTTTTTGGCGAAACACTGGGCGGCATAAAAGCTGGCTCGAGATTCGGTTTAGGGCTTTCGGGTTCTTCGGGCAAAAATCCACCATCAAAAATTGTGCTGAATTCCTCACCATTTAAGGTTTCGCGTTCAAGCAGGGCTGCCACAACTCTATCCATGGCATGACGGTGTTGCTCGAGCAGGTGCTTAACCCTAAGATACTGGTTTTCGATGATGCTTTTAACTTCGGCATCGATGGCTTGAGCAGTTTCTTCGCCATAACTTCGGCTCTCTGCGCCATAACCCAGATAATTTTGTGTTTCTTCAATCAGTGCCACATGACCTAAATGGTCGGACATTCCCCATTCAGCCGTCATACGCCGTGCAATTCGGGTGGCTTGCTGAAAATCGTTTTGTGCGCCAGTCGTAATCTCGTCAAACTGTAGCTCTTCGGCGGCTCGTCCTGCCAATGCCACGCCGATACGGTCTAATAAACGATTTTTACTGTAATGCTGAGTCTCACTGGGTAACGGCATCATGTAGCCAGCCGCTCCACCACGCGGCACAATCGTCAGTTTATGCACCCTATCCGACAACGGCAACAAATGCGCCGCAATCGCATGACCAACTTCATGGTATGCCGTGATTAACTTATCCTCGAGCAATATCACCCTCGACTTTCGGGCTGCCCCCATC
>JAYWGM010000043.1:0-25662 GCA_043778225.1 Deinococcales bacterium | reverse complement strand
GCAGCCGTTTATTTTTACTTGGCGACCCTAGCGACTGGCGTTAAAAACCCAGCCGAGCAATTTGCGGTTCTCGAGCATTCGGCCCGCGAAACAATTCTCGAGCATGGTGGCTCGATTTCGCATCATCATGGCATTGGTAAACTCAGAGCCAGCTTTGTCAAGGATGTCAAAAGCAGCGCTGGACTCGAGTGGATTAAAGGCGCAAAGCAGCAGCTTGACCCAGAAAATATTTTTGGCATTGGCACTCAATAAATTTTTTGGCATTGGCAATCAATAAGCGCTAAACTTGCCCATGGACAATTTTAAGCAGCATTTTCCAGCTTTGGCTTCTGGGTTTTCTTTTTTGGATAACGCGGCTGGCGCACAAGTGCCACGGGCTTGTATTGCCGGTATTACGGCTTTTCTCGAGTCCGCCAGTTGCAACATCGGAATGCCTTATGCGGGTTCAGAGCTTTCGACTGCCGTCCGCGACCAAACCAGAGTCGAGACTGCCGAATTTTTTGGTTGCAGCCCCAGCGAAGTGGTGCTTGGTCCGAGTGCCACCGCCCTGACTTTTCGGCTCTCGAGCGCCTTTTCGAGGCTTTTTAAGGCTGGTGACGAAATTATTATTTCTGAACTTGAGCATGAGTGTAATGCCAGTCCGTGGCGCGAACTCGAGCAAATTGGCTGTGTGGTCAAAATCTGGCGGGCTACGTGGTCTGAGGGGCGGCTTGAACTGAGCCAACTCGAGAAATTACTAACCAAGCGCACTCGATTACTCGCCATCACGGGCGCAGCCAACAGCCTTGGCAACCGCCCAGATGTGGCTGGCGCAACCGCACTGGCGCACAGTGTTGGGGCTTGGGTGGTCAACGACCTAGTGCATGACAGTCCGCATCATCTGCCCGATGTTAAAGCCAGCGATGTGGATTTTGCGTTTTTTTCGGCATACAAGGTTTTTGGCACACACCTTGGGTTTATGTACATCCGCCAGAACTTACTCGAGCAACTGCCAGCCCAAAAACTGCACTTTATCCCCGACGACAGCCTCTTAAAATTTGAACCCGGCACAAACAATTATGAAGGCATGGCTGGCTGGCTTGGCACGCTGTCGTATTTGCGCCAAGAACTGGGCGATGGTCTAACGGCTCGAAGCGGCTTGGCTCGAGCTTACGAGCGCATCGAAGCCATCGAAAAACCCTTGCTCGAGTATGCTTTGGAGCGCTTAAAAGCCTTACCAAATGCTACGCTCTACGGCGAACCAAGCAGCCAAAACCGCGTTGGCACGTTCTGCTTTAACATTGGCGCAGACCCGCTCGAGGTGGTTAAATACCTTGGACAGCAAGGCGTTGGCGTGGCGGGTGGGCATTATTACGCAATGCTGCCGATGAGCGCACTGGGCTTATATCCAACTGGGGCAATTCGTGCCAGCATTGGGCATTACAGCACCAAAACCGATTTGGATAAATTATTTGATGCGCTCGAGAAAAAAGATTAGCGCACTTTTTGCCGCCCAGCAATCGCCCTGCCAAGCGTAATCTCATCGGCATACTCGAGCGAACCGCCCACGGGTAAGCCATACGCAATCCGAGTCACATTTGCGCCCAGTGGCTCGAGGTTGCGCTGTATGTGGAGGCTGGTGGCATCGCCCTCGACTGTGGTACTGGTGGCTAAAATAACTTCGAGTGTGCCTGCCTCAAGAAACTTTTTGGTGCGCTCGATTAAAGATTTTATTTTAAGTTGGTCTGGTCCGACTCCGTTCATTGGGCTAAGTACGCCATGCAGCACATGGTACAGCCCGTCAAATTCGCCACTGCGCTCAATCGCAATCACATCGCCGGGTTCTTCGACCACACAAATCGTGTTTTGGTCGCGCTTGGTGTCTTCGCAAACGGCACAGAGTTCTTTATCGGTGATGTTAAAGCAAACTGGGCAGAGTTTTAACTGGGTTTTTGCCTCAAGCAGGGCTTGCGCCAAAATTTCGACATCCTCTTTGGGACTCGCAAACAGATGAAATGCCAAGCGTTGGGCGCTTTTTGGACCCACGCCGGGCAATCTCGAGAGTTCGCGGATAAGTTGAATCAGTGCATTTGGGTATTTCATGGGGTCTCCTTCGTTGGGTGCATCAGGTATTATACGCTAAGAAGCCCATGAGGCTCATACCCACAATTTTTGCAGCCGAACGCGGTACAATACAAAATCGTGAAAACTCATTCTGTACAAATTGGTTCGTTACACCGTGAACTCCCCGTGATTAGCGTTGCGCCCGGTGTCTCGGTGGCACTCTTAAATCTGCTTGGCGATACCGAATTGACCGAAGAAGCTGGTAAAACCTTGGCTGCCCTGATTCCAAGCGGCGTAGAAGTCTTGGTCACACCGGAAGTCAAAGCTGTCACCTTGGCACACGTTATCTCGAGAATTCTGGGGATTCCCTACATTGTGGCGCGTAAAACCCAAAAGCCCTATATGCACAATCCAGTCACTCGAGAAGTTTTAAGCATCACCACTGGTAAACCGCAACTCTTGGTGATTGATGGTTTTGATATTCCAAAAATTAAGGGTAAAAGCGTAGCCGTGATTGATGATGTGGTCAGCACTGGCGGGACATTGCGTAGCCTAACGGCGTTAATTACCGAAATTGGCGGCTCGGTCAATGCCACTTTGGCAGTCTTTACCGAGGGCGACCCTCGAGATGATGTGATTGCGCTTGGGCATTTACCGTTGTACCTCGAGTAGAAAATATTTCTCAAGTTCAAAAGGAGTTTTATGACCGCCAGCCCGACAGAAACTTTTACCCTAACGATTGGACACCTCAGCCGTGAATTACCATTGGTGCGACCCACACCAACCACTCGTTTGCCCTTGGTTGAGTTTCTGGGCGATACCCAATTGGCTTTGGCGGCGGCTAAAGCCACGGTGAATTTGATTCCAGAAGGGACTCAAATCCTGTTTACTTGTGAAACCTCGAGTATTCCTTATGTGCATTCGCTGGCAGAAATGATGGATTTGCCCTACGAAGTGGCGCGTAAACGCCGTCGTCCGTATATGCACGACCCGATTATTCAAGATGTCCAAAGCATGACCCTTGGGGTTGGCGAAACCCTGTGGTTGGATTTGCGCCATGCCGAGAAACTGCGTGGCAAAAAAGTCACGATTGTGCTGGATGTGGTGGCAAGTGGTGGTACAGTTTTGTCGCTCGAGAAAATGATTTTGCGGGCTGGCGGAAAACCACACGGGCGGGTAGCGGCGTTTAGTCATGGACAACCAAAAATAGAGATTGCGGTGATGCAAACCCTACCAATTCTGAGTTTGTGATGCTGCCTAATCGTGGTCAGAGGCACAGCTTTAAGGTATTCTGTAAAGCAGTGCCAAATTGTTTTCTCGAGTAACTTCTAATAGAAATAAAAGGAGCAACTATGGGTATCTCGAGACGCGAGGCATTAAAGACTTTTGGCTTGGCTGGTGCAGCCGCCAGCATCGGTGGAATCAGTGTGAGCAACGCACAAAGTAACTTGGTTATTCCTAACGGGGCTGGTTTTAACCGCATCAAGGTTGGCGAGTTTACAGTTGTGGTGCTGTCCGATGGTCAAGGCAACCCTGCGGCGCTGTTGCCAAACTGGGGCGCAAATCCAGAACTCCAAGACGAATTCAAAGCCACGCTCAAAGCCAATTATATTGATGTGGCAGCCGTTCGCAACAATTTTCATCCGGTTTTGGTGGACACTGGAAAAAATAAAGTCTTGATAGATTCAGGCAACGGAGTCAATGCCAATGCACCAACTGGGCGCTTACTGAACCACTTGGCTCTGGCGGGTTATAAACCAGAAGATATTGATACCGTTTACCTGACCCATTTTCACGGCGACCACATCAATGGTCTGACCAATGCCCAAACCCAAGCTGTTTTTCCAAAAGCCCAGTTAATCGCTGGCGAAACCGAACACACCTTCTGGACCAAACCAGCCACTGGCGCGGTTGGGGCTGGAATCGTCAAAAACATTGTTTCACAGAGCGCTAAACTTAAACTGATTGGCAATGGCGCAGAAATCGTACCCGGACTGACCACCGTTGGCACACCCGGTCACACCCTTGGGCATCAAAGTGTATTGGTCTCGAGTGGCACAAGCCAGATGATGCTGATGGGCGATGCCGCCGGACACTTTTTGTTAAGCCTCAATTATCCAAGTGCTTACCTTGGCTTTGACAGCGATAAACCACAAGCGGTCAAAACTCGAGCCGAGATTTTCCGTCGGGTGGCAGCCGAAAAAATGCTGGTCACGGGCTACCATTTTCCATTCCCGGGAGTTGGCTACATCCGCCGCCGCAATTTTGGTGGCTACGAATTTATTCCAGCCGCTTTTCAATTCTAAGTACATCCCGAAATATTTTAGCGCTTTTTGCTAAAATATTTTGCGACTAGAAGGAGTGGGGACGACGTATCTGCCGTCGTAATGACAGAATTGCCGATTCTTGAAAATTCTAAAATGTAGACGGGAGATACTTAAATTTTGTAAAAAGAAGACGCTTCAAATTAAGCGTCTTCTTTTTGCAATTGTGTCTCGAGCCAAGCCAAAATAGCACTTTTTTCGTTCTCGAGTTCGCCCTCAATAATCGCGCTGGCAGCCGCTTTTTTAGCAGCGCCAATTTTAGCGCCCGACAGCCCAAAACGCTCGATCAGTTCTATGCCAGAGACCGCCAGTTGCCGTTCGTCAAACATTTCAAGGTCGGCTGGAAAACTGGCGCAAAGCTGCCGTGTTTCCTCGAGCCAGACATCGGCATCCCAATCTTCTGGTGCATGGGCTAAGCGGTCGGCACGGCGTAACTCAAGGGCATCTCCCCAAGACAGCCCAAGGTCGTTGACAAATTTACGCAAAGCTTTTTGGCTGCTTGGAATCGGTGGGCGCATATGATTGCCTACCAGTTTGACCACCGTCTCGAGCATTTGATGACTGCATTTTAAGCGCAGCAAAATTTCTCGAGTTATATCTGCACTTCGGGTTTCATGATGGTAATAATGCGCCACACCATCCAAACCAAAAACTTGGGTGGCTGGCTTAGCCATATCGTGCAATAAGCCAGCCAGTTTGGTCTCGAGGCTGGCATTTTGGGCAAACTGCACGGTGACAAACTGATGCTCATCGAGGGTCAAATGATGATGCGGGTTTTGCTGCTCAAAACCGATACAAACCGCATATTCTGGAATAATCTGCTCGAGTAAACCCGTATCGCGCAGTAAACGCAAGGCGGTTAAAAGATTTTTTTGACTGCTAAGCAGCCCCAGTAATTCGGATTGAATTCGCTCTGCCGCCACACTGCTGACCAAATGTGCCAAGTCTTGGGTGGCTTTTTTGGTTTGGGTTTCGACCGTAAAACCCAGTTTTGCCACAAACCGCGCCAAGCGCAACATTCGTAAGGGGTCTTCGGTAAAACGATCAAAAGGATTGCCGACGGCTTTTAGAATTTTTTGCTCGAGGTCGGATTGACCACCAAAAGGGTCTATCAGCACGTTGTCCGACAAGCGCAGCGCCATAGCGTTGACTGTAAAATCGCGCCGTGCCAAGTCAGCTTGTATTGGCAAACTCGAGTCAAAACTGACTTCAAAATCTCGGTGATGAATGCCAGTGCTGCGCTCGGTGCGCGGCAAGGCAACATCGATGGTGCTGCCTTGGCTCGAGACTTTTAAGACCCCAAAACTTGCTCCAACCACATTGACTTGCGCCCATGTCTCGAGGTTACTTTTGAGGCTCGAGAATTTAATTCCCGTGACCACATAATCGGCATCTTTAACCGAAAGCCCAAGCAAGCCATCACGCACCGAGCCACCAACCAAATAGAGTTGACCCCCTAAAGATTGAATGGTCTCGAGCAAACGATTTTGCATAGCATTATTCAAAAAAAATCCTAGCCAACCAAAGCGCAGAATTCGTCTATCCGATTGCGAATTTGTCCAAGACTGGCACGCCAAAAATCTGGGGTGCGAATGTTTATCCCAAAGCCACTGGCAAGCGTCGCGGCATCGGCAAGTCCGGTACTCGAGAGCAAGGTGTCATATTTGGTTTTGAAATCATCTGGGGTTTGCTCATACTGGGCATATAACCCTAAACCAAACAACAAGCCAAAGGTGTAGGGATAGTTGTAAAAACTTAGACCAGCACTGTAATAATGCCCTTTGACCGCCCACATATAGGGGTGATAGGTGCTGGGGTCTAAACCGTCACCGTAGGTCTGGGCTTGTGCCTCGAGCATCAGATTTTTGAATTCAGCGACCGATAACTCACGGGCTTGGCGGCGCTTAAAAACTTCGGATTCAAACAAAAAGCGGCTGTGAATATCCATCACGACTTGGGCTTGCCCTTGCAGTTCGGTGTCTAGGATATAGAGTTTCTCGAGTCCAGAAGCGGTTTTTAGAGCAGCATTTGAAACGATCGTTTCGCAAAAAATACTGGCGGTTTCGGCAAGGGTCATCGGGGTTTGGCGTTGCAGTGCGGCTCGGTCTTTGAGGCAGAGGTTGTGATACCCATGCCCAAGTTCGTGTGCCAAAGTGGATAAACTATCCAAACTCGGTTCAAAGTTCATTAAAATACGGCTTTCATCGCCGCGAACACCCATGCAGAACGCCCCATCGCGCTTACCGGGGCGTGGGGCAGCATCTATCCAGCCTTGGGATAAACTGCGCCGTGCAAACGCCTCGAGTTTTGGGCTGTATGTGCCAAATTGCTGGGCAATAAATTCTGTGCCTTCTGCCCATTCCCATGACCGCCCGGGATTGCCAACCGGCGCGAGCATATCCCACCAAGTTAAGGCACTCGAACCTAAGAACTTGGCTTTGGCTTTTAAGTAACGCCGAAAATCTGGAAACGATTCGGTGCAGGCTTGGTGCATGGCGTTTAAGGTGGCTCGGTCGATATTCGCACCCTGTAAACTTGGCTCGAGAAAGTCGCTGTAGCCGCGCCGCGCATTGACCAAACCAACTTCGCCTTTAATGCTGTTCAGGGCAGCCGCCAAAGGCACTTCAACGGTTTGCCAAGCCTCGAGTTCTGCCAAGTAAGCCGCTTGGCGCTTAGCTGCGTCGGGGCTTCGAGCGGCGGCTCGGGTGGCGCTCATCGGGATTTGCTCACCCTGCACCACCACCTCGAGCCGACTGACGATATTGCCGTGTAGTCTTGCCCAAGCACTTGAAGCACTGGGCGCAAGGCTGCTTTTCAGGTCTTCCTCGAGAGGACTCATTTGGTGGCTGGCGGCAAACTGCATTTTTTCTAAAGTAAATTGGTAATCTCGAGCCATGCTTGAGTATTGCAATGTGCCAGCCAAATCAATGCTCCCGACCCAACTGGCTAAGCGTGTACCAAGTTTAGATTGCCGCACATAAAAAAGTTGTAACTCCGAGGCTTTGGCTTGGGCTTGGTCGTTGCGTGAATCGGTACTGGTAAAACAACTGATAAACCCCTGCACCAAACGAACTTGGTTGATAAGTGCATTCATGCTGCTTAAAATTGCCTCAAGCGCTTGGGCGCTGTTGCTTGGGTCTGGTGCAGACTCGAGCCGTGCAATTTGGTGCTGCTCAAAAAGTGTCTCGAGGCTGCTTAAATCGACAAACAGCCCTTGAAAATCGGCGATGAATTCGGCTGACTCGAGACTGGGGTAAAAAGCGCTGGTGTTCCACTGCGGCAATTGAATTTGGCTCATGAAGGATAATTATAAAACATCTTGGGGTTACTTTGGTTCGGCAATCTCGAGAATCACATCTTGTTGCATCCAAGAAAATCACATCTTGTTGCATCCAAGAAAATCACATCTTGTCTCATGAGGTAGCTTTAGGCTGCTCGAGTGAACCGCCGTACTTTTTTACGCAATTTGCTGCTAACGGGCTTGGCTGTACCGCCCATAACCATAGCTGGGGCATACGCCCAAGCCATGAGTTTTGTGGTTTCAAAACACACCCTGCCACTCGCAAAACTGACCGCCCCTGTACGAATTGCCCATTTAACCGATTTACACTTTGGCGCATCGCACGGGCTGAGCCATGCAGAAGCGTGGGTTAAAGCCACCCTCGAGCAAAAACCTGATTTGGTGTTAATCACTGGCGATTTGGTACATGGTGATGCTTTCCAAAAACACGGACAGCGCGGTTATGCGATGCTCGAGCAGTTTGCCAAAGCCCTTGAGCCACTCAAAAATGTGCCGCTCGGGGCTTATGCCAGCTTGGGCAATCATGATTATTCTTTGCGTTGGAGCGGTGCAGCCGGAATTCCCGACCTGATTCGCAACCTCGAGCAGCACGGTATTCCAATCCTGGTCAATGCTGGAAAAACCTTGCGCCCAGACCTTTACCTCGGCGGCGTAGACGATTATTGGCATGGCAAAGTCAACAGTCGGGCTGCGATTCTTGGAGCGAGTAATAACCAAGCTGTATTGCTGATGTCGCACAACCCTGATATTCTGCCCAAACTATCAGCTCGAGTTGGTTTAATGCTCTCTGGACACACCCACGGAGGACAAATCCGCCTTCCGGGAATTGGCGCACTAGCCAGTGTCACTAGGTACGGCGAGCGGTATCAGCAAGGCTTTATTCAAGAAACCACACTTGGCTTTGTCTCGAGGGGTTTGGGTTGCGGCGGAGTTCCGCTACGGCTATTTTGCCCTGCCGAATTGGTGATTCTCGAGTGTCAGCCCACCTAAGCTATTTTGCACTTGCCAGCTAAGCGAGTTATTGATTAGACTATCTTGTTCGGGTCTATAGCTCAATCGGTTAGAGCGGAGGTCTCATAAACCTTAGGTTCGGGGTTCAAGTCCCCGTGGACCCACCAAAATATCGCTCTCGTTTTTTCGTGACGAAATCGCAGCGGTCACTCGAGCAACACCGAGGCGCACAAGCCAAAGGACGAGTTTCAATTTTTGAGGATTACCGACTGCGAATAGCTGGAGTGATTCGGGATTACGTAATGTTTGAACGTGACCAAGCACCAACCGATAGCCGCGAATTTCACGGCTAAGACCGTCTTTATATAGATACTCTGTATTTCCCAAAAAGCGCGAAATACGCCGTATCCGTCAAAGACGGTCTTTTTTCCACTCCCGTTGGTCGAGAAGCGACCCAAGCCCGAAGGTGCTATCTTTGGGGTCAAGAAGTTCTTACGAACTTCCGAAATTTGGTATAAGAATACTCAAGCCGTTTTACTGCCCTGCATCCAAAAGCCAACCATCACAATCGTCGCAGTCAAAAGCGCAATCAAACCACCAACACTAAAGACAGAATTTAAGCCCCAAGCAGCCACAATCGGTTGTGCCAGAATGGGTGATACAAATTGTCCCAGAAAAATGGCTGTGCCTAAACCCCCTAAAATTCGTCCTCGAGCTTCTATTGGGGCTAGATTGGCTAACCAAGTGGCAAAGTTTGGGTTGAGAATGCCGCCGCCAGCCCCTGAAATAACCATGCCCAGCAAAATAATCCAAAGGTTTTGGGTGCTTCCAAATAAGAGCCAACCAGCGCCGAGCAAAGTAAAACCAATACCTGTCAGGGTTGGTTCGTTAAAACGTTGGCGTAATCTCGAGTATTGCAGTGCCACTATTGCACCCGAAAGCGTAAACAGTGCCACAACATAGCCAGTCACGCTTGGTTTGAGTCCAACTACATTTTGTAAGAAAAATGGCATTTGGGTTGGTCCAAGGTAAAAAACCACAAAGTTGATAAACGCCAGCGCATAAATGACCCAAATAAGTGGTGGGGCGGCTTGGCTCGAGGTACTTTTTTTGCGGTCACGAATCGGTTCGGTCAGAGCATTCCAAGCAAAGGGCAAAATCATCAGCGATGCAAAGTAAACCGCAAAGGGCATATGCCAACCAATATCGGCAAGGACACCACCGAGCGGTAAGAAAATCACGCCACCGAAACTGGTAAAAGCACTTTGCAAACTAATAAAACGACCTCGAGCTATACCTTCAAAGTAATCGGCAACCAAGGCACTCAGTGCCGTAGAAATGCTCGAGACAGCAATGCCCAGCAGCACCCGCCCAAGCAGCAGTGTTGGCAGTGTCTCGAGGTACAGTCCACTTGTACCAGCCACAGCATAAAGAATTAAGCCAAAGATAAGCAATGGTTTACGCCCAAATTTATCAGCAACCAGACCCGCGATTGGCGAGAATACCGCCACCGAAAGCGCCACGATGGTCAGTACCAAACGCACCAGTAAGCCAGCGTCTGGAACATCAGCAAAATGCGTTTGCATTCGTGGCAGTCCGGGGGCAATGGTTGCGCCTGCCATGATTGTTAAAGTCGAGATTGCCAGCAGAGTAGCCCGAAGTAGCGGTGATGGATTCATTCAGCACTCGAGTCTAACAAGCCCATTTCGCCACGTTGGAAACGATTTCGGGCTTCTTGCAATTGCTGTTGGTTGTCCATCACAAAAGGTCCTCCAAAAACCGTTGCTTGATTGAGCGGTTTGGCACTGGCAAATAAGGCATTTAAGCCGTTTGTACCAGCCACAAGGTCAATTGTATCCCCATCTGTTTCAAAAGTGGCTATAGTGTGCGTCTCGAGCCAAGAATTCCCAATCTTGGCACTGCCACGCACAATTGTTAAAAGCGCGGTGTGGTCTCGAGGGGCGTTTAAGGTCAGGCTGGCGTTGGCTTCTAAATGAAGCTCGAGCAGCACGATTGGCGTGACTGGGGTAAAGGTCGCTTGAACTCCGTAGGCTTGTCCAGCCAGCACTCGAACTCGAGAACCTGCACTTGGGAAGGTTTCGGTAATTTCGTTTGGTTCGGCATGAATGGCTTTAGGGTCAATTAAACGGTTTGCGCTCGAGTGATTAACCCAGAATTGCAGTCCGTGCGTGTCTTGGTAAGGTCGTTCAGGATTTTCTTCGTGTTGTGCGCCGCGTCCAGCTTGAGTCCAATGCAGTCCACCGGGGGCGATGCGGCTGTGGTCGCCATAACTGTCGCGGTTGATAATTGCGCCTTGGGAATCCTCGAAAACATAAGTCAGCACCGAGAATCCAGCGTGCGGATGTGGTGGGAAGACTGGGCGGCTCATGTGGAATTCGTCGAAGGTCAGGAATGGGTCGAGGTTATCGGGAATTGTGCCGCGTGGACTGTAGGTACTGAGGTACTGGTTCATATGGTGTTGCGGCATAATTGCGTTAGAACGAAGACTTCTTTGGGTTTGCATGATGTTCTCCTACCTGCATAATAAGCAGCTTATTATTCGTAAGTAAGGATAATCCCACATGGTTACTCTTGTCAAGTCACTTATTTTTAGTAACAATAGAATATGGACAAAAAACTTCCCATTGAACCCGACAAAAAATTCACCCACGGACCATTCAGCCCAATGTTTCATACGGCTACTGAGCTAATTGGCAAACGCTGGACAGCCGCTATTCTTTACAGTTTATTTCATGAAACAACCCGTTTTAGTGACCTCGAGACTTCGATACCCGGACTTTCTAGCCGAATGCTTTCAGAACGCCTTAAAGAACTCGAGACAGCAGGGCTGATACAACGCAATGTTATCCCAGAGACACCAGTCCGAGTTGAATACAGCCTGACTGCCAAAGGCGATGCCTTACGCCCGATTTTTATTGCCATTAGCCACTGGGCAAGCACTTGGGGCATTGGTTCTTAATTTGGGCACTTTCCCAAGAAATACTTTTTGATGTTGATTACTAGCGCCCAGTCATTTTAGTTTCTTGACAGGCGCACAGGTTTTGCGCTTAACCAAGTAGGTCGGTACGATTGAACGGCAGTCCTGATAGGGTTTACCTTGGATTAAATCAGCCAGATTCTTGACTGCCTCGAGTGCCATTTCTCGTATCGGATGATGTATGGTTGTCAGTTCGACATCGAGGAAAGCTGCTCCAATGATGTTGTCAAAACCAATCACCGAAATATCTTCAGGAACACGAATTCCAACTCGAGTTAATTCCCGTACCAGTTCTACGCCGCGCACATCGTTGGCGGCGAATACGGCAGTGACTGGGGTTTTACCACGAATTAACTCGAGAATAGCGCTGACACTGCGTTGATGCCAATTGGTTTTAACACGGATTCCTGCTTCCTCAAGGGCTTCTTTGTAGCCATTGTAGCGCAAACGAAAATGATTGTTATTTTCGTCCGAGTCTGAATCTAAAAATGCAATTTTTTGATGCCCTAACTCGAGTAAATGATGAATGGCAATTTCTGCACCACCAAAGTGGTCCACGTCGGCATAACCAATGCCAATTGGGGCTTCTTGGGTCCAAACGGCAACCATAGGAATACGGGCTGGGGTTAGGTTAGCCAGAAGCGGATGTGGATGGCGCGGGTCACAGCGTAACAACAAGCCTTCGATGCGTCCATCGTAATATAAATTAAGATTCGGTTCGCTCTCGGGTTGCTCGAGCAGCAGCGCCGATGTAAACCCATGTTGCCGAGCGGCGGTACTCATACCGAGTAACCATGCGCCATCAAAGGTCAGTTGTAAGGATTGTTCCATGTCGGTCAGGGCAGCCACCACCACACCAATTTGTCCAGTGCGCTGAGCGCGTAGGTTGCGTGCCACGGTGTTGGGAACATAGCCTAAGTCAAGGGCGGCTTGGTTGACTCGTTCAATGGTTGCGTTGCTGATGTTGAAATCTTTGGCACGTCCATTAAGCACTTGTGAAACAGTGGATTTACTGACCCCAGCTTTTTGTGCAACGTGCATCATGGTTGTGACCAACATATCAATCCCCTTTTGTAAAAGTTAATCAAAGATAAACCGATTTAGTATCAGATTGCTCGAGGATACGTTAAGCGCTTTGGTGGTGTCAACTTGGGCGATTTAGGATTTCTCGAGGAAGGCTTGACAATTGCAAAAGCCTAGGATTAAGATTACAAAACCGATTTAGTAAACCGATTCTTCTAGCCAAACAAGATTTGCATCGTCCATTTTATGGCGGCAAATTCTGGGAATAACCTTGTGCGGATTAAGTTATCAAAGGACAGCATGAATTTAGAGCAAACCAAGTTACTCGAGATACCACCCAAGGCAAGCTCTATGGCTGTCTGGCTGGGAGGACAATCATGATTCGCACCCCTACCAAGCGCCGTGGTCGTTTTGATAGCGCTATAACTTGGCAATTTATTGCCATGACCATACCAGGACTGATTTTGCTTGGGATTTTTAGTTATATTCCATTGGTCGGGATGATTATTGCCTTTAAGGAATACCGTCCATTGGATGGTTTATTTGGCAGTGCTTGGGTTGGTTTTAAGAATTTTGAATTTTTGTTTGGCTCAGAATCAACTTGGCGCATTACTTGGAACACACTGTATCTCAATGGCTTATTTATTATCACTTCAACGGTGGCGGCTTTGACCCTGGCGATTATGATTGGCGAATCTCAATCGCGCAGTCGGGTCGGAAAAACCCTCTCGAGTTTTTATCAATCCGCCTTGTTTTTCCCATTCTTTATTTCGTATGTGATCGTCAGTTACTTTATGTTTGCTTTGCTCGACGCAGACAATGGCATGATCAATCGAATTTTAATCTCGTTTGGACAAGCGCCAATCAACTGGTATGCCTCACCGCAGTATTGGACGGTCATTCTGGTTATTACCAACCTTTGGAAAACGGTTGGATTCTCGGTGATTATTTACCTGTCTGGACTACTCAGCATTGACCACACCTATTACGAAGCCGCCGAGATAGATGGGGCTACAAAATGGCAGCAAATTCGTTTTATCACCCTGCCTTTTTTAATGCCGCTTGTAATCATGACGGTGCTGCTGGCGATTGGACGAATTTTCTTTGCTGACTTTGGATTGTTTTATTTTGTCCCAAGAGACCAAAGTCTGCTTTATCCAACAACCGATGTTGTGGACACCTTTGTATTTCGGGCATTACGCAATCTGGGCGACTTTGGAATGGCTGGCGCAGCCGCGTTTTATCAGTCTGTGATTGGCTTTGTATTGATTGTTGTTGCCAATTGGATTGTCCGTTGGCGCGACCCTGAACGCGCCCTCTTTTAAGGAAGGATTTTATGTCTGTAACTGTTATCAATCGTTCCTCAAAAGGCTTGGTTCGTAAAAAACAACCTTTGCTGCTCTCGAGAATTGCTTTACACGGTTTTTTGTTTGTGGTTAGCTTGTGTTTCTTGCTGCCTTTGCTGCTGATTGTGGCTGCCTCGTTTACCAATGACAGAAGTATTTCGCGTTATGGTTATCAGTTTATTCCAACTGTTTTTAGTCTCGAGGCTTATAACTATATTCTGCGTGACCCAACCCAAATCCTGCGTTCATATGGCGTTTCAATAGGCGTTTCGGCAATTGGCGCAAGCCTGAGTTTACTGATTATGGCACTGCTAGGGTATGCACTGTCTCGAGTCGAGTTTCGATACCGCCAAGCCCTTTCGTTTATGGTCTTTTTTACGATGCTTTTTAATGGTGGAATTGTGGCTAGTTATATTCTCAATACCCGTTATTTAGGGCTTTCGGATGGTTTTCCTGTCCTGATATTACCGTACTTGGTTGTGCCATTTTACGTTTTGCTGCTGCGTACTTATTTTTCAAGTTTACCCAATGAAATTCTCGAGGCAGCCCGAATTGACGGGGCGAGTGAATGGCGAATTTTTTTTAGTATTGCTTTACCGCTTTCTCTGCCCGCTTTAGCAACGGTTGGCTTACTGATGCTTTTGGTGTACTGGAATGATTATTTCCTTGGTTTGTTGTACTTAAAAAGCCCCGAAAAATACCCATTGCAACTGCTGATGTTTAATATCCTTAATAACATCAATTTCTTAACCTCTAACCAACAAGCCTCGAGTCAACTTGGTGCGGTGGATGTTCCGACCCAAAGTGTTCGTATGGCAATGGCGGTGCTGGCAACTGGTCCAATGGCGTTTGCTTTTTTAATCCTTCAACGGTATTTCGTGCGTGGTTTGACGCTTGGTTCGGTCAAAGGATAAGGGGGTCAACAAGATACTACACAATTGCATTTTACTAAATCGGTTTTCTTACTCAACAAAATAGTTTTATAGTTTCAGGAGGCATTATTATGAAAGCAAAAATTAAATTACTCTCGGTTGGGCTTGGGGCTGTGGTACTTGGCGCGGCTGCCTTACAAGTACAAGCTCAAACAACCCTTGCTCCAGTCGAACTGACCTACAGCTACCCTGGTGTTGTTCCAAAAGACGTGGCTAAAATTCAAGCTGCCCTGAATGCGTACATCAAACCAAAAATCAACGCAACCATTAAACTCGAGCCAATTGACTGGGGTGCATTTGATCAAAAAATGAACCTTGGATTTGCGGCTGGCGAAAAATGCGACATGGTGTTTACCGCACCTTGGATTAACGATTTTTACCGCAACTCGAGACAAGGCAACTTTGCTGCTTTGGATACCTTGCTACCTAAATATGCGCCACGTCTTTACCGCAGTATGTCCAAAGCCGTGTGGGAAACCGCCAAAGTTAATGGCAAAATCAGTGCGGTTATCAATCAGCAAAATTTTGCCAATCGCGTCGGGCTGTTCCTGCGTCGTGATTTGGTGCTGAAATATAAACTTGACCAAAGTAAAATCAACAGCATTGACGACATTGCCGATTTTCTGGCAGCCGTTAAAAAAGGTGAGCCTGGAGTCACACCATTATTGTCCGATGATCAATTCTACGGCACATTGATTGCTGAAAAATTACTTGACCTCGATACCATCAGTGTTTTAGGAGCAGTTGGTCATAACGACAAAACCGCCAAAATTTTTAGTCCCTACGACACCCCGCAATACAAGCGTTTACTCGAGGTACAACGTAAATTCGCCCAGTCGGGCTTCTACACCACCAACCCGCTTTCTGGCTCGGATGCAACGGCGGCAATGAAAGATGGTAAGTACGCTGGTTTTGTTCACTTTATTAAACCAGGCGGGGCAAGCGAACGCAAAGCCCAATTTGGGTTTGACTTTATCGAAATTCCACTTGCTAAGGCAATCCTGACCACCGGTAGTGTGACTGCCACCTTGAATGCCGTTTGTCAGAGCAGCCCAAATCCAGAGCGTTCACTGATGTTCCTCGAGTTACTGAACACTGACCGTACCGTTTATAACTTGCTTGCTAAAGGTATCGAAGGTCAGCACTGGGCATGGGTTAATCGCGCCCAACGCTTAATTGGCTTCCCACAAGGTGTAACTGCTGAAAGCAGTGGTTATAATCCCAACACCGATTGGATGTTTGGCAATCAATTCAACGCCCATTATGTAACCCCAAGTCAAGTTGGTGCATGGGAATCAAGCCGTCGTTCAAACCAATCAGCTACACCTTCGGTTTTACTCGGGTTTGTCTTTGACCCAACCCCAGTTAAAACTGAAATTGCCCAGATTTCGGCTGTTCTTAAAGAAAAAGCCAACCCACTCGAGCGCGGTAATATCGATGTCGAAAAAGGATTAGACGCACTTCAAGCTGCCCTAAAACAAGCAGGTCAAGATCGTTTAATTGCCGAAGAACAACGTCAAGTCAATGCTTGGTTAGCAAGTAAGCGCTAAAACGCTTTGGGTAGCTTAGGATATTTCTAGGCTACCCAATTTAAGTTTGAGGTTGCAATGAAAGTAAAAGTCAAGATTGCCACACTCCACCCAGAGCATTTACTCGAGTACGAGCGTTTACACCGCGAAATTCCTAAAATCAATGAACGTCACATGACCGAAGGTGGTTATCAGCGCATGGAAATTCTGCGTGCAGGAAACACTTTAATTATGTTGCTCGAGTCTGATGACAGCAAAGACATCAAATCCTTAACAGAATTTACCGAAGCCGCCGAAGCGTGGCGCAAACAAACCGAACCGTGTTTTGCTACACCTTGGCAAGATGCCAATGAAATTTATCGATTCTCGGCTTTAGCCCCATGAAACTTCCGTTACAGACACGGCAACGTCTTGGACTCGGCACAGCTTCACTCAGTCATTTGTATCATTCGGTCAGCGAGACTCAGGCGCTCCAAACCATAGACAAAGCGCTCGAGTACGGCATTCGCTATTTTGATACTGCTCCGCGCTATGGACAAGGGCAAAGCGAACAGCGCCTTGGTTTGGCACTCAAGGGCGTGCCACGCAGCGATTACTGGCTCTCGAGCAAAGTTGGTTGGGCTGGAACGGCAACCATAACCAAGCACGACTTTAGCCGCCAAGCAATTTTGCACGGTATCAGCCAGAGTTTTGAGCGACTTGGCGTTGATTACTTAGATACTGTCTATTTGCACGACCCTGACGAGCATTTCGAGCAAGCCTTGAACGAGGCACTTCCAGCACTACTCGAGTTACAGGCAGCAGGCATGGTCAAACAAATTGGGGTTGGCATGAACCAATGGCAAATGCTTAATCGCTTTGCCCAAAACAACAAATTTGAATGTTTTTTATTGGCAGGTCGTTATACCCTGCTCGACCAATCTGGACTCTATTTTTTAGACCAATGCCATGCCAAACACACCAAGGTTTTTCTGGGAGGGGTGTTCAACAGTGGTGTTTTAGCAACAGGCTCACAAAACGCAGCCAAATTTAATTATCAAAACGCTTCAAATCATATTCTTGAGCGTGTGCGTCAACTCGAGGACATTGGCACGCAATTTAATGTACCGCTCAAAGCCGCCGCTTTACAGTTTTGTTTAGCTCACCCTGCCGCAAGTGTCTTAATGCTCGGAGCATCATCGGTGGTTGAACTCGAGTCCAGTCTGGCTGCACTGGCGGTCAACATCCCAAAGGCGTACTGGCAAGCCTTACGAAATACAGCTTGGCTCGAGCCAAACGCTCCAATACCGATAGAGCAATTGGTAGGAGGTGGCAAGCAATTCTTGCAGACTGCAAAGGCAGTATCTGCTCGGTGAACATTGCTAAAAATAAATTCTGTTCGGGAGACAAAATTCTCGCACCACTTTGAAGGATGTGTTCATGAAATCATCTCCAATCACAAAGTTGTCCGTCTGCATTTCGTTGATCGCCATCTTGGTAACATCATGTAATCAAGCTCCAAACGCACCATTGCAACTTCAAGCAGGAGTCAATCGTTATGTCGCAACCAACGGCGCAGACACCAATGCTGGCACATCGGCAAGTCCTTACCGCACAATTCAAAAATGCGGTACAGTCTCGGGTTCAGGTGACATTTGCAATATCGGGGCTGGCACGTACCGTGAAACTGTCACACCAAACTCAGGGGTGATTTTCCAACCCAACGGCACTGCGTCCGTGACCGTCAGTGGCGCAGATTTGGTCAGTGGTTGGAGCGTTTACAGTGGCAGTATTTATCAAGCCACCGTCACCTTGCCAGTCAATGGTTTTGCCAATACAGGCTTTTTTGCTAATCAGCTTTTTGTCGGTGGCGTGATGCAAAACGAGGCGCGTTGGCCCAACACGGGCAGCGACCCGCTCTTTCGTACCGATGCGACCGCCGCCAGTGGTACAAACAGCACCACGCTGGTCAACTCGAGCATCCAGAACATCAACTGGACAGGAGCAACGGCGCACATTCGCGGTGGGCAAAAATGGACGGCTCATACCCGCACCATTTCTAGTTCCTCGAGCGGCAGTGTGACCCTTGCCTCGGCGGGACCTGATTGCAACAATCTTTGTGCCAATCAGAACAGCCAGTTCTATTTGGTCGGTAAACTTGCTGCTTTGGACTCGGCAGGTGAATGGTTTTACGACGGCGCACAAAATAAAATTTACCTTTGGGCTGCCAACAATGCCAATCCAAGCAGCTTGACGGTCGAGGCTAAAAAACGCACCAATGCCTTTGATTTGGCGGGTAAAAGTGGTGTGGTGGTCAAAGGTTTATCCTTGTTTGCAGCAACCATCAACACCAACAGCAGCAGCAGTTCGGCAACGATAGATGGTATCAATGCCAATTATATTACGCACTTTATCACCATGCCCGAAACGGTGACTTGTAGTATTTACTGTTCTCATCAGGAGGATACTGGAATTATCCTCAACGGAACAGGTCACACCTTCAAAAATAGCACTGTTCGCAACAGCGCTGGTCACGGTATTCGAGCCAAGGGAACAAACATCACTGTGACCAATAACCTGATCGAGAACACCAATTACACGGCGGGCTACACCACTGGAATTTCTATGGATGGAAGCAACTTGACGATCACTAACAACAGCATTTATAAGACTGGACGTGATGGCATTCAAATCACTCCAAACTCGAGCAATAATGTTAGTTACAACCGCATTGCCAACTTTGGGGTTCTCAATTCTGACCTCGGTGGTATTTACACTTGCTGCACTGCAAATGGTGCAGGTGTTCGTATTAATCACAATTGGATTTACGATAGTTTGTACAACAACGGTGGTTTTTCGCACGCAGGGGTTTACATAGACAATGGGAACTTCAATTTCACAATAGACCACAATGTTGTCTGGAACATTCAAGGACATGGTATTTACCTGCACGGCAACGGTGGCTCGAGTACCGGCAATAAGGTGTACAACAACACCGTAGGCAAAGGTATCTCTAAAAATAGCATCAACATGGGTAACATCGGTAGTGCCAGTGGAACAGCCATTTTTAACAACATCGCTCGAGGCAACATCTCTTTTGGTGGTACGAATTTTACGGCAGGAAACAATATTGGGTCTTCGGTTAATCCACAATTTATGGATGCGGCAACTGCCAATTTTCGACTCAACAACAATTCGCCCGCCATCAATGCTGGGGCTGTTTTCAGTGGCTTCACCGATGGATTCGCTGGCAGTGCGCCCGACTCGGGAGCATACGAAAATGGTGGAACAGACTGGATTCCGGGCTGTTCGTTGACTGGCTGCCGACCCGCCGTCAGCGCCCCGAGTGACCCTTCGGATAGCACCCCACCCTCGAGTGGAACTGTTAGCAACCCCGGTTTCGAGAGTGGTGCAAGTTCTTGGACAAGTTTTGGCACAACTTCTGTGGTGGCTTCCGACGCTCGCAGTGGTAGCAATTCTATGCGCTTGAGCGGCTCGGGAAGTGGCAGCGAACAAGTGATTTCTGGCTTGACCGCCAGCACCACTTACACCTTGCGCGGTTGGGTCAAAACAAGCTCCTCGAGTGACCAAACCTATATTGGCGTGAAAGAATTTGGGAGTGCCGAAATCAATCAATCAACGACCAGCACTGCATACACCCAACTCTCGATGAATTTTACAACTGGAAGCTCGAGTAACAGCGCCAAGATTTTTTGTTACAAAGCGGCGGGAACAGGCAATTCTTTTTGCGACGACTTTGAAGTCGTACCAGCCGATGCTTCTAGTAATGTGGCTTTTGGCAACCAGAGCTTTGAGAGCGGCAGCACCTCTTGGACAAACTTTGGAACAACTTTGGTGGTGGCTTCCGATGCCCGTGCCGGTACAAATTCGATGCGTTTGAGCGGTTCGGGCAGTGGCACGGAACAAGTCATTTCTGGCTTAATCGCCAATAAAAGTTACACCCTGCGCGGATGGGTCAAAACAGGCTCCTCGAGTGACCAAACTTATATCGGCGTGAAAGACTACGGTGGTTCAGAAGTTAATCAAGCCTCAACCAGCACCACGTACACGCAAATCTCAATCAATTTTACCACGGGAGGCTCGAGTACCAGTGCCAAGATTTATTGTTATAAGGCGGCTGGAGCAGGTAATTCGTTTTGCGATGATTTCACTTTGACTCAGAACTAAACCAATAAAACGTGCGCCTCGAGTTTTGTCTCGAGGCGCACCATAGAATCTTTTTATCAGACTTAGAAATTTTAAGACCTAAACTGTTGCTGCATGATAGTTTTGTTCAATTCCTTACATCCTCGAGAGGCAATTTATATGAAAACTTTGATAATCTATTCTGAAATTCGTTTTCACACCAAGGTTGCACCATGACACTCGAGCAACCTTGGCAAGCGCAATGGATTGCACCTGCGCCCGTAGCTTCTTCTTTCCCGAGTTCAAACCTGTGGTTGTGTTACCGCAAGTCGTTTAGGCTCGAGCAACTCCCAGCCACGGCATTGGCTCGAATTGCAGTGGATTCCAAATACTGGCTCTGGCTGAACGGAAAACCCGTGGTCATCGAAGGGCAACTCAAACGCGGTCCAACCCCGACCGGTTCGTATTTCGACCCGCTCGAGTTGAGCCAACATCTGCTTGAGGGCGAGAACACTTTGGCGGTGCTGGTTTGGTACTTTGGACGCGATGGCTTCTCGCACAAATCGAGTGGACTGGCGGGACTGGTATTTGAACTCGAGGCGGACGGCTTGGCGTTGCACAGCGACGAAACTTGGCGCTGTCGGGTTCATCCCGCTTTTGGGGTCACGGGCGAACCACATCCGAATTACCGCCTGCCCGAATTCAATTTGCATTTCGATGCTCGAGCCGATAGTCCAGAGTGGCAGCAGTCTGGCTTTGATGATCGTGATTGGCAAACCTGTAGCACCTTTGGCGTGCCGCCCTGTGCGCCGTGGGGTGTCCTCGAGCCGCGCCCGTTTCCACAGTGGCACACAAGCGCTATTTTGCCCTACTCGAGCGCTCCGCCCTTGCCGTGGCTCAGTTCTGGCGAAACCCTGCGCGGACAGCTACCGGGCAATTTAACCATCAGTCCGTACTTTGAGATTGAGGCGATCAAAGGGCAAACAATTTACCTTCAAACCGACAACTACCGAGGCGGCTCTGAACCGAATTTACGCGGTCAGTACATCACCAAATCGGGGCGGCAATCGTTCGAGTACATCGGCTACCTGAACGGTCATGAGGTGCAGTACACCATTCCTGCCGGTGTGACGGTTCATGCGCTCGGCTACCGCGAAAGCCGCTTTCCGACCGAAGTGCTTGGGCGTTTAAGCTGCAACGATCCGTTCCTCGAGCAACTTTGGCAAAAATGCGTCAACACCATGCTGGTCAATTTGCGCGACGGCATTCAAGACCCAGACCGCGAACGCGCCCAGTGGTGGGGTGACGCGGTAATTCTGCTCGGCATGATGCTTTACAGTTGCGACCAAAACGCCCACGGGTCCATCCGCAAAGCCATTCGCAACCTTGTGGACTGGCGGCGCGACGATGGCGTGCTGTTCTCGCCCGTGCCGGGAAACTGGGTCAATGAACTGCCCGCGCAGATGCTCTCTGCCATTGGAGTCTACGGATTCTGGACGTACACGTGGTACACCGGCGACCTCGAGACGCTGCGCCACACCTACCCAGCAGTGCGCGATTACCTGAGGTTGTGGCGCTGGGGACAGGACGGTTTACTCGAGCATCGGGCAGGAGACTGGGATTGGTACGATTGGGGCAGCCACTGCGATGTTCCAGTCCTTGAACACGCTTGGTACGCGCTGGCACTCGAGGGGGCGCGGCGCAGTGCAACCCAGTTGGGTCTGAGCGGGGATGCGCTTGGGTACGCCACAGAAATTGCTCGAGTCCAACAGGTTTTTGCCAAAGAATTCTGGACAGGTACGGGGTTTCGTTCGGTAGCCTACGCTGGCTCGGAAACCAGCTACGATGACCGCGCCAACGGACTGGCGGTACTGACTGGCTTTGTAACGCCCGAGCAGTACCCCGCAATTCGGGCGCTGCTCGAGACCACCGAACACGCCGGTCCGTACATGGAAAAGTATGTTCTCGAAGCGCTGTTGTTCATGGGTGACACCGACATTGCTCTGACCCGCATGAGGCGGCGCTACACCAACATGGTCGAAAGTCCACTCAGTACCTTATGGGAGGGATGGGAAATCGGTTCGCACACCTACGGCGGAGGCACGTACAACCACGGCTGGTCTGGTGGACCACTGACACTGATTTCCCAATACGTGGCAGGACTGTACCCCACCAATTTGGCATGGGAAACCTTTGACTGCTGTCCAGACTTGGGTTCGCTCGAACGCTTAGAACTTGCCACACCTACACCGCACGGACTGATAAATCTCGAGGTCAACCGTTCCAAAACAGGTTTTTCTATTCAAATCAACGTTCCAACAGGCACAACCGCCAGAATCGGCGTGCCACTCGAGATTGCCGCAGAATTCCCCACCGCTCGAGTCAACCAAAAAATTGTTGAACTGCTGCCCATGACTCGAGACACCGAACCGCAAACCGCACGTCGCAACACTTTTTTAGGAACGAACCTCAGGGCTGGTCAATGGCGGCTCGAGCTAACGGCGATTGACTCGGGAAACCACCATGAATGAAACCTTTGAACTGCCCAATCCGGGCATCGAATTGCCCATCGCTGGGGCGGCTTGGACGCGCCCAGACCCAAGCATGATTCAACAACTTTATAAGGTCAGCAGCGCAACCGCCAGCGCCTACCTGCACAAACTCGGGATTCGCCAAACGTACATCGAAGGTCCACGCCCGACCATACTCGGAACAAAAATTGTCGGACCCGCCGTGACCCTGCAATTCATGCCGCAACGCGAGGACATCGCCTCGGGCGTGGCACAAGAAGAAATTGAGAAACGCAGCGCCTTATGGCACGTGCTGGACACCATTCAAAACGGCGATGTGCTGGTGATTGCCGCCAAAGGCGATACCCATTCGGGCTGTCTTGGCGAAATGCTAATCACCTACCTCAAAGGACGGGGAGGCATTGGCGCAGTCGTGGACGGACGAATTCGGGATTGGACGCACGTTCAACCCATCGGTCTGCCATTGTGGGTGCGTGGACTGACCCCGAATTACGCCTCGCAAGCGGGTTTGTTTCCGTGGGCGCACAATGTCCCTGTGGACTGCGCCAATGTACTGGTGCTGCCCGGAGACATCATCATTGCCGACGATGACGGCGTGGTGCTGATACCGATTAAGCTCGTGCCAAAACTGCTCGAGCTAACCTTAGAGCATGAAGACTGGGAATCGTTTAGCCGCCAAAAACTGGCTGAAGGCGGTTCGATTTGGAAGTATTATCCGCTTTCTGACGAAGGCAGACTCGAGTACGAAACCTTCAAAGCCTCGAGCCTCAAATGACCGATTCGCACCTGCACATCTGGGAACTCGAGCGCTTCAAGTATTCGTGGATCACCTCGGAGTTAGGAGTGCTGCACCGAGACCACACGATTCAACAAGCTCTTGAGTTACTGCACACCAACAACCTTCAGAATGCCGTGCTGGTGGAGGCAGACAGTTCGCTCGGGGAAAATCGGTGGTTGCTCGAGGTTGCCAATGCACATCCAGAAATACTGGGGGTAGTTGGCTGGTGTGACTTGACCTCACCGACCCTCGAGCAAGAGCTTGAATCATTGATGGCTCACCAGAAATTTAAGGGGGTACGTCCAAGAATTCCAAGCGCCGAAGCCCCAAATAGCGACTGGGAGGCACTGCACAATGGACTGAGCATCCTCGAGCAACACCACCTCACCTGTGACCTGCTGATTCAAGACCATTTATCGCCGCGTTTACACAAACTCGTCAGCGCTCACCCTCGGGTCGAATTTATTCTCGACCACTTTGCTGGAATCGAGCTTGCACTCGAGAATCATGGGTCATGGGCAACTTCTCTTGCAGGCTTTGCAGATTTGAGTCATGTCAACCTAAAAATCTCTGGATTTCTGACGGCTGCGAAATCCAAACCGCTCGAGCCAGACGTTTTTAAGCGCTTCTTTCAAACCGCCGTAAAGTTGTTCGGTGCAAACCGCCTGATGTTTGGCAGCGACCATCCCGTCTGTAGGCTTGGCGGGCAGTACGCCGACACGGTTCGGATGCTCGAGCAACACTGTGAGGCTGACAGTGCGAAATTTATTTTTGGGCATACCGTTCAACGGGTTTACACAATAATTTAAGCGTTTTTTTGGATTGCGGACAGGTGGTTCTTTTGTGCCTTGCGGACACACCCTTCTTGCAAAATTGATGGAGTTTCAATGATTGATTTGCTACAGCCCACTGGTTTACGTTGCGAGTACCTCGAGAATCCGCTTGGCATTGATGAACACGAACCGCGCTTATCGTGGGTGATTGAGTCGCAACGCCGCAATGTTCGCCAAAGCGCCTACCAAGTTTTTGTCTCGAGCCAAGTCAATGGTCAGGGCGATTTATGGGACAGCGGACGGGTTGCTTTGAGCGCAATGGCACACATTGCCTATGCGGGTGTGCCGCTCGTTTCGAGGCAGATTTGTCATTGGTGCGTTCGCGTTTGGGACGAAGCTGGTCAGCCCTCTGATTGGAGTGAATCGGCACACTGGGAAATGGGTTTGCTGGATTCTAGCGATTGGCAAGCCCAATGGGTTGGTTTTGACTCGACAAATGCTGTCAGTGCTGACCAGCCATCACCAGCCTCGTATTTAAGGTCTACTTTTCAGGTCGGTCATGCGGTAACACGCGCACGTTTGTACATCACTGCCCGAGGTTTGTATATCGCCAGTCTGAACGGGAGGCGGATTGGAGACGCAGCCCTTGCGCCCGGTTGGACGGATTATGCCAAGCGTATCGAATACCAAACGCTTGATGTAACCAAACATATTCAAGTTGGTCAGAATGTTCTGGGTGCAATTCTTGGCGAGGGTTGGTTTGCGGGGTTTATCGGCTACAAACACCAACGTCGGCATTACGGCGCACTGCCGCAATTATTGGCGCAACTCGAGCTTGAACTGACCGACGGCTCAAAGCAAATCATCACCTCGAGTGGCGAATGGGACAAATGGAAAGTCAGCACAGGCGCGATTCGGGCTTCCGATTTTTTAATGGGCGAAACTTTTGATGCAAGGCTCGAGCCACAAGGCTGGGATACTATGCAGTTTGACGCAAGCCACTGGCAT
>JAYWGM010000042.1:0-27133 GCA_043778225.1 Deinococcales bacterium | reverse complement strand
GTGAACACCAAAAAACCCTGATGGAAGCGGCTTCTCGAGCGCCGAGTCATTTTAATTCGCAACCGTGGCGTTTTGTGCTGCTCGAGGATAAAGCACGGATTCTCGAGGTGGCAGAACTGGCGGGTTACTCGATGGAGCGCCTTATCCAAGAAGGACTTTTTTTTGACCGCTACAGACCCTATTTTCGTTTTTCGGAAAGCGAATTATCAGCCCGAGGCGATGGAATTCATTTTGACCAATTGCCAGGACCGCTAAAACCCTTTGCCAAGCAAGTGATGTCGCCAACTGGGGTCAGTATCATGCGAAATTTAGGTGTGCCAAAAATGCTCGGTAAAGACAACAAAGACCTTGTGGCGGGTAGCCCTTTGCTGATTGGGGTGATGCTCGATAAAGCCGAGTATATTCCCGGCAAGCTGTCTGGATTTTACAGTATTTTTGGGATGGGGGCAGCCATGGAAAACATTTGGCTGACCACCCACGCACTCGGTATGGGGATTCAATTTATCAGTACGCCAATGGAAATTCCCGAGTGCTGGGAAAAAATGAAGCAGATTTTACGTGTCCCGGACAATCTCGAATTGATGGCGATTTACCGACTTGGTTACTTAAAAGAGGGCAACCGCCGCCCAACCATAGACTGGAGCAGTCGGCATCGCAAAAAATTATCGCAGTATGTCTACCGCGAAACTTGCCAAACCCCAGAAAGCGATGGATAATGTCTGAACCTCGTATTCTTGCTGTAGGCACTGCTCTACCGCCGTACAAGGTTTCTCAGGATGCGGTGCGGCACCTGATTGGTGCGATTTTTAAGAACACTTCTCGAGACCTCGAGCGGCTACTCAATGTTTTTGACAACGGACACGTCAAAACCCGTTACCTCAGTGCCCCGCTTGAATGGTATTACGAGTTACGAAGTTGGTCGGAACGCAACCAGATTTATATTGAACAAGCCCGAGAAATGTCCGAACGCGCCGCAAAAACCGCGCTCGAGAAGTCTGGTATTGGGGCGGAGCAAATCAATGCGATTTTATTTGTCTCGAGTACCGGCTTAGCCACGCCAAGTCTGGACAGTTGGCTGATCAAGCGCCTTGGTATCAGCCGGCATGCCATGCGCTTACCGATTTGGGGCTTGGGGTGTGCCGGTGGCGCAGCCGGACTCAACCGTGCGTCCGAGTATATTCGTGCTTACCCAAACAGCAGCGTTTTGTTGGTGGCGGTCGAATGCTCGAGCCTGACTTTTCAAGCCAACGACCCAAGCCGTGCCAACTTAATCAGCACCAGTCTTTTTGCCGACGGTGCAGCCGCCGTGGTGTTATCGGGTCAAGACCACGGCGTAGAGATACTGGGCGGCTCGAGTACCCTCTGGGACGACACCGAAGAAGTCATGGGCTGGGAAATCGTCAACACTGGCTTAAAAGTCCTGCTCTCGAAAAGTGTGCCACTGGTGGTCGAAAAACATATTCGTAGCGATGTAACCCGTTGTTTTGAGCAATTTAATCTAGAACTCGAGCAAGTCCAGCACTTCATCACCCATCCGGGCGGAGAAAAAGTGATGCAAGCCTTTATCGAAGCCCTCGGACTGGAAAACAAAAAACTCGAAGATTCACGTCGCATTCTCGAGAACCACGGCAACATGAGCAGCCCAACCGTCCTGTTTATTCTCGAGGCATTTATGCAGCGCCTAGGAGAAATCCCCAAAGGCGAACACGCCCTTTTGACTGCCATGGGACCAGGATTTAGTGCCGAACACGTGGTACTAAAAACATAGGTAAAAAGGTGAAAAGGTGAAAAGGTGAAAAGGTAAAAAGGGTTAAGTTTTTACTTTTCACCTTTTTACCCTTTGCCCTTTTACCCTTGCCCTTTTACCCTTGCTCTTTCGCGGTAGACTCGAGCCATGATTGTAGAAGGCACTGGCACAGAAACCGTTGTATTGCTGCATGGTGAATTGAACGACTCGAGTTCTTGGAAAAGCACCAGCGAAACTTTAGCGGCAAAATTTCAGGTATTGCGTTATGACCGTTCACCGATGGGAACACTTGAATCGCACCGCACCGATTTAATGGCATTGCTCGAGCAGCACCACTTAGAAAAAATTCATTTGGTCGGACACAGTGGTGGTGGGGTACTGGCAATTGTTTTTGCTGGGATGCACCCCGAGAAAATCCTCTCGCTCACCTTGGTGGATAGCCTCGCCCGACTCGATGCACCGCTCGAGACTAAAATTGGTAGTATTTTATCAGCCCTTGAAATTGGTGGCTCGAGACTGGCATACACCGTGGCTGTGCCGTGGTTATTTGGAGCAGATTTCCTGACCCATGCCAAAGACCGCCTTGAAATGGCTTTGGCTCGAGCCGAAAGCACTCCACCCGAAGTGCTGCGTGCCAGTATCGAGTATGTGCTTGGTTTTGGTGACCAACGCAAATGGCTTCGGGCTATCGAATCGCCAGTCTTGGTGGCGGTTGGCACAGACGATGTGTTGACCCCGATGCGCTACAGTCACGAAATTGTTGAATGGGTTAAGCCCGGTTTAGGCGTACTGGTCACGATTACTGGGGCTGGGCACAACGCCCCACTCGAGAAACCCGCCGAGTTTAATCGTATTTTGCTTGGTTTTCTTGAACGAGCCAAAGATTTTACCAAACCGCTCTGGGATGACGACCTTGAAGAAGATAACGGTGGCGATTTTAATGATTATGACCCGTTGCTTGAGCCAAATTAGCGACCATGCCCGTCAGGTGCGTGTTTATGGTCAAGAAGCGACCATGCCCGTCAGGTGCGTGTTTATGGTCAAGAAGCGACCATGCCCGTCAGCGCCCCAAGCCCGTCAGCGATTCCGCCCGTTAGGTGCGTGTATGGAATCAAGACAGGTGCTGCTTTAGGGGTAAGAAGGTGCGTGTTTATGGTCAAGAGGTTATTTCTTTTTTGCCACCAAAAAGTAAAAGGTGTCGGCTTTACGCAATGTAAAAACCATCAAGAATTTACCGTTGTCAAAATTTTCATAGTCTAGGCGCGTCCGAACTTCGCCACTTGGGGCTGGGAGGTTGATTCTTGAGTTTTCAAAATAGCCAGCCGCCGCAAAATTGCTGGTTAGGTTTGCGATATAAGCATCGGCTAATTTACTGGCTAAACCCTTGGCGAGGTAAAGCGTGTAGCCCTCATATTTGGGCTTATCTGCACCGAGTAAATCTGCAAATTGGCTGGTCAGGGTCGGGTTGAGCACCTGAAACGACCCCGAAGGCAAACGCACCGAGCTATCGAGTGTGCCAATAATGCTGGTCACGACCAATAATTCGGCGGCAGTTTGGGCGATTACTGCAAAACTCGAGAGTGCCAACAATGCCAAAAGAATGCGTAAAGGCTTCATGGTGAAAGTCTACTTGAGAAAAAACAAACTGTCTGTGCAAAAACGACAATCTAATGGCTGATTGCCAAAGGCTTTGAAACCTCAACTCGAGTCAGCCAATGCGAGAAAGCTGGGTTACGCCCACGCACCACATCCTCAAAAGTTGCTCGTAATTTGTTGGTGATGGGGTAGCTCGAGTTACCAACAATACGTTTGTCTACCTCGCCAACCGAGGCAACTTGGGCGGCTGTCCCAGACAAAAAAATCTCATCGGCAATATAGAGTTCCGAGCGGTCAATTTCGCGCTCCAAAACTGGAATCTCGAGATAATGAGCCAGTTCAATCACACTGCGGCGAGTGATTCCCTCGAGAACATCGGCGGTAATTGGCGCGGTAATCAAGACACCATCGCGCACCATAAAAAGGTTGGCAGCACTGGCTTCAGCAACTTTGCCGCGCTCATTCATCATGATTGCATCGTCGTAGCCGTTTATCTGGGCTTCATCTTTGGCGATTGAACTGTTGACATACGACCCACCAATTTTGCCACGGGCTGGAATGGCATTGTCAGAAACCCGCCGCCAACTCGAGACCATTAAGCGCAATGGTCGGTCTTCGCCAAAGTAATTGCCAAGGTTCATCATGTAAACCGTAAAGCCACCACCTGCATGACCAATGCTTGGACCAAGACTGAGGTCGGATTTATAAGCAAACGGGCGAAAATAGCAATCGGTGTTGGGGGCGTTCTTTCTTGTCAAATCAATCACGGCTTGCTGGAGGTAATTCACATCGCCCGGTAATTTAATTTTGAGTAACCCAGCACTTCTCGAGAACCGCAGCATATGCTCAGGCAATCTAAAAATACTGACAGCACCATCGTCGCCCCGATAGCCACGAATGCCACCAAAGCACGACAAACCATATTGTAAAGCCAAGGTTGCCACCGAAACATTGGCTTCGGCAAAAGGCACGATTTTTTCTTTGAAGAACGCATACTCGAGAAATTCAGCCATAATCTTCCTTCCTTAAAAATACGCAATGCCATCCAGTGGCATTGCGTGTGGAAAAACAAATTTACTTCGACAACTCGCCAATCAAGGCAAACATCGGTAAAAACATACCAGCCACAATCACACCGACGATTGCACCCAAGAAAATAATCATAATCGGTTCAATGGCGGCAGTCAGTTGGTCTACAGCTTCATCCACTTCGCGCTCGTAATAATCAGCAACTTTATCAAGCATCGTGTCTAAGCCACCCGTTTCTTCGCCAATCGAAACCATCGAAGTGACCATTGGTGGAAAAACATCTACGGCAGCTGCCATCGGCTGCGACATTTGCTCGCCCTGCATGACGGCATTTTTAGCGTTGGTCAGGGCATCTTCGACAATCGCATTGTTTGAAGCCCCCCTTGTGATGTCCAGCGCTTCGATGATGTTGACACCACTTTTAATCAGCAACGATAAGGTTCTCGAGAACGATGCCAACGAAGCCTTAGAAATCAGATTGCCAAAAACAGGGGCTTTCATTTTGAAACGGTCAATCACGTGGCGACCCTGATCGGTTTTGTAGTAGTAATGGTAGGCAATCGCCAATGCACCAATAATCAGACCCAAGAGCCATGTTTGATTCAGTAAGAAATCTGAAACCACTTGCAAAAAGATTGTGATACCCGGCAAACTAGCGTTTGGATTGACATCCTTAATCATTTTAGCGAACTGCGGCACAATCGTAGTCAACAAAAAGTAAGTCACACCCAAAGCAAACACCAAAACAATGGTCGGGTAAGTCAGCGCACCACGAATTTTACCGCGCAGTGCCAAGTCCTTTTCTTTGAAAATTGCCACGCGGTCAAGCACCGTGTCAAGCGTACCCGAAACCTCACCAGCCCGTACAAGATTGATAAACAAACGATCAAATACACTTGGATACTTAATTAAAGCGTCAGAAAAAGGGATACCACTTTCGACCGTCTGACGAATATCACGCAAAATCTTTTTTAAGCCCTTATGCTCGGACTGCTTTTGCAGAATGGTCAAAGATTGCACCAACGGTAAGCCAGCATCAATCATGGTTGCCATCTGACGGGCAAAAATAGCAACTGGTTTTAAGCCGGGCATCTGGTTTTCTTCGTTCAAAAAACCCGGCAATTGCAAGTCTTGGTTGATACCTGTTTTTGGCTCAGTAATCGAAACAATTGTCAGGTTTTTTTCGCGCAATTTATCGCGCACCGACTTGGACGTATCGGCTTCCATGGTTGACAAAATTATTTTGCCTGCGGCATCTCGGACTCGGTAAGTAAAAATGGGCATGAAGAACCTCCGTGGGGATTCTCGAGAAAGCTCGAGTGGGTAAGTTTCGAGTAAGCTCGAATGAATAACCCAGTATAGCGCAGAACGCGGTTTTGTGCTGAACTTTTTAGCCTTCAGGTTTTAAGAGTGGAAAAAGCAGCACATCGCGGATGCTGGTTTGGTTAGTCAGCAACATCACAAGGCGGTCAATCCCAATACCTAAGCCGCCGGCGGGTGGCATTCCATACTCGAGCGCCAACAAAAAATCCTCGTCTTGTTCGGGCGCTTCGTCGTCGCCGGCAATGCGCCGAGCGCTTTGGGCTTCAAAACGGGCGCGTTGGTCAAAGGCATCATTGAGTTCAGAAAAAGCATTGGCAAGTTCAAAACCACTGGCAAAAAGCTCAAAGCGCTCGGTCACGCCAGCCAAGCTACGGTGTGGTTTGGCAAGTGGACTAATTAAAATTGGGTGATGAATCACAAAGGTGGGATGCAAAATCAGCGGTTCGACAAACATTCCAAACAATTTATCGAGCAGTTTATAATCTGGAACAGCTTTCCATTGGGGATAGCGAGCGTCGCAAAAAATTCGCAATTTGTCTAGCTCGAGTGGGTCAAAATTAAGTTCTGGAACGTGTTCTAAAAGGGCTGGCAGGTACTCGAGTCGAGCAAACGGAGCGGCAAAATTAAGCTTTTTGTCTTCATAAACAACATCGGTGCTGCCAGCCACGGCAAGCGCCAAACTCGAGCAGAGTTCTTCGACAAGTAGCATAATGCCTTCGTAGTCGGTGTAGGCTTGGTACAACTCGAGCATCGTAAATTCTGGGTTGTGGGTTTGGTCAATGCCTTCGTTGCGGTAAACCCGTCCGATTTCATAGACCCGCTCAAAACCACCGACCAAAAGGCGCTTGAGGTGTAGCTCGAGTGCAATCCGCAAGGAAAAATTGTGACTGAGCGCATTGTGGTGGGTCACAAAGGGCTTGGCTTCTGTGCCACCGGCGATGGCTTGTAGGGTTGGTCCTTCGACTTCAATAAAGTCTTTATTATCTAAAAAGTTTCGGATAAAGCGCACGATTTTACTGCGCCTCAAAAAGACTTTTCTCGAGTCTGGGGTGACAATTAAGTCCAAGTAACGCCGGCGGTAGCGCAATTCTTTATCGGCAAGCCCATAGTAATCGCTGGGCAATGGATGCAAAGACTTAACCAGTGGCGTAAAGCCAGTCACCTTGACCGAGAGCATTCCTGTTTTGGTGGTCATCAGGTGTCCAGTCACACCAAGAATATCGCCAAGGTCTATAAACTTGGCAGCCTCAAATTGTGGCACGGCATTTTTAGAGATAAACAATTGGATTCGCCCCGATTGGTCTTGTAAATCGGCGAAAATCAGTTTGCCAGTGTCGCGCCAAGAAATAATTCTCCCCGCCAAAGAAACGGGCTCCTCGAGCCACTCCAAACCAGACTCGAGTGGGGCTGGGTGGGCGGCGTGCAGCGTGGCGGCTGAATGCGTTTGGTTGTACGAATATGGAAAACGGGCAAAGCCAGCTTGCTCGAGGGCGGCTAAATTATTTAGGCGGGCTTGGGTTTGTTCGTGTGGGCGTGACGGCATTTGTTCGTGTGAGCGTGACGGCGTTTGTTCGTGTGGGCGTGACTGGGTTTCTTGGTCGGACATAAAACTCCTTAAAACATTCTAAAAAATGTAGCTCGAGCATTAACCTCGAGCAGCGCAAACAGATATGGAGGCGCAGCCCTTAGCCGCGCAATGGTTTTCGCGCAATCAGCATTTGAAGTTTTGGCATGAGTGCGTTCATACCGATATTCTAAACCAATTCGGTCTCGAGCAGCAAGACTGATGGTCTGGTCTCGAGCAGCAAAACTGATGGTCTGGTCTCGAGCAGCAAGACTGATTATTGTTCGGTATACGCTGTGGTATCTATACTTTCCATCGCTTCGCCTAGCAATTCAGAAACCATGGCACGAACTTCGACCGTTTTCATGCCCGGATAATTGCCGGTCACACGAATCTCGGCTGACCCTGCCAGTTCTAACTCGAGTTCGAGTTCGCCAAGTTGTTCGGTCAGTTGTGGCTCGAGGGTGCGCCGCAGTTCTTCAAATAAGCTGTCCCAGTCAAAATAGGGCATTGGTTTTTCTTTGCCCTTGGAATCGAGCGAAGGCAGTGGCTTGGGGAATTTTAGGGTAATTCTATTCATAATTAAAAATCAGAATACGATAAAAACAGAATTTACGCATGAGCAAAAAACGAACCCCATTTCGGGGTTCGTTTGCACCAAACTAATTTACTCGTCGCTGCTGCCACGCAACATATTGAGGTAGTACAATAGTTGTAAAGCGCTCGAGACAGCCGCAATCACATAGGTCATGGCGGCGGCATTGAGGACTTTCCGAGCGCCGGCATTTTCTTCGCGGCTTAAATAGCCGTTGTTCTCGAGCAGTGCCAAAGCGCGGTTACTGGCATCAAACTCGACTGGCAATGTCACCAAATGAAAAACCAGCAAAGCCGCTAACCCGACGCAACCAATCAAGAGCAAGGTTGTGCCAAATCCACCACCAAAACCGACCATAATCATCATCGCACCAGCCATCAGTGCCATGTTCCCTAGGTTAGCAACCGCACCAAGCGGACCAGCCAAACGCGCCCGCATAACCAAGGGCGCATAGAGTTTTGCGTCTTGAATTGCGTGTCCGACTTCGTGGGCTGCCACTGCCAACGCCGCCAGACTTGGACTGGCATAATTGGGTTCAGAAAGCCGCACGGTTTTAGAAAGCGGGTCGTAGTGGTCGGTCAGGTGTCCGGGGGTGGCTTCAACCCGCACGTGTTGCAGGTTGTGTGAATCGAGGATGTCTCGAGCCACCTCTGCGCCAGTTAAATCCTTGGCATTACGAATTTTCGAGTATTTCCCAAAGGTGCTGCTGAGGTAGCCCTGCCCAAGCATCCCCATGCCAAAAATCACTGCCATTAACAACAAACCCATCGGGTCAAATCCAAACATATTCAGTCCTCCAACTCGAGCGGAATGTCACACTTTCGAGTACAAGCATTTTAGCAAATTTTTTGATGGAGTTTATTACAAAAAACCCGTTTTTATTTTTAGGCAGATTGTAGTTGTCCAGTACGACCTTGCTTACACTTGTTGGCGATTGGAACAACAAGCTGACTTTAATGGGTTTTTGTTGTCTCTGAGAGTAAAAATACTTATTCTCGAGCCTTAAAAACCAGTGCATTCGGCACAGACCGTCCAACTCGCCCCGCCACCGCCCCGCCAGCCAGCACCAACTGAGCGCTTGTGCCACTGTCTAAGCGCATGGCTTCGCGCAAGCCCTGAGCCAGCAGCGCTCTAGCAAAATCTTCGGGCGAGCCAAACTCGAGCATTGCCAGCACATAATTATTGTTGTTGTCTATACCGATACCAACTTGGCGGGTTGGTCGCCAAATCTCGCCAGTTGGGTCAAAGCCCTCGGCTTGTGGATTGACTGCAAAGACTCCGTTGGCAATTAAACGTGGTCCAGCCGCCAGCCCACTCCCGACATTTGCCCAAGCAGGGTCGCTCCAGGTTAAATTTAGGCTGGCGGGGTCGCCAATTTTTCGCTCAAAACTTGGATTTGTTTTTGGATTAAACGAAACGGTCAGTTGCCCTATTTTAGGCACAAAACCAGCCTCGTGGCGCTCGAGAACCAGACCGTTGGCAATCACCAAAGTCGTAAACCCCAAACCGCCAACTGGCACAAAACCATCACCGATAAAAAAAGTGAGATTCTGCGGGTGCGGGCTAGGGCGAATCTGATTGACATTGGCAACGGTTGCCCCAAGATTCAAAACCAATCTGGCTTTGGGAATTCCAAACAAGGTGCTGTTGTCTAAAAAACCAATCGTGGCACGGTTGCCACGCGAATAGGCTTGGATTGAACCGTTAAACAATAAATCCACCGCCTGCATACTGGCAGGGTCAAAGTAGCCACCATTGACGGCTGCGACTGCGCCATCGGCAAACTCAAGCAGGCTTTTTGCCCCACCCCACGGGGCAGTCACAACCTCTGGGCGGTACTTGGCAGCCTCGAGCCGCAATAAATGCAGTTTACTTGCACCAAATGGCGTAACCGTATAAGTCACACCGTTGGGCAATTCCCCCGGCAAGGGAACAGGCGCAGCCACCAAATCCGAACTGTCCACAAAGACTTCTTTGCCGTTGGCACTGACCTCGAGTTTTGAACCGCGTGGCAATTCGGCTTCTAAAATCGAATCGTTGCCCAACCGCAGCACCCGTACCCGAGAAAGGCTTTCTGAACCCACCGCCTGAAAACGTGGCTGTGTGACTGTGTTGGGCAATTTGAGCTTAAATTGAGTGGCGGTTTTCTCGAGAACAAAGAATTCTGCTGTTCGCGCCAATCCTAAAGTCACGCGGCTGTTGCGCCCTTTGAGGCTGCGAAGCTCGAGAATTTGATTTAAGCCACCCGTTGGTAGGGTGTTGGCTTCGCTGCGAACTTGTATGCCTGTCTCGAGAACCTCAAGTGTAAAGCCAAGCGCTTGTAAACATTTAACGGGGACATAGGTTGTGCCATCTTTGGTGGCTGGCGCATTCCAGCCCTGCAAGACTTCGCCAGTTGCATTGACCCAGCCTTTTTCGGGCTGCCACTCGAGCCTTGACTTGACGATAGTTTGCTCTTCTTGTATCTCCTCGGTCTGCATCCGAATTTTGCCATCAAGGCTTGAAGTCTGCACCACCACTCCAAAACGCTCAAGCACCGCCAAAGGCAAACGCTCATCAAGGGCGCTCTCGAGTGGGGTGCTGTCCAAATCGACTCGAGTCTCGAGCGGTGGCTCAAGTGGTCGGTCGTTTAAGAAAATAGGTGTGGCATAGGCACTCGAGGTCAGGGTTAGCAGTGCCAAAAAGCGTTTCATACTGACCATTTTACGCCATCAATGTTTGTTTATTCTGTACCATGTCGGGTTTTCGTGGCAATTTGTACAGACGTGCCGTATACTCATGGTTATGATTGAGCCGAGTATCGCCTTATACGGCGAATCTTTTAACAAAGTCAACGCCTCTCTAGACGAGATGCTGAATAAAGCCCATGTGCGTTATGCGATGTTGGTTGACCGCCGAGGGTTTGTTTTGGCGCACAAAGAAGCACTTTGGGCACCTAAGCCCCCAGCCCTAGACAGCATTGCGACCCTGATTGCCGGCAATGCCGCCGCGACTGGCGCACTGGCAAAACTGTTGGGCGAACGGCGCTTTAACGAGCTTGTGCATCAGGGCGAACGAATTGGCTTATATGTCGAAGAAATTCAGTCCGAAGCCTTGTTGGTTGTGATTTTTGATGAAACCGCGCCGATTGGGCGGGTTAAACTTTATGCCAAGACCGCGATTAAAGACATTGCCGATATTATCGAAAACCTCGAGCCAATGCCCGACATGGACATGAACTTGGGCGCAGATTTTGCCTTGAGTGCCGGTGCGCTTTTGGATGACCTCTTTAAGAGCAACTAATCATGAATAAGGTGACAATGTGAGTACCATTAACTTCGCGGCTCGAGAAATCAATTGTAAAATTGTCTATTACGGACCTGGTGTGGCAGGAAAAACCACCAACCTTAAATGGATTTATCAACAAGTGCCAGATACGGTCAAAGGCGAAATGGTTTCGCTTGCCACCGAAGATGAGCGCACCTTGTTTTTTGATTTTTTACCCATAGACCTTGGCACAGTTCAAGGTTTTAAGACCCGTTTTCATTTGTACACTGTTCCCGGACAAGTTTTTTACAATGCCAGCCGAAAACTGATTCTGCGCGGCGTGGATGGGATTATTTTTGTTGCTGACAGCGCCCCAAATCGTTTACGAGCCAACGCCGAGAGTATGCGAAACCTGCGCGAGAATTTGCAGGAATACAATCTGTCGCTCGATGAAGTCCCAATGGTGATTCAGTTTAATAAGCGCGACCTGCCCGACGCGATGCCAATGGATATGCTCAGGGCAGTCGTAGACCCCACTTCGCAGTTTCAATGCCATGAAGGCTCGGCACACATTGGTGGTGGGGTTTTTGAAACTTTAAGGGCTGTCTCTAAACTGGTTCTCGAGCGACTGGCTAAAAGCAAATAGAGAGAAAGAGAAAGAGGAAGGAGAAAAGAGGAAACAACTGTACTTTTCTCTTTTTACTTTCCTCCTTGTTTTTTACACCGAATGCAGACCACCATCGGCGAGGTAAACCGACCCCGTTACAAAACTGGCTTCATCGGACAATAAAAAGGCAATCACAGGCGCGATTTCAGATGGTTTGCCGTAGCGCCGCAAAGGAATGCCTCGCTCGAGATTTTGGCGTACCGTCGCACCTTCACCGGGTTTAAGGCTTTCGTCGTAGCCACGCATCATACTCGAGTCGAGCGGACCCGGATTGACGCTGTTGACCCGAATGCCTTTACGACCAAATTCTGCCGAAGCGCCTCGGGTTAAACCAATGACCGCGTGTTTGGCAGCATTGTAGGCAATCATGCCTGGCGAACCAATCACCCCAGCCACACTCGAGATATTGACGACACTGCCCTCACGCTGCTCGAGCATCAGTTTAATGCCGTGTTTCATGCCCAAAAAAACACCCGTGACATTGACAGCCATGACTTGCTCGAATGCCTCGAGCGGATAGCTTATAACGCTGCCGGGTGTGCCACCAATGCCAGCGTTATTGACCAAACCATGCAATCCGCCAAAATGTTCTTTGGTACTCGCCATGACCCGCAGCCAATCGGCTTCTTGGGTGACATTGTGTTCCAAAAGCAGCGCCCCTTCGATGCCCAGTGCCTCAAGGGCTGGTAGTTTCATGTCGGTCAGCACCAACTTTGCGCCTCGAGATGCCAGAAGTCTGGCGGTTGCCGCACCGATTTCGCCAGCCGCGCCAGTCAGTAGAATCACTTTATTTTGTAGGGTCATGGGCTTAGTGTAGCTTATTTCATTTGCTCGAGACGATGAATCAATTCACGTAAGCGCTCGGCTTTGAGTTTTAGGGCGGCTCGATTGACAATAAAGCGGGTACTTAACTCGAGCAATCGTTCGCGCTCGACCAAACCATTCTCGGTTAAGGTGCGCCCCGTTTCAACAATATCGACAATCGCATCGGCTAAACCGGTCAAAGCCGCCAGTTCGATTTTGCCGTTGAGTGGCAGAACATCGGCGGTCATGCCACGTTGGCGCAGAAAATCTTGGGTGGCTCGAGGGTACTTGGTAGCGACCCGCTCGATTCGGGGGCTGCTGCCCGCCAAAGTAATCAAGCTAAAACGGTAGGCGTTACCGCCCAAATCCACAGGTTCGTAGTTATCGCGCCCAGCCTCGAGAATCCAGTCCAGACCGACCACCCCACAATCGGCAGCACCCACATCCACATAGACTGGCACATCGGGGTCTTTGACCAGCAGTAATGCCAAATCAGTAAATTCAAAACGTAAACTGCGTGAATCATCCAAGTCTGGAATCTCGAGACCCGCCTTTCGTAAGCATTGCAAAGCAAATTTTTTACTGCGCTCGCCACTTGGAATGGCAATAGTGAGCTTTGGGTTTTGGATCATAGGATGTCCATTTTTGTTCCGTCCTCGAGAATCAGGCATTGAACACCCCATGCTTTGGCAGCTTCTAAAAGTTCGCTTTGATTGCTTGTCCAAGCAGCAATGATTCGTTGACCTTGTTGGCGCAAGGCAGCCGCAGCGCTGGGATTTAGACTGATGGCATAGGCTGGCTTGAGGCTGGGGGCTTCGCCAAGGGCAGTCATCAGGCGCTCGAGTCCGACCGCAAAACCAACGGCGGGCAAACCTGCGTTATAGCGCCCACCACCGCAGAGCGGCTGCCCAAAATCTGGGGTGTATGCCTGAAAAATCACACCAGTATAATAATCCCAAGCTCGAGCAATGCCCAGGTCAAATAAAAAGCGTTCTGGTGGCAACTGGGCTGCGACCGTCCGAACATTCTCGAGGGCGGCTTTGGCGGCATCGTTGATCGCCACTTCTTTGGCTTCCTCGAGAACATTGGCGTTGCCGTACAAATCTATTAAACGCAACACGGCTTGTTTGACTTTTCCTGTAATTTTGTAGGTCTCGAGGTGAGTTTGTAATTCTGGAGCGTTTTTGCGGTGAATCGCGGTGCGTAAATTCTGGATTTCGTCTGGCTCGAGGTGTGTGGCTTGTAAGACCGCCCTGACAAAACCGGGGTGCCCAATTTCTACAGCAGCTTTGGGAAAACCCACACTGTCTAAGCACTCGAGCGCCAAGGCTAAAATTTCGGAGTCTGCCAGTGGGGTATCGACACCGAGTAATTCTGCCCCAACTTGGGTATATTCGCGCTGTCTGCCCAATTCAGCATCTCGAGTTCGCACCCAAAGTGTACCACTGTAGCGTAATCGCACAGGATAGGTCGGCTCTGGGAGGGTACGCACCAAATTGGCAACGCTGGTGGTGTATTCGCCGCGCAGCATTAAAACTGTGCCATCGCGGTCTACCAACTTAAAGCCTTTTTCTGCCAACGGATGAACTGGGTTAAAAACCTCGAGTGACGGGGTTTGCACAGGGTCAAAACCCCACAAATGCAGCACCCGCTCGAGGTTGCCGCGCAATTGTTCGCGCCAAGTCTCGTCTTTGGGTGGGTAGTACCGTGTTCCATCGGGAATCAATCGCACACGAAGATTCTATCCTTGGTTGGCAGTGGTTCTCAAGCAAGGGTCTATTTGATACATTTCCTGAATCGTTTACGCCATAATTTTAAGGTTAGGGTTAAAACTTGGGATCATAAATTGATTGAACGGAGGTGACCAGACTCGATTTCAGTTCCGCATTCGTAAACGCCGTTCAGCTTCGACCGCTTTTTGTAGTTCGCTACACTGCCGCGCCAAGACAATCTGCTGCTCGAGTGGTGCTTTGGGAATCTGGGCTTTGAGTCCAGCCAACTCGAGCCGCAAACTTTCTTCACGGTTGCGCGAAGATATTTCGGTGGCAGCAAATTCAACACGGTCAGATGCCATTTCGCCAGGAATAAACGAATGGTTGGTGGTGCGGTTTGGCACAAAAAGCCCCTCGAGTAAAATATGGGCTTCGGGTCGTCCACGAAAATGCTCTAAAATCTGTTCGGTGCTGGTGGCGGTTCGAGCCACGCTAATCACTTCGGCAACCAGTGGGCTTTCAAAGGCAGCTTCGCCATCGAGTTTGGCGATTAAAGCTGGGTTTTGAATTAAAAATTTAGCCAGTTTTAACTCATCGCCAGAGTTACCTCGAGCCATGCCACGCATTTGCACATCGTCTAGGCGCGGCGAAGTTTGCTTGGGGCGGTTTTGATTCAGATAGGTCTCGAGCATTTTTTGGTCGAGCATCAGGCGGTCTATGACCAAGCGCTGTAACTCGAGCGCCACGGGGTCAAAAACGTGCTGTGGGCGGAGGCGCGGTAACAGCATTTGCAGAATGTTGCGTTTGCCATCTAAGGTGTTGGGGCTGTATTTCTCGAGGGCAGTATTGAGCCTAAATTCGACTTCAGAAATCCCACCGTTTAGGGCTGTCTCGAGGTCGGTTTGACCGCCAGCCAACAGAATATCGGCGGCATCTTTGCCACTTGGGGCAACCACGGCACGCACCAAAAAGAGTTTGCCAATTTCTTGGTCTAAGCCAGCTAAAGTAGCGCGTTGCCCGGCTGGGTCGTTATCAAACATCATTGCCAGCCGTCTTGCGCCTTGGCGAGCCAACAAGTGGGCGTGGTCTTGGGTTAGGGCAGTGCCAAGGCTTGCCACAGCCCCCGCCAGACCATGTTGGTGCATCATCAGCACATCCATGTAACCTTCGACGACCACGGCTTCGCCAGTCTCTTGGATGTGCTTACGGGCAAGGTTTAAGCCGTACAGGGTTTCGCTTTTTTTGAAAACCTCGGTTTCTGGGCTGTTGAGGTATTTGGGTTTGCTGTCGTCCAGAACCCGCCCACCAAAAGCCACAATTCGCCCAAGGTAATCGGCAATCGGAAACATCACACGATTACGAAAGCGGTCATAGATACTGCCTTTTTCGTTTTCGGAAAGCAGCCCAGCCTCGAGCAATTCGCGTTCGCCAACCCCACGGGCTTTGGCAAATTTCATTAAGCCATCGTAAGCATTTGGGGCAAAACCCAAGCCAAAGGTTTTGAGGCTGGCTGTACTCACGCCGCGTTTCTCGAGGTAGCCAAAGGCTTCTGACCCTTCGAGTTGGCTTTGGAAAAACTGGGCAGCCAAAGCATTAACTTCAAATAAATCGCGTTTTTTACTGCCAGACTCCGAGGGGCTGCGTGGCTCGAGGGTCACACCAGCCTTGGCAGCCAATTTCTCGAGGGCTTCACGGAAACTGATGTTCTCGACTTTCATCACAAAGTCAAAAACTGTGCCGCCTTGTTTGGTGCTAAAGCAAAACCAGAGTTGCTTTAGCACATCCACATTAAAACTTGGGGTTTTTTCTTTAGAAAACGGCGATAAGCCTTTCCATTTGTTTGCTCCAGCAGGTTTCAACGCCACGTATTCCGCAATCACCTCGCGGATGTCCAAACGTTGACGAATTTGCTCCCGAGCATCCATAAGAAACCTTATTGTATCCCTAAAATGGTTGGCTCGAGAAGCGTTGAACGATTTGTGTTGAACAATGTAAATCTGTTTGTGCCGTCTGGCTCGAGAAGAAAGTTGGTACAAATTCGTTTAAGTGGTCAATAGCGATTACGTCAGCTTTACAATTCAATTGGACTCGAGTTAAACATCCATTCATAACTGTAGGCACGTACTCTAATCAGACCATAAATTTGATTTAGAGTGGTTAAACAGGAGGCTAGACAATGAATACCAAATTTATTTTATTCGCAGCAGTCTCGGCATTTGGCTTGGTCAGTTGCAACACCCCAAATCCAGTCGTCAAAACCGTCAATTTCGCTGCCCGCACCCAAACGGGTTATACCGCCCAGGCTGGTACAGCCAGCATCGAGAAAATCTCGAGTGGTGGAATCAAGACAACCCTGACCTTGAGTGGCTTAAAAAATAGCACCGAATATGTGGCGCATTACCACAGCTTAGGTACAGCCAGCACCACCCCTTGTGACTCTGCTGGTGCAATCAAAACAGATTACGCTGTGACTGTCACCAGCGATGCAACTGGCAAAGCCACCTTCACCAATTCCAGCACCACTGCCACCACCATTGCCGACCTCGGTGTTTATATCAATGTTCACGAAAAAGCAGCTTTGGCTGTTGTGCCACTTTGCGCCGATGTCAGCACCACTACCTTCTGAAAATCACAACTCGAGAACGAGGGCTAACAGCCCTCGTTTTTCTTTGGCTAACTGGCTTACTTTGTCTGGCTTTTGTCAGCAGTAGACTGCTCGAGTGTCCGAAAACACTTTTCAAAAATCCCTAAAACCCCGTCCTCGAGTTGAGTATGTCTCGGAGTATGGTTTTCGTAAATTAGCCCACTTGGTGGTTTTGGTGTTGTTGCCTCTAAAGGTTGCGCCAACCAATTTGGTAATTTTTCATACCATTCTTGGGGTGGTGGCTGGTATTTTGATCGCTCGGGGTGATTTGATTTGGGCGGCTTGGCTGATTCAAATCAAAACTGTTTTAGACAACGCCGACGGGCAATTGGCAAGAGCCTCTGGGATGGTCTCGGAAATCGGGCGCTATGCTGATACCGAGGGCGATTTTATAGTCAATAGTGCGCTTTTTGCTGGCTTGGGCTGGTTGACTGGGCAATGGATACTGGCACTTTTTGCTTTTGTTGTTTTTACCCTGATGCTCAGTTTAGATTTTAACTGGGAATACCTCTACCGACTCGAGCGAAAAGAATACTTTCGTCCAGCCCCAGATACCAGCCAAGAAAACCAAGTGGTGTTGCGCTTGCTCGAGCAATTTTATGCGGTCATTTTTAAGCCACAAGACAACCTGATTCGGAATTTTTGCGAGCGACGTTTTCAAGCGCTTTACATCAAACACCCAAACGCGGCGGCTCGAGAAGCGGCTCGGCTCGAGTACCACGAAGCGAGTAGCCTATTTGTTTTGGCGAACCTCGAACTCAGCACCCAGCTATTGTTGCTTGGGCTTTTTTTGGTGTTTGGTCTGCCGCAATTGTATTTGTGGTTAGTGCTGCTCTGTGGCGTGGTGTGTGTTGGCTTGCAGCTTAGGCGCGAAGCTCGAGCCACACGGATTTTGCAAGCCTGAGTTACGAAGTCGGACCGCGCAACATGGTTATACCGACCCAGATAAACCAAAGAATCGCAGCCAAGCCAAAAACGTAGGCGGCTTGGCTGAGAAAAGGTAAAACAGTCAGAATCCCCGACACGCCAATTACCATGCCCAGATAATTTAGAAATTTAGGCAGCTTATTTGTTGGTAAAGCCGTCCAACTGACCAAGAGAATCCATAAACCGCCCGGAAGTTCTATTGCACCACCTAAGCCTTTTTCTATTGCCGTTAAAGCTAAAAAAACAGTCGTGGCTCGAGTTGGGTCTTGGCTGTACAGATGAGCAACGATACCGATGTTGTTAATAATCACCATGCCACTACAAATAATCGTGGTTGCCCAAATCAGACCAAAAGCGGTTGTGATTTGCGTCCATGCCAAGGTCTTATTGTTTAATCGTGCATGAAGTGCCAATGCCAAAGGAACGATAAAAACACCGGTCATGAGGTAAATAATGATGTTCCAAATAACCATCAGCAGTTGATTATTGACCATAAATGCCAAGTATTGCTCGGGTTTAGCCTCCGTAATTGGAGCGAGTAAGGTTGCAACCATTCCAAAACCAACAACATAGGCAAAGGCGTTGACAAGTGCTGCAATGCCACCTATTTTTTGTAAATTATTCATGTTGACCTCCTGTAGCAATAGTTTTATCGGTTGCTACCCCAATAAAATCCTGACTAAAATTTGTAAAGCACCGTTTTTGGGTTTCTCGAGCAACAATTAACTTATGGTAATCGCCACACTTCCAGTTCTGCGCCCCGATTCCACATAGCGGTGGGCGGCAGCCGTTTGTTCTAGCGGGTAATCTTGGTCAACAAAGGCTTTTATTTTTCCTGCTTCGCATAGTTCTTTAATCAAGACCAAATCTTGGGGTTTTTCTTCGGATAAAGCACAAATCACTTTTTGCTTACCAAACACCGAAGTCCAGAGCATTTGCAGCAGTTGCTTGGCTTTGAAACTGGCAAAAAGATAGCGTCCGTTTGGTTGTAACGAAGCTCGAGCGCGACTAAACGAACCCTTACCAAGCACATCCAAAATCAGGTCATAGCTTTGACCGTTTTTTGTAAAATCCTGCTGGCTATAATCAATCACCGAATCTGCCCCCAAAGACCGAATTAACTCGAGCCTCTGGCTGCTGCCTACGCCTGTGACGTGTGCGCCAAAGTGATGTTTTGCCAGTTGTACGGCTGCTGCACCAATTGCGCCACTTGCGCCGTTGATTAAAATACGTTGTCTGGCTTGCAACTTGGCTTTTTTGAGTAAATTCAGGGCGGTGATTGCACCGTAAGGAATGGTGGCAGCCTGTGCATAACTGAGGTTGCTGGGTTTATGCGTGACCATGCCCGTTTCTGGCATACATCGGTACTCGGCATATGCCCCCATGCCCTGACCTGTGTAACCAAAGACCTGATCGCCTTGTTTGAAACGGGTTACAGCCAGACCAACCGCTTCGACTTCGCCTGCCAATTCTGAGCCTAGAACATGGTTGTTGGGTTTATTCAGACCAAAGGCAAATCGGGCAAGTAACCAGAATAAACCAAGCATATGAAATTGATTTGCCGAGATATTGCCAAAATTTCTGGCGGTTAAATCTCCATAATTAACGCTGCTGGCACGGACTCGAATCAGGATTTCATGGTCTTTGGGTACTGGCTTCTCGAGTTCGGCTAAATGCAGCACCTCGGGTGAGCCGTACTCGGTATAAATAATGGCTTTCATGATGGTTCTCCTTTTGACAATACTTGGGCTGGCGCGAAGAAATAATTCTTACGCTGCTGCTTTTACGGTTTAGATTTATGGCTCTGGGTAGTGAAAAACCTCCTCGAGTCTGACTTTGAAAATTCTGGCAATCTGAAAAGCCACCTCAAGCGAAGGTGAATACTTACCTTGTTCAATCGCAATCACGGTTTGTCTGGTCATGCCGATTTTATCTGCCAAGTCGGCTTGGGTCATTTCGTTGTTGGCAAAGCGCAATGCCCGAATTGAATTGGTGATTTGCGTGGCTTTTAGCACGGCGCAAAACCTTGGCGATACGAGATAATTTTAACCACCGAACTGACAATTGCCGAGCCAACAAAAGCAAAATACATCGTGTGGGCAATCCAAAAATGATTGAGTTGCAACATACACATGATCAGAACCGCCAAGCCGCCAAGGTTGACCATAAACTGCCCACTGTAATCGCCGTGGCGCTGGATTTCTTGGTCGCGCTGGTCGCGTTTATCGGCTTCTTTGGGGGCAGCCAGAGCAATCAAAATATTACCAACAATCGAAGCCAGAACGGCACTACCGATGGCTGCAATCATCGGGACGACATAGGTAATTTGGGTTGGTGCAATACCGAAAGCCTGCCCAAGCAGCCAGACCAAGTACCAGCCAAAGGCAACAATTGAAATCAGCCCATACATCCACGTCCATTTTTCTTCGTAAGTCATTTTGCTCCTTTGATTGTAGCCAATATCAAAAATCTTTTACATTGGCTAATGTAAAACAAATCAGACATAATGTCAAGTATTTTTAACAATACCAAAAAACAAAAAGGCGAACCTCGAGGTTCGCCTTTTTTGGATTACTTATGTTTAGACGGCGGCATCTATAGCTTTACAAGCCGCATCCAATGCCTCGAGACCCAAATCTAATTCACCCCTTGTGGTGTTTAAGGGGGGTGTGACCATGGCAATGTTAAACTTGCCGAAACTAAAGACACCACGTTTACGAAGTTCTAAAAAGAAATTCTTCATGATTCCAGGTCCATCGCCATGCCAAGGCACAAGCGGTTCGCGGGTGTCTTTGTCCTTGACAAATTCTAGCGCCCAGAATGCCCCAATGCCTCGAGCCTCACCCAGTGTTTGGTAGCGACTCTCGAGTTCTTTTAAGCCAGTGCGTAGCCAACCCTCGAGTTGTGCCACGTGTTCTTCAATGCCATCTTCTTGGTAAGCCGCAATTGCGCCCAAACCCGCCGCGCAGCAAAGTGGATGCCCCGCATACGTATGACCAACGGGCAGGGCTTTGATGTCAAAGTATTGGGCTAATCCTTCGCGGATTAAGACCCCACCAAGCGGAATATAGGCACTGGTCACACCTTTGGCAAAGACGATCATGTCTGGCGTGACCCCGAGCGTATGGGCTGCAAAAGCCTTGCCAGTGCGCCAGAACCCAGTCATAACTTCATCAAAAATCAGCAAGATACCATGTTGGGTACAAATTCGGCGTACCCCTTCGAGATAGCCTTTTGGGTAAATAATCACGCCATTAGAACCAACAATTGGCTCGAGCAAAATGGCTGCCACATTGCGCGGGTTCTCGTGCATCAGGGTGCGCTCGAGGTGTTCAAGCGCTCGAGCCGTTTCTTCAAATGGGTCTTGGGTATAAAACGGGCTGCGGTATGGGTACGGCGCAAAAAAATGCACAATCCCCGGCGACAAGGCTGGCTCGTTGCCAAAGCGCCGGTCTTCGCCGGTCAGTTGCATGGCGACACCCGTACTGCCGTGGTAACTGCGGTAGGTTGCTAAGACCTTAAAACGCCCAGTGATGGCTCGAGCCATGCGTACCGCGTCATCGTTGGCTTCTGCGCCGCCAGTCGTAAAAAATGCCCGACCGCCTTCAGACCACGGGGTCAGTTTAATAATTGCCTCGCCGAGTTCTGCCCGTTTGTCCTGAAAGTACCCAGTTGGGCTGTAGCAGAGTTTAGCAGCTTGGTCTTGAATCGCTTTGACCACCCTTGGATGCCCATGTCCAAGGTTGGTGCTGACCAGACCCGAACTTAAATCCAAGTAACGATTATCGTCCTCATCAAAGAAAAAACGACCCTCGCCGCGAGTGACGACTGGGGCATTGAGTGCGCCTTGGGCGACCCAACTGCTGAGGACATACTTTTTATGTTGAGCCTGATGCTGCTCTTGACGACTAACAGTTTGCGTCATAAATCACCTCGGTGGCGGCATTGCGAACCTCGCTGTGTTTCGTTTTCAATGCCTTATGGGTTTATTGTACCGCAAAAGTGCTTGGGCAATCGTCTGGTGATAAAGTTCGAGTCATCACGGCTCGGGTGGCAGAACAAAAGGAGCGCAGTTACTATGAAAAAACAAACCGTTAAAACCCAAGCTGATATTCCAAAAAATATGACCGAGCAACAAGCTCGAGCCTACTGGGATTCGCACAGCCTTACCCCAAGTCTACTGGCAGAACCACTCGATTCGGACTTACAAGCCAAGCTCAAAGCGGCTCGAGCCGAGCGCAGCAGCCGTAACATTACTGTGAATAGACCTCTTGCATAAGTCAAAAATCATTGTCCTGCATCCAAATTATACAAACCAGCAATCAAGTTCACCCTTAAACCAAACCGCTTCCGACGATAGCGAAAATTTTGGCTAAGTAGCTTTTTAATGTGTTCCCATCGGTTGCTCTTGACGACCATACTGTACTGTGCATCACGAATCTGACTTATGCAAGAGGTCTATTCAACTCGACCCAACATTTGATTGGCTTGGGCTGACCAGACAGCATCGCGTTCAAACGCACCTGCTTCGATGGCTGTATTGATGTGTTCTGTCAAAGTATTCTGTTCGAGTTCAAAAAGCATTTTTTCGAGTGCTTGGGTATACAAAGCGCTGCATGATATATCGCGTTCTAAAGCAATTTTCTCGAGTGCAATAAAAGTTTTGTTGGGAATTGAAATGGCTACTTTGATACCACAATTCATACTCGAGCCTCGAGCTTTTGCTTGACCACTCCCCATTCGGATTTCAAAATGCTGTACATCACGCTGTCTCGGACAAAGCCATCAGCCCGAATTTGGGATTGGCGCAAAACTCCTTCGCGCACTGCACCGAGTTTTGCCATGCTGCCCTGAGAACGTTCATTACGTACATCCACCTTAAACTGAACTCGATTTGCGCCCAATACTTCAAAAGCCCTGATCAGCAGCAGCAATTTGCCTTCTGGGTTTGCCATGCTGCCCCAAAAAGCGGGCATCAGCATTGTGCCAACCTCGAGCCACTTGTTGGCTTCATTGACTTCCGAGTACGAAATTCGCCCAGCAATCGCATTGGTCTTGAGCAGCCGCACCGCCCAGTTGAGGCGTTTAGGAATCTGATTTATCGCCTCGAGATGCTTTTGCAAATCTGTAGCATTTGCTATCGGCTGCCCACCTCGAGATAGAAAATCGGTGACTCGAGGCTCAAAGAATTCAAACATTGGTGCAGCATGAAGACTTGGATTTAATGGCTCGAGCCGAATATGTTTTCCCTCGAGCAAAATTGGAAAAAGCCAGTTGGCTGCTTGGTTGGTCATGGCTGACATTTTATCTGGAATTTGACGGCAACAAAAACCACCCAGATTTAATGGGTGGTTTTGGGGGCTTATGTTTACAAGGAAAAAGTGTAGGTGTTGCCCGTCGCCACTTCGATGCGAACCAAACCAACCGCATCGTGAGCCATAATTAAATTACCATCGGACGGGTCTAGGAATAATCCGCCACGCAAAAGTGGTCCGGCTTCGCCAACGCCACGGATGCACTGAAACCAAGCAGCCGTTGGATTAAGGCAAAAGATATTGCCCAGCAGTTTTGGATTTTCTTCATCGTTAATCGTGACGGGTGCAATCCCCGAGCCATTGCCTGTGCCACTTGTCCATAAGAAATTACGAACTGGATCCCAGACGCTGTTGGTATCGCCGGGTTCTTGCTGCACCACCAATTCACGGTTGCCAGTCTCGACATCGGCACGCCAGTAGCTATTGCCGCTTGAAACATACAACCAAGCCTTGCCTTTGATTTCGTGGTAGTACGGGTTTGTACCATCAAAAGTCATGCTGGTAAAACCTGTGCCTCGTGGACCTGCGCCGTTGGGTTGCCCATAGCTCGAGTCGGCTTTGTTAGCAGCATTGTCGGTGTACTTGTTGTTGCCGTCGGCACGCATTCGTGTGACCCAAGAGCAGGTGCTACCGTCAGCACTGATTTTCATGATGCCTTGCGGACCTGTGCCTTTAATTGGAATCAGGTAAAACTCGCCAGTGTTTGGGTTCATCTCGAAGGGCTGCCCACTAAAATTGACTTGCTTACTTCGTCTCGAGCTTGCTGGAACGCTGCCCATCACGCCTTGAGCTTGCGGCACACTGCCTTGTTCGCACTGGTCTTTGGGGAACTGGAGTTTATCCGAGTACAGAATTGGTTTTTCTGTCCAAACGGTGCTGCGGTTGCCGTTGCTTGGGTCTATTTTCATAATTGTCGGCAAGCTACCTGGATCCATTGTAAAGGCATAAAACATTCCGTCTTTGCCTTTTTTGATCGTGCGGACAGTCCGCAGGGTATCGCCAGCACCGACATCCACATCACCTTGACGACTTAGGTACTTGCCGCTTATCACTTTGCGGTTGCCGACCGATTCGGGTTTAGACCAGTCAATGTCCACTTCGTAAATCACACCGAAATTCTTGAGTTTTGGGTCGCCGCCAACATCGCGGTTATCCGACCAAGTGCTGCCGATGTAAATTTTGCGCTTGGCGTTGTCCAAAAACCCGCCCCAGTAGCGGCTTGTGCCGGGCTTGGTCGGAAAACCGGTCATCAATTGGGCGGGTCCAATGCCTGTACCAAAACGTGCGCCCTTACCCCATTGGTCGGCAACCCGTTGGCAACGCCAATTCCAATTCTGGACGGCTTCGGCAGGGCTGGTCGGACGGCGGTCAAGCGCACGGCAATCTATTGGGAATTTGGTCGGTAAATTCCGATTCTGATTAAATTGTGCCAATGCCACGCCAGTTAATGCCAGCAAAGACAGTGCAAGTAAACCTTTTTTCATGATGCTCCTTTTCTCGAGATGACCAATTAAAAGCTCTTTGTAGCTCAAGACTCGTGGCTGATTGGCGCTCTTAACACTTGGCGTTTTTACTATCAAAAATAAATCCACCAGTCTTAAAGTCAAGTTTTAGTTCTCCAGCCAAGGTGTATTTCTTGCCGCTCAGGAAAATATCAAAACCCGAGATTTTAATCGTTTCGCTACCGTCTTTGAGTTCAAAGTGAATATTTTCCTTGGGGACTTTGCATTTGCCATTGGCAAACGCCACAACCGCAGGGTAATTAAAGAGTTTGGTATCGCTAGGCGAAACTTGTTTTTTCTTGGTGATGCTGTAAAAAGCCAAATCATTACCGCGTCCATTGCTGGCTTTTTGGGCGCTGGTGACCATACCAATATAGGCATCATCTCGAGTCACATAAGTATTAAAGGTAATCCAGTACGTCATTTTGCTCTCAAAAATCTGGACAAAATACGGGGTCTTAGTAACTTTATAACTCATCTCAAACCCGCCAGCGTCTTTAAGGTTATAGGTCTTGGTATCCGATTTGGTGGTGTCACCCATAATTTGTTTGAGCACAGGAATTTCGATACCCGTAAACAAGAAATCTTCAGAAGCTGAGGTTTTAATGATTTCGGCAAGGCTACCCGCATCTTGGGCAAGCACAAGGCTCGAGGCGAATAGCGCGGCGGTTAATAGAATTTTTTTCATGGTGAACTCCTTTATTTATTTAATGAACCAGTGATGGTCAGGGCGACAGGAGCTGATTGTTTATTTTGATTACCAGTGGCAATGATGGTATCGCTACCAGCAACTCTGGCAGTTAATAAGCCAGTGGTGTTGTCAATTGAGTTGACTGGAGTCACAACCAAGGCTTGTGGGCTGAGTTGGCTGCCAGCAAATGCCTGACTACCCAAAATCCAAGTTATGGATGAATCCACGCTGGGTATCGGCTGGTCTAAGCTGTCTCGCTCAACGGCGGTCATTTGTTGAGTCACAGCCGAAGTTTTACCATTTAGATCTATGACAACAGGATTGGGTGTGACCACAATGTCCTTAATGGTGGCAATGCCGCGCAGCACACCGTACACGCCGTAACTCGAGACCGAAGCAGAAACAGTGGTGCTGGTGTTGGTTTGCCCTGTCACGTAACGCCAAAAACTGCCATCGCGTTTGTACAGGCGGTTCACAGGGTTTCCCTTGAGAACCGAAATGGCTGGTGCAACAGGTTCAGCAACTTGAATGCTGATTGTGGCATTTGCAACTGAACCTGCTGTGACTGCAAAATTATAGGCGCTGACAAAGGTTTGTCCGCTTGGAATCTGCCCTTGGTCGCTCGAGGATGTGACCTGAACAAATGTGCCAGCACCAGCAATCGGTGCGACAAAAGAGGCTTTGGTATCGCTGCTGCTGACTGTTCCACCTGTGGTGGGCAAGGCTGTGCCAACTGGTTGCGGTGATGGGCAAGCGGTTAAAATGCCGGCTAGGGCTAAAATTCCAATTATTTTTTTCATAATCTTCTCCTTGCTCGAGACTCCCCTCGAGATAAAACCACTATAAAAATCCAGCGTGACAAGACCGTAACAAAAAACTCGAGACCCTAAAAAGCAGTCTCGAGTTAGAAAAATTTGGAGGTTTTAAGGCTCGTACCCTTGTTTTAGCTCGAGCATTTCGTTTGTAACATCCGATATGGTGGCATAAAAATGCGTTTCCCACGAGAAAAAATAGCCTAGAGTTTGCCCATTCAAGCCAGCCTCGAGTTGTGCAAGGGTTGCGTTAAAGTATTCGCCAACGGTTTTGAGGAGCTTAATCCGACCGCTTTTAGCTAAGCTGAAGGTTCGTAGCAACGGATTGGTATTGGAAATACTCATTCCACCGGGGTTATCATCCATCGTTTGCCCAGCACGCTGCATTTCACGGCTGGTGGTGTAGATATTTACAAAATCCAACACGAATTTTCGGGCGCTGATGTTACTTTTTTTAGAAATCAGTACGGCTTGTTCAAATACGCCCGTCACGGCTCGAGTGTTGACTTGGGCAATACTGGTGACTATTTTACCAGTCTGGGTGTACTTAAAAATATAACTGCGTTCAAATTCGCTCGGTAGGGCTTCATCGCCACTCAGCATCAAACGCAGGTTCTCGAGCGAAGTGGCTTTGGGCGCAAGGCTTGGAAAAGTCAGGAGTGTCACTTTGGCTTTGGGGCTGATTTTTAGGGTTTCAAAGCCTTTTACACGGTCTGAGAAAATCATTTTATAATGCCGTGCGTCGCCACTGGGTAATTGCCCTCGAGCCACGGCTACACTCGGTTTGACCAGTTCGGTGGTGTCGGCTTGGATCGTCAAATTGGTTTTGAAATCGGTCAGGTAAGCATACTGGCTATTTGCGGCAGCGCCCGAGAAAAACAGCAGGCTCGAGACTAGAAACAGCATAAGTTTTTTCATGGTTCTCCCTAAAAGAATTTCTGAATGGCTTTACTGAGTTC
>JAYWGM010000041.1:0-95537 GCA_043778225.1 Deinococcales bacterium | reverse complement strand
CGCTTAAACTGTTCACGGGTAAGGCTACTGGTATAGGTTTTTTGTTTCACAGCTTAATTCTGACCGACTTTACCCACTTTATAAACACGCTCTTAGACCCTCGAGGTTGTTTTCTCGAGGGTCTTGAGTGACACGGTTATCATTTGAATTTCACCAGTCGTCTAGGGATTGGTGAAATTCTTTGATTGATTTTGCATAGACATAAAACGCCCAAATACTTATTGCCAGACCAACCGCCACCAGACCGATTTGCACAGCTTGTGGATTCCACTTAAAGTGTAGTTGACCATACGCCAAGCCCAGACCTACGCCAATGCCAAGCGCGAGAATAATCAACACTTCACCAATTGCGCCAAGGTATTTCATCGGCTCGAGTTTAGCAGAATCGAGCTTGGATTTAGAGGGTTTGCAGCAATACCTTTTTGTACCAATTCAAGGCGGTATGATTTACCGATGAAAAGTAATTCATCTTACGCTTGGATTGTTGTGGCGGTCACGGCGGTGGTGCTGCTGGTCACGGCTGGCGCTCGCAGCGCTCCAGGCGCATGGCTGATTGAAATGGAACGCGACACTGGTTGGTCGAGGGCAAGTTTATCTTTAGCCACTGGACTGGGCTTAATTTTATTTGGCTTGGGTGGTCCAATTTCTGGCTTTCTGATGGCAAAATTTGGGGTTCGGGCAGTAACGGTGGTTAGTTTGGTCATCACTGCCTTAGCGATGTGGCTCTCGAGCCAATTACAGACCCAACTCGAGCTCAACCTCTTTTTTGGCTTGTTGCTAGGCATCGGCACAGGTTTGGTCGCCAGTGTGCTGGGTGCAACCATTGCCAACAGGTGGTTTGTCGAGCGGCGCGGACTGGTGATTGGTATTTTTGGCGCAAGTACCAGCGCTGGGCAATTGGTGTTTTATCCGCTTCTAACGACCTTGGCAGTCAGTATGGGTTGGCGCTCGAGTGCTTTGGTGTTGGCACTGATTACGATTGCTGTTCTTGTACCAGTCTTGTTTTTGATGCGTTCAGACCCCTCCGAAGTTGGGCAGCGACCAGTTGGTGCAACCAATGCGCCGCTCGAGCCACAAAAAGCCGATTTGGGAATCATGAAAAAAGCCTTGGTTCACCCCGATTTTTGGTTATTGGCAATTACCTTTTATATTTGTGGCGCAACCAGCAACGGTTTAATTGGTCAGCACCTGATTCCTCATGCGGTGGACCACGGCTTAGCCCAGCCTGTGGCGGCGGGGGTGGTGGCTTTGATGGGGGCATTTAATTTTGTCGGCACGATTGCTTCGGGTTGGCTGACCGACCGCTACGACCCGCGCCGTTTGTTGCTGACTTATTACTTTTTTCGTGGCATCAGCTTATTGTTTTTGCCGTATATGCACGACCTTGGCGGGTTAAGCATTTTTGCGGTGCTGTTTGGCTTAGATTATATTGCCACCGTGCCACCGACCGTGATGTTGGTTGCCAAAACTTTTGGGCGACAAAATGTTGGCATTGTTTACGGCTGGGTTTTTGCGGCGCATCAGCTTGGCGCAGCCATGGCAGCTTGGATAGGCGGCGTGGCTCGAGACAACTACGGCGATTATGCCTTGGCGTTTACCGTGGCTGGAATCACCGCCATGATTGGTGGATTTTTAGCCCTCGGCATTCGGCGTGAAGCTCGAGTGGCTTAACGCTTTTTGAGCCTTAAACTTTCCCAACTGCCATCATTTGCCCAGCCACCATCTACCGATAAACTTTGCCCGTTGATAAACCCAGATTGGCTCGAGTCGGCTAAGAATGCCACCGCCTTAGCAATGTCGTCTGGCGTGGCATAACGCCCCATTGGGACACGCCCAGTAATGTCGCCATGGGTGTATGTGCCAACGCCCGTATCGGCATGATCCATTTCGGTCAAAACCCAGCCGGGGCAAACAGCATTGACCCGCACACCGCGCCCGCCCCATTCGGCAGCTAAAGTGCGGGTCAGACCAATCAGACCGTGTTTACTGGCGTTGTAAGCACTGCGGTCGCTAATGCCCAGCAACCCCGCCACACTGGCGATGTTGATAATACTGCCACTTTTTTGCTTGAGCATGATTTTGCCAAATTCACGGCAAAGTAAAAATGGTGCAGTCAGGTTGACCTCCATCACGCGCTGCCACTGCTCGAGGGTCGTGTCCTCGGCTGGCGTAATACAACTGATGCCAGCGTTGTTGACCAGCACATCTATTCGCCCAAAACGTTCTAAAGTTTGGGCTGCAAAACGCTTGACTGTGGCTTCGCTAGAAATATCGCCAGTGGCTTCGAGGGTCGGTACACCAAGCTCGAGTTCGGTCGGGCGAAGGTCGTTCAGCACTAAAGCAAAACCACGTTCAGCCAAGACCTCGGCGGTACGTTTGCCAATGCCTTGGGCTGCGCCAGTAATCAGAGCGACAAGTTGAGTCATGTATTTATTCTAACGTTGGTACGTCCTCGAGTTGGTAATACACAGGAATACCACGTCCTAAAGCGATTTTTACATCATTATCTGCGCCTTTGGAAGCACTTGGTAAGCGCAGTACAGCTTGGGTATGCTCAAGCAGACGTTTGGCGGCTGGATAAACAATTTCTTCGTAGAGCGCATCTCCGACTTGTGTTGAACCAGCCACTTTGAGCAGTGGTAAAGCAACCCATTCGCCAATCATTGGAATGTGTCCTAACCGAAAAAGTTGCAGTGCAGCTTGCTCGAGAACATCCAGATTGGCACGCATTTTTTCGGAGTTGTCATCTGTGCCAGAGCGGTATGCGCCAGCCACAAGAATCAGCATCGGTTTAGACATTTTGACCCCCTGCCTCAAAGGCTACTCAAGCATACACGCATAAACGTGCAGTGTCAAGAAAAAACGTGCAATATCGTGACATTGTATAATCTCGTCATGCTGACTTCGCAACGCAAACAACTGATTCTCGAGCGGCTTCGCCACAACGGGCAATTTATTGCCAAGGATTTCAGCGCCGAACTTGGCTTATCCGAAGATACAATTCGTCGTGATTTGCGCGAACTTGCTGCTGAGGGGCTGTTGCAAAGGGTTCATGGTGGGGCATTGCCAGCCTCGCCAGCCATAGCAAATTTTGCGACTCGAGAAAACCTCGGTAGTCAAAGTAAAAAATCCCTTGGACAAAAAGCCGCTCAAATGATTCAGCCCCGACAAGTGGTTTTTATAGATGGTGGCACAACCAACACGCAACTGGTGCGTTATCTGCCACGCGAACTCGAGGCAACCATCATCACCCACAGCCCGAGCATTGCGGTCGAACTGGTACAACACCCCAACATCGAAGTGGTCTTGATTGGCGGCAAACTCTTTAAGCACTCAATTGTTTGTGTTGGAGCAGTTGCCATAGAAGCCATTGGTCGTATTCGGGCAGATACTTACTTTATGGGCGTGACCGCAATTCATGCCCAACATGGCTTTACCACAGGCAACCTCGAGGAAGCCTATGTCAAACGGGCTTTGATGCAGTCTGCGGCGGAGACCATTGTCCTTGCCAGCAACGAAAAACTTGGTGCGGTTTCGCCGTATCAAATTGCAGAATTAAACGCCGTCAGCGAACTGCTGATTGACTCGAGCATTGGTAAGGATTTGCAACTGGCATTAAAAAACGCGGGTGTGAAAATCACCTTGGTTTAATTTAGTTACCTAAAATTTGTTTTATCTCCCCGAGTTCGCTTGGATTTAATTTCCAATTGACCGCCGCCACATTCTGCTCGAGTTGCTCGGGCTTGGTTGCCCCAGCAATGATGCTCGAGGTGACAGAATTGGCAGCCAACCAGCCAAAAGCCAACTCGAGGATGGTGTGACCTCTGGCTTGGCAAAAAGCCTCGAGTTTTTCGACAATTTCCCAATTTTTTTCGGTCAGGTACTGGTCGGCAAGCCCTTGAGATTTGGTCAGTCGTGCGCCGTCGGGCATTGGCGCACCGCGTTGGTATTTGCCGCTTAGTAAACCACTGGCAAGCGGAAAATAAGGCAGCAAACCCAGTCCATATTTTTGCATTGCGGGCAGTAATTCGCGTTCGGCATCACGCATCACCAAGCTGTATTCGTCTTGACAGGAAATAAAATGCTCCAATCCAAGTTCTTTGGCAATATAGACCGCCTCGACCACTTGCCAAGATTTAAGATTCGAGCAACCGATGTAGCGCACTGTGCCAGCCCGCACCAAGTCGTTGAGGGTTGAAAGCGTTTCGGCTATTGGGGTACTCGAGTCTGGGGTGTGCAATTGGTACAGGTCGATATAATCGGTTTTAAGGCGTTTTAAGCTGGCATGGACAGCTTTTAAGATATAGCGCCGCGATGCACCTTTGTCGGTTTCGGACATATCCCAGCCAAATTTGGTGGCTAAGACAATGTTTTGCCGTTCAGAGCCAAGGTAATCGCCAAGAATTGTTTCTGAGCCGCCCTTGCCACCGTAGACATCGGCGGTATCAAACAGCGTAATCCCCAAATCGAGGGCTTTACGAATCACAATTTTAGACTGGGCTGCGTCGGCGCGACCACCAAAATTATTGCAACCAATACCAACCAAAGACACTTTTAAGCCAGAATTGCCCAATTGACGCTGTTCCATAGATTTTTCTCCTTAAATGAGGCTGTTCTCGAGGCATAAATTTGAAGCTACCTTATTTACCGAGCAACCCAGTACCCCTCCTTTGAGGGGTCGAGCCTAAGGCGAGGGGGAGTTCGTGAGAGGCTACGTTGTCTCTACCTTAAACGCGGCGCACGCCGCCAACAAAGACCATTTGCACCCTCGAGATGTCAGCAATATTCTGGTCGGGCTGACCGTGAGTCACAATCACATCGGCAATTTTACCAACCTCGAGCGTGCCAATTTTATCTGCCAGATGGTTAATGCCAGCCGCCACGCTGGTGGCGGATTGCAGCGCCTCGAGCGGATTCTTTTTAACCCCAAGTTTAATCATAAATTCGAGTTCTGGCGCAACCACCGAATGCGGCACAACAGGGCTACCCGCATCCGTGCCAAAGCCAATCGTCACGCCAGCTTGGGCAGCTTTGACAATGCCTGCAAAACGCACCCCGCTTTGTACTGCTTTTTGACGCTCGAGAATTTTCCATTCGGGGATGTTGTACTGACGGGCAACTTCGGCAACCGACTGCATCACCAGAGGCGCAAAGGTTGTAACTATCGGAATGTTTTTATCGAGAATCAGGGCAATGGTTTGGTCGCTCATGTCACCGCCGTGTTCGATGCAATCCACGCCAAATTCGGCAACGCGGCGAATCACACTTTCAAACGTGGCATGGGCAGTAATCGGTAAGCCATTACGGTGAGCTTCGTCTATCACGGCACGCAGTTCTTCGTCGGTAAATTCGTTGAGGTCATGGCTTGCCATAATTTTAATTAAGTCTGCGCCAGCCCGCACTTGTTCACGCACTGCTCGGCGCATTTCGTCTGCACCACTGGCTTCACGGCACGCCCAATAAGTATGCCCGCCAGTCTGAACAATGGCTGCCCCACACGCCAGCACTCGAGGACCGGGGAAAATGCCTTGTTCGGTGGCTTGTTTGGCAAACAAATTGGTATCGTGCATTCCAAGGTCGCGCACCGTGGTGATGCCACCTTGGAGGCTAATCAACATATTACTGGCGCATTTGTAAGCACTGATTTGTGGTGAATCGTAAATCGACTGATGCGCCAAATCGTGGATTCCATCCCAAGCCAGATGAGCATGGGAATTGATTAAACCGGGCAAAATTGTGCCGTTGGTTTGTAGGGCATCCTCACTTCTCGAGCCAAAGTCTTGGCTGTTCCCGACAGCTTTGATTGTGCCGTTCTCGAGTTCAATCATGCCATCCTCGAGAACGCTTTGGTCGTGGCAACTGACCACCCGACCACGTAAAAGAACAGCTTTGGGAATGGTATCGAACATCGGTTTAATGATTTTCTCGAATTTCCAAGCGGGGGCTTCGGGCATAAGGCATCCTTATCTTTTCATGAATGAGGGCGGAAGGGGAGACTTGACTTTCGGATTCGCGTCACCTAATCTGTACCACATTCTACATGAATGCTGCATGCAGCATTCGGGATGCCGAGAGATTATTTGAAAGGAGTCCATGATTTCCAGAGGAAAAGCACTGCGCGACCAAGTTTACGAAAACATTCGTGACCGCATCATCAACGGCGAACTGCACCCCGGCGATGGCTTGGTCGAGGTCGAACTGGCAGCCCAACTCAATGTCAGTCGTACCCCCATCAGTAATGCACTGGTAATGCTGCGTGAACGTGGTCTGATTGATGATTTCAACGGACGTTTAGAAGTCAGTGTCTTAAAACTCGAGGATGTGGTCAATCTCTACTGGTGTCGGATGGGCTTAGATGGCGTGGCGGCTTTTCTGGCGGCTGGAAGAATTGACCAGCCGAACATCAAGCAACTCGAGACCTACCTAAAGGCTTGGGAAACACCGATCCAAGAATCTGACTCGAGTGCTTTATGGGTCAGCGACCTTCAATTCCATCATCATATTTATGAAGTGGCGGGTAATCGCCACTTGATTCGTTTTAGCGAAATTGCGGCTGAGTTAGCAGCCGTTTACCGACGCAATACAATTCGCCGCATGAGCGACCCCAAAAGTGGCACAAGCCGTTCTCGAGATGATGTCCGAGCCGAACACCATGCCATTTTTGATGCGATAGCGACGAAAAACCCAAAGGCTGCCGAACAAGCTGCGCGGCGGCACATTCAAATGGTGATTAAGCACTTGGAACTTGCCGACATGACGCTTGAGGCACAAAACACGGCTGGGGTTTTTGTGGCAGCAGTGCCGCAATTTGCCGAATCGAGGGCATCATGAATTGGCTCGAGAACAAAGTCGCCATTGTGACTGGTGCTGGTAACGGCATGGGTCGAGCAACTGCCGTTCTGTTTGCCCAAGAAGGTGCAAGCGTGGTGATTGCCGATGTGGACGAGGCGGGTGGCTCAAGTGCTGTGGCAGAAATCATGGCGGCGGGTGGAAAAGCGGTTTTTGTCCGCACCGATGTTTCTAAAGAAGCCGATGTTAAAAATATGGTTGCCACTGCTAAAGATAAATTCGGCGCTTTGCACACTATTTTTAATAATGCTGGAATCGAGCAACCCAAAACCCCCAGTGTGGACGTGAGCGAAGAACTGTTTGACCGAGTGATTGGCATTAACCTCAAAGGTACATTTTTTTGTTGCAAACACGCCATTCCCCTTTTGCTTGAGTCTGGCGGTGGCACAATTGTCAATAATTCCTCGGTTTCGGCATTTGCCAATGTTGGCGGTAACATTTCTTATGGCGCTTCTAAAGGCGCGATTATGTCGCTGACTCGCATTTTGGCGATTGAATACTCGAGACAGAACATTCGGGTTAATGCGATTTGTCCAGGCGTAATTGACACCCCAATGAACCAGCGCAACTTAGACTTGGCAGCCGACCAAGCCGCCACCCGAGCCATGTGGATGGAAAACACGCCGATTGGGCGGATGGGAACGCCGCTCGAGATTGCCCGCACGGTTTTGTATTTGGCATCCGAAATGAGTTCCTTTACGACTGGCATTGGACTGCTGATAGACGGCGGAAGGGTAGCAACATGAACCGACTTTTGGGCAAGGTGGCGGTTGTGACAGGCGCAGCCCGAGGCATCGGACGCGCCGTGGCTCGAGCCTTTGCCCAAGAAGGCGCAATTGTCTACGGCGCAGACCGCCAAACCGAAGAACTCGAGACCGAAATGCAGTTTTTGCGTCAAGCTGGACTCGAGGCATGGACAGTGCCGACCGATTTACTCGAAATAAGCAGTGTAGCGCGGCTGTCCGAAACGGTTTTGGCTGGACATGGGCGGATTGATATTCTAGCCAATGTGGCTGGTGTGATTATCGAAAAGCACCTTGAAGAAACCACCCTCGAGGACTGGGACAGAATCATCAACATCAACCTGCGAGGACCTTTTTTAACTTGCCAAGCCTTTGCGCCCGCCATGAAAAAAGCCCAAAGTGGTTCAATCATCAATGTTTCTTCTCGGGCTGGAGTGCTGGGTTTTGCCAACGAAATTGCTTATTGTGCCTCAAAATTTGGTTTAGAAGGACTTTCTCGAGCCATTGCCAAAGATCTCGAAAGTTTTGGTATCGCCGTCAATACCATCACCCCGGGCGTACCAACACAGACCAGCATGAGTGAACAAACCTATTCGCTCGAGACCAAGAAAATCTGGAAAGACCCGATTTTAATCACGCCAGCTTTTGTTGAATTGGCAAGGCAAACTTCAGGCGGAATCCATGACCAGTACGTCAATGCTTGGGAACGCTCCGAAACTTTACGGGAACAAGGGTGGGAGACATGAATTTCTGGTGGCTATCCAATGGCGTTTGGGGCGAACACAAGGTTCGCCCCTACAGGAAAGGATTTTTCGTAGGAGCGATGCTGGTCATCGTCCCTGCTGAGGCTAAAGCATGAATGCCTTTTTGTGCGAAAACCTAATCAATGGGCAATCGGTTCTCGAGAATGCGGTACTGCTCGAGGAAAATGGTGTGATTACGGCGGTGGCTCGAGCGGCTGAGGTCAGTATTCCAGATGGTGTAAATATCATTCGCAGCAAAACCCTGATGCCCGGTTTAATAGACACCCATGTGCATTTGGCATACACGGGCAAACCCGAAACAGGTGCGTTTCGTGCCGAAGCCAGCCAAACCTCGTACCCGCTTTTGGCGCTTAGGGCGGCTAAACACGCAAGGGAAACACTCGAGTGGGGATTTACCTCGGTGCGTGACATGAACGCCCCCGGTGGCGTAATTATTGATTTACGTGACGCAATTAAGGCTGGTCATGTGCTGGGTTCTCGAGTCAAGGCTTGCGGTTTGGGTTTGTCGGTCACAGGCGGACACATGGACAGTGGTGGTTGGGGCGACCATGTGAATTTGACCAACCAAACCTTAGCTTGTGATGGCGCACTGGGTTTTATTCGTGGGGCGCGAAGCCAAGTCAAACGCGGGGCAGATTTTATTAAAATTAACTTGTGTGTTGGCTCGAGACGCGACCCGCTCCACACGCCGTATCGCCAAGAAATGACCGACCAAGAAATTGCTGCCGTGATGCAGGAAGCCCAGCATCTCGAGAAGCCCGTGGCAGCCCATACTTCGGGTGGTCCAAGTGTCAAAAAAGCCGTAGCGCTTGGCTTAAACACTGTCGAGCATGGGCATTGGATAGACCAAGAAACGGCTGACCTGATGGCAGAACGCGGCGCGTATTATGTGCCAACGCTGCTGGTCAATGAACGAAATTTTGATTTTCCACTCGAGCATCTGAGTTTAAGTACACGGCAATGGCTCGAGAAATCCCGCGAAGATAAATGGGTTTCCTTAGAAATTGCTTTTCGGGCTGGCGTGAAAATTGCGCTTGGTACAGACGCGGGTTTTACTTTGCCACACGGCAGCATGAACGCTCGAGAATTGGAACTTTTGATGCACGGTGGTTTAAGTGCGCTCGAGGCAATCAAAGCAGCGACGCAAACCGCCGCCGAACTGATGCAAATGCCCGAAGTAGGCTCGCTCGAGGCGGGAAAAATCGCAGATTTACTTTTGGTAGATGGCAATCCACTTGAAGATATTAAAGTTTTACAACAAAAAAATAACCTGCGGGTCTTCAAAGACGGACTCGAGGTCAGCCCATGAACCAGACCTTTTTTGTGGTCAAGCGCCTGATTGTTGGCAATGGCTCATGGCTCGAGGAGGCTGTGCTAGAAGTTCAAAACGGGCGCATTGCCAGTGTTGCTCGAGCCGCCGAGGTCAGTCTGCCCGACGGCGCAAACATCATTTATGGCGAGACTTTACTACCCGGTCTGATTGATGCCCATGTTCACCTTGCGTATAGCGGCGCGATCGAAGCTCGAGCCTTTCGAGCCGAAGCCAGCGAAATGTCTTACCCCAAATTGGCACTCAGAGCCGCCCGTTACGCCCGTGAAACGCTCGAGTGGGGAGTGACTGCGGTGCGCGACTTAAACGCCCCCGGCGGGACAATCATTGACTTACGCGAGGCGATTAACGCGGGTTATGTGCCAGGTCCGCGGATTCGGGCTTGTGGTTTGGGGCTTTCGGTCACAGGTGGACACATGGACAAAGGCGGTTGGGGCGACCATGTGGCACTACACGACATGACCTACCCTTGTGATGGGGCGCTCGAGTGGCAAGCTGGAGTGCGAACCCAAGTTAAACGCGGCGCAGATGTGATTAAAATTAATTTGTGTGGCGGTTCATTCCGTGATTGGCGGCACCCCTACAAACAAGAAATGGATCAATCCGAAATCATCGCTGCGATAGATGAAGCCCACCGTCTCGAGAAGCGCGTCGCGGCGCACACCTCGGGTGGACCAACCGTCAATATGGCGGTCAAAGCTGGGTTAGATAGTGTCGAACACGGACGCTGGCTCGATGACCAATGCTTAGATTTAATGGCAGAAAAAAACTGTTATTACGTGCCAACCCTGCGCGTCCAAGAAAATCATTTTGAACATTCGTGGGCAGCCCAAAATGCCAACGCCAACAGCATTCGCTGGCTCGAGCTAGGACGTGAAGCGATGTGGGACAGTTTAACCAGAGCCAAAAAAGCAGGGGTCAAAATCGTGACCGGTACAGATGCGGGTTTTATGTTGCCACACGGACTTTCTAATCACCATGAAATGGAACTCTTAATGCGCGGTGGCTTAACCGCGCTCGAGGCAATTCAGGCAGCGACCCAAACGGCGGCTGAATTACTGGATATGCCAGAGATTGGCACACTCGAGCCTCGAAAAATTGCAGATTTGGTCTTGGTCGAGGGTAATCCACTGACTGATATTGGTGTTTTGCAACAAAAAAGTAATTTGCGTGTTTATAAAGATGGTCTTGAAATCAGACCATCTTCTGGAGGTCATTTGTGAATCCCCCCATCGCCCATAACCGTTTCTATAACTACGAAGAACTGACGGCGCTCTTGCAGCAATTAGCAGCCGCTTTCCCCGAACTTGCGACCCTGACCAGCATTGGAAAAACCTTTCTCGGGCGTGAAATTTGGCTTTTAACAATCACTAATAAAGCCACTGGCACAGACCTCGAGAAACCCGCCTATTACATAGATGCCCATATTCACGCCGAGGAACACACCACCAGTGCCACAGCCTTGTACGCTGCCTCGTATTTACTCGAGCAGTACGGCACAGACCAAAAAACCACGATGCTTTTGGACGAACAAACCTTTTATATCCTGCCGCGCCTTAACCCAGATGGCGCAGAGTATTCGTTGGCACATCCGTTTCGTTGGTGCGGCAACGGGCGTTTTGTACCCGGCACAGAAGACGAACGCGGGCATGGCTTGTACCAAACCGACCTGAACAACGATGGTTTTATTGTCCAGATGCGGGTTGCCGACGCGGCTGGCGAATGGAAAAAATCTGATAAGGACTCGAGGGTGATGGTGCAACGCGCTCCTGGCGAATTTGGTGGAACGTATTACCGTTTGTACCCCGAAGGTCTGATTCCAGATTACGATGGTGTCGAACTCGAGATTGAGTCCACCCGTGATGGCAACCTCAACCGTCAATTTCCTGCCAATTGGGCGCAAGAAACCGAACAGTACGGGGCTGGCTTGTACCCCGGTTCTGAACCAGAATCCAAAGCGATGATTGATTTTATTCTGGCGCACCCAAACATTTGCGGCATGAATTCGTTTCACACCCACGGTGGCGTGCATTTGCGCCCCAGCACCACCAAATACGATGTGGACATGAGTCCGAGGGACTTAACCCTATTCAAGGACTTAGGCGCAGTCGGCACAAGCATCACAGGCTATCCAACCATCAGCACCTACGAGGGCTTTACCCCCGATAAATCCAAAGCCAGACGTGGTTCGTTAAAAGACTGGATGTTTGAAGAGACTGGTGTACCGATTTTTGCGACCGAACTTTGGGACATCGAAAAAGCGGCTGGAATCGAAAAAGTCGCTTTTTACAACCTTCGCCCTCGAGACGAAGACACCCTGATTAAAATGGTGCAGTGGGTGATCGAGAACCACGGCGACAAAGGCTGGCGCGAATGGACAACCTTTGAGCATCCACAACTTGGTCAAGTCGAAATTGGTGGACTTGCCGAAATTTGGGTACTGCGAAACCCACCGGGACATCTGCTCGAGGAAATTTGCCACAACAATACCCTTTTTTGCCTAGAACACGCCGCCGCCAGCCCACGCATTCGAGTCCGCTCGAGTAGCGCCGAATACCTTGGCACAGCCCCAGATGGCTCGAGCCTTTATAAAATTAAGGCAGTTGTCGGAAACGACGGCTACTTGCCAAGTCATCTGACTGACCGCGCTATCGAGAAAAAAGTAGCCGAAACCGTCAAAGCCGCATTGCACCTCGAGAATGCCGAGTTAATCATGGGCGACTCGAGCAACGACCTTGGACATTTAGCCGGACGCAACGGGCGCAAATATGCGTGGTCGCCGTGGGGCGAAAAATGGGGTCGGACAGCCCGACCTGTTGAATGGTTAGTCAAAGCCAAAACAGGGGCAAAAATCCATATTCTAGTCTCGAGCCAAAAAGGTGGCACACAAAAAGCGGCGGTGAAGTTAGATGAATAAAATTTACCGTTTTATTCTCTCCAACGAGAACTACAATTTTGCGTTTCACAATGTGGCACTTGGCTTTTGTCCTCCCCGCGAAGCAGCGACCATGCCCGAAGGTGCATCTTATGGTCAAGAAGGGGAGGTGGCGAGCGAAGCGCGTCGGAGGGGTCTTGCACAGCGCCTGTCCTTGGTGCAGGACCCCCGCCGCTTAGACGGCGACCCCTACTTCGCAGGGCAGGATTTTTTTGGTTGCACACGAATTTCTCGATTAAGTTGGAGTGTGCAGTTACGCCTCGCCCAACTCGCAAATAACTTGGGGGTAAGCGCTTATGTCTGAACAAATCCTCGAGCAAGTCTTTAAGTACATAGACGACCATGCCAACGAAGCGGTCACTGACTTGCAGCGTTTCTTGCGCCAGCCTTCGGTTAGCGCTCAGAATGTGGGTCTCGAGCCATGTGCAAGGTTGTTATGTGATTTGATGCTCGAGGACGGTGTAAAAGACACCGAAATTCTGCCGACTGATGGCGGACCCGAAGTGCTGCTTGGCACTGAAGCCTCGAGTAACCCCAATACTAAGACGCTGTTGTGCTATGGGCATTACGATGTCCAACCGCCTGAACCACTCGAGTTGTGGGATTCTGACCCGTGGGGCGCTGAAATCCGTGATGGGATTATTTATGGGCGTGGTGCAACCGATAATAAAAGTGGTTGTCTGGCGTTTGTTAAAGCCGCCAAAGCCTACCGCGCCGTGGCTGGTGGTACACCGGTGCGTTTGCAGTATTTATTCGAGGGCGAAGAAGAAATTGGCAGTCCGCATCTCGAGGATTTTGTTTATAAGCACAAAGAGCGCCTGCATTGCGATGCCAGTATTGGCTTGGATGGCGGGGTTAATCGCACCAGTTTACGCCCCGAAGTTCACCTTGGTATTAAGGCAATTTTATATGTCGAATTGCGTTGTAAAACCCTGAAACAAGATACTTGGTCTGGGCGGGCGCAAATGCTGCGTAACCCAGCTTGGCGTTTGATTGAATGTCTCTCGAGCATTGCCGACCCCGCCACGGGCATTATTAAAGTCGAAGGCTGGTACGACACCCTGATACCTCCCGACGAATACGACCTCGAGTTTCTGCGCGACGAACAGCAGTATTTTGACCGTACCGAATTTATGCGCCAAATGGGAGCAACGCACCTTTCAACCGAGGATGATTTTGAAATCCTCAAACGCGCTCATTACGGTGCAAGTGCTAACATTTGTGGTTTTAGCTCGGGTTATGCGGGTGAAGGTTCAAAAACGATTGTTCCAGCCCAAGGCACAGTCAAAATGGATTTTCGTTGCCCACCTGGACTCGAGCCGAGCGAACAGTTCAAAAAACTCGAACAGCACATGATTAAACATGGTTTTGACGACATCGAATTGGTCTTGGTCAATGCCCGTAAAAATCCGTATAAAGTCTCGAGCCGTGAAGCCATTTCTCAAGCCACCTTTAAGGCAGCCGAACGGGTTTTTGGGATGCAGCCCGTGGTGCATGGCGTGAGTATCCAAGGCATTATCATGTTGGCGATTCCCCATCCAGCAGTGCTGTCTGGTTTTGGTGCGCCCGAAAACAACCTGCACGGACCAAACGAAAATATGCCCGTGGCTCGGTTTATTCAAGGCATGAAGTATGCAGCCGCAATTTTTCATGAATACGCGCTTGGTACAACATGAATACTCGAGGTAATCCGTGCTGATGTACTTGGCGAAACGACTTTTGCAACTTGTACCAACTTTTCTTGGTGCAACCTTGTTGGCGTTTATGATTATTCAACTCACCCCCGGTAATTTTACTGACCGCTTTGCGCTTGACCCCAATGCCGACGCGGCGCAACTCGAGCGCTTGAAACAAAATTTTGGGCTTGACCAACCGATTATTGTGCAGTACGGACGCTGGGTTTGGGGGATTGTGACGGCGGGTTATTTGGGTGAATCGTTTACTTATCGCGCTCCAGTCACGGCAATTATTGTGCCTTTAATCTGGAATAGCCTGAGTTTGGTGCTGATTTCTTTGGTCTTAACCTACCTTTTGGCAATTCCAATTGGGGTTTACCAAGCCACACGGCAGTACAGCGCTGGTGATAAAGTGCTTTCGATTTTGTCGGTCATGGGTTTAGCGATTCCCAATTTCTTTTTTATTCTGCTGATGATTGTTGGGGTGCTGAGTTTCCAAGCTGGACTGCGCGATGTGGCTCGAGGTGAAGTGTGGTACAAGGATATACTGGATTTTTTAACCTATGACCTCAAGAACGGTTTGTGGTTTCCGGTTGGTGGAATGCGAACCACCGAAATTTATGATTCGTTACCGCCTTTGCAACAACTTTCTGACCGACTTTGGCATTTGTGGCTACCGACGATTGTCGTGACAACCTCGGGGTTATCGAGTTTGGTGCGGGTGGTGCGCGGACAAATGCTCGAGTTTATGCAGCAGGACTTTGTGCGAACCGCCAGAGCCAAGGGTTTAGGCGAACGGATTATTGTGTATAAGCACGTGCTTCGTAATGCCATCGGACCGGTGGTGTCTGGGCTTGGTACAATTTTGCCCGAATTGGTGACTGGGGCTGGTTTGGTCGAGTTTGTCTATCGCTGGCCCGGAATCACGCCCGGTTTTGTAACCGCGATTCAACAAAAAGATTTGTATGTGGTCATGGGTTTATTGGTCATGAGCGCGATTTTATTGATGATTGGCAATCTGGTTTCGGATGTACTTTTGGCGGTCGTAGACCCAAGGATTCGGTACAACTGATGGCGGTTATCTCAGAAAAAAACCAGTCTTTATCTCGAGGACAAGTGGTGCTTGCCCAGTTCAAAAAACACGGCTTGGCGGTCTTTTCGCTGTGGGTGCTAATTGCTTTGTATGTATTGGCTGCCTTAGCCGATTTTGTTGCGCCATATGGCGAATCTGAATCTTTTTTTCGTGGGGCAATAGACCGCAGTTATGCCCCACCAACCACAATCCATTGGATTAACCCAGATACGGGCGGTCTGAGTGCGCCATTTGTCTATAATGTCTCGAGCCAACTGAATTTGGATTCGCTCGAGTTTGAATACAGCCAAGATAAAACCAAGCGCTATCCAATTCGGCTTTTTACCAAAGGTATTGCCTACACCCCATTTCCAATCAGTTTAATTCCAGTCGAGTGGCGCAGGGCATCGGGCTTTGACCCACAAGTAGACCTGCATCTTTTTGGCGTTGAAAAACCCGCCACGCTGTTTATTTGGGGGGCGGATAAACTTGGGCGCGATGTCTTTGGGCGGATTTTATTTGGCACACGCATTACGCTGACCATTGGTATTTTTGCCGCCACGATTTCTTTGGTGGTTGGCTTAATTTTGGGGGCGGTGGCTGGGTTTTATGGCTCGTGGGTGGACGACCTGATTATGCGGCTGGTCGAGATTCTGGCGACCATTCCGGGTTTATTTTTACTGCTGGCACTGCGAGCCATGTTTCCACTTGATGCCAAATCGAGTGTGGTCTATTTTGTGGTGATTTTAATCTTGGGCTTAATTCGTTGGGGTCCGGTCGCAAGGGCGGTGCGTGGTCAGGTACTCAGCCTGCGCGAAGAAGATTATGTGATGGCGGCTCGAGGGCTAGGGGCAGACGATGCCCGTTTAATTCTGCGCCATGTGCTGCCTGGTACCGCCAGTTTTGCGATTATTTCTTTTAGTCTGCTCATCCCCGGGTTTATCCTGACCGAATCTGGTTTATCGTTTTTGGGTTTAGGGATTTCTGACCCAAACTCGAGTTGGGGACTGATGCTGGCGGTCGCCCAGGAAGGCGGGATGCAGACCTTTAGCTCGAGACCGTGGTTGTTGCTGCCTGGTGTATTTATTTTTATTGCGGTGCTGGCTTTTAATTTTATTGGCGACGGCTTACGCGATGCCCTTGACCCTAAGGCACGACGATGAGCCTTGCCATCCGAGCAAATCATGTCCACCGAAAGCGAGGTTAAAAGTCGGTTATCACGTCTCAAGGTCAGTCGTTCAAGGTATGGAGGATAGGATGAAAAGTAAATGGTTTTTAGCAGCACTCGGAATTGCCGCAATCGCAGCCGCAGTTTCGTCGGTCTCGAGCCAAGCCCAGGGACAAAACCTTGTTCGCAGCGCTCGTTTTGGTGGGGCTGGCACAACCCCAAAAGGTGGCACACTGACGTATGGCTTGGTTGGTTTGCCGCCAACCTTTAATCCGTTTACGGTGCAGTCGTTGTCCGACCAGTACATTCAATACTTGTGGTATCCGCAGTTGGTGCAACTCAATTCCGCCAGTGGCTTAAACGAGTGTTATGTTTGTACCAACGTCCAAGTCAATGGTTTGAGCATCACATTTAACATCCGCAGTAACATCAAATGGTCGGATGGTTCGCTGCTCGATGCCGACGATATTATTTACAGTGCTAAACTCCATGCCGACACCCAAGTCAACTCGAGACAACGCACCAATTTTACCCAAGCGGGTAAACCGATTGTCTGGAGCAAAATAGACAACGACACAGTACGGATGCAGCTAAATGCCATAGATGCCGCTTATTTGGATTTAGCCAGTTGGCCAATTGTGCCGCAAAAAGTTTGGCAGCCGATTTTTGAACGCGGTGGTGCGGCAGCCGTCAATGCGGCTTACTCGGTTTCGACTGACCCAAAAACGATTGTTGGTGCAGGTCCGTTCTTGGTCGAAAGCTACAAGCCCGGCGAAGAAATGACCTTGCGTCGTAACCCTGAATACTGGGTGGTGGACGAAAAAGGCACTAAATTACCGTACCTAGACCGCATCATCGCCCGCAACTACGCCGATACCAACGCCCGTTTGGCTGGCTATTTGGCTGGACAACTCGATGTTTTCCCGCCACTGACCATAGATGAAGTCCAAGGCATCCGCCAAGCGGTTAATGCGGGGCGGCTCGAGGCAGAATTAAAAGTCAACATCACCCAGTCAGCTGTGACCAGCACCTTTTTTTGCAATTTCCAGAACCCCGATGCTTTTAAGGCACAACTCTGCCGCAACACCAATTTTCGCCGTGCCTTATCGCACCTAGCCGACCGCGAAACCATCATTCGTATTGGGCTGGGTGGCTTGGGTAAGCCCCTTCATGGACCGATCTCGAGTGGTAACACCAAATGGTACAACGACAGTTTATTTAACGAAGGGACAACAAAATTTAGTTACAATCCGGCTCGAGCCGCGCAATTACTGGCTGGGCTAGGTTTTACCCGCAAAAACGCACAGGGTTTCTTGGTCAACTCTAAGGGTCAAACGATCAAAATGAATGCGCTGGTGGTCTCGACCGAAGCTCTGCAAAAAGTGGCAGCACCAATCATCATCGAAGACATGAAAAAAGCTGGAATTGATGCTAGTTTTACCGTTGCCGACAACGGCAGTGTGATCAACCCAGCCCTGCGGAACTTTAACGCCAACGGCACACGCAACTTTGATATTTCATTCACCGATTTTGGCGGTGTTTTTGACCCACCAACCCGCCGTAACCTCTACAACCTCAATGGTGTAGCGCACATCTGGAACTTAAATCGGGCAGGACAAGCCACCCCAGACCGCCCAGAATCGTTTGAGGTACTGCTGGACAAGCTGGTCAGCCAAGGACTTAGCACCAACGACTTGGCAGCCCGCAAAGCCGTCTACAATCAATTTCAGACCACTGCCGCCACCAACCTACCGTTAATGTACCTCTACACTCGAGGCGTTCATGCCTCGTACAAAAAGCGAGTCGTCAGCACCCAAGACCAACTCCAAGACCCGATTGGCGCATTCCAAAGCACCGCTAACGGCTACATTGGCGAGTTGATTAACTTTTTGGATACGGTTGGTGTGCGGTAAATAAGCATCAGTTTGAACAGGTTTTGAATGGATCGAACAGTAAGCTCCTACGAACTCCCCCCGCCTTCGGCGACCCCCTCGAAAAAGAGGGGGTTTAGGACAAGGCTATGGGCTTTTCTAAAACTTTCTCGAGTCTGGAAGGGCGGTGCAAATCCCCAACAGCCTTAACCCCCTCTTTTCGAGGGGGTCAGCGCTCTGCGCTGGGGGGAGTTCGTAACGGCTCACGTTTTTTCGTGTTTTGCTTCAAGCCTACTGCTAGAAAAGGACAATTTAATCGTGAACATTTCTTATCGTCTTGCTAACCGTGTGGTGCATAAGGACGAATCCATTCGCACTAAAATGTTGGGTATTGCTGCTAAACTCGAGGGGGTGATTGCGCTTGGGCGTGGCGATCCTGATTTGCCTACGCCTGCTCATATTGTCGAGGCGGGGCAGAAAGCCTTGGCGGCTGGGGCTACTCATTATACTGCGCCGCAGGGTTTGCTCGAGTTGCGCGAAGCAATTTGTCATAAGTTAAAGCTCGAGAATAATTTGCAGTACACCCCCGATGAAATTGTGGTTACGGCTGGCGCTCAGGAAGGTATTTATGTGACAATGCTGGCACTTTTGAACGCGGGTGACGAAGTTTTGTGTACTTCGCCGGGTTACACATCTTATAATCAAGCGGTTGAATTGGCGGGTGGGGTGGTGGTGGATGTGTCTGTTTACCAAGCCAATAACTTTGCCCTGACCGCCGAGGCAGTGCGGGCTAAAATCACGTCACGCTCGAGAATTTTGTGCCTCATGAACCCGAGCAATCCAACTGGGGCAGTCACGCCCAGAGCCGAAATTGAGCAGTTGGCAGCGCTGGCAATTGAACATAATTTAATTGTTGTTTCTGATGAGATTTACGAACGGCTGGTGTATGACGGCTCGAGCGTGACCAGCATGGCGAGTTTACCGAACATGAAAGAACGCACGATTACCGTCAATGGTTTTTCAAAAGCCTATGCCATGACGGGCTGGCGAATTGGTTACTTTGCTGCGCCTCGAGAATTGGTGATTGCCATGAACGAAATTCATCATGGTTTAACCATTTGCGCTCCTGCTGTCGCCCAACACGCGGCACTGGCAGCCTTGCGCGGTTCGCAAGATTGCGTTGAGGAATACCGTCAGATTTTTGGCTCGAGACGAGCTTATTTTCGTGGGGTGCTGGATAATCTCGGTTTGAGTTACGGACAACCCCAAGGTGCTTTTTATTTGTACACCAATGTCTCGAGTACGGGTTTAGGTGCAGAGGACTTCTGTGTGCGGTTACTCGAGGAAGCCAAAATCATGATTTTTCCCGGTTCATTATTTGGTGACCACAATGACCATTTTATTCGTATTTCGTTGCTGCAACCTTTGGCTAAGCTCGAGGAAGCGGCGATGCGAATGGTGGCAGCATTACCCAAATTAAAAGGGGGCGTATGACCAATCCAGAAGTTAAATCGATTAAACACATGGCATTTGCTGTCCGCGATGCTAAAAAAGCCCTCGAGACGTACTCGAGATTCTTGGATGTGTCTGTAGAAACCCCTATTCTCGAGTATGCCAAATCTCGTAATCGGGTGGCGTTGTTTAATTTGGGCAATATCGAGTATCAGTTGTGCGAAAGCATGGATGCTGATGGGCGTTTTGCGACTTGGATTGACCAGCGCGGTGCGGAAGGGCTGCATCATATTTGTTACGAAGTCGCTAACATTGAAATTGCTTTGCAGCACGCTCAGAGCAATGGTGCGAGTTTACGAATTTGCAAAAGTTGTGGGGTTTTTGGTTCGCATCCGCATCCAGAAGGCTATGTGGCTTTTTTGGACAACGATGCTGGTGGTATCGAAATCGAATTTATGCAGGTTTACACCCCAGCCGAACTCGAGCAGTACCAAAAAGTTCAGGGGATATAAAGGGAGTTCATATGCTGACAGTCGGTAGCGCACAAGCAGCAGCAGGCAGCGTCGCGCTTGGGGTCATTCCAGTGGCTAAGTTGGCGGGTGGTACGCCACTCGAGATTCCAGTAATTGTGATGAACGGGGCGCACGATGGACCCTGCTTATGGGTAGATGGTGCAATTCATGGTGATGAACCCGAAGGTCCGTTGATGTGTCATATTTTGCGCCGCGAAGTTAATCCTGCCGAGTTGCATGGTTCGTTGGTGCTTGTGCCTGTGATTAACGTGCCAGCTTTTGAGGCGGCTTCTCGAGGTAATCCGCTCGATACTTTTAGTTACGACATGAACCGCATTTATCCCGGTAGACCTGATGGTTATTTTTCGGAACGAATTTGTTATGCCCACAGCCAATGGATGACAAAAGTGGCTGACCTCGAGTTGAGCATTCATTCGGGCGGGGCGCATTCGTACTTATCAGAAACAATTTTTGCCACCGAAGACGCAAAATCTCAGGAATTGGCACGGGCAATGGGTATGGGTTGGGATTTAGCCCTCAAATCTTTTTTACCCAAAGGCAATCCAATGGCGAGTATGCTCGAGGCTGGCAAAACGGGCATTACGGTCGAACTCGGTGGGCGCAGTGCCACCAGCCCCAAGGATTTTCATCGCGTTGGGCGAGTTCTAGCCGATGCAGCCCTGAATGTCATGAAGCATTACAAAATGCTATCCGGAACACCAAGCTACGCCGAACCGCGTTTCACTGGGGTGCAACACGCGCTGCTTGCGCCGTGCAGTGGTTTATTTTTAGCCGACGAAAATGCCGAATTCAAAAAAATGATTAAAAAAGGCGATCTGATTGCACGGATTTATGATGTCTACGGCGATTTACTCGAGACTTTAACCGCACCCGCCGATGGCAGAATTTTTGGTTTGCGAGCCTTGCCAAATGTAACGGTTGGCGATTGGTGTTGTTTCTTCGCCGAAATTCAGGGACAACTGCCATGAACAGGATGCGCCATGCGCCAATTGGTTGAATTACTCAAAAACCTGATTGCCATTCCTTCGCCGAATCCACCGGGCGACAACCGTGCCATCTCGGGTTTTGTGGCAGCTTGGCTCAAGGCGGCTGGCGCAACAGTGCAGATACTCGCGCCGCTCGAGCATCCCCATGTTCAGAGTGTGGTGGCAACTATTGGCATTGGGCTTCCAGTCGTGATGCTGCACGCCCATTCGGACACCGTACCCGTTGCCGAGACCGAAGCTGGGCGTTGGAGCAGCGACCCATTTGTAGCACTCGAGCAGCATGGCAAAATTTTTGGCAAGGGCAGCGTGGACGATAAAGCGCCTCTGGCAGCCATGATGCTGGCACTTAAACATCATGCGGCTCGAGCTAACCGTGGCACTTTGGTTTTGGTTGCGGCTGCCGATGAAGAAATGGGTGGGCAACTCGGTACAAAATGGCTGGCAGAATCTGGACACTTACCGTACTGCGATTTAATTGTGGTAGGCGAACAAACCGCCAACCGCGTGGCAACCGCCCACAAAGGCGTAATGCGGGCAACGATAACCACCAAGGGGCATAGTGTTCATGCCACCAATCCAGACCGTGGAGTCAATGCGATTAACGCGATGGCACGAATTGTATTGGCACTCGAGGATTATCATCTTGAGTTAGCCAAGCGTTCGCACCCGTTGGTTGGCGTGCCAACCTGCAATGTCGGCGTGATTCAGGGCGGCAGCACCGCCAATGCGGTCGCCGACCAATGCACCATTCGGCTTGACCGCCGTATGATTCCAGGCGAAGACCCTAAAACTGTACAACAAGAACTCGAGGCGCTTTTAGCCAACACCGAGATAGCCCCAGCCAGTGCCGAAATCAGCGAATTTCAATACTCGAGTTGGTTTGAATCCAAACTCGAGACCACCCTTGGGCGGGCGTTTTTAGAAGGCTCGAGCCGTGCCACCAACGCGCCACTCGAGCCAATAGGCTACTTACCCGGTTCAGATGCCAAGCATTTACTTGGGCTGGTGCGTGGCGACATGGTGATTTTTGGACCCGGCAGTTACGAAGTGGCTCATGCTTTTGATGAGTACGTCGAGGTGGTTGAACTCGAGCAGTGCTTTGCGGTACTCGACGATTTTCTGAGCGCCCAATTGGGAGCAACCCATGTTTGAGACCCTAATTCGTGGTGCAACTGTTGTGACCCCGAATGCCACCAAACGGCTTGATGTGGCACTCGAGCATGGCAAAATTGCTGCACTGCTTGAGCCAAATGCGGCTACCCAAGCCAAAGAAATTATTGAAGCAACAGGGCTGCATTTACTGCCCGGCGCGATAGATATTCATTTTCATGTTCGCGCCCCAGCTTACCCAGCCCGTGGCACTTGGGAAAGCGAAACTCGAGCGGCGGCGGCTGGTGGCGTGACCACGGTTTTTGAAATGCCGATTTCTAAGCCGTGTTGTGCCACCCCCCAAATCCTGATCTCGAGAAAAGTCCAAGCCGAACGTGAAGCCGTGGTTAATTTTGCCTTGTACGGCGCTCCAGGAATGCTCAAACCCGAACTGGTATACGGCATGGCAGAAGCTGGTGCGATTGGTTTTAAGATTTTTACCACGGCAGCTGTCCTTGGGCGCGAGGACGAATTTGACGGGCTGTGCATCCCCGAGGAATGGCAGCAACTTGAGTGCCTAGAACTGGTCAAGCAAACTGGTTTAACGCTGGTGGTTCATGCTGAATCTAATCCATTGCTCGAGTATTACACGGCACAAATTCGCGCCACAAACCGCAACGACCCAGCCACCCACGGGTTATCCCGTCCGCCCTTAGTCGAAGCCCTCGCGATTGCCAAAATTGCCACAATGAATGCTGTGGTTGGTGCAAAACTGCACATTGCCCATGTGACTTCAAAACTCGCCCTCGAGACGCTGCGTTTATGGCAAAGAAGCGGACAAGATATAAGCGGCGAGACTTGCCCACAGTATTTACTTTTTAGTGAAGCTGAACTCGAGCAGTACGGCAGTTATGCCAAAATCAATCCGCCTTTGCGCCGACTCGAGGATAACGCCGCGCTTTGGGAAGGGATTAGCGACGGCACATTGCAAAGTGTCACGACCGACCATTCGCCATTTACGGTAGAAGAAAAAGAACGCGCCAAAACCGATATTTGGCTTGCCCCACCCGGCGCACCTGGAGTTGAACAACTTGTGCCAATGCTGCTGGACGCTGTGCATCAGCAAAAAATTAGTCTCGAGCGAGCTGTCGAACTGATGTCGAGTGCTGGTGCAAAACGTTTTGGGATTTATCCACAAAAAGGCGCTGTGCTGCCTAGTGCCGATGCGGATTTAATGCTGGTGGACTTAGCCGCGCCAACAATTGTGGATAAAACCAAAGAATTCAGTCTGGCTCGAGCCAACGATTACTTCTTTGATGGCAGAACTTTTCAGGGACAAGTCAAACGCACAATCGTGCATGGCAAAACAGTGTTTCTTGACGGTGCTGTAACTGGACAAGCTGGAGACGGGAGGTTTGTACGACCATGAAAATTTTACTCACAGGCGCAGGTGGCTTTGTTGGGCAAGCCCTGACCCAACAACTCGAGCAAAGTGGCTTTGAAGTGCTGGATGGTGATGTTCACAGCACACGATACAGGCTCAATGTTCTTGACCGCGAACACTTAACAGCCTTTGCACTCGAGCATCAGCCAACTGTCTTGGTTCATGCGGCGGCTCGCACCACCGCCGCTCGAGAAGACCAACTCGATTTACTCGAGGTCAATGTCCAAGGCACAATCAATGCAATGTTCGCGGCTCGAGCAGCCAAAGTCAAACACTTCGTGCTGCTCAGTTCGGCTGGTGTGTACCAACCAGACCAAGCCACACCGATTACCGAAAGCGGCGCAGTTCGCAACGACAAAGCCTACAGCCTCTCGAAAACGCTATCCGAACAAGCCTGCGAACTGGGCAAACCTGAAGGCATGACCCTATGGATTTTACGTCTGGCAGCAATGTACGGACCTAACGAACAGGCTTCTGGGACTCGAGCAGGAGTTTCGCTGATTGGACAAATTTCGGCTCAATTCTCGGGACCAAAAAACATACTTTTACCGCATTCCAGTTACGATGAATACAATTTTTTACATACCACCGACTTAGCAAGGTTACTACAAATGATTGCCAAACGCCGAGGCGATAAAAAAACCCATCTGTACAATGTTGGCGGTACAACCATCGGTGGATTATGGATACTTAACAGTTACCAAATTGTTTACGGCGATATGAACAAAGCCTCGATTTGGGAAGCCAATATGCCACCACGCCACGGTGCGATTGACTCGAGCAAAATTAAAAAAGAACTCGGATTTAGACCCAAAATCAGCCTCGAGCAAGGCTTACTCGATTACCCACCCAAGGAGGTCATGTGATTCGTACATTGCTGGTTGGTCTTGGCACAAGGGGGCGACACTGGGCGCGGGTGATTGTGGAGAACACTGGCTCGAGTCTGGTGGCTGGTGTTGACCCAAGCATGGATGCCATGCAAACGCTACAAGAGAAATTACCCAGTCTCGAGTTTCCACATTTAACCGATTTAGAAACTGCACTCGAGCAATATAAACCCGATGTGGTGGTGCTTTCCACACCACCAAGTCTGCACCTCGAGCAAATTAGCGCTTGTGCCAAACGTGGTATTCCAGTCCTGTGCGAAAAACCCTTGGCATTGGATGCCGCTACTGCCCTAGCCTGCGTTGAAGTTGCCGAAAAAGCAGGGATTCTACTGGGGATTGGCATGAATTTTCGTTATCTCGAGACGACGATTAAAAGCCGCGAATACATTGTTGGCGGTAAACTAGGCACAGTCGGCTTTGGACGCATTAACTATTGGCGTTACCGCAACGGTCAGCGCCCGCTCCTCAATAAATACCCACTGACCATGAATCAGCCAATGCTGCTCGAGCAAAGCATTCATCACCTCGATTTAGCAAGATACATTTACAATTCCGAAGTCAAAAAAATTTGGGGACGCACCACCAACCCACCGTGGAGTATGTACGCCTCGGATGCGACAGTCGCAGCTTGGCTCGAGTTTGAAAATGGGATTGAACTACAATACTTTGGCACGTGGATGGGAACAAACAGCAAAAACGAATTTGAATGGCGCACTGATGGCGAAACAGGAATGCTTTTCCAACGCGATATTTTTAGTGGACTCGAGTATTGGCAAGCTGGCGCAAATCTACCCGAAGAAATCATGCTTGAGCCACAAGAGGATTTTGTGGACGATACACGCGGCTTACTCGAGGATTTTCTATGCGCCGTCCGAGGGCAATCCAGCACCTACCCAAGCGGACGCGACCATCTTAAAACAATGGCACTAACTTTGGCGTGTGCTGAAAGCTCAGTCCGTGGGCAGACATTGGATTTACTCGAGTACAGCAAAGAATTGGGATTAACTGGAGGCAGACATGACACATGATTACTCAAAATTCTTGGCTCGAGTTGCTACTACTAATCTCGAGCATTCGATAGGCAACCCGATTAACCCGCGTATGGTTGCAGCCGTACAAAGTGCTAAGGGTCTGGTCAATCTTGGTTCTGGTACGCCAGATTTACCCACGCCAGACTTTGTGCTGGATGCGATGCGCGAAGGTTTACGCAGTGGCATTTTGCAGTACACCGCTTATGATGGAATTACACCTTTGCGTGAAGCGATTGCGGCTAAATTGCGTTCAGAAAATTTGCTCGAGTACACTTCAGATAACATCATTGTTTGTAATGGCGCTCAGGAAGCGATTTATGTGATGTGCGCGGCGCTCTTAAATCCGGGTGACGAAGTTATTCTAACCAATCCGTATTACAGTGCCTATAACAACATCGTGGCGTTGTGTGGCGGTAAAGCCGTGACTGTCGCAGTGACTCCTGAATCTGGTTGGTCATGGGATTTACTCGCGCTCGAGGCAGCCATTACGCCGCGTACAAAGATAGTGATTGTGGTTAGCCCCGATAATCCAACGGGCGCAGTGGTGACTCGAGAAACCATGATGGGCATTGCGGCACTCGCCGAGAAACACAATTTTCTGGTGGTCTCGGATGAACTGTACGAAAAATACATTTACGATGGTGCAGAACAATTTTCTTTTGCCAGATTACCCAATATGCTTGAACGCACCATTACCGTCAATGGTTTTTCCAAGACGTATGGCATGACTGGCTTACGGGTTGGGTATTTGGCTGTGCCAAACTGGTTAAAACAAGTCGCCACCGAAACACGCCATATGCACTCGATTAGCACCTCGACCGCCACCCAACTTGGCGCATTAGCCGCCCTAACTGGCGACCAAACTGCTTGGACAGAACGCCTCGCCACCTATGCCGCCCGACGAACCTATTTAATCTCGAGACTCGAGGGCATGGGTTTACCATTTATTCGCACCAATGGTAGTTATTACATCATGGCAGACATTCGCAGTTCAGGTATGGGTTCAATGGAATTCTCCTCGAGCCTGATAGAACAACACGCCGTTCGAGTTGGACCGGGCATCGTTTTTGGCAGTGGAGCAGAGGGCTTTGTGCGCCTAAGCCTGATGTGTCCGCGCCCAGTCATGGATGGGGCATTGGATAAACTCGAGCAATTCTGGAAGGGATTTGTATGACTACTCTAGGGGCAAGGCACGCCTCTAGGCACTCCGATTTAATCAAGAAATTCTTGTGCAACGCAAAAAGTCCTCCCCTGCCGTTAGGTAGGTGGAGGTGGCGCGAGTGCAACGAGTGACGGAGGGGTCTGCAACAGGTAGACGCTGTGCAAGACCCCTCCGACGCGCTTCGCTCGCCACCTCCCCTGCTTCGCGGGGAGGACTAAAACCATGTGCTATGTCTTGAAGTAAGAAATAAACTTTTTAGTCAGAAATAGCAGAGATGATGAAGTCAGGGTGCATGGATAAACCTCACGCTAACTCCAAGGAAGAACTTATGACCGATAAATTTGTTGGTATTCAAATCAGCCCAATCAGTTTCCTTGACGAGGGCGTAGAACCGCTCCTCGAGACGCTACAAACTCGCTTTGGGATTAACGTGCTTTTAATCGGTACGCTGTCTTGGCTTGGCTTAAAAGTCGGGCGGCGCATTTCGCATCAACTCGAGGGCTTCCCAGACCACGGCATCCAAGAACCCGACCAGATGCGTGGTGGTTCGTACATTTTGCATCATCCAGAATTTTATAGAAATACCAGCATTACTAATTTTTCTAATACCGACCCCGGCATGGCTGGTATGGACATTCTCGAGATGGTGATTGAAGCTGCTCATAAACGCGGTATGAAAGTCATGCCCGAAGTCATGGAACCGCTTTTTAAGTATGCCGACCACGGCAGCGCCAACACAGTACAAATCCCGAACCTGCCACAGTATCTCGAGATAGACCAGTTTGGCAGAATCGGTTCTGAACCCAGCACCTCCAATCCGCATTACCGCACATGGCTGCATTCGGTTCTCGAGGATTATGCCAGAAATTACGATATTGATGGCATCATGTGGTGCAACGAACGGCGCAGCCCACTGGATAATCTAATTGCTGGTAATGCCGCCAATGATTTTAGTCCAGCCGCCAGATACGAAGCCACCCAACGCGGCATTGATGTCGAACGGGTTTTAATTGCTTACCGCGAAGCCTATGCGTACTTTCAGAATGCTCGAGCAGGCAAGGGTGGCGAGGAAGGTTTTTTTATTGAATTTTTACGGATGCTGCTGCGAAACCCAGAAATTCTGATTTGGGAACGCTTTTGGCTCGAGCGCAACAAAGACCTTGACCGCGAATTGTATGGCATCGTCAAATGGTGCAATCCCAATCTCAGTTTTGGGCTTAATGTCTGGAATCGCAATCATTTTAATCCGATTCGTAAAGCCCAATGGTCATGGGAAGAACAAACGATGTACTCCGATTGGGTCAAACCAATTACTTATCAGCATCAGTCAGGCGGGGTCTACAAAAAAGAAATGACCGAACTCCACCAGAGCATCCTACGTGATTTTACGCCCCAAGAATTAACCCCAATCATGTACAAATTGCTTGGTTTACAAGAAGCTCCGTGGGACAGTCTGCTCGAGACTGGAATGAACCCAGACACCTACGTCGGCGGACAAGCTCGAGACACGGTGCGTGCCGTTCAGGGCAAAGTTCCAGTCTACATGGGCATTGGTGTGGATGCCCCGCGCAGCAGCGCCACCCAAGCCATTTGCACCCCAGAAATTGTTGAACAAAGTGTGCTGGCTTCGTACAGCAACGGCGCAAAAGGAATTGTCTACAGTCCGAATTACGCGGGAATGAACCACAGCAATCTCGAGGGCGGCGCAAAAGCACTGCGCCAATTGGGGTTGTTATGAGTGCCTTTGCCGAACTGAGCGCGTATGTTGCCGAAATTAACGATGTGTTAAATGCCATTTCGATTCTCAATTGGGATGGGCGCACCCAAATGCCTGTGGGTGGCACGGTCACTCGAGGGCATCAAGTCGCTACCTTGTCTGGTATTGCCCAAGAGCGTTTGGTTTCAGATCATTTGCAAAGGTTACTCGAGAAAGCCGAACAGCAAAACTCGAGTTTAAGTATTGCCGAACGACGCAGTATCCAAGCGGTACGAGAAGCCAGTGATTTATTTAGGCGCACTCCTCCAGCCCTGACTCGAGAATTGGCAAATTTGCGTTCAGTAGCAGGGAAAACTTGGGCAGAAGCCAAAGAACGCAATGACTTTTCCCATTTTGCGCCTGACTTAGCCAGAATGTTTGCCTTAAATCAAGAATTTGCCTCAGCCATTGGTTTCAAAGAACATCCTTACGATGCGATGCTGAGTTTGTACGAACCGGGCATGACGGCGGCTCGCTTACAAACCTTGTTTTCGGGCTTACGAGAACGGGTTGTGCCATTGCTGCAAAGCATTGTCGAAGCTCCAAAAAAACCACGCACCGATTTTCTCGAGCGGTATTACCCTGTTTCTTTGCAAAAACAATTTGCCCTCGAGGTTGCCACCGAATTTGGTTTTGATTTGCAACGAGGGCGTTTGGATGAATCGCTGCATCCGTTTGAGATTTCGTTCACCCGCAACGATGTTCGTATGACCACCCGTTACAATCCAAATTTTTTACCAACTGCGCTTTTTGGTGTGCTGCACGAAGCAGGTCATGCCATGTACGAGCAGTCGGTCTCTCCAGAACTAACCCGCAGCGCTCTGACTTCCGACTTAAAAGGGATGTACGCCGTGGGTGGCGTGAGTTTTGGCGCTCATGAATCCCAATCGAGGCTTTGGGAAAACATTGTTGGGCGCTCCGAAGCCTTTTGGCAGCATTGGTTTGGGCGTTTACAAGAAATGTTCCCAAAACAACTCGAGGATGTGGACAGTCGAACATTTTACGAAGCTGTCAACACCGTCAAGCCCAGCCTGATTCGAGTTGAAGCCGATGAAGTGACCTATAACTTGCACATTATGGTGCGGGTTGAAATCGAAATGGCTTTAATGGATGGCTCGGTTGCGGTCAAAGACCTGCCCGAAGTCTGGAATCAAAAAATGCACGATTATCTTGGTATCCGCCCACCAGACGATGCTCGAGGGGTGCTGCAAGACATTCATTGGTCGCACAGCAACATCGGTTCTTTTCCGTGTTACACGATTGGCAACATCATGGCTTCACAGTTGTATGAAAGTGCCGAACAGCAAATCCCGAATTTGCACCAAGCCCTTGGCAGTGGTCAGTACGCCCCTTTGCGCCAATGGTTGACCGAACACGTTTACCGCTACGGACGTACCTATTCACCCGATGAACTGCTCGAGAAAGCCACAGGACGAACCCTTGATGCTGCGCCGTACCTCGAGTATCTCGAGACCAAATTTAAGTCGTTGTACAAATTTGAGGTTTGAAAAATGCACGTTCCGATGTATGACCATGCCAAACGTTACGCCGCCCAAAAACTCGGGTTTCAAGAGGCATTTGATTGTGTTCTCTCGAGTGGTCGTCCTGATTGGGGACAAGAAGTCCCAGCCCTAGAACAAGAATTTGCTTCTCTGGTCGGGGCAAGTTACGCCGTGGCTTGCAATTCTGGCACAGCAGCTTTACGCCTTGCGTTGTTAGCTCTTGGCATCGGCAAAGGCAATCAGGTCATCACTGCCCCCAACACCGACGCGGGAACAGCCTCAGCGATTTACCATGTTGGCGCAACACCTGTTTTTGTGGATGTGCAAGCCGACACCATGAACCTCGACCCTGACTTGCTCGAGGCAGCCATCACCAAGCAGACCAAAGCGATTTTACCCGTGCATTTGTACGGGCATCCTGCCGACATGACCCAAATTATGCAGATTGCCAAGCAACACCGCTTATTGGTGATTGAAGATGCTTGCTTGGCATTGGGCGCAAGCATCAAGGCTCGAGGAATGGGCTTATGGGGCGATATTGGCTGTTTTAGTTTTGCTTCAACCAAGCACCTTGGTGGTTTTGGCAGTGGTGGAATTTGTGTCACCAATAACCCAGAACTCGCAAACCAAATGCAATTATTTGTTGGCTACGGACAACCCCGCGAGCGGGTCTACGACAAAACCGCCCAAGGACAGCACCTTTTGGTCAAAGGGGTCAACGAACGCCTCGACGAACTGCAAGCCGCGCTTTTACGGGTGCAATTGCCTTTAACCCTCGAGCGCATCGCCATACGATTAGAACACGCCAAAGCCTATTCAGCCGCCTTTGCCAACACCAACCTCGAGCTTCCCACCATTCGCCCAGAAGCGGTTCATACCTTTAGGAACTATGTGATTCGCCTATCCAACCGAGATGCCTTGCAGCAACACCTGCTCAAGGCTGAAATTTCGACCACGCTGGCGTATGTGCCGCCCCTGCATCTGCAACCCGCCTATGCCGAAATGGGTTTGCAAAAAGGCACATTTCCAATTGCCGAAGCCGCCTGCGAGCGCTTGTTATGTTTGCCAGTCAGCCCAGAACTGAGCCAAGTCCAGCGCGATTATGTGATTGAAAAGGTTCTCGAGATCGTGTTGTGACTTGAAAGGAATTATTCGTGTCTCAAACCCATTTTTATCAAATGATCCAACCAGAAGGCATTTACCAACCCGCCACGTACAACCATGCCATGCGGGCAGGCAATACCCTTTACGTGGCGGGTCAGGTGGCTCGAGACGCAAACGGCGTGTTGGTTGCGCCTTTTGATGCGGCTGCCCAAGCCAAACAGGTGTACCAGAATCTAGCAGCAGTTCTCGAGGCGGCTGGTTTCCCAAGGGAAAGCGTAGTTAAAATCACGACGTATCTGGTGGACAGCACCGAATCTAAAGCCGTCACCGAAGCTCGGCTGGCATTTTTTGGTTTGCACCGCCCACCGCACACGGGTTTAATTGTGGCTTCGCTGGGTAGCCCCGAAGTTCGGCTCGAGGTCGAAGTGATTGCGGTACTGCCTTAAAAATTTGCGATTCGAGCCTGAAATTGCCCGTCGTCGCCAATCAGCATTTCGAGGTATTGGCGCTTCTCGAGGGCATCAATCATCGCAAAGCCAGACTCGAGGTTTAGCACAATCCCCTCTTTCATGACGGTGTGTCCGTAGACCCCAAAGGTATGCCCAGCGTCTTTGAGGTAGTGCGGTTTCTCGTGCCACCAGTGCTTGGAATCACGGTCGTTGTAAAAAAAGTCGTCAAAGTACATCATCCCCGGCAGCGGTCCGGCGTGCGAAAAATGAATCCCTTCAATGCGAATATAGCGCTTAAAGCCACGAATCCAGTCTTGTAGGTCTTCGGGCAGTGGCGTACCGCTTTTGTTGGGGTCAAATTCGGCATGAATCACGCCCATGGCGTTGCCCAGTAAAAACTTATGCTCGAGGGCAGCATCGTCGTGGTTGCCTAAAATAATTTCAACGTTGCCAGCCGCTTTTTCGACATATTCTTTAATTTTATAGAGTTCTCGAGTCTGCGCCCGAGAAGCGCTTTTTAAGTGGTCGGGGTCACGGAAATCGTAGCCTTCGCGCCCAGTAATTTCCTCATAGCGGGCAATTGTTTTGGGGTGAACCAAATCACCCATCAAAATGACTTTGTAGCGCCCATCAAGAACTGGCGCAGTCGGGTTGCCTTGAGCATCCATTGCAAACGAGGCTTTGAGTGCGCCGTAAAGCAAACCCCAGTCTGTGTGAATGTCTCCGATGGCGATGACTTTGACCATGTGGGCTTATTCTACTCATATTTGGGTGATGAGCGCAAAGGAACAAAAAGGTCAAAAGTAACTCTTGCTTTTCACCCTTTGACCTTTTCACCTTTTCTCCTTTTGACCCTTTCACCTTGCCCTTGGGCGTATACTGTGTCCTTACATGAACTCGAGTTTTGTTGGTTTAACCGCACTTGGCGCGTATGTTCCAGAAGAAATCGTGACCAACGACGATTTGGCGCGGCGTGGGGTAGAAACGTCGGACGAGTGGATTCAGAGCCGTACTGGAATTAAAGAACGGCGTTTTGCTCGAGCCGACGAATTCACCAGTCATTTGTGTATTGGCGCAGTCGAGGACTTGGTGCGGCGTTATGGTGCAAATGTCTTGGATGGTGTGGACATGGTGATTGTGGCGACCAGCACCCCAGATGCGCTTTTTCCACAAACAGCAGCTTTGGTCCAGCATCATTTTGGTCTCGAGGCTGGGGCTTTTGATTTATTGGCGGCTTGCCCTGGCTGGCTTTATGCGCTTTCGGTGGCGGCGGCTTATACCAAAAGTGGCATCCGTAAAAAAGTTCTGGCGATAGGCGCAGAATCCTTGACCAAAATTCTTGATTGGTCCGACCGCACCACTTTGGTGCTGTTTGGTGATGGGGCGTGCGCTGGGATTGTTGAAGCTGTGCCAGCCCACTATGGCTTTAAGAGTTTTGTGCTGGGGACAGATGGGGCTGGCGGCAAGCACCTGAATATGCGCTGTATCAATAAAACCCTGCCCGATGGCAACCCACTTTCCGAATTTGTTTCGATGAACGGGCGCGAGGTTTTTAAGTTTGCCGTGCGGGTGATGCACACCGCCACCGAACAAGCGGTTCTCGAGGCGGGTTTAACGCTCGAGGACATCGCCCAGTTTATTCCGCACCAAGCCAATTACCGAATTATTGACGCGGCTCGAGAATACTTAAAATTGCCCGAAGAGCGTGTGGTTGCCAATGTTGACCGTTATGGCAACACCAGTGCCGCCAGCATTGGTCTGGCGATGCGCGAAGCCATAGACGACGGGCGAATTAAGGACGGCGACCATTTGCTGATGGTCACGTTTGGCGCGGGTCTGACCTGGGCTGCCAGTGTGTTGCGCTGGCACGAGAAAACTTTTTAATGCAATTGACTTGGCTCGAGTGGGTGCTGTTGGCGCTTGGGGCATTGGTGGCTGGCTCGAGCAAGGGCGGTTTGCCGGGCATCAATATCATGGCGGTGGTGCTGTTTGCTCAAGTGCTGCCCACCAAAGTTGCGACTGGAGCGCTTTTGCCGCTTTTGATTGCTGCCGATGTGGTGGCGGTTTTGTTATTTCGCAATTCTGCCAATTGGCGCGAACTGTGGCGGATTTTTCCAAGTGCGGCGCTTGGCGTGGTCTTTGGGGCGTTGCTGCTTGGGCAAATAGATGATGCGGTGGTCAAACGTCTGATGGGTGTGATTATTTTGGTGCTGTGCGGGTTGCAATTTTGGCGCTCGAGCAACAGCCAAGCAGGGTTGGGCTTGGTGCAGCATCCGATTGCGGCTGGCTTGGCTGGAATTATTGCCGGTTTTACGACCCTGATTGCCAATGCGGCTGGTCCAATTATGGCGCTGTATTTACTGGCAATGCGTTTACCCAAAAACGAATTTGTCGGCACAACTGCTTGGTTTTTTTGTGTGGTCAATCTTTTTAAGTTGCCGTTTATGTTGGGCTTAGGCTTAGTCAACATCCAGAGTTTAGAACTGAATCTCTACCTCATACCTGTGGTCTGGCTTGGGGTTTTTATCGGGCGCTGGGCAATGCAGAAACTCGAGCAGCAAGTCTTTAATAATATTGCTTTGGGTTTAGCTTTGCTGGGTGGCTTGCGGTTGTTGTTTTAAGCCATGTGAAATTGAATTAGACTCTTCGGCATGAGTCTCTTTGCCCCCAATGCCCCGCTTGCCGAGCGAATGCGCCCCCGCACCTTAGATGAAGTCGTTGGACAACCACACTTAACTGCCCCAAACAAACCCCTGCGCCAAATGCTTGAGCGTGGGCAACTCTCGAGCCTGATACTTTGGGGCGGACCGGGCTGTGGTAAAACCACACTGGCGCGGTTAATCTCGAGTTTATCCAACGCCCAATTTGTTGGTTTATCGGCTGTTAATGCTGGGGTCAAGGATGTGCGCGATGTGGTGACACACGCCGAAACCGCCAGAGGCTTTGGGCAGCGCACGGTCTTGTTTTTGGACGAAATTCACCGTTTTAATAAAGCCCAACAAGATGCACTCCTGCCGCACGTCGAGTCTGGGCTTTTAATTCTGATTGGGGCAACCACCGAAAATCCGAGTTTTGAAGTCAATCCAGCTTTGCGCTCGAGAACCCGAACCCTAAAACTCGAGCCAATTCCACCAGACCAGATTTTGGGCTTACTGCACAAAGCCCTGACTGATGCTCGAGGCTTACCCAATGCCAAAGCCGACCCTGACGCACTCGAAGCGCTTGCTCGAGCCGTGGATGGCGATGCCCGAAAAGCCCTGACTGCCCTTGAAGTGGCTGCCGAAGCTGATGACCACATCACACTCGAGGGAATCCGCGAAGCCCTCGGGGCGCAAACCCCAGCGATGGACAAAAATGGCGAGGATTTTTATAACCTGATTAGTGCCCTGCATAAATCGGTGCGAGCCTCCCACGTGGATGCTTCGTTGTACTGGCTTGCCCGAATGATTGCTGGTGGCGCGGACAGCCTCTATGTGGCGCGGCGCTTGGTGCGAATGGCATCCGAGGATATTGGCTTGGCAGACCCAGTAGCATTGCGCCTAGCAATCGCGGCTCGAGACAGTACTGAATTTCTGGGCAGTCCAGAAGGCGATTTAGCCCTCGCCCAAGCCGTGGTTTACCTAGCCCTCGCCCCAAAATCAAATGCGATTTACAGCGCTTGGAAAGCCGCCCTCGAGACCGCCCAGCAACATACTGGCGCAGCCGTGCCTTTGCACCTGCGGAATGCACCAACGGGCTACATGAAAAGCCTTGGGTATGGACAAGGCTACGCCTATTATTTTGACGACCCAGAAGGCAGTTTTAAGCAGAGTTACTTGCCGCTAGAACTCGAGCAGCACGAATTTTACAATGCTTCAGGCGAAGGTTGGGAAGAAAAAGTTAAGGGTAGACTCGAGGGATTACGAAAGAAATTTCAAGCAGGTTAGAGGTTGTACAAACCCATTTCTTGACTGAGCGCGGTTAGTTCGTTCAGAGCGGCTTCACGGCGATTCTTTTGGAAGGCTTTTACATCTGCAAAATTCACACGGCGTTGATTACCAACTTTATGAAAAGGCAATCGCCCACGCTTGAGCAAGCGCAGAAAATGCGGACGTGATATACACAACCAGTCTGCCGCTTCTTGCGTGGTGAGAACTTCTTTCTCGAGCGGTTGGCTGGTAAATGTAATCCTCTCGCCTCGAGTGGCAAATTTTGAATCGTTTGGGTTGGGTTGACGGGTACTGATGTCCATACCTTGAGTATACTCGAACATTCTAAACAAAGATTTTAAGCCAATACTTCAAGCACCGAAACTCGAAGCAGTGTATTCCCATCAAACTACATATGAAGGCTAGTTCAATAAGCTACAAATAGGGCAATAATGTTTCAACCAATGCTTCTAGGGCTTTCGCGCTTGTAAACGCAGCATACGCTTGGAATTTATCATCTTTTTGCCCATCTGCAAAATCGCATACGGATTTAAGAGCGAAGGTCATTGGTTTTGGAATTAAAGCAGCCCGACTTGCAGCATAAACACCATATATTTCCATATCAATACCAAGAAGTTTACGATGTTGTTCTCGAACTTCTACAATAGTTTCCCCATCTGCTGCGACCGAAGACCCCGATGCAATAGGACCAATTTTGGCACGAAGTGAATGAGTTGGTTTTTCGCCCAGCCATTTATTTTCAATATCACTCCAGATATTTGTGCGATTAGCAAGTTCTTGAAACCGTGATATTACATTATCGGAAACGGAAATAATGTCAGGAGCAACAGATAACTCCGAACCTGAATTAGAAATTGTCCTTTTACCACTCTGATAATCCCATGTTGCATCCGCCAGTATTACATCACCAATATTTACTGAATTTGAAACTCCGGCACAAATTCCACACATTGCCACGACTTGAGGACGAAATTTTGCAATAAGTTTCGATGTTAAAAGCGCACTCTCAACCATGCCCATTCGTAAACTTGAAGCAGCTACAACAGTAAACTCTTGCCCATTTATTGAAATAGTCCCCCTATACACCATAGTAGTAGAGTCCATTGGTAAAGCCTGTGACCAATTCCAATTGAGTTGCCTAACCATTTGTAACTCTGGAGTAGGGAGGGCAGTCACTATACACAAGTCCGTGACGTAAGACGCATCTTCGAGACTCTTACTTGCACTTTCTGCATATTCAACATACTCCGACAGTCTTCGTTTCCATTGATTTGTAGCACTGTAGCTTAATAATGACCAACAACGCTCATCAAAATAATTTTTTGATTCATCCTTGAGGTCTTCATAAGCAGTTAATCCAATCACGTGTGTTGGCTTATGATATTTGCTGTGTTTAATATACTCCTCTATAAGTTCGATTCCTCCTTTAAGAGAAGGCTGATTTTCAGCACGAAATGGTAGCGCAAGGTCAAGAACCATAAGGTCAAACTTGTTTTGTTGAAGTTGCCTAAGTGCCTCAATACCTGTTTGAGCAGTTTCAATATTGGCACGTTCTATATTGCCTATTTGTAAAACATCAATAATTTGAGCAATCTTCGCAGAGGTATCATCAACAACTAAAACCTTAAATTTCATTCTTTGACTCTCCAAGTTGTATAGCACTAAATATCTTTTCGTGAAGTACGTTTTTCCATGACCCATTTGCTCCTTCGTAAAACACAATACCGCGAAATGTTTGTGGATGGACTGTATTAAGACTTTCTGCAAGCATTTCTAAAGTTACTAACTCACTACCAGTACCAAATGTTTGAAATTGAGTCACAACTACAACGACTGGAGACAGCTTGCGTCGGTCTAATAAACGTAAAACTTCTTGCCCCCCAAAGCCCTGTGGTCTTCCTCCAGATTCGTTGCCCATCGGTGTATATGTTGGTAATGACATATCTAAAATGATTAAATCAAATAGATTATTTTTAATAGCCCGCATTGCTGCATTTACGGAATATTCAATTGTTAATACAACGTCAGGTAGGAATTCGTTGACCCATTCGGCAATCTGAATTCGTTTAGGTAGATCATCTTCCACAAGAAGTAGATTCACGATTACACCTCGATATTCGGGATTTCGACTGGCGCAACTGGGGTACTAAGCATTGCCAGTTCCAGATCCACGAAAAAAGTATTTTCATCACCAAAACCATAACTAAGATTATGGTTTTGGTGTGCAGATGCGATTTTTTTTAGTTTCTTTAGTCCTGTACCCCCTTCTAAATGCGTATGACCAAGATACTCTTCTGATTCTATTGACATGCGAATCGAGTTGAGTTTTTCGATACAGTCTGGTGTTTTTACGTCAGGCGAAACATTATTACTGATTCGTATTTTTAAGGTATGGTTAGACTCGACCTTACTAGCAAGTATTTCAATGCACAAATTATCTGAAATTTTGGAATGAGTCAAAGCATTGGCGAAAACAATAAATAAAATATCTACCACTTCTTGTAAAACATCCATACCTTGACGCTCTTCAATGTCAATCTTACGAATCAACTCGAAATTACGACCACGATGTGTTCGACGAATTACATCCACAGCCACATCTAGTATCTCATCAAATGTAAAACTCACAGCAGCAAACGCTCGTACATCACCTTTGAACCATTCTGAAACTTGCGTAATAGCTGTTTGAAAATCTGTAAACCTATGGGAGATAGCAGCACGTAAGCTGCTGAACTCATTTTCCGTAAGTATATTATTTAGTGAGTCTTTAAAGCATCCAACACATTGTTCGACTGCAAGCATAGTATTTTCAGTAAGCTCAGTTCGTATATGTGTCATAGCTTCACGAATGACTAGCTCAAAAACAATGCTACAAGCAGTCAAGAACTCTTCGAGATTCGGTGGCTGGTCTGTTTTTTTCTTAATATACCGTAAGTAATTCTCCTGAATAGTATTTAGGAATAATCCATTAGGTTTAATGTCACTTCTAATTTGGAGTAAGTCGTGATTCAACCGACTAATTATTTTCTGAAAAGAATCCGAAAATTTTTTGAAGATTTGTATTATTTCAGTAATTTTTAATTCACTAATCTCTGCTTCTTCATCAAACCATAATCTGAGTTTATTAAGACTTTCCTCGGATTCATCCTCTGTGATAAGAAGTTTATCTTGTTCAAAAGGTCCTCTTAAATGACCTGATAACGAACCATGACGTATGCGTAAACTAAGATAGCTATCGAGTCCATGCAAGGGATGGTATCTATATTCACTCCAAAAACGATCAATCATCTCAAGCAGCAAAGCTATAGACTCAGTTGTGGGTATTTCAAGGAATTTTTTTGGCAATACGTTGCCAGTATTCGTGTATTGTTTGATAGCTTCTTCAAATTCTTCTTCTGACCCTCCTAAGCCTGCTTCAATAAGACGAGTATAGCGATCAAATGGCTCAATCAATTCTCGATTTCCCCAACGAAATAGTGCTTCTCCATTAACGTACACTCGACTCTGGTCAAAATGCTGCAACCCTTCAAGGACTTTCATTTGCTTTGAGGTTTCAACAATTTCTTGGCGGTATTCGGGCGCATTTTCTGGGTCTAAATCCATTAATCTCTCACAGATTTTTGAACGCTGAATACTGACTTCAATAGAGGTTGAAAATAATGTACTTATATCCATCACGTCTTCAATACAAACATAGCGTAGAAAGTAAATCGTAACTTCTTTAGAAAATTGCTCGCAGTAATACTCTAAATCAGATAAATCAAATATACCTCTCGAATCAATAAACTCGTCCCATAAAGAACGGAGGCTGTCAAAAGCATCTTTGTCATCCGACTGTTGAAAATACGCCATGAGTCCAATATGTACATATGGTTCAAACCGAAATACTTCAAGCTGTGAATAGGTTTTCTCTGCGAATACTGCTTGTAAGGGTAGTGAACGCTGACAAAGCGGGTCTGAAACAATTGTAGTGGCAATTAGTTTTATCGCTTCTTCAAGTTGTTGCATAACTGAAAGTGCTAAAATTTTTTCACTAATAGCAGCACGTTTTGAAATGGAATCAGAGCTTTGAGAAAGCTGATTTAGGCAATTAATTATTTCCTTTTTATCAGACTTTTGAAGCGCAAAATGATATTGCGCCCATATGTAATTGTCTATACTTAGATTAGAACCTAGGGGTTTCTGACCAATAGTAATTTGAGCAAATTCTAGCGTTGAACATTGGGTAAAGTGTTCTGAACATTTATTTATAAAAATGCTACGATTTTCCCCATTCAGTCCGATTGCATGACTAGGATGTATAGCAGGTGTAGCAATAAATAACATGGTTTCAAGTTGCTTGTGCTTTTTTGGATTTATAAAATCAAACTGTTGAACTAAGGCTTGTAGTGGTAATCCTATATTTAGAAAACGGAAGTTTCGAGATAATTTATCTAATTTTGATAGTGCTAGATTCAGTTCAATGTCTCGCCGAAACGTATCTGTCATCAACTGCAACATAGTTTCCTGTAAATTGGAAGGCTTGAGCGGGTCAAAATAAACACCAACTCGAGCCGCTTCAAATAAACCTAGTACGTCGGAAGGATAAGAAAGTAGATACCCATTCAATATATCTCGAGCAATAGAAATTTGACCACTTAAATAGGCATTAGTTGCAAGAATAAGTTCAGTTTTTGCTGGAGGAAGTGGTACATAGGAGCAACCCACAACTTGGGCAAGTACGCTAAATCGAATATCTGGTAGCTTGGGGAACTTTGTCAAAATTGTGGCAATTAGATTTTTGTCAGTATCGTCCCCTTCAACTGATAGTACAGTAGCAATACGGAAAAATGTGTCTAATAGGTCAATGATAGACATTTCGCCTTCAATTACAAGAATGTTAGCCAGAGAAGTTCGTGAAGTTGGTAAATCTCCTATTACTCGATATTCGACATAATCGCGTAAATCAGATGCCATACTCCATGAATCCAGTTTTTGCCGAAATGCAGTGGACATTCTTGTCGGTGAAACGCTTTCTTCATTCCGTTGGCTGATATAATGGGCTACAAAAGCCGCAAAACTGGCAGGCGCAGATTCTTGAAAAGTGTTTGCATATGCTTTTTGTTGTTCAAGTCCATATTCAAACTGAAGGAAAGCTAATTTTGCTTCTATTAGCCAGAAAGATTGCCCTGTTATTAGTTCAACCTTGACTAGAAGCTCTTCTGCTAAAGCTTTATCACCAGACATAATTGCATCAGAAAATGAAGATGACAAGTTTAGGAATTTGATAAGATGCTCAACTCTTTTAGACAGCATAGTTGCTGCCCAAAAGAGTTCACTACGAAGTGGTAATGCCCCGAATGCTGTATCAGGTGAAAGTAGTTCAATGGATTTTTGAACTTTAATAGCCACTTCATCTATAGGCAATCTAAAAGCTGATTGATACCAATCTAAAACCTGCTCATATAAATCAGGATGAACTACTGTGCGAATATATTGTTTGGCATTTCGCACTAATGTATGTGTGCTATTGCGCTCTCGTTGTATGACGGAAGTACGACTATTGATTTTAACTGCGACACTTTTTTCATGGATACCAAAAACCCGTAAAGAATTTTCAAGGCTTCGAGCTTGCGATTTGCGAGGCTGCTTATTTTTCTTTGACATGATAATTACCAACAGCATATCGTTAATTCAAACTTTATGGATTCTTTGAACTCAAAATTCCTAATCTATATCCTAATTTTACACGAACTCGAGAAAATTCGGTGGTGCATACAAACCGTATTTTTGCAATTCTGGTGGTGATTCTGTCAAGCATAATTCTCGTAATCGTGGCATTCTTTCGGCGGCTGCCACCAAAAAAAATGGTTCTGTACTGCCAATTGTACGAACCCAAGACGGTGCTTGCTGCCCTTGCCGAGCCGCGAATAACTCGAGTAGCCCTGCTGCAATAGCTAGTAATTTTTTATCTTGAACGTTTGGCATGACAATATGCTCGAAAGTTTTATGGTTTTCTAAAAACTCGAGTGTCAAAGCCCTGAGTTGCAAACTGTCGCGTTGTGCTGCGGCTTGTGCCAGAATTTCAAGGTCAGACATCTGCCCACGCATCCTCTAAAGCATAACGAGCTTTTTGTTCTTTTCCACGAATTAAATATGGCTCGAGTAATAACCAAATTTCTTCGAGTGTAGATTGCTTAAATTCTTGTAATAATCGTTTTACATCATTTATATCAGTATCGTCTCGCCAAGCGCTCAGTTTCATGGCTAACATTTGTTCAGGTGCGACTTGCCAAACTTCTATTCCCCGTGAATTGATGAGTTGATCACCTCGAGTCACACCATTGAGAAAGCCTTTTGCTCCATCATTTAACCAATCTTGGGCTAAATTAAGTTCAGATGCAACCAAACTTGCCCATGCTCGGGTTTGACTTGCTTCTGGCGGTGTAAGAAAAAGCGCATCTATGTCTTTTGTGCTGTCTCGAGCATCATAAGCGAGTGTCATGACTGCCCCACCAACAATGACTAAGCGCAAATGTTGCCCATCTGATGCGGCAAACTCACCAAGACGAGTCAATGCTGAGATAATGTCAGCTTTGGATAACAACATGGTTTCTAGTCTACTCTACCAAGCCAAGAAATGAGACTCGAGTAAGGCGTTTACCACTTCTGGCTGCTCGAGATTGACCAGATGCCCAGCCCCCGCCACAACCTCGAGTCTCGAGTCAGCAATCTTTTGGTGCAAGTACCGTGCCACATTCTGAAAATAAGCCACATCTCGAGCGCCAACCACAATTAGGGTTTTGGCTTTGACTTCTTCTAATCGGCTCGAGACATCGGCAATGGCTGCCGATGGGCTGATATTTTGCACCCAATGCCAGCCCGAATAATCGGCTACCCAAGCCCCCAGTTGCTTTTCTAGTACAGGATTTTCTCGAGCCGAGGCAAAAAGCGGTAAGTCCAACCAAGTTTGTTTGGCTGCCTCGAGTCCAGCATTTTCAAAGGCAGTTTGCACAGTTGCTCCAGCTTCAATTTGGGCTTGGTCTGGCGTAAAACCCTTGAGGCTCGAGTCAAGCAGGGTTAGGGTTTGAATTCGTTCTGGGTAACGAATTGCCATTTCAAGCGCAACATTGCCACCCAGACTTAAACCGACCAAATGAATTTTTTGGTATCCCTTGAGTAAATTGTGGACATCTTCGGCAAAAGAAAACGGGGTTGTGGGAGGACTCGAGCCACCATAGCCGCGCAAAGTCGGGGCTTGACAGGGCTTAAAAAATTCGAGTTGCGGCTGCCACATTCGACGGTCGAGGGTATGACCGTGCAGTAAGACAACTGGAATGGATGACATAGCCTATCTTGGCACGAATTAATGGGCTGAGGCTGCCATTGTGTCGTTAAACCGTTTATAAAAAGTGTCGTAGTCGCCACTCGTTTCGGCAAAACGCAATGGCTTAACCCGTTCAACACAAATTTCAGTCGTCTCGGGCGAGTTTTTGAGGATATTCATGGTTTGGGCAATAAAGTCCTTCAGAGGCATGGCGTGCGGATCGTTTGCTTGGCGTGAACCTTGTAATTCGGTTTGTACATAAGGTGGAATCAGTTCGAGAACCTGCACCGAACTATTGCTTAACTGATAGCGCAGCGATTGCGTATAAGAATGGATGGCTGCTTTGGTGGCACAATACGTTGGTGTACTCGCCATTGGCACAAATGCCAAGCCCGAAGAAACAGTCATAATCGTTGCTTGTGGTTGCTGCTCGAGATGGGACAGCAAGGCAGCGTTCAAGCGGATGGGCGCAAGCAGATTGGTAGTAATGGTGGCTTCGGCAGCTTCGAGTGTGCCATCTTGTAACGATTCGTTTTTCATGATGCCAGCATTGTGAATCACAACATTTAAGGCTGGATACTCGAGCTTAATTTGCTCGGCGAATTGCTGAATGGCGGTGGCACTCTCGAGGTCAAGCACCCTAAATTTCATGCCTGGGTTGGCGGCAACAGTTTCTTCGAGCATGGCTTGACGGCGACCCACAATAATGACTTGGTTATTATTAGCATAAAAAGCCTCGGCGAGAGCGCGTCCGATACCAGAACCGCCACCAGTGATAAGAATTGTATTGTTTTGGATATTCATCAGTATTGACCTCGGTGGTAATTGTAAAAGAGAAATAGAAAAAAGTGAAGTAGGCACTTAAAAGTGCTATACTTACCCAAAAGAGAGTGAAAAGATGACAAACCTCAGCACCTATCAAAAAACCACAAATCTACCGGACTACAATGACCCCGAACTCGATAAATTGGTTAGAGAAATCATCGAGCGAGTTGCCGATAAGTGGACAATGCTGACCTTGGAGGTTCTCGAGGAACATGGTCAGTTGCGATTTACACGCCTTGGTGAATTGATTGGCGAAATCAGCCAAAAGATGTTGACCAAAACGCTGCGCCAAATGGAAGCCGACGGACTGATTGTCCGCACTGTTTTTGCGGTTGTACCACCCAGAGTAGAATACCGCTTGACTGAGCTTGGAAGCAGTCTTGGAGAGGCTTTTTGTGGTGTTTGGCATTGGGCGGAACAGCATCGCGAGACCATCAGACAATCACGCTTGGCATTTCAAGAGGCAGCGTTGCGCCTTCAAGAACCGATAGAAAGATGATGGGCTTGACAGCCGCCGCCTGGTCGTAGCAGAATCTTTTGCATACCTATGCAATTATCTGCCGCTCGAGACCATTTCGAGACGTTTTTTAAGGATGTGTTCAATGGCAAAAAAAACAGTCGCCAAAAAGCCTGCACTCGAGAAAACCCTTGGTTCGTACCGCATCGAAAATGCCGAAGTTGAAGCGCGAATTGTGCGTTTTGATAACCTTGTCAAAAACGGTATTCCACTGATGTTTATAGACTCGAGCCTACCCAATCATCAGCGCATGAACTATGCCGTGATTGGCGATACAGCCTCCGAAAACTCGGATTTTGAAGCCGCCATTACCGCACCGCACAAATTTCAAATTGGAATGCTTTGCTGCCCACCCAATTCTGGACCGGCGTATCACAGCCACGATTATTGCGAAATGTTTTTTGTGATGTCGGGGCGCTGGCGTTTTTACTGGGGCAACGACCCCGAAGGCGCACCCGAAGGCGAAGCGATTCTCGAGCCGTGGGACAGTATTTCGTTGCCAATGCACCTTTGGCGTGGCTTTGAGAATATCTCCGATACCCCCGCGTGGTGCTTTGCGGTGCTTGACCCGCATGACCAATTCAGAAGCAAAGACCCGTACTGGTCTGAACGCATTGTAGAAGCCGCCGCCAAACTGGGTTTCAAAGCCGATGCCAGTGGCAGAATGGTCAAACCCGAGGATTACGCCGCCCGTAAAGCTAAATTAGGTGCAAAACTCGAGAAAGCCGTGCGTAAAAGCCTAAAGGCGCGTCCCAAAGCCAAAACCTTAAAGACTCGAGTCACCAAAAAGAAAAAATAATCGTAGGCTTGCCTCGCCCAACACAGTAGAATTACTCATGACCAAAAATCCGATTAAAACCATTTGGCAAAAAGACCTCGCCGCCACGGCGGGTTGGCTGCATTTTGGACATCCATTTGTGGCAGAATTATTGTCGCTACAAGGTTTTGATGCGGTGGTGATTGACCATCAACACGCGCCTTACGCTATGGATACTGCTCTAGGTTTGGTCGGCGCAGTCTCGAGAACTGCGGCTGTGCCGTTTGTGCGTTCGGCTTGGAATGACCCTGCCGAAATCATGAAATTCTTGGATGCTGGTGCGCTGGGAATCATTTGCCCAATGGTCAATACAGCACTCGAGGCACAGGCTTTTGTGGCGGCTTGTCGGTATCCGCCGCGTGGAATTCGCAGTTTTGGTCCAACTCGAGCAGCACTGGTGTACGGCGCGGAATATGGACAACAAGCCAACGATACAATTTTGACGTTGGCGATGATTGAGACCCGCCAAGGTCTCGAGAATTTAGAAAGTATCCTCGAGATTCCAGACTTGGATGGTATTTTTGTTGGACCTTCGGACTTAAATCAGTCTTTGGGTAACGGTGCAAAACTCGATAGTCTCGCGCCAGAATTCTTGGGTATTCTCGAGACTATTGCTACTAAAACCCGTGCCGCAGGTAAGCAGGTTGGTATTTTTTGTGGCAGCCCTGAATATGGGTTGCAAATGCAAGCAATTGGTTATCGTTTTCTGGTTTTATCAAGCGACTCGAGAATGCTGGCTGCTGCCGCTAAAACTGCGCTCGAGACGTTTAGAAGCGGCTCAAGTCAAAAACAGGCGGGTGGTTATTAGTGGCTCGAGTCACCAGTGTGGATTTGGCGCAGGAACTTGGCATTAGCCAAAGTACCGTCTCGAGGGCATTGTCTAACGATGTGCGGATTGCCACCAAAACCCGTGAAAAAGTCCAGCATTTGGCACTGAAATTAGGCTACACCCCCAACGCTATGGCGCGGAGTTTAAGCACCCAGCAAAGCCGTTTGATTGGCATTGTGATGTCCGAGATGACCAGTCCGTTTTATCCGTTTGTCTTAGAAAAACTGACCTCTAAACTTCATGCGCTGGGCTGGCGGGTGCTGCTTTTTAGTACCGATGCCGAACACGAAGTGGACGATTTGCTGCCGCTTGTTCTCGAGTACCAATGCGACGGCTTACTGATTGCCTCGGCGAGTTTATCCAGCCACATGGCAGAAACCCTCAGTCGCCATGGTACGCCAGTGGTGTTGTTCAATCGCTATGCCGCCGATGCCTCCTCGAGCGCTGTCTGCTGTGATAACCGTGGTGGTGGGCGGATGGTTGCAGAATACCTGCTCAAGCGCCCGCACCGCTGTTACGCCTACATTGCTGGGCGCGAGAACACCAGCACCAACCGTGACCGCGAAAGCAGTTATACATCACGGCTCGAGGAGGCTGGTTACACCGTGCAGCGCGAAACTGGCAATTTTACTTATGAGGCTGGTTTTGCTGCCATGCAGCGTTTATTGGCACGTTCGGACGCACCCGACGCTATTTTTTGCGCCAATGATATTACCGCAATTGGCGCAATAGATGCGGCTCGGGAAGCTGGGGTTAAAGTCGGCACAGACATTAGCATCGTCGGCTTTGACGATATTCCAATGGCAGCATGGGGGGCGTATAACCTGACCACAATTCGCCAACCTGTTGAAACGATGATTGATTCGAGCTTGCAGATTTTACTCGAGGCGATCGAAAACGCACCACTTGGTAGCAATTTACGTTTTATTCCGGGGTCGCTCATCGAACGCGGCAGTGTCAAAGGGCAGGGGCAAAAGGGAAAAAGGGCAAAAGGTTAATAAGGTGAAATCATGAAACCATCAGAACAAGAATTGCTCGAGCGCAGCCAAATTATGGTGAATGGGCGCGACATCTCGAGTTTTAGTAGCCCTGACCGCCCACTCGAGCGCCGCCAAGCACTGCAAGGCTTTGATGCCGATTATCCAGACTTTGTGGATTATATTATTCGTTGTACTCATAAAATTTGGGAAGAAAAAGCGATAGGTTTAATTTATACGCATTACACCCATAACTGCCCAATTTACATGACCGACGCAACCATTTATGGGCGCGAGGCGGTGGTCGAAGGCACACTAAAAACTTTGGCAGCCTTCCCAGATGCAAGGCTACACGGCGACGAAGTGATTTGGAGCGGCAACGAAACAGATGGTTTTCACTCGAGTCACCGCATTACTTGGACAGCCCGCAACACAGGCTACAGCCAGTACGGAGCGCCGACCAATAAACGCATTTTACGCCGTGGTATTGCCCATTGTTTTGTGCGCCAAAATCGCATCACCGAAGAATGGTTGGTGCGTGACGAACTGGCACTGGTGCGGCAACTTGGTTTTAACGAAATAGACCTTGCTAAACGCATGGCAAAAGCCGATGCAATCCGCAATGCCACCAGCCCAGTGCAAATTGGTGTACCCGAAATAGACCGCCTCGAAGGGCAACTTCCGCCTAAATTGCCTCTTCGCTCGAGTCACGATTTTGATGTGACCGACTTTGTGCATTCGATGTTCCAAGAAATCTGGAATTGGCGCTTATTAAACCGAGTTAAAGACTATTATACCCAGTCCCCAACTGCTTTTGTGTCCACCGCCCGTAAACTCGAGGGAATCAGTGCCTACCAACATTTTGTCCTCAGTTTACTGGCTGCCTTCCCCGACGCTGGTGTCAGTGTAGACCACATTTGCTACATTGGCAGTGGCGCAAATCTCAAAATTGCCGTGCGCTGGACATTCCAAGGCACGCACCTCGGAACGGGCTGGTACGGCGATGCTACAGGGCAAAGGATTAAACTTTTGTGCATTAGCCACCTTGAACTCGAGAATGGTAGGGTTGCTCGAGAATACACGGTTTTTGATGAATTTGCTCTTCTTAAACAAATCCATGCTCCAGCCGCAGGTGAACTGTGACTAAAATTGCTGCGATTACCGGCGCGTCTCGAGGCATTGGTCGGGCGTGTGCTTTGGAACTTGCCAAAGATGGTTTTGATGTGGCTTTGATTGGGCGTAATCTTGAGTCTTTAGAAACCGTAGCAGCCGAAATACAAGCCCTCAACTGCAATACTTTTATTCTACAAACCGATGCCTCAAATCTCGAGCAATTAAAAATCGTGCTTGGTGGTTTGCCGCGTCTGGATGTATTGGTCAATAATGTTGGTACAAACATTCCCGAACCGTTTCTCGAGGTCACAGAGGCGCATTTTGACCAGATTTTTAATTTGAATCTGAGAACCACTTTTTTTGCCACGCAAATCGCGGTGCAAAAAATGCTCGAGTTAAATAATGGCGGTGTGATTATTAACATTTCTTCGCAGATGGGTCATGTTGGTGCGCCTAACCGCAGTGTGTATTGTGCCAGTAAACACGCCCTCGAGGGTCTGACCAAAGCCTTGGCGGTCGAACTTGCCCCGCATAAAATTCGGGTGGTCAGTGTTGCGCCAACCTTCATTGAAACCGATTTAACCCGTCCGATGCTCGAGAATCCAGATTTCCAAAACATGGTTGTCTCGAGCATCCCACTCGGTCATCTTGGTACGCCCGAGGATGTGGCGCACGCTGTTGCATTTTTAGCCTCGAGCAAAGCCAATTTAATCACGGGTACAAGCCTGCTCGTAGATGGTGGTTGGACTGCCCGGTAAAAAACACTTGACCTCTGAACTAAGCACCCGTCAAAGAGGGGTCGAGCGAAGCGAGGGGGAGTTCATAAGGAATTCATGGAATACATTAAAAAACCGCCGCCCACACCCAAAGCCGTTGCTCGAGAAATTAAGGACACCGTTTCGGAAATTATTTTAGCTGTTGAATCCGAAGGGCTTGCTGCGGTGCGCCGTTACTCGGAACGCTTTGACAAATGGTCGCCGCCCAGTTTTCGGGTTTCGCAAGAGGATATTAAATCAGCCCTCGAGAACACCCCCGAAGATTGGCAAATGCACATTGGCTGGCTACAAACCGAAGTCAGGCGCTTTGCTGAATTGCAAAAAGCCACCCTGACTGAATTTGAGGTCGAGACGCATCCCGGAATTATTCTGGGGCAGAAACAAATTCCAGTCTCGAGTGTCGGTAGTTACAGTCCCGGTGGGCGTTATCCGCTGATTGCCTCGAGTGCCATGACCGTGGTTGTGCCAAAAGTCGCGGGTGTCAAACGGGTGGTGGCAAGTGCGCCGCCTAAGGACGGCTTGGGGATTTACGCCGCCCAATTATTTACCATGCACACTTCAGGCGCAGATGAAATTTACAGCATCGGTGGGGTACAAGCGATGGCGGCAATGGCGTTTGGTGTGCCAGAACTCGAGTTAGCACCAGTAGACATGATTGTGGGGGCGGGCAATGCCTATGTTGCCGAAGCTAAGCGCCAGTTATTTGGGGTTTGTGGCATAGATTTATTGGCGGGTCCAACCGATATTTTAATTATTGCCGACTCGAGCGCCGACCCTGAAGTGGTCGCCATAGATTTACTGGGGCAAGCTGAACACGGCTTAAACAGCCCTGCCACACTGATTACGACTTCTCGAGCTTTGGCACTCGAGGTTGAACAATTGGTGCTAAAAATTCTGGTTGATTATCCTACCCGCGATGTCGCACAAGTGGCTTGGCGTGACTGTGGCAGCATTATTGTTTGCGAATCGGATGATGAAATGGTGCTTGTGTCTGACCAGTTTGCTCCAGAGCATCTCGAGGTGCAAACCCAAGACCCAGACTGGTTCTTGGCACGCTTACAAAATTATGGCTCGGTGTTTTTGGGTCACGAGGCAACCGTAGCGTATTCAGATAAGGCGATTGGTACAAATCATGTCCTGCCAACCGGTGGCGCGGCGCGGTACACCGGCGGCTTGTGGGTTGGTAAATTCACCAAAACGGTTACGTATCAGCGTTGTACCCAAGAAGGCAGCCGCACCGTTGCGCCGCATGCGGCGGCGGTGGCTCGAGCCGAATTGATGTTTGGTCATGCGCTTTCGTGCGATATTCGCCTGAAAAAACAGGGTTTACTTTAGGGGTACTTTGCAAATTGCATACGCTTGCATTAGAATGTCAGCCAGTCGTCAAATTGAGTCTCGAGCCAACTGGCTTAGTACAAATGGTTTTACCCCTCGATAAAGAGGTTGGAGGAATGTATGAAAAAACGTTTGGTCGGTTTAGGTTTAGTCAGCACCTTGGCAATTACAGCAGCCCTCAGTTTAGGTTCGGCGCAGCAAACAGCCGCCGCTTGCACCCTAAAAGACGCGAGCAATCCAACAACCATCAATGTGTTTGGGTTTCGTTTCCCAATGATGGAGTATTACTTTAATGCTGCCGAAGCCTGTAGCAAAGGTAATATCAGTGTTAAAACCAGTTTCTTACAACCCGCTCAGTATGAAACCCAAGTTAATACTGCCTTGGCAACGGGTAGCTCGCCATATCAGATTTTACACGTCAATCCACGCTTGGTCGCAGACTGGGGTTCTAAAGGCTGGTTATTGCCCTTAAATTCTTTGATTGCCAAGTATAAGCGCACCTATAATCTCGACGACATCAGCGATAAATTGATTGCCAATACCACTTTGGGGGTGCGTCAATTTGCCATTCCCGTCAACTTTAATACCCAAGTCCAGTTTTTCCGCAAGGATATTTTTGCCGAACTGAACTTAAAACCCGCTAAAACCCTTGATGAACTCAGCGCTGGACTCGAGACGCTCAAAAAAGCTGGTAAAACCAAGTACCCAATGGCATTGGCTTTGGGCGGTGGCGGTTTGGCTGGCGAATTCCACAGCAACTATGCGGCGCTTGGTGGCGTGTGGTTTGATAAGAACCGTAAACCAGTTTTTAACAATGCCAATGGTCTGAAAGCTGCCCAAGCCATTCGTGAATGGCTTGAGTTTATGCCTCCTGCTGTGCTGAATTACTCCAACGATGATGTCATGGTTGGTTTGCAACAAGGCGACATCGCGCTTTCTAAAATCTGGATTACTCGAGCCTCCGCCATGGAAGACGAAAAAGTTTCTCGAGTGGTTGGTAAAATTGACTATGCCCCAGCCTTTAAGATTGTGGCTGGTGGACTTGGTGCAAACACTGCCGAAGGTGATGCGCTCGCCATCGCTGCCTCGAGCAAAGTGGATGCTGATTTGGCTTTCCGTGTGATTATGGAAATGCTTGGTAAAAGTAACCAAACCAACGCGGCTAATTTTGGTATGGTCAGCCGCGATAGCATTGCCACCAATCCAAGTTTGGTGGCTAAAAACCGTGCATGGGTCGCCGCCGCCAGCAATGCCCGTCAGGCTGTCGCACTGCGCCCAGCCGTGCCGTACCAAGGCATTGCCACCACCATTCTGGGCAACGAATTGCGCCTTGCACTGGTCAATAAAACCGACCTCAAAGCGGCGCTTGACTTGGCTGCCAAAAAGACCGAGGACGAAATGCGAGTCCAAGGTTTTATTAAATAAAATGTAGCAAAAACCAAGTTCCATTTTCGTAGGGGCGGACCCTTTCTTGACCATAAACACGCACCTAGCGGGCATGGTCGCCCGTGTCCGCCCTGTTTTTTTAGAAATTGTTCCTGTCTATTTTTAGGGACTGTCCAACATTCCTAAATCGGAAAGTGATTGAAACCATTCCTTTCTCGAGAACCCTCTTCCTTAAAAGTAGGTGATGATTTGAAACCTCGAGAATTCTGGGCTTTTGTTTCGCCAAGCGTGGTGGTCATGACTGTTTTAATGGTCTTTCCACTTTTCACCACCATTTACCTCAGTTTTTTTAATTTCAATTTTGGGGTCGAACCTAAATTTATTGGCTTCTTAAATTACACGCGGATTCTCGAGGATAGCCGTTTTTGGTCTGCCTTGGGTTTTACACTTTTTTATATGGTGGTCAGTATTCCAATTCAGATTTTACTGGGTTTTGGCTTGGCGTTAATTCTCAACGAAATCACAGCCCTAAAGCGCTTTTTTATCAGTTTGTATCTTGTGCCGTACATCGTTACACCGGTCGTTGGGACACTCGCCATCAGTTGGCTTTTTAAGGACAGAGGCGTGATTACGTGGCTGCTCTCGAACATCGGGGTCAATATCCAGTGGTATGCCGATGCGACGGCGGCTCGAGGGCTGCTGATTGGTTACGGTATTTGGGGCGCAGTGCCGTTTATCATGCTGATGCTTTACGCGGGGTTACAAGCCATGCCAGCCGACCCCATCGAAGCGGCAATTATGGATGGTGCGACTTGGTGGCAACGGGTGCGTTTTGTGATGATTCCGTACTTGCGTCCAATTTTTATTTTTATTGGCATGGTCAACATCATGGATGCCTACAGGCTTTTTGATAGCGTGGCGGTCATGACCCAAGGCGGACCCGGCAACGCCACCGCAACCATCATGTATTACACCTACAGCGTGGCGTTTCAAGAACAATTGCTTGGGCGTGCCAGTGCTTCGATTGTCTTAGCCGTGATAGTGATTATCACGCTCCTCTACCCGTTTCTGCGGCAAACGTACTTTGATATTGTGGGGAAAAAATGAAATCACACAGCCGCACCTCGAGCCAAGCGCTTTTTTCTGCTATTGCTTACGCGGTTTTGTCGGTCTGGACAATTCTCGCCATTTTTCCATTCTTCTGGACTTTTTTAATCAGCATCAAGGAAGTCGTGGATGCTTTTGCATTGCCGCCCGTCTGGGTTTTTAAGCCAACTTTGGTGGCGTACCAAACGTTATGGATTGAAGAAGGTTTTAGTAAGTATTTAATCAACAGTGCAATTGTTACCTTTGGCACAGTCACCATTTCAATTACCGTTGGTTGCTTTGCTGGCTACGGACTGGCGCGGTACAACCGTGCGGCTGGGTTCTGGATTTTATTTGCTGCCTTTGTTTTTCGCGCTTTGCCACGCCTAACTTTTTTACTGCCGTTTTATTACTTGGCACGCCTTACTGGTCTGCACGACACCCAACTGCTGCTGATTCTGGTACTGGTGGCGATTAACCAGCCATTTACGATCTGGATGCTCCGCAGTTTTTTCCAAGAAATTCCAGACTCACTCGAGGAAAGCGCGATGGTGGATGGTTGCAGCCGCTTTCAAGCCTTTTGGTATGTGATTGTGCCAATTATGGGACCGGGCATCGTCACCGCCAGTATTTTTAGTATGTTACTGGCTTACAACGAATTTCTAATTCCCCTGATTCTAACCGCCACCAACGCCGTGACCATGCCCGTGGCGATTTCACAATTTGGGGCGGAGGATTTGCGCTACTGGAGTATTTCGGCGGCTGGAGCAATCAGCATTGCGATTCCAATGGTAATTATTGTCTTGTACTTACAAAAATTCTTGATTAAGGGCTTAACTGCTGGAGCGGTTAAGGGTTAGGTGGTCTTAAATGATTGATCATAAGCAGCGCCTCTGGGCATGGTTACATTCTTTGACAGTTCAGTCGCTCGAACAAATGCTGACCCCCGAAGTTGAATTTTGTGTCTCACATCCAATCAATACCCTTGTGGGCATCAAAGCCGTGCAGACTTCGTGGCTCGAGCCACTGCAAGAAAGTTTGCCAGATTTAGAGCGGCACGATGATATTTTTTTAGTTGGCGAGAACCCAAAAGGCGATTTGCTGGTGGCAGCACATGGGCATTATGTTGGTACGTTTAGCCAAGACCTGTTTGGTATTCCAGCTAATCAAGGGGCAGTACGGTTGCGTTACGGAGAATTTTACAAACTCGAGGCTGGGAAGGTGAGCAAAGCCTATATTTTACTCGATTTTTTAGACCTGATGCGCCAAGTTGGGTTTTCGCCTTTGCAAGGGGCTGGGGCAGAGGGGCTGGTCTTAGCGCCACGCACCCACGATGGTGTGCGCTTTGAAATGACCGACCCAGCAGCCAGTCAGCAAAGCCGTGATTTGGTGATTGCCATGGCAAATGGTCTGGGGCAGTACGACCAAAAAACCTTAGCCTCGATGGGAATGAACCGTTTCTGGTCTCCAGAGATGATGTGGTACGGACCCAGTGGTATCGGCACAGGCAGAGGTCTGGCGGGTTTTGAGCAGTACCATCAAGCCCATTTTTTGCAAGCCTTCCCAGACCGAAGCGGCAATTTCTCGAGTGTCAAACGCATTGGGTTAATCGCCGAGGGGCATTATGTGGCTTCGGGTGGCTATCCAAGTTTGGGCGCAACCCACCTTGGGACGTACCTTGGAACACCAGCCACGGGTAAGGAAATCAGTATGCGGGTCATGGATTTTTGGCGGCGCGAGCAGAATTTATTAGCCGAAAACTGGGTGATTATTGATTTGCCCAATCTATTCTTGCAGTTTGGCGTAGATTTATTTGCTCACTTAGGAGACCACAAATGAGTGACGAAATCAATTTTGACTTTGCCAATCATCCCGACATCTCTGATTTTGCATTGGCAACGGGCACAGAACGACACCAAGCACTCGAGGGTTTCGAGGCGCATTATGTTGACATTGTGGATTACATTGTGCGCTGCACGCACCGCATCTGGGAGGAACGGGCTGTGGGCTTAATCTACACCCATTATGCCAGTAATGTCACAATGCACAGCACGCTCGGTCTGACTTACGGCGCGGAGGCGGTGGTGCGTGGAACTTTGAAGCGGCTGGCGGCTTTTAGCGATTACCGTTCGTTTGCCGACGATGTGATTTGGTGCGCTGATGGTCAGGGTGGGTTCTATACTTCGCATCGCATTTTTACGGTTGGTGTGAATACAGGTCACACCGATTTTGGACCGCCCACCAACCGCCGCATTGGACGGTGGGTGGTAGCTGACTGCGCCATACGCGAGAACCGCATCTATGAGGAATGGATTGCTTCGGACATGGGTGCAGAACTGCGCCAACTTGGGTACGACCCACTGGCTCTGGCTCGGAGTTCCGCGCCGCTCCCTGCGCTGCCCGCCAGCGAAAGTGGTCAGAGGCTTGGGCAGTTTGCGCCGACATTTCTGGATGTACCAAGTTCCGAGAACCCCGAGGGCTTTGTGCGGGCTTTGCTGCATAACATTTTTAATGCACGGATGATCAACTTGGTGCGCGAACATTTTGCTGTCGGCATGGTTGCTTGGGTTCCAGGCGGGCGGGCGCTGTACGGACACGGCGATTACGAGGGCTATGTGCTGGGATTGCTGGCGCAGTTTCCTGATTTGAGCCTTACCATTGATCATCTTGCGGTACTCGGTAATGTAACACGCGGCTGGCGCGTGGCGACGCGCTGGACACTGCGAGGTACACACGAAGGTCCTGGAGCGTATGGTCCAGTTAGTGGTCGCCCGATACGCTTGCTCGGGATGACCCACACATGGTTGCAGGGCGGTAAGGTTGTGCGCGAGTGGACGGTCTTTGACGAGTATGCACTGTTGCGTCAGTTGCACGCTCCCATTGCCGGGGCAGGCTCGTAAACATGGCTAAATCGAGTCATCCACAAACAATTCTGGCACACGACTCGAGCTACCCGTTTGGAGCGGTTGTCCCACCGATTTATCAGACTTCGTTGTTTACGTTTGAATCCTTTGAGCAAATGGAATCCGCCTTTGTAGACTCGGACAGCCATCATCTGTATTCACGTGGTAACAACCCAAGCGTCGAGGTCTTCGAGCAGAAAATGGCTGAACTCGAGCGTGGTGAACAAGCCCGAGCCTTCTCGAGCGGCATGGCAGCCATCAGCACCGCCATTTTGGCACAGACCCAAACAGGGTCACGGGTGGTTTGTGTCGAGGGCTGTTACCCCGATGCTTTTAAGTTCCTGACCCAACTTGCGCCACGCTACGGCATCGAAGTTGAGTTTGTAGACGGACGCGACTTAGATGCGATTGCTCGAGCCTTGCCTGGTGCGAGTTTACTCTACCTCGAGAGTCCAAGTAGTCTGCTTTTTCATTTGCAAGATTTAAGTGCTGTGGCAGCCTTAGCCAAAGAACACGGGGTCTTTACCATCATAGACAATTCGTGGGCAACTCCGATTTTCCAGCGTCCGCTCGAGTACGGCATAGACATGGTACTGCACAGCGCCTCCAAATACATTGGTGGACATTCGGATACTGTGGCGGGTGTGCTGGTCGGGCGCAGTGCCGACATTAAACGCATCAACGCGCTCGAGTATACGGTGCTGGGCGGGAAACTTGCGCCATTCGAGGCTTGGTTGTTGTTGCGCGGCTTACGAACCTTACCCTTGCGGATGGCAGCCCACCAAAAAAGTGCGCTCGAGTTTGCCTCGCGCTTAGAAGCTCATGCTCTGGTAGCTCGAGTAAACTATCCGGGCTTAAAAAGTTTTGCCCAACGCGACTTGGCGGCACGGCTAGATGGCACAAGTGGCTTATTGAGTTTTGAAATTAAAGCCGATACTGACGCAATCAAGCGCTTTATTAATCGGCTCGAGTATTTTAAGCTCGGGGTCAGTTGGGGCGGCTTTGAGAGTCTGGTTTTTCCGGCGGTACTGGGCTTTCAACGGCGCGACTCGCTCAATCCATTTGTGCGTTTTGATGTGCCTAAAAATTTGATTCGCCTGAGCATTGGACTCGAGCATCCTGAAGACCTCTGGGCAGACCTTGAAGCTGGTTTTGCGGCTGCCGAGGCGTTATGAACCAGACCTAAATTCAAAGATTAGAAATTCAAAGCAAGGCGCTCTGACTCGAGCCGTAGTCTTTGAATTGCGTCTTTATAGGTAGATTCTGAAATCTCGGCAGTTAGGCACTGACGGTCATTGAGAATTGCGGCTAGGGCTGCGGTGGCAAGTCCACCGAATGGTTCCCAAATGATGTCGTTGGGTTCAGAAGTTGCAAGAATTAAACGTTCAGTTAAAGAAAGTGGCTTTTGATTGGCGTGGAGTGTACCATGACTGTTTTTGAGTCGTTCCGTGCCACGCACTGGTGGTGTAGACCAAACATTGGTAATCCCGTACTCGAGCTTAAATTTTGCTCGCATTTGCCCCCATTCTAAAGCCGATAGTGGCTCGAGACCATTGACTGAAAAATAGGGTCGTTGGGAAAGCTCTCCGTAACGATTGGCATATTCAACAATTTTTTCAAACATTTCTACGGGAGGGTAATACCATAAGTGGCAATTGGTAAAGTATTTTCGGGTAGCCGCATTTACCACACCACAAGCCTGATTAGTTTTACTTAACGGTAAGCCTGTCCGTAACCACTCGGCGCGTAACCATTGCTGCATCGAAAGCTGCTGTCCCTGAAAATCAAAACGAACTGCTTTGGTGTAATGAGCGCATACTTCGGTGACAACAGGAAATTTTCGTAAGGTTTTGGTATTGGCATTTCCAGCAATATGTCCAATGCCTTTATCCCATATATTACAGCCACGGTATTCCCAGCCATACTCGAGTAGCAAGGGATGAACAGTTGCCCAACCAACTTCGGTATTCCAGAACCAAAGGGTTGTTTGACCATTGGCTTTGGCTGACCATTGACGCACATGAGGTTCGTACCATTCTCGTAAACCCGATGGCTGAACGGGGTCGCCAGCAAAACCACCGATACCATACGCTCCATCTGAAAAAATAATGGTCGGAGTTGCCCAAAGCGAATAAACATCCAAGGCATCAGCTAAAAACACCTGGGCGCTTTGAATGGTTTGGGGTTCAAAACGGCTTGGCATTGCTTGAGTCAGCACAGAAACGGACATACAACCATCATATCATGGTAACAAATAGCGCAACTGGTAACAGATAAAGCGTGTCGGTTACTGTGTATCATGCCAAAAACCCGTTGGAAACTTCGTTCTTTGCTCGAGCAAGAAGGAAAAAGTGCTTACGCACTAGCCCGTATCCTTGCTGAAAAAACCCGTCCAAATACAATTTATCGTTTAGTACGGATTGGACAAGAACCAACTCGAGTTGATTTAAGTACCCTGTCCCTTGTGATTTTGGGCTTACGGCAATTGACTGGTAAAACCATTCAAGTTAGCGACATTCTCGAGTACATAGAGGAAATCGTATGAAAACACTGAGTTTGACTCAACAAACCGAATACCATTTTGCGACTGGATTACTCGAGTCTACCCATCCAGACATGACTGCACGAATAAAAAAAGCGATTTTTGGTTTGGCGGGAATGCTTTTACATGATGACCTCGAGATTTCAATGCCTCGGTTTGAAGCGATTGAATTGGAGACAGCAAATTTGGCAAGCCATAATGATGAAGAAGAAACTTTGGCTCAACAATGCAAAGGGTATCTTGGGTTGCTTAATCGCTTTAACAATTACGTTGGGCAAGGTATTGAAGAGCTTATTGGTACACAACTGAATTCTGCTTTGAAAAGCAGTTGGACAACCGACCCTAATTTAGAATTTGTTCGCAACGCAGTACAATTCCCAGATTTATACTTGGTTGACCGTCAGCATAAGCGTTTTCTTTTATCTATCGAAATAAAATCATGGTTTGTATTTGCAATTGACGACATTACGGCTCGCTTTGAAGCTGCGCCCAATCTTATTCGTGATGATTCCCTGCTGGTACTTTTTCCGTGGTGCATGACCAAACTTATTTCTGGTACGCCAAAACTTTTAGAACCCTATATTGGCAATGCTCGAGCTTTAGCCCAGCGCCGTGATAACATCTGGTTAGCAGGTGGTGTACGAGAATTTAACCAAGGTAACGTTTCGGCTGCTAGGCGAATCGAACTTCCTCCTACTGCCGAAGCTGCTTTGAATAAAACCAAAACAAAAAGTGTTGCCTATCAACTGAAAGGCACAGTTTTTGAAAAAGAATCAGATAATTTTGGTAAAATCTGGCGTATTTACGACTCTCAAATTAATACAATCTTTTACCCCAAAACACTGCAAAATCAGGTACTTGGAAAAAGTATTGCACAATGGCGCAACCAATTAGGGATTGATAAAAAATGAATGATTATAAAATCACCCACGATTTAATTACGTCTCGAGCCACCGAATCACTCGAGGCGGTGCGCGACTGGATTCGCGTACCAAGTTTTTCCGATACGGGCGTGGGAATACTCGAGGGTGCGGAATACGCCAAGAATCTTTTGCAACGCATCGCGCCAGATGCAGCCGTTTACCCAACGGCTGGGCATCCAATGGTGATGGGGACAGTTCGCTCGAGTAACCCCAATGCACCGTGGTTACTGGTTTATGGCTTGTACGACATCACCCCGACTTGGGAAGAAGAATGGTCTGTGCCGCCACTCGAGGCGCGGATTGTTGAAGCTGCTGACCTTGGGTTATTGCCGCACCTTGGGCAGATTGTGGTTGGGCGCGGCGCGAATAACCATAAAGGACCCGTGTTGGCAAGTATTCTTGGTGTGGCTGCCATCCTCGAGAGCGGCACAGAAATGCCAGTAAACTTAATTTACTTAATCGAAGGCGAAGAAGAAATTGGCAGCCCCAGCATGGCGGCTTTTGTCGAACAGCACCGCGAACTCCTCGAGAAAGCTCAGGGTGCATGGCTGCCTTGTATGCAGCAAAACAGCGCTGGCACAATGACGCTGCGCCGGGCTTTTAAGGGAACACTCTTTGCGACCCTCGAGTGCAACGGCGGAGCATGGGGCGGTACGGCTGATTCGCGCCACGTCTGGGCGGGCAACAGCGCTTGGATAGATGCGCCCCTAATGCGCTTGGTCAGAGCCCTTGGCACGCTCTACACCGACGAGCAGCGCCTGACTGTGGATGGTTTGACCGAACGCCTCGAGCTTCCAGTCCAGCCCGATAGCCCCGAAGTACAGCAACTCGAGCAATTATTTTTGGATAACCCGCAGTGGGAAGCCAATATGTTGCACAACTTGAATGTCAAAAAGTTTTTAGGTGGCAAGCGCCTCTCCGAGCATTTAGCCCACTATATGTTGGCAGCCACAATCAATGTTCAGGGTGTGCAAGGCGGCTACCAAGACGATGTGTACTACACCAATATGCCAGGCAAGGCTCGAGCCAAAGTGGACATTCGTTTTCCGCCGGGAGTGACCCCAGAAGAGGTGGCAGATTTGGTGCAAGAGCATTTGAATAAGCGCGGTCACAATATGGTCAAGTTGCGCCAGTTGCGTGGTTATAGCGCCGCCGCCGCGCTGCCCGAAGCCGATGACACTTTGCTCCAAGCAGCTCGAGTGGTCGCCGCCGCCCACCAAGTACCGCTTTCGGTTTGGGCAATTGCCAATAATTGTTGTCCAGCCAGTTTACTGACCACACTCGGGAAGCAAATTCCGTTTTCGATAGCGGGGACGGGACACGGCGACCGCGCTCATGCGCCCGACGAGTATTTTACAGTCGGTAGCGTCGAAAAACTAATGCACTGGACGGTAGATTATTTGGCGGCATGGGCAGAAATTGTGCATAATAAAGCATGAATCCACTCGTAAGTTCAACTTGGCTGCTCGAGAACATTAGAAACCCAGATATTCGGATTGTGGACACACGTTTTTGGCTGGGCAAACCTTCGGTAGGTCTCGAGGCGTACCTTGCTGGGCATATCCCAAACGCCATTTTTTTGGACTTAGAAACCGACCTCTCGAGTGCCAAACACCCAAATGGCACAGGAGGGCGGCATCCTCTGCCAAACCCAGAAATTTTGGCAGCCCGACTCTCGAGCCTTGGCATTGGCAACCAGCATTTAATTGTGGCTTACGACGACCCAAGTTCTGGGCAGGGGTTTTACGCGGCGCATTTGTGGTGGTTGCTGCGTTACCTTGGGCATGACCAAGTAAAAGTTTTGGATGGTGGGATTGGTGCGTGGACGGGTTCGCTCGAGACTGACACGCCAGCACATCCTAAAAGCCTTTTTGTTCCTCGAGTGCGCCCAGAGATGTTAGCAAGTGCCGAGGATGTGGCAACTCGAGCAACTGGCACAATTTTAATTGATTCTCGAGCGCCAGAACGTTACCGTGGCGAAATCGAACCGCTCGATAAAAAAGCTGGGCATATCCCAGATGCCCAAAATATAGTCTGGGCAAGCGCTCTGGAAAATGGCTTTTGGAAAGATGCCAACGCCCAACGCCAACGCTTTGACCTCGAGACTGCTGCGGACACGATTGTGTATTGCGGTAGTGGGGTCAGTGCTTGTGCCAATTTGCTTTCGCTCGAGCTTGGTGGGCTGCACGGTGCGAAACTCTATGCAGGCAGTTGGTCAGATTGGGTTTCGGACGACTCGAGACCAATTAAAACAGTAGAATAGCCTTATGCGTCTAATCTCGAGTCCGTATGGCAGTATCGAAGTGCTGCCTTGTGCCGACCCGAATTTAATTGCGCGGCTCGAGATGGAACAAAGCCTCAATGTTTTTCGAGAACCCGAATTGCAAAAAGAAGCGCTGGTCAGCATTGCTAATTCTGACGATAGTTGCGTTTGCATTGCTAAATTGGCACATCGGATTATTGGCTATGCGACTTTTCATCCACCAGATGAAATTGAACGTTGGAGCGGTTCTCGAGTGGCTGGCTTGCTCGAGTTGGGGGCGGTCGAGACCAGTAAAACCCATCGTGGGCGGCATTTGGCGCGGACACTGCTCGAGGTTGGTATTGGGACTGGGCGGTACAACAATAAAATTGTGATAGCCACGATTTACCAGTGGCATTTTGATTTGGATAACACGGGTTTGACCAGCCATGCTTACCGCAAATTACTCGAGCGGATGTATGGCAGTGTTGGCTTTCAGATTTTTAAGACCGATGACCCCGAAATTGCCTACTATCCCGGTAATTCCCTCATGGCTCGAGTGGGTGAGGGCGCAAGCGAAGAATTAAAAGCAGAATTTGACCGTTTGCGTTTTCTCGAAGGTGGGCTGCGCGGATGACGACCTTTTTATTTAATCCTGTCACGCTTTCTTACGACCTTGGGCAGCATCATCCGTTCAAGAGTATTCGCCCTGAGGCCGTTAAGCATTTACTTGAGTGCTTTGGTGTGCCGCTTTTGGTCAAAGATTTTTTACCAGCCAGTCTTGAAGATATTTTGACCACCCATTCGCGTGGTTATGTGCAGCGCGTGATGCGAGCCTCGAACCTTGAGTCTGTGCCAGATGCGCTCGAGTACGGCATTGGAACGTCCGACACACCAATTTTTGCTGGAATGCACAATGCCACAGCTTCGGTTTGTGGTGGCACACTCGAGGGCGCACGGCTGATTGCTTCTGGCATTGCCCAAAAAGTGCTGAGTTTAGCTGGTGGCTTGCATCACGCGCAATTGGCTTCAGGCAGTGGTTTTTGTGTCTACAACGACTTGTCTATTGCGATTCGGCATTTGACGGCGCAAGGTTTACGGGTCGCGTACCTCGATATAGACGCACATCACGGCGATGGTGTGCAATGGCTGCATTACAGCGAAAACAATGTCTTAACGATTTCTTTGCACGAAACGGGGCGCTATTTATTTCCGGGGACTGGCGCAACTTATGAACTCGGACGCGGCGCTGGCATGGGCTACAGCCTCAACGTGCCGCTCGAGCCGTACACCCAAGATGAGTCGTTTCTTGAGGTATTAGAGCGGGTTCTTACGCCGGCGCTTTCATGGTTTAAGCCCGATGTGCTGGTGTTGCAAGGTGGCGCAGATGCACATGAATTTGACCCACTGGCAGATTTGGGTCTGACCACCCAAGGCTACGCCAAAGCCTACCGCTTAATTGTGCAACTGGCAGCCCAGTACACCAATGGAAAAATACTTGCTACGGGCGGCGGTGGTTATGCCACGCTTCATGCTGTGCCGCGAATCTGGGCAGAATTGTACGCAGCCCTCGAGCATATCCAATTGCCAAATGCTGTGCCGCAAACATGGCTCGAGACGTGGCAACCCCAAAGCAGCGAAATCCTGCCACACCTCATGACCGACACGCCGCTCGAGATTCCACGGCGTAGCCTTATTGAAGCCACCAATACCCAAACCGTAACAGAACTCCTCGAGATGTGGAAAAATAGTAGAATTTCGTAATGTCTGATAACGCTGTTGGTTTTTTCCAAGCCGCCCTCGCCGAGATGGAAGAACGGCGCAAAGCCCTGCACCTTGGTGGAGGTTTTGAAAAACAAAAAAAACAACACGACCAAGGTAAACTGACCGCTCGAGAACGAATCGAAGTGCTTTTGGACACAGGCAGTTTTGTTGAAACCAGTGTTTTTGTCGAACACCTCGAGAGCCACTTAATGGCAGGTGTGGATGTACCGGGCGAAGGCGTGGTCACAGGCTTTGGTACAGTTCATGGACGCAAAGTCTGTGTTTTTAGTCAAGATTTTACGGTGTTGGGCGGTAGCCTTGGCAAAATGAACGCCGCTAAAATCACCAAGGTCATGGATTTAGCGGTCAAAGTTGGCTGTCCGATTATTGGCTTAAATGATTCGGCTGGCGCAAGGATTCAAGAAGGCGTGGACAGTTTATCTGGGTACGGCGAAATTTTTTATCGCAATGCGATTTACAGTGGGGTCGTGCCACAAATCAGTGCGATTCTTGGTCCATGTGCCGGAGGTGCAGTCTATAGCCCAGCCCTGACCGATTTTATTGTTATGGCTCGAGGCAGCAGCTATATGTTTATCACTGGTCCAGAAGTAATAAAAAGCGTGACTCGAGAAGATGTGACCTTCGAGGAACTCGGTGGCGCAGATGTCCACAGTTCTAAATCTGGGGTCTGTCATCTGGAAGGCAACAACGACCGCGATGTCCTCGAGAAAATAAAGCTGTTGTTGTCGTACTTGCCAAGCAATGCCAAACAAACCACACCTTTGCAAATTTCTAAGGATTCCAAACAGCGCAAAACTCCGCGTTTGCTCGAGATTATTCATCCAGACCAGCGTAAACCGTACCCGATGCACAACGTTATTCTTGAAATTGTGGATGACTCGGATTTCCTCGAGACTCAGCCGCATTTTGCTAAGAACATGATTTGCGGTTTTGCGCGTTTGGGCGGTCGCTCGGTCGGGATTGTTGCCAATAATCCGCGCTTTATGGCTGGAGTCTTAAACATAGATGCCTCGGACAAAGCGGCACGATTTATTCGCACTTGCGATTGTTATAATGTCCCGATAGTGACTTTGGTGGACGTAACTGGTTTTTTGCCGGGTGTGACCCAAGAACACCAAGGGATTATCCGCCACGGCGCAAAAATGCTCTATGCTTATGCCGAAGCCAGTGTGCCAAAAATTACGCTGATTACCCGCAAAAGCTATGGTGGCGCATACCTCGCCATGAACAGCCGCGACATGGGCGCAGATGTGGTGTTGGCATTTCCAAATGCAGCCGTGGCGGTCATGGGAGCAGAAGGCGCAGCCAACATTATTTATCGCCGAGAAATCTTAAAGTCCGACAACCAAGCCGCGACTCGAGCCGAAAAAATTGCCGAGTACAAAGCCGCTTTTGATAACCCCTATGTTGCCGCCGCTCGAGGCTACATAGATGATGTGATTCACCCAGAAGACACCCGAATCCATTTAATTTTGCACCTCGAGATGCTGCATGGCAAGCAAGAAGTGCGCCCGTTTAAGAAGCACGATAATATCCCACTCTAAAGCAGGGTTAAAAGGTTAAAAGTAGAAAAGGTTAAAAGTGAAGCCCTCCTACTTTTGACCTTTTAACCTTTTCCCCTTTTAACCCTTGCCCTTTCCCCCCTTGCCCTTTCCCCCCTTGCCCTTTTCCCCTTGCCCTACTCGTCTTGGCTGCGCCCGAAAAATTCGGCTAAACTGGGCTTTTCGGCTTCGTTCTCGAGGGTCATTGTGCCAATTGGTAACAATCCGGCTTGAGCAAGGGCTTGAATGGTGCTAAAATCGGCAAGCGCTTCTTTGGGTAGTTCGTTGGGGGTTTGCTCGAGATTTTGGAGTGCGCCTTTGACAAAACGGTAGACTCGCTCTTCTACAACAGCAATCACTTCGCTCATTTCTGAGAGTGGCAAAGCCAATTCTTCGATGTCGCCGATGTCGTCAGAGAGTTGCTCGGCATAAACACTAACCCACTCCAAACGCGGCACAAGCACCGCACTCGAGTCTGACAAAAGCAAAGGCTCGAGACAATTTTGCACCATCTCGAGTTTGGCTTTCAGATGCAAAGACACACTCATAAAACCTTTCCCCTTTTGACCCGCTCTAAGGTGTCGGCAAAAACCCAACTGCGATTCGTAAGCCATCTCGAGCAAACATCACAAATCCACCAGGTACAAGCAACGACAGCACATCTTCAAAAGCTCGCCCACCCGAACCGGGCGCAAAAGCGTACATCTTGCCTAAGTTATCGGTGCGAATCGTAAAGGCGCGTCCCATGATGCGAACCGTGATCGGTTCGCCTCGGTAGGAAACCAAAATCACTTCATCGGGGGTACGTAACTCCAAGCCTTCAATAAATTCGCCAGCTTGGGTTTTCATGGCTTGGGCAAAAATTCGTGCCAGTACGTCAGCACGGTTGTGGCTGTCGTCTTCGTTGAGGACTTCGGCGGCGGTGGCAAAACTTTTCTCGAGAGTACCAGCCGGCGAACGCTGTAAACGCTCGAGGATTTTTTCCGAGGCGTTGCGAGCATATTTTAAGAGGTTTTCTTCTGGGGCGGTGGCATAGGTTGTGCCAGTCTCGGGATGGTATTCTCGAGGTTCGATGCGGCGGTCTCGAATCCAAGAAACGGTGGCTCGCATCAAGCGCATATTCATAAAGCTATAAGATGGGTCGAGCAGTACGGCGGTGCATTTGGCAATCGCTAACAAGTGCCATAAGCCGCCACCATCGCGGTCGTGCAGTTGCATCAGGACATAAGGCGTTACGCCAGCGTTATCGGTAAAAAGCCGAATTTCACGTCCCTCGAGTGGCACAACTGCCCCATTTTGGATCGGGTACTCGGCTTCGCCAAGCGCCACGACCCAACCCTCGGGGCGGTTTATGAGTTGCAAATTGACTTGTCCAAAAATAAATTCGGTGCTGCGCGATAAACGTACCACCACTTGCCGAGCATCGGGCAAAATGGTCTCGAGGCGGCGCGATTCGGCTTGAGCGCCGTAGACCTGAACTGGATAACCCACGTCTTTGTCTTTGCCGCCATAACGGGCTGGCAGGCGTTCGATTAAATAAGTAAACAAAGTTTCCACGGCTGCCAACAGCATTTTGCGTTCGTTTTGCAAGTTCTGGGCTTGTTCGCGCTCTTTGGCGGCGGCTTGCTCGAGTTGCCGATTGAGCTTAGCCAGCATTTCGGATTTGGCTTCGGGGTTCATGTTCTCGCGCCGTACCTGATCCATGGTGCTGGTGATTTCTCGTGGGCTGGGCTGAATCGGTGGCGGTGGCTCGCCTGCCAAATGGTCGTTGGCTACTGCCATCGCAAAACGCCGTAAGTAGGCTAAGACCTCGGTTTCTGGCAGACGAATCTTGGGGTACTCGACCGAAAAATCCCAAATATGATGCAGTAAGGAACTCATTAAGCCATCCACGGCTTCGCTGTCTGAAAGCCGAATCACATTGTCGTTGGGGTCTGGCACAGCCGAAGCGACTTTTAATTTCGATAAATTTAAGTCCGAAACAAAGGTGGCTTGCTCAGCATACTGGTCAAGGTTATGCAGCACCGCATAGACCAAGCGCAGCACTGAGCGATTGCTCTCGGAGCGCCATTTTTTACCTTGCTCGAGCAGTTCTTCGGATAACTCGGCACGCCAAATACGCATCCCCAAAGTCCGCAAGACTTCGCCTTCTTCGTCCAAAAATTCAGGTACTTCTGGCACTTCGTTGATGTTGGCTGGAGCAGCCTCGGTCAATAAAAAGCCTTCGCCAATTCCAACCTCGAGACCTTGGGGTTCAATCACGTGCATCGTGCTGCTTGGTACAGCACTTTTTTCACGCAGCGTGCGGTCGGCTGTGCGAAAACGCCGCAGCAATTGGCTGGATAAGGTGGTGCTGCTCAAGACATCGCGCAATTCGCGCACCGATTGCTTACCGCCACGTGGGTCACGGCGCTCGAGCATATCAGCCACCTTGTACTCGTACAGTTCGACCAATAATTGTGGATTCGGTTGGCTCACAAAATACAGTATACGCGGTTTAGCGATTTCTCGCTTTGATGTTTTGGCATAAAATTATGGAAATTTCACAGACACAACTTTTTGAGAAATTATAAACTGCCCGAGCTATCAAGGAGTTATAAACGTGTTCAAATCCATTATTTTTGGCTTAGGTTTTTTTGCTTTGGTTGCCGCCTGTAGTCCATCGCCAACGGGCAGCGCCCCAATTATTCGCCAACTCGAGCTTGCCCAGACCCATGTCGTTCCGCCCCAAGGCAAAAGCTGGACTGGCGATAAATTGGCAAAATATAACTTGCATTTGGTTGGAAACCGCCAAGCCTTGGTGCTGATTGATTTTGACGTAAGCCAAACCAACCCTATCTTAGAAGCCTTGGTGGGTGGTCAAAAACTGGGTGAAGTGGCGCTGAATCCGCCAAGTGCCTTAGCCAAAACCGAAAGCAACGGTACAGCCTACAGCAGTACGGCGTATTCGGCACGGCTTGAGAAAAACTGGGTTCAACCCGGTCTCGAGTTACGGGTTCGGGTTGGTGGGTTGGTTTCTTTGCCACAAGCCATTCGGGTTGGTGCGCCAAGCGAATTTACAATGCTGACCTTGCCGTTTTACTTATTTGGTTTGAATGAAACGGCTGTGCCATTGGCGCTCACCGCCACTGCCAACCAAGCCACCACGGATGAATACTTTGCTAAACATCCTGTTTCTATTTTGCAAATTCAGAACCACGCGGCACAAAAAGTCGTCTGGTCGTATATTGTTGTCGAGCCACGCGACGGGCGAGCCGCCCAGAAAGTCTTGTATAAAGAACAACAAGGCGATGCTTATGCGGTCATGAGTGCGATTCTAGATACCCTTGGGGCAATGCGGCAAGCAAACGGTGATGAGTCGTTGAGTAGTCATTATTATGCACCACTGCTGATGGCAAACCAAGCTGGTCAGTACAGTAGCCCTGGCGGTGGTTTAGGCGGTGGCAACCTTGGCACTGGTGATTATGCTTACGCTGGTATTTTTGTCCACGAGGCTGGTCATGCTTTTGGAATGCCCCATGCCAACGATGGTTTTCAGGCGGGTACATATCCATATCTTGGCGGTAGCTTAAAAGGCTCGAGTTGGGGCTTTGATCAACTTAAAAACCAGTTTTTAGCCCCGATTGTGCCAAGTTCTGCCAGCACCTTTAAGAACTGTGCTACCGATAATTTTCCAATGGGTCGGCAGTTTGACCAAGAAAACCGTTGTATCAAACAAGACCCAATGCAGTCTGGGGCTGGAGACCAAGCGGCTGGCGACAAATACACGATGTTCTCGGATTTTAATGCCAGTTTAATCCAGCAATACTTTGAAGGTACAACCACGGTCAGCAACAACCAACGCACCTATAATGGCGGTCGGGTTTTTGTAACCCCGACTGGCTATAGCCGTTGGGACAGTTTAGATTCGCGCTTTGTGCCAGTCGAAGCCAAAACCACCAATAAGGGCTTGTATGGTTTAGACAATGGCTTACCAATCACCCGAGACGTGCCAGTGCGAACAATTATTGTCACGGCGAACATTGCCAGCATTGCCGATACGTTTACAGAAGTTGCTGGGCAACCTAAACTCAGTTACCAAGACACCATTACTTATCACCCAGAGACCACTCAGATTTACGAACCAATTGCTTACTCAGGCAATCTGCGCCGTGTGATAGACCCCAAAAACCCAGCCGACTTGGCTTCTATTGTCCCCGATACCAGCCAAAACCCATGGTATTGCCGCAACAGTGGTTGTGATTACAGCTTAAAAATCACTTTCAAAGACTCGAGTGAGCAATCGATTGTTTTGCAAACTGGCTTTCGTGGTTGGTTTAGTCCAGACATCAATCCAAATGCAGCCAATCCTCTTAAATCCGAGAGCTACCGAACTTGGGGGGTGAATATCTCGGCGGACAAAGAACTGGCAAAACTCGAGTTACTCGAGACCCCAGAAGTTTGGAAAGGCTTACCGATTACGCCAAAAGTCGTGGCGACTCGAGTTTTTAATTAGCGCCACTGCCGCGCACAAACCGCCCGGGGGTCGCGCCCGTATGTACGGCATTCTCGAGAACCCGCACCCCATTGACCCAGACATCCTGCACCCCGACTGCTAACTGATGTGGCTGCTCGAAAGTGGCTAAGTCGGTAATCGTGTCTGGGTCAAACAAGACCAAATCGGCATACGCGCCAACCGCAATCTGTCCGCGATTTTTTATCCCAAGGCGCTGTGCCACCATCCCCGTCATTTTATGAATCGCATTCTCGAGCGTCAGTAAACCTTCTTGGCGTACATAGCGACTTAACACCCGAGGAAATGTCCCATAGCCGCGTGGATGAACTGCCTCGAGGGCTGTGCTTGGGTCGTGTCCGCCAGCATCCGAAGAAATTTTGACAAATGGCTGTTGCAACTGTAAGCGCAAGTTCTCCTCGGTCATGGTGAAATAAATTGTGCCAATCCGTTGGCGCTCGAGCAACAGCAACTCAAGCACCATATCTATCCAGTGCTGCCCTCGAGCGGCGGCGATTTCTGAAAGTTTTAGACCGACATAAGCTAAATGTTCTGGGCGACGAAAACCGACAGGCATGATTTGTTCCGGGCGGCTGGTGTTCATATCGCCTGTGCCAGCCAAGACCTCGGCACGGATTTGAGCTTGAATCTCGGCATTCTCGAGGTTCTGCCAAAACAACCCATTGGCGCTGACCCAAGTTGGAAGCAGCGCATCCAAACCTGTTCCCGAAGCGGCATAGGGGTACATATCAGCTGATATGTCCACCCCAGAGTCTCGAGCCGCCTTAAACATTTCAAGGGCTTGCGGCATTTTGTGCCAGTTGCGCTGACCACTGGCTTTTAAGTGGTAGACCTCGACCGGAATATGGGCTTGTTGTCCAATCAAAATCGCTTCATCCAGCGCCTCGAGAAATAAATCGCCCTCGGAGCGTAAATGCGTAATGTAAATCCCACCATATTGCGCCACCACCTTGCAAACCTCGATAATTTCAGCAGTGCTGCAATAGGTATCCGGCGGATAAATGAGTGCATATGCCACGCCCATCGCCCCGTCCTGCATGGCTTGAGCCGTCAGATTCTGCATTGCCTTGAGTTCGGCTGCGGTAGCCTCGCCCATTCGCATTCCACAAACATATTCGCGCAGTGTGCCACCTGCCAAAAACGAAGCCACGTTGAGGCTGACTTGTCCTTCTAATGCCTCGAGCCAATCGGAGAATCGAGTCCATGTTTTGGCTTGCTCGAGCCAGAAGTCTGGCACAGGGTAACTCGAGGGGATAGGCGTTTGGCGTTGTCCACCAAACGGGGCTGGAGTCCAACCTTCGCCCATGACCTCGAGCGTTACCCCCTGAAAAATCTTGCCCAAGCAGCGCCCATCGCGCATTAAAGGCACAATGCTGTGGCTTTGAATATCGATAAAACCGGGCGCAAGCACCAAGCCTGCTGCATCCAGCGTGGCTCGAGTTTGCCCAAGGCTATTGGGGTGTCCAATGGCGACGATTTTATCCGCCATTAGCGCCACTTCGCCCCAAAACCACGGGTTGTTGTTGCCGTCTACAATTCGGGCGTTTTTGATCAAGAGGTCAAACATGGCTCGAGTCTACCGCTTTGACGTATAATCTGGTATGAAATTACACCATGTTGCCCTTGGCATCCACAATGTTGAAGCTGGAATTATTCTGTATCAAACTCTTGGCTTTACGCTGCGCGGACGCGGTAAGCACTACTCCAACCAGATGCCAACTGCATTTATTACCAATCCAGCCACGGGCATAGACCTCGAGCTTATCGAAGTCTCTGGAATGCCAGCCCCAAGTTTACTGCACATGGCTTTTGTGGTGGACGATATAAAAGCCACCTGTGCAAAGTTGCTGGAGGATGGGTACGTCTACGAGCGCGAGGCATTTTTTAACGAAAATAGTCGCGTCCATATGGCATTTTTGCGTCACCCAGATGGGATTATCGCGCAGATTAACCAACCAGAAGCTGTATGAAAGTCGCCATTGTCTGGTCTGGTGATGAACATTCCCCGCCACTCGAGCAAAGCCGTTACCAAGCTGTGGCACAAGCCTTACGCGCCGTTGGACTCGAGCCAATTGGTGTTATTTATAACGATGTCGTTGCCGCAGAAGTTAAGATTCAATTACACCAAGTACAAGCTGTTTTGGTTTGGGTTAATCCGTTACAACAAGACAGCAACCGCCACATACTGGATGTCATGCTGCGTGAAATTGCAATGGCTGGTGTGTACGTCAGTACGCATCCTGATATGATTCTAAAACTAGGCACAAAAGAAGTTTTATTCAAAACCAAAGACATGACTTGGGGTTGTGAAACGCATCTTTACAGCACCCTATTCGAGTTGCAATTGCAATTACCGAATCACTTAAAAAAGGGTTCTCGAGTCTTAAAGCAATACCGTGGCAACGATGGAATTGGCGTTTGGAAAGTCCAAGCACATCCCGCCGATGCCACTTTGTTACGGGTACGTCATGCGCCTCGAGCCAATCTTGAAATAGACATGAGTTTCGCAGCGTTTTATCAGATGTTAGAACCATACTTTGCCAATGCTGGAAAAATCATAGACCAAACGTACCAGTATCGTTTAACCGAAGGTATGGTGCGTTGTTACCTTGTGCAAGACAAAGTGGTTGGCTTTGGATACCAAGAAATCAATGCGCTTTACCCTATGCCTTTTGGCGAAGTGGCACGATTACCCACTGAGCGCCTTTACTACCCCGAGAATCAAGTCGAATTCCAAGCGATTCGGCAATCTATGGAAAGCCAATGGTTACAGCAATTGTGTCAAATTCTCGAGATTAAAGCCACAGATTTACCAATGATTTGGGATGCAGATTTTCTTTTTTCTGACATGGACAAGGATTCTTTTGTGCTGTGCGAAATTAACGTTAGTTGCGTTTCACCTTTTCCAGATTCGACACTTGAGGTTCTGGCTAAAGCCGTACACCACAAACTTATGGCGTGATTTGATTCAACTTGCCTCGCAAATTTTTTGCGTTCTCGAGTTGGGCTTTTAGCTCGATTTGCTTTTGCTCGAGTTTCTGGATTTGTGCGTCGTAATCTAATCGAAGATGATTGAGGTGAATGCCTCGAGCTTCGGATTCTTCTTCGGAATACCGCACGAAATTGGTTTCGTTGGTGGTTTGGGCTAATAATTTCTGAGCTTCTGGGTTGTCGTCTCGTAGCATTTGAATCGTGGCGTGCGGTATGGTCTCCGAGCCAATTTGAATTGGTGATTCCTGAACAAAAATTGTGCCATTCTTTTTACGGTTTTTAATTTCCTCAAGCGTTAAACCCAGTTTTTGCCATTGTTGGACACTGCGAAGCTCGAGCAAGTTGGGTGGCAAGAACTTAAATTTGCCGTTGAGGCTGTGGGGTTCAATCAGACCCATCTCGACCCAATGACGCACCGTCTCGAGACTGACGGCTGCCATTTCAGAAAATTCACCAATTCCAAGCCCATCGTTTGAGTCAATAAATTGCTGTGCCAAGGCTTGGTTGTTGTCGCAAAGCACCAAGACTACACCTTGGGTAGCTGGGTTCTCGAGTAAATTCTTGAACTGCAAAAGCATCTGCTCGAGTTCGGCTTTGGTTGTGCTGATTCCATTCATATCTGCCTCCTTTTGGCTTTTTTAGGATGCAACGTCGGGTAAACCCGATGTCAAGTCTAAATCAAAACTCGGATTTGGCTCGAGTCCAATGTTTTGTTTTTTTGCCACAAAAACCAAAATCAAACGCACGTTCTGCGAAAATTTGCTCTGTAAAGTGTCCAAAAAACTGAATACACTTTACAAAATAGATCAATTTTTTTGTAAAATGTACAATCATAACAGTCGTAGTGTTTTATTTTGAATTGACAATTTGCATAAACTATGGCTAACATAGCAGCGCATGGGGAGTGCGCTGGGTCATGAATCCAATTGAACATCTTAAAACCGAAAAACCTGGACTCGAGCTACTGCACGAGTTTCCTCGTTTGGCTGCCACACTTGTGAATGACCTTTCTAAAGACGACCAGCAGCGCATTAAATGGCTTGGTTTTTGGTACAGACAGACCGAGCCACCAACCTTAATGCAGCGTATTCGCGTGGCTGGTGGCGTAGCCTCGAGCGCTCAACTGCGGGTCATGGCAAATATCGCTAAAGATTTTGGGCGCGACTTAGTAGACATCACCACCCGCCAACAAGTCCAATTGCGCTGGCTCGACACCAGTCATATCCCCGAAGTCTATAAACGCTTATGGGATGTGCGCCTGACCAGTTTACAAAATGGTATGGACAGCATCCGCAATGTCGTGACCTCGAGCGTGGCACAACTGGATGCTGGCGAATTGATAGATGCCTTACCAATTTGCCGCCAGATTTCTGATTGGATTACCAATTTTGACCAAGGCAACACCGCGACTGCTAATCTGCCGCGCAAAATGAACATTCATATCACTGGTCATATTCACGATACGGGCGCAAGCACCAACGATATTGGAATGTATCCCGCCCGAAAAAATGGTGTGCTGGGGTTTAACGTCATGATTGGTGGCGCAGTTGGCGGCAAACACCCAATGTTGGCTCGAGAATTGAATGTGTGGATACTGCCCGAACAAGCCCTTGCAATCACACGCGGCATTGTCGAAATTTATCATCTGCACGGCTTGCGCGAAGAACGCCATAAAGCCCGCCTCAAATGGTTACTCGAGCTGTGGGGCATCGAAAAATTCCGTACTGAGCTCGAGACTCACCTTGGGCAAACCCTCGAAACGGCTGGCGAAGATTTACGGATTGAAGGCACGCCGCGCTTGCACCTTGGGGTCAATCGGCAAAAACAAGAGGGCTTACATTACATTGGCGTTCATGTACCCGTCGGGCGCACCACAGGTACAGCTTTGCTCGAGTTAGCCGACCTTGCCGAGCAATTTGGGACTGGCGAAGCCCGTTTTACGATCGAGCAAAATCTAATTTTACCAAACATCAAAACCGCTGACCTCGAGACGGTTTTGGCACACCCGTTTTTTGTTCGCCACACGCCCTACCCCAATAAAATTGTCGAAGGTGTGGTCAGTTGTACGGGTATTGAATTTTGCCCATTGGCAGTCATCGAAACCAAAACCCGAGCGCTTGAAGTCAGCCACATCCTTGAGACCGAATTGTTAAATGCCTTGCCACTGCTCGAGCCAATTCGGATTCATTGGAGCGGTTGTCAACACGCTTGTGCCAGTCATCACATCGGCGATTTTGGGCTGCAAGGCACGAAGGTCAAACACAATGGCGTGATGGTCGAAGCGGTCGATATTTATGTCGGTGGCATGATTGGACGCAATGCTAAACTTGCCACAAAAATTCTCGAGCGAGTAGCGATTTCTGAACTGCCCGAAAAATTGATTGCGCTGACTCGAGAACACTTGCCGCATTTGTTAGCCCCAGAACTCGAGGCAGCTGATGATTAAGCCTTGCCGTGCCGAATTACAAAATGAGCCAAATAATCCCGTAGGGGAGGGGCTTGTCCCCGTATACTTCGACTTAATCAAGAAATTCGTGTGCAACGCAAAATTTTTACCCCTGCGAAGTAGGGGTCGCCGTCTAAGCGGCGGGGGTCTTGCACCAAGGCTACGCGGTACAAGACCCCTCCGACGCGCTTCGCTCGCCACCTCCCCTGTTTCGCGGGGAGGACAAAAACCAAATGCCACATCATGTGAGTTGGAATATGTGAAACACAAGGTTCGCTCCTATGAGTTTCGGGGTGCTGTATGACCCTCGAGCAACCCACACAAGTCACTTTAACCACCTGTCCATACTGCGCGGTGCAGTGTACTTTTGAAATCGAACACCAAGGCAACGAGCTACTGGCGCTTCGCAGTACTCCCGCTTGCCCTGTGGCTCGAGGTTCGGTCTGCAAAAAAGGCTTGGCAGCCCTCGAAGAACCACACCATGCAGAACGCTTGCTCACGCCTTTGGTGCGCCACAATGGCGAACTTGTAGCCGCCACTTGGGAAGAGGCTTTAACTCGAGTCTCGAGCAACATACAGCGCATTCAAAGCCAACACGGGCGCAATGCTTTTGCGATTTTTGGTGGTGGCAGCCTGACCAACGAAAAAACATATTTGCTTGGCAAGTTTGCTCGAGTTGCCTTAAAAACCGCCAATATAGACTACAACGGGCGCTACTGCATGAGCAGCGCTGGCGCAGCCATGCGGGCAGTCTACGGCATGGACAGGGGGCTGCCGTTTCCACTCGAGCAGGTTGCCGAAGCAAGCTGCATTGTGCTGTGGGGCAGTAACTTAGCCGAAACCCTGCCGCCAGTTTCGCAGTTTGTGGCTCGGGCGCGTAAAAATGGTGCGCCAATTATCGTTATAGACCCTCGAGCCACGCCAAGCACCAAACTTGGCACACTGCATTTGCCCGTTCAACCCGGCGGCGATTTGGCGTTGGCACTGGGTTTACTCCATGTTTTGTTGACTGAAAACCTGATTGATATAGCGTTTCTCGAGGCTCGAGTTTCTGGCTGGGAAGCAGTAGCAACCAGTGTCCGCTACTGCACGCCAGCTTGGGCAGCCGCCCGTTGTGGCTTAGATGCAGTTACCATTCTCGAAACCGCCAGAGTCATGGGCAACAGCGCCACTCAATTGCTGATTTTGTCGGGGCGTGGTCCAGAGCAGTCTTCTCGAGGAGTCGAGACGATTAAAGCGCTAATCAATTTGGCACTGGCGATGGGTGGTTTTTATGCACCTCTGACTGGTCAAGGCAATGGTCAGGGCGGGCGTGAACATGGGCAGAAAGCCGACCAGTTACCGGGCTACCGTTTGATCGAAGACCCGATGGCTCGAGCCTTGATGTCCGATTTTTGGGGCATTACCGAGTCCGAATTACCGCGCAAAGGCTTGAGCGCTCAGGAATTACTCGAGGCGTGTGGCACAAAAATTCAGGGCTTATTGGTGATTGGCTCAAACCCCGTCGTCAGTGCCGCCAACAGCACGGTCATTACTCGTAACTTAGGCAGCTTAGCGCATTTGGTGGTGATTGATTTTTTCTTATCCGAAACCGCCCAACTTGCCGATGTGGTGCTGCCCGGCAGTATGTGGCTCGAGGAAGATGGCACAATGACCAACCTCGAGGGGCGGGTTTTGCGAAGGCGGCGGGTAGCCGATTTACCGGGCGAAACTCGAGCCGACTGGCAAATTCTTTGTGATTTGGCGGCGCTGCTTGGTGTGCCAGAAAAGTTTGCCTTTGCTAACCCTCGAGAAATTTTTACAGAATTAGCCGCCGCCACCAAAGGCTCAAAAGCTGATTATTCGGGCATTACTTACGAAAAACTCGAGCCAAATGGTATTTTTTATCCGTGTACCGACTTGGGTCATGCTGGAACGCCCGAGCCATTTAAGATTCGTTTTGCTCACCCAGATGGCTTGGCGCACCTCGAGCCAGTCGCGTACCGTTTACCCGCCGAGCTTGCCAGCTTTGAACGCCCTGTCTTTTTTACCACTGGTCGCAACGCTCATCAGTATCAAAGTGGCACACAAACCCGTCGCAACCCAAAACTCAATCCCAAAGCTCCAAATGCGGTTCTCGAGATTCACCCCAATCTTGCCCAGAGGTACGGCATTGTAACGGGCGAGCGAGTGCGGGTGCTGACCGAGGCTGGCAGTGCCGAATTTGAAGTGCTGATTAAAGATGGCATCCGCGAAGATACGGTTTTTAGCACTTTTCATTATGCGGGTCTTGAGAATGCCAACCGACTGACTAAAAGCACCCTCGACCCAACCAGCAAAATGCCCGATTTTAAGGTCACGCCAGCCAGACTTGAACGCTTGGTGGATTCGCTCGCTGCGCCTCACCAACCCGAAGTTGTTGTTTTTAAGCCCATAAGGAGTCAAACATGAGTATCAATCGTCGGCAATTCATGAAAACGGCTGCGGCTGCCAGTGCTGCTTTTGCAGTGCCGCAAATTTTTTCTCGCGGTTCAGCCCAAAAAACCATTCGGCTGGGGTTTATTGCCCTGACTGACTGTGCCAGTTTGGTTATGGCAAAAGAACTGGGCTACTTTAAGAAATACGGCTTGGATGTTGAAATCGTCAAACAAGCCTCGTGGGCAGCCCTGCGCGATGGCATCCTCAACGGTGATATTCAAGGTGGACACTGCTTATTTGGAATGCCCTTTAGCGTTTATACCGGCATTGGTGGGCAAGCTGGCAAAGAGATGAAAATTGCCATGATTCTCAACAACAACGGTCAAGCCATTACCCTCAGTAAAGCCCTGAGCAGCGTCGGGCGCGACCCGAAAAAACTCAAACCTGCCCTCGAGAAACTGGCTGCTGAAGGCAAAGACACGACTTTTGCGATGACTTTCCCGGGTGGCACACACGATATTTGGTTGCGAAATTATCTGGCGGCTGCCGACATAGATGCAACCGTCAGTGGCAAACAAAGAATCATCACCATTCCACCACCGCAAATGGTTTCCAATATGAAAGTCGGCAACATGATTGGCTACAGCGTTGGCGAGCCGTGGAACGGGGTTGGTGTGGCTCAGGACATCGGGTTTACAACCATCACCAGCCAAGAAATCTGGAAGCATCACCCCGAAAAAGCCTTGGTTCTTAATAAAGACTTTGCCGAACAAGACGATACCGTCAAAAAACTGATGAAGGCGATTCTCGAGGCTGGGCAATGGCTGGATAACATTGCCAATATCCGCAAAGCCGCCGCCACCATCGGACAAGCCCAATATGTCAATGCCAGCCCAGACGTGATTGGCGGGCGGCTCGAGGGACGCTACGACATGGGGGCTGGAATTGGGGTCAAGCAATTTCTCGATGACCGAATGCAGTTTTTTAGAGGCGGTAAAACCCCCTACCCGCGCCTCAGCCATGCGATTTGGTTCTTGGCGCAGTACCAGCGCTTTGGTTACTTAAAAACCGCTCCAGACTATAAAGCCATCGCCAGCAAACTGATTATGCAAGACCTCTACGAAGATGTCGCTAAAGAAATGAACATTGCAATTCCAACCGACGACATGAAACCTTTTAGCACCAGTTTGGACAGCACCAAGTTTGACCCCAACAACCCAGCCGCGTATCTCAAGAGTATTTAGGGTTAAAAGGTCAAAGGGTAAAAAGGTTAAAAGTAAAAAAAGCTGTAATCCTTTTAACCCTTTGACTATAAGCACACACCTATCGGGCATGGTCGCTTTTCTACTTTTTCCCTTTTAACCTTCGCAAAAGGAGTGATATGAACCAGCAAATCAGCACCACGGCACTCGAGACCAAAGCGGTTAAGCCAGTCAAAATTCCTGTGTTTGTCTCGAGCCTTGGGATTGGCGCGTTAAGCATCGGTATGGTGCTTGGGTTTTGGTACATTGTTCGTTATTTTGTTGGCGCAGATTTGCCAACACCACAAGCCACGGCGGTGGTTTTTTGGGATTTGGTCAAAGACCCGTTTCATTATGGTGGACCAAACGACCAAGGTATTGGGCGTTTATTGATGTCGAGTTTGGCTCGAGTTTCGGTCGGGTGGTTGCTTGGTGGTCTGGTGGCGATTCCGCTTGGGATGGTCATGGGCAGTGTGCCGTTTATGCAGCGCCTGATGAACCCAATTGTCCAAGTCTTGCGTCCGGTTTCGCCACTGGCTTGGTATCCGATTGCCTTAGTCACGCTGAAATCCACGCCAAACGCTTTGGTTTTTGTTATTTTTATTACCAGTCTGTGGTCTACAGTCTTAAACACCGCTTTTGGGGTTGCCAGTGTGCCAAAAGACTATAAAAATGTGGCTCGAGTCTTTAGTTTTACCCCAGACCGCTATGTCCGCCAAGTGCTGATTCCATTTGCCTTACCGCATATTTTAACTGGTTTGCGTTTATCCTTTGGTGTCGCATGGATGGTGATTGTGGCTGCCGAAATGCTCTCGGGCGCAAGTGGGATTGGTTTTTTTGTCTGGGATTCATACAACGCTCTCTCCTATGAAAAGGTCATCAGTGCCATTTTGGTGATTGGCATCACGGGCTTACTGCTCGATAAAGTTTTTGAATGGGCGCAGAAAAAAGTCACCTACACAGTATAAAGGCAGGGGGAAAAGGTAAAAAGTAGAAAGGGTAAAAAGTTAAGAACCACGGTTTTTTACTTTTAACCTTTTGACCCTTTGACCTTTTCACCGCTCCGAAGGAGCTATAATGTACAGCGATATTTCCACCAGTGCCGTGCTGACGGCTGCCCATCTGCAACGCGCCAAAGGACTCGAGATTAGTGGAGTTTCTAAGTCGTTTGGGTCGTATACGGCTATTGAACACGTCAACCTCGAGATTAAGACAGGTGAGTTTGTCAGTTTAATTGGGCATTCTGGTTGCGGTAAAAGCACGCTTTTGTCTTTGATTGCGGGTCTCGAGTTGCCAAGTACAGGCAGTCTCAAACTCGATGGCTTAGAAATCGAAAAGCCTAGCCCAGACCGTGCGGTGGTTTTTCAGAACTACTCGCTGTTGCCGTGGCTTAGTGTTTATCAAAATGTTTCTGAAGCACTCGAGGCAGCCCGTCCGAGCTTGTCGTCACTCGAGGTCAAAGCCCGGGTCGAAATTTTTCTGCGGGCGGTCAGCCTTTGGACCCACAAGGACAAGCGCCCGAGCGAACTCTCGGGCGGTATGAAGCAGCGTGTGGCGATTGCTCGAGCTTTTGCGACTCACCCTAAGGTTTTGCTGCTCGATGAGCCTTTTGGGGCATTGGATGCCCTGACACGCGGCACACTACAAGACAAACTCAACGAGATGTGGACTGGCGAAAGCGGCGTGGAAACCGTCGTGATGGTAACGCACGACATAGACGAAGCACTGTATCTATCCGACCGCATTGTGGTCATGAGCAATGGTCCCAAAGCCAGAATTCAAGAAATTATCGATGTCCCATTTGCCCGTCCGCGCCCTCGAGCCGAACTGACCCGCTCGAGCCAATTTATTGCCCTGCGCGATAAATTGGTGCATTTATTGACCGATGTGCTTGGAAAACACTAAATTACTGCCATCGCCTCGGGTTTTGGTTCTCGAGTTTTCAAGGCTCGAGAACTCTCTTTTGCCTAATTTGCGTTGGTTGGCGCACTGTCTTGCTGAGCAATATGACCATCTATTTTTTCAACAAGCTGGCGCATCGCTTCTTGAATACCCGATGCAACTTCTCGAGCCAGACGAATATCGTGTCCAGTATTTAGCTCGGCAACATTGACTTGGAACTGTTCGTTGGCAGCCGTGATTTCAAAACCAAAGCAGGGCAATAAGCCAGCCGCCACAGCTTGGGCGTTGTTCATATCGGTTGCCATTGCCATCATTGTGCCTTGCTGTAAGGACTTTAGGGGATTGGGTTGGGTAGGTTGAGACATACGATTTTTACGATACCGTAAAACCATGAGGAAACTCAAATCAGCCGAATTTCCTCTGGGCTAATCTGATACTTCTTGCCGCACCAATGGCAGACCACTTCTTGCCCTCCCGCTTCAATCATCTCTTGGCGCTCGGACGGCGAAAAATACACCAAACTGGCTAAACTGCGCTCCAAACTGCAACGGCATTTCCACTCGAGGGCAAGCGTTTCTTGGCGCATCTCGAGGTCGAGTCCAGCCAAAATTTGTCCGACTGCGCCAAGCAGCCCGATGTTTTTCATGGCACTGGTCAGTTGCCCTAAGCCCGCGATGTTCTGCTCGAGTTGGGCTAAGGTGCTGTCCGAGACCCCCGGCATGGCTTGGATTAAAATGCCTCCAGCCTGAGTCACGCCGCCCGAGTCAAGATGCACCCCAAGCAGCACCGCACTGGGGATTTGCTCGGATTGCAACAGATAAGCCGCTAGGTCGTCGGCAATTTCGCCCGAAACCAGTGGCACACTGCCTGTGTACGGCTCGGTGTTCTCGAGCAGCCGCATGACTGCAAAATCACCATTTTTACCGACCAAAGCACCAACATCAAGTTTGCCATCGGTTGCTCGAGGTGGCAAGTCGGCATCGGGGAATTTGACATAGCCTCGGGCTGCGCCGTCCTGTCCGCCCTCGGCGACGATATAGCCAATTGGACCATCCCCCTGAATTCGCAGCGTTATTCGGTCTTCGTCGCGCTTAGAAAGCACTTGGGTCAGCAGCAGCGCCCCAGTCAAGGAACGCCCAAGGGCGGCGGTTGCAGTCGGGCTTAAATTATGGCTGACTCGAGCTTGTGCCACTAATTTTGTGGTCTTGGCAGCAAAGACCCGCAGGGTCAGATTTGCGGCATGACCCGCCATTAAATAACTCATAATTTTGCCTCGAGTTGTGTTTTGAAAGCCAAAAATTCTGGGTCGGGCAAAACCGCTTGGGCATGAATTGGCTCGAGTTTGCTCTCAAAATTGACCCAAGAAACACAACCTGCGTACTCTGGAGTCTCGAGTATTCTCACTGGCTGGCAAGTGTAGACCCGCAACAGCAAGGCATGAACAAATGGCTTATTGCGGTATTGGTATTTGCGCTCCAAGGCATCGGCGGTCAGGGCATTGTCTGGCTCGAGACCACGAATCTGGGTTAAATCCTCGAGTTTCCAGATTTTTTCGACCATCGCAAAACTACGGAGTACAACCGAGCCAACTTCTGGATTCTGACGCAGCAAGTCATGGAAATCTGAGCGCAGTTCGCCAAGATTCTGATGCAAAAACGTCGGATACAACCAGAACCGCTCATGCTCGAGGCTAAATTCGCCGCGCTGCTCGATAATTCCGCCTTTGCGAAGCAACAAAGCCGTGCGCCCTAGCTCGAGCGCTTGGCACTGCACATCCCATTCTTTAAGAGCCACATTCATACTCGAGAAAATACCACAGGGCTGGCATACTAATAGTCTCATCAAACCTCAGATTCTTTTTGCAGAATACGACTCATGCTGATTTGGCTTAATGGTACTTTTGGCGTTGGAAAAACCAGTCTTGCTTTTGAAATGCAAGCCCTGCACCCGAACGCCCTAATTTTTGACCCTGAAGAAATAGGTTTTGGTTTGCGTCGCGCCCATAAACCAATGCTAAACCAGGATTTTCAGGATGTGATACTTTGGCGTGAATTGGTATGGGTATCACTCGAGCATCTGGCGAAAAATCAAACTTGTCCAATTATTATTCCCATGACCCTTGTGAATCCTACTTATTTTCAGGAAATCATTGGAGAATTACGAACTCGAGGTGTGGACATTCGACATTTTGCACTGATAGCCACCAGCCAAACCATTAAACGCAGACTGCATCAGCGCGGCGACGGACGCAATCAATTTGCTTTACAAAACCTTGAACGCAATGTTGAAGCACTACAAAACCCAATCTTTACCAAGCAAATATCTACCGACCATGTTCCAGTCGAAACTTTGGCTCGAGACTTATTGCAGCAACTTGGCTTACCAATTGTTGAACGAACCGAAACGCAAATACAACGTACTTGGCGCAGATTCAAAACTTGGCAGAAATCTATTCGGTTTGATTAAAAACTTGTCACTGCTCGAGTCTCGGGTCTCGAGTTGGCTGGGATGGTATTCTATTTTGCTTACCAAAGGAGAATTTTATGGCATTTAAGAAAATAGTTGTTCCTGCTGGCGAAAAAATTACGATGCAAAACGGTGTTCTGAACGTTCCCAATAATCCAATTGTGCCTTTTATCGAAGGTGACGGCACGGGCGCAGACATCTGGGCAGCTTCGGTGCGGGTGCTGGATGCAGCCGTCGAGAAGGCGTATGGCGGCACAAAAAAAATCTCGTGGATGGAAGTTTATGCGGGCGATAAAGCCAATGATGTGTACGGCGAAATTGTTTGGCTGCCCGAAGAAACCAACGATGCCATCCGTGAGTTTTTAATTGGCATTAAAGGTCCACTGACCACACCCGTTGGCGGCGGTATCCGCAGCATTAACGTGGCGTTACGCCAAATTCTGGATTTGTACGCTTGCTTGCGCCCAGTGCAGTATTTTGATGGTGTACCAAGCCCAGTCAAGCAACCCGAACTGGTGGACATGGTAATTTTCCGCGAGAACACCGAAGATATTTATGCGGGTATCGAATTCCAAGCGGGAACACCCGAAGTCAAGAAGTTACTTAACTTTTTGCAAAATGAAATGAACGTTAAGAATATCCGTTTTCCAGATTCCTCGAGTCTTGGCATTAAACCAGTCTCGAAAGAAGGCACAGAACGCCTAGTTCGCGCTGCCCTCGAGTACACGATTGCCAATAAGCGCAAGAGCGTAACGCTGGTTCACAAAGGCAACATCATGAAGTTCACCGAAGGTTCGTTCAAAAACTGGGGCTATGAACTTGCCGAACGCGAATTTGGCGAACACTTTTACACTTGGGCGCAGTGGGAACGCACCAAAGCGGCAAGTGGCGAACCTGCCGCCAATGCCGAACAAGACGCTGCCCTAAAATCGGGTAAAATTTTGGTTAAAGATGCGATTGCCGATGCCTTCTTGCAACAAATTCTGCTTCGTCCTGCCGAGTACGATGTGGTGGCAACCCTAAACCTCAACGGCGATTACTTATCCGATGCGTTGGCTGCCCAAGTTGGCGGGATTGGTATTGCGCCCGGTGCAAATATCAATTACATGACTGGTCATGCGGTTTTTGAGGCGACCCATGGCACAGCCCCGAAATATGCTGGGCAGGATAAAGTCAATCCTTCCAGTGTGATTTTATCGGGCGAAATGATGTTGCGTTTCTTTGGTTGGACTGAGGCAGCCGATTTAATCGTCTCGAGCCTCAAAAAGACCATAGACCAAAAAACCGTGACTTATGATTTTCACCGACTTATGGACGGTGCAACGTTATTGAAATGCTCTGAATTCGGTACGGCTCTAATTAAAAATATGTAAGCAAAAAAGAACCCGCTCGAGCCATTGGCTCGAGCGGGTTTGTGCTGGATTTAGATTGGGCGGGCTATTTCAAAAGTCGGCGAAGTGAATACTTCCCAGTGAGCAGGGTTGTTTTCGTCGCCTAGGGCTTTTAAGCCACGTAACTTAAAGCGGTATGTTCCGTTTGGCAAGGTTGTGTTTCCAGTCCCTTTTCCGGCAAAAACTTTACCATCGGTTAGTGGAATAACGGTGTATGAGAATTGATGCGATGAACGCCCAAGGTAGTCAGCACTCGCTACTTTGTTAATTACAGGGTCAACGGCGCTACCGTCAGCCTTGACGACTTCGACAATCACGCGGCGCATTGGGCGGACTCGAGTGAACGCAACGGCGGGAATAGTGGCTGGGCTGCTCATGTTAAAGGTTGCACCATCTCCGGTATAAATATTGGTTAAACTTGCTTCGGTTAGGAAGATACCGGGGGTACTGGCATTGGTACAAGCAGTTGGATTAACACCTGATTCAAATTGTCTAGCACAAATCGGAATGGCTTTGACAAATTGGTAATCGCCTTTGTACCCCGTGTACGGCACACGAAGTGGCAAACCAACGTTTGGGGTCAAGACCACATAGCCACCAAAGTAACCATGCAAAGCCAAAGCTGCCGGTGCGGTAATGGTCACATCAAAAGTGGCAGTGGCATTAGCTGCAACAACCAGACTCGAGGTGCTGAGGATAGCCGTTGGAACAGCCGTCGAAGCTGGCACGGTAATCGTAGCTGGGGCTGGACCACTAGGCAAGGCATCGCTGAGGATGCTCGAAGCCCCTGCGTGGGTAATGGCATAGGTAATTGGGCTGCTGCTGGTGTTTTTGACGGTTAAGGTCACGGTTTTGCTGCCAGATTCAAGTTCACCAAGCGGTAAGCGCGAAGGGCTAATGCTTTGTTTAGTGGATAAGGCGTTCAGCACTTGAATCAAGCCCGAACCTTGGCGTTGGACGTGTTCTAAACCAGCCACAGCCCGTGAGTTAAACGGCACAGAAGTGTTTTGTAAAATGGCGCGAATGGCTCGAGGATTGCCTTTTAATTCTGGGCGAGCCTGCATTAAGAGTGCCACTGCTCCAGCCACGTGCGGCGAAGCCATGCTTGTGCCGCTCAAGGTCGCGTAACCACCTTTCTCGAGTGGATACGTCGAGTAGATACTTCCACCGGGCGCGGACACATCTGGTTTCAGGTTCAGGTCGTCCATTGGACCATAAGAACTGCTGGTGTCAATAAAACCACCAGCAGGGTTTGCCACTGTAGTCTTTAAGGCAGTCCAAGTTAAAGTGGTTGGACTGGCATTGTTAATGACTACATCTAGGGCATTACCATCGGCTTGGAGCATGGTGATCGATGGAATCGTGGTGGCTGGAACGCCAGCTACAGTTGAACTGATAAAACCAGCTGCGTTGTTGTAAATCACAGCCGCGACTGCACCACCAACCTCGGCGTTCCTGACTTTTTCGTAAAACGAACAGCCGCCTCCGCGTTGAATCAGCACAATTTTACCAGTTAAAGAATTCGCAGCGATTGGTCTTGGTGTTGCCCCTGAGGTACAAGCCTGAGCTTCTGGCGAAAGCGGTGCGCCTAAACGCACAATTGGAAATGCACCCGTAAGCGGCACAGTCGGACTGGCTGCCATTCCACCATACCCAAAAGCCGTGGTGGTAAAACCGGTTCTCGAGATGCTAAAAGAACTCTGGTAAACCCCAACATTCTCGACGTTTGCCACAGAAATTGCCGATTCCGAAGAACCCGGTGAGCCGTGGGCGTACAAACCAACTGCCCCTGAGTTACCCGCCGACATCACCACAGTAATACCAGCTAAAGACAAACGATCCACGGCAATCGCACTTGGTCCGGCGCTTGTCCCAAAGTTGCTGCCCAGACTTAAATTAACAATATCCACACCATCGGCTACGGCACGTTCCATTGCGGCAATCGGAATATCAGAAGCAGTTGAACCTTCGCAACCAAAAACCCTATAAGCATATAAGCTCACATTTGGCGCAACCCCTTGGAATGGTGTAACTGTATCGTTTGCTCCGACAATGCCAGCCACGTGCGAACCATGTCCACCACAATCATCAGGGTCGTTGTCTGGCACGGGAAGGCTGCCATCAATATTGGCATTGTAAGCATCGCCCACAAAGTCTGTACCACCCGCAATTCGACCCGCGAAAGCCGTATGCTGCACATCAATACCCGTATCAATAATACCAACTTTAATTCCAGTCCCATTGACGCTATAGACATTACGAGCCAAAGGCGCTTGAATCTGCCCTGTGCTGGTGGTCAAGTCTGGCGTATCACCACGGGTCACTTCTGGAATTGGGATATTCAAAACAGGGTCAACCGAACTCACCCCAGCTACAAACCGTAGTTTTTGCGCTTCGGCAGCCGAAGCCTTGACCACATACCCACTCCAGAGTCTCGAGAATTGGTTCTGGACTTGGAATTTAACCCCACTGGCACGCATTGCATTCAGCACTCGAGCCTGTTGTGTTTGGACGCTTTGTAACGACAAACCCTGCACCGCCACTTGACCTTCGACCCCAATAAACCAGCGTGTGGCGCTTTGTTCAGTTGCCACTTCGAGACTTGCTGTGCTTTTTTGAATGTTCTGCGGCGTGCTGTATAAATTACAACCCGCTAAGACACCAACGGTTAAAACTGCTAAAAGAGAAAAGGATTTACGCATTTTAATCACCCACCTGAACCGTTACACGGTATTGTTTACTTGCATCTTGTATGGCTGGGGTGACACCATCGGTATAGGCAGAAACCGCAATGTAATAGACACCATTGTCAGAAGCTCGCCAGTTCACAGCCGAATCGGTGTTGTTGTAATCTCCTGCTGCATCGTTAAAGGCAAGTTGAGCGCCAGCTGCATTGTAAAGACGCAGCACCGTATCCGTGCCTGTACTCGAGTAAGTGCGAACTTTTAGGACTTGGGCAAAAGTTAGGGTAACTGCATAGTAATCAACATCAGGGGTTGTGCCGTCAAGCGACCCACCTAAAGTTACGCCGCCTTGGGTTCGGACTGGCATGGCATCGAGCATCAGGGCTGTAGCTGTGGTGTTATTGCTTTCCCAGACATCTTGGATTGCATTTGAAGTGGTTGCATTACCAGTGGCATCGAAGGCTTTGGCGGTGTAATTTGAAAACAGATTGCCGATGGCTACCCCTAAACTGGCATTGTAAGGTGCGGTGGTGTCGGTGGCGATTAAAGTTGTGCCATTATAAAATTCGACCTTGGCGATACCAACATCGTCGTTTGCTGTGGCACTCAGAGTAATTCCAGAACTCGAGCTAATGGCGGTCAAAACCACGGTTGGTAGGGTGCTGTCAGCAATACTGACCGTAATAGGCAATAAGCTCGAGGTGGCGGTATTCCCTGCTGTATCAAAGGATTTCGCGTTATAATTGTATGAACCGTTCTGACTGGCTTGGGTAAACGACACATTCTGCGTGAAGGGCGCAGTCGTATCCGTACCAAGCAAAGTCGTACCTTGGTAAAATTCGACTTTGGCAAAACCCGCACTCGAGTCGTCTGGAGAAGCAGTCAAGGTGATTGGTGTGCTGCTTGTAATCGTTGGGCTGCTCGAGACTAAGCTAATGCTTGGTGCGATATTGACCATAAACGATTCTGGCGCTGCATAGGCAACCCCAAGACTTGGAGTTCGGGCAATCGCTGTTAGGGTGTTTGTACCATTCTGGGCGCGGTTGAGTGGTACTGACCAGCTAAATGGGGCGGTGGTTTTTTGACCGACAGAAGTTCCGTTCAACAACAACTCAACATCTTTAATACCATTTGCACCAGAAGCCACCACATTGACGGTCAGGGTATTGCTGGTTATTGAGCCGGGATTGATGATACTGACTTGTGGTGCTGAATATAAACCGCACCCTGCGAGAAGACCTATACTGAGTAAGCTAAAACTTAAATGAAATTGCCTCATGTCACCTCCGACTACGAAAAAGACCAAAGTTCTTATGCACTGTGCAAAAAGACGTATGCACAATGAGTGTGCAATGAATTGGTTAAGCAGAATTTAACCCCTAACTGGTCTGTTAGACAAGATTCAAAATTGCACTCTGGTCTAAATGCCAAAATCTTGTCAGCTAAAACTTGAGGGGTTTGGAAAGGGTGTAAGCCGGGTTCTGTCCTATGCAAAAAGCACGTCGTGGTCATCTATCTCGAGCCAGTGTCGCCACTGACCTCTAGCGGCTGTCTTCGCAACTCATCGGACACGGGTCATGTCTCGAGTTTCCTCTTGGTTGCATTCGAGCCTTGCATCAGATGGGGTTTGCCGAGCCGCGATTCTCTCGAGCCGCGCTGGTGGTCTCTTACACCACCGTTTCAACCTTACCTTTATCTCTTTTTCAAGAGCCAGGCGGTTTATTTTCTGTTGCACTTTCCGTCGGCTTCGCGCCTGCAAAACAATCGTGTCATTGCTTTGTGGTTCACTCGCCGCCCAGCCGTTAGCTGGCATCCAGCCCTGTGATGCCCGGACTTTCCTCACAATTGCGCTCGAGTAAACGAGCCTTATGCGCGACCACGCCCCTTTCCAGCCGCCGAGTCTAGCAGATACAGACAAATCATGCGAATATCCAGCAGATACGAATCATGCGAATCTCTAGCAGATACGAATCATGCCTCATTCTCTAAACCTCGGTTCTCGAGCCAACAAAAACCAAGGTTCGTTTCGGTTAGACTGGACATCATGCAAACCACGATTCAATCTACCCTCGAGGCACTTGAGGCGCATGGCTACATCGCCGAGCGTTCACTTGGTACGGCGGTGTTTTTGGCGCAACAACTTGGACGACCGCTATTTCTCGAGGGTGAACCGGGGGTCGGCAAAACCGAAATCGTCAAAGTTCTGGCACAAATTCTCAATACCCGCCTGATTCGCTTACAGTGCTACGAAGGCTTAGATGTCTCGAGTGCGGTCTACGAATGGGATTATGCCCGCCAAATGCTCGAGATTCGGCTTTTAGAAGCAACTGGCGAACGCGATGGCAGCCGTGTGCGCCGTGAAGTGTTCTCGAGTGATTTTCTGGTTAAGCGCCCACTGCTGCAAGCCTTAGAACTCGAGAACGACCAAGCCCCCGTATTGTTAATAGATGAATTAGACCGTGCCGACGAAGAATTTGAAGCCTACTTACTCGAATTTTTAGCCGAGTGGCAAATTACCATCCCCGAAATCGGCACAATCAAAGCCACCAAACCACCTGTAGTGATTATCACCAGCAATCGGACTCGAGAAATCCATGATGCCTTAAAACGCCGTTGCTTGTACCATTGGATTGATTACCCAGATTTTTCCAAGGAATTGCGGATTTTACAACAAAAAGTGCCGCATATCCCAGAAATTTTATCCAAGCAAATTGTGGCTTTTGTGCAAGGTTTGCGCCAGTTAGATTTGTATAAAGCCCCAGGAGTTGCCGAAACGCTCGATTGGGCAGCCAGTTTGATGGCACTTGAAATCACCAGTCTCGAGGTTGGTAAAATCGAGGATTCGTTTGGAGCGCTGCTTAAATACCAAGATGATTTACTCAAAGCCCGAGCGCAAGCCCAAGATGTGCTGGCAAAGGCGCAAATGTCGTGAAGATGCTGCAAATTGGCTTAACGGGTTCAATTGGAAGCGGCAAAAGCACCGTCGCAAAATTGTTGCTTGAGAAAAATATCCCTGTATTGGATGCTGACGCGATTGCCAAAGAAGTCTCGAGTTCCAAAGCCGTGTTACTCGAGGTAGCGCAGATTTTTGGCGCAGAGTTTGTGCAAGATAATGGCTTAAACCGCCCAAAACTCGCCGAACTGATTTTCCAAAAACCCGAAGCCAGAGCGCAGTTAAACGCCATTATTCACCCTCGAGTGCGGGCAGAAATGACGCGACGCACACTTCAACTCGAGGGCGCAGCCATGGTTGTGCAGGATATTCCACTTTTATTTGAAAGTGGTCTTGAGAAATTATTTGATGCGGTTATTGTGGTGGATGCACCACTCGAGACACGAATCGCTCGAGTCATGGCTCGAGATGGAAGTACCCGCCAACAAGTGCTGGCTCGAGATGCGGCGCAAATGCCAGCCTTCGAGAAGCGCCAGCGCACACCGTATGTTCTCGAGAACACTGGAGATACTCATAGCCTTGAGCAGCAATTAAACATCATTTTAGCCGCACTAAAATCGTAGGGGCTTGCCATGGCAAGCCCCGTCTTTTGGCGGAGGGGGTGGGATTCGAACCCACGGTACCCTTACAAGTACAATAGTTTTCGAGACTATCCCGTTCAACCACTCTGGCACCCCTCCATGGCTGAAACCGCAGGAGTGTATCACAAGGTTAGGATTTCTGCTAGACATTGGCTGATTGCGACCCTTGTGCTTGTTTCTGGTTTATGCTACCCTTTTTCGGCTGCCTCGAGACGAGGCTTAATTAAGGGGTATCATGTTTGCAATTGTAAAATCTGGCGGTAAACAACACCGCGTCGAAGCTGGTAGCGTTATTCGTGTCGAAAAACTCAATGCCGAAGCTGGCTCGAGTGTCGATTTGCCCGTGCTGATGCTGGGTGGCGACACCGTAACGTTCAACACCGGCAACGTCAAAGCCGAAGTGCTGCGTCACGTCAAGGGTGAGAAAATCTTTATTGACAAGTACAAAAGCGGTATTCAGTACCGTCGTCGTAATGGTCATCGTCAGTTGTACACCGACGTTAAAATCACCAGCCTGTAAGACTGTGCGCCGTCACGGGCGCGCAAAGAGGAGTTGAAAATTTTATGGCACACAAAAAAGGCGTGGGTAGCACCCGCAACGGACGCGACAGCAATCCAAAATACCTTGGCGTAAAGCGCTTTGGTGGCGAATTGGTCAAAGCTGGTAACATCTTGGTTCGTCAACGTGGCACAAAGTTCAATGCTGGCAAAAATGTCGGTATGGGACGCGACCATACTTTGTTTGCCTTAGAAACAGGCACAGTCAAATTTCAAGATAAAGGCGCTTTTGGGCGTTTTATTCATATCGAACAATTGGCTGCTGCGGCAGACGATTAAGGAATGAGGCTTTGAATTCTCGAGCCTCGCTTTTTGGCGGGGCTTTTTTCGGCTATGCGTCATGAGCTATGAAACGCATCAGCCATAAATGTTTTTTCATAGCAAGTGTAGGTGGTCATTTGACAAAGTTCCGTGATGTTCTCGAGATTGAATTAACCGCAGGTAAAGGTGGCGATGGCAGTATGTCGTTCCTTCGTGGTTCGCATCAGCCCAAAGGTGGTCCGGATGGCGGACATGGCGGCAAGGGCGGCAGTCTGTTTTTGCGCTCAATTCAGGGGGTCGAATCCCTGACCAATATTGTTGGTAAACGCAAATTCAAAGCCGAAAATGGTGGCTATGGTGCGGGGCGCTTAATGCACGGCGCAGATGGCGCAGATTTTACTCTGGATGTGCCAGTTGGTACGATTTGCATCGATTTAGCCACCAATAAAGTGATTGCCGATTTGCTCGAGGTTGGGCAAGTTCAAATGGTGGCTCGGGGTGGCTTAGGCGGGCGTGGTAACTCGGCTTTCTCGAGCAGCACCCGCCGCAGTCCGCGTTTTGCCGAACTTGGCACGATGGGTGATGACCTGAAAGTTCGGCTTGAGTTGCGTCTCATTGCCGATATTGGTCTGGTCGGCTATCCAAACGCTGGTAAATCGAGCTTGCTCCGAGCCATGTCGAATGCCAACCCCGAAGTGGCAGCTTATCCGTTCACGACCTTAAACCCGATTTTGGGTATCATCGAACGTGGCGATGACGAGTTAAGCCGTTTAACCCTTGCCGATATTCCCGGCATCATCGAAGGGGCGCATGAAGGCAAGGGCTTAGGTCTTGAGTTCTTGCGTCATATCTCGAGAACACGCTTGTTGGCTTTTGTGCTGGATGGCAACGAAGCGCCGCGTGAACATTTAGAAGCCTTGCGGTTTGAACTCCAGAGTTACGACCCTACCCTGCTCGAGTTACCCGCGATGATTATCTTAAATAAACTCGACCTAATAGACGATGAAATCCGTGAAATGCACGAACGCGAATTGTTTGACTTTGGGCTGCCAGTCTTGTGTGTCTCGGCACTCGAGGGGACGGGTTTAACCGATTTGCGCGAAACGCTATTTCAAATCTTGCCTGCCAAAGTCAAACGCCCAAGCCTTGTGGTGCGTGAGACCATCTCCGGACCAGAACCAGTTCGTGTGACTGCCGACACCGACTTCTACGCCGACGGCACACGCTTGTGGAACGTCACAGGTGGAACATTTGGCGCTCGGATTGACCGTTTCTCGAGACATTTAGAAGATGCAGCCGATTACCTCGAGAAACTCTTTAAGCGCGAAGGTCTGAACGCCCAGTTGCGCCGCGCTGGGGTTAAACCGGGCGATACCGTCAAAATTGGAGAGTTCGCCTTTGAATTCTTTGAAGATGAATTCTCGGACAGCGAACATAAACAAGTCTAAAAAACCAGATGCTTGACGCTCCAAGCGCCATTCTCGAGTCCGACCAATAGTATTTTATTATCTTCGGACTCGAGAATAGTGTAATCCGTGGATTTGAACGGATTCGGTATTTCTTTTTTGCCAAAAACTGTATCTATTGCACCTGACCGACTTATTTTCTGGAATTGAATGGTTTTGTTGCTTGCACCATAAAAAACCAAACTGCCATCTTGATACAACATGGCTTTTCTTAAACTCGAGATTTTTGGGTCAAGCAAAAGTAAAGTACCATTTTGTGATTTAACCAAGGCTGCACCTTCTGTACCTTCCTCGGGTAATTCTTGGGCAAATTCTTTTTGGACTTGGTTAGCTGCATCAAGTGACCAAATTCGGTACATATAGTTGCAATCGCCACTGTTGCTGTTGATAAAAACAGCGCTATTGTCTTGGCGTACTGCAAAAAATTCTACTGCTCCACCATTGGTGCAGGTTAGGGCTTCAAATCCATCGGTTTTTTGTTGAGGCTCGAGTTGCCCATTTTGATTAAAACGATAAATCCAAATCGGCGGTTGGTAAGTCGAAACGCCTGCTGGACTGTTCAAATTGCCAGACGAAGCCATCGCTACCCCGCCACTCGAGGTTCGCACCAAAGCATCAATTCGCACATTTGGATGCTCGAGTTTGGTATTGACAAAGCCTTTGTTGCCAGTACCCGTGTCCAAGCGCCCTTGGTTAGTTATTTTTATCAGTTGCGGTGTCAAATAGTTGCTATCGGGGTCTTCGTTGGCAACTCGAGGCGATTTGAGCAAAGCTGCCCAAATTGAGCCGTCTGAATTAAAGACCACTTTTTGCATTGGTAGAACAGTTTTTTGTGTGCCAGTTGGAAAAGTGTAGATACCTTTTATACCGTAACTCGAGTCAAGCACACCGCTGAGATTGAAGCGCAGAATTTGCTTTTTTTGCACCACCAACACCCGATTTTGGGCATCCACGAAAACTTGCCCTAATGCCTTGAGGCGCAGCACCCCAAAACTCGAGTCGAGTTGTCCGTTGGCTTGTAAACGCACCACGGTTTGCATTTTATTGGCAGTTTCACCACTCAGCACAATTCGCCCTTGGGCATTCAGCACGGCTTTAGGCACATATTTAGCAATGGTATTCTCGAGGCGCACTGTACCGTTTTGCCCAAAAGATGGCTTACCTTGTGAAACTGCCAAGCCCGAAAGTGCAATCAGAACCAAACCAAGTATTCGCATTGCTCGAGTCTAAAAAATAAAATGAGTGAACGATGTGGGCTACAGACCGTGTAGAATACACCCATGAATCGCGTTTTACTTGGGGTCAGAGGTTTAACCACCGAAGAAGCCGCCGCCAAAGTTATGGCTTCGCTACAAGCCGTCAGTGGGGTAGCCGAAGTCAATAATCCGCACACTGGACAAATCGAAGTCAGTTTTGACCCAACCCTCGCCACCGTTATGGATTTACTGCGAGCAGTGCGAAGCGTTGGCTATTTGGCTGGAATGCTTTAAGATGCTTGGCTATATCGGTGTTTATACGGCTCGGCTCGAGATGCCATGGGTCAGTAACCTCAAAGAAAAACGCGCCCTGATTCGCCCGGTTACCGAACGCCTTAAAGCAAGGTTTCCAGTTTCGGTGGCTCGCTTGGATGGCTTAAATGCTCACGATTGGGAAATTATTGGTGTGGTCAGTATTTCCCACGATGCCACTTGGCTGGATGGCGTACTACAAGATGTCTCGAGCTTTGTGGTGGCAAATGGCGAATATACTGTTTGCAACGAAACTTTTGAAGTTCTCGAGCTTGATTAGTTAAAGTTCACCTCAAGCTCAGGTAAAGACAAATTAAACTGCATCTCATGCCAAAACCCAATTCTCGAGTATGCTAAGACCCATGAAAAAGATTCTTCTAGGGGTTGGATTAGCGGCACTGCTCTCAAGTTGCTTGGATACGGGCTTGGTTTTTGTGGATGCTTTCAAAATTAAATTCATTAGCCAGTACCGAAGTGATAGCGGAAAATCGTATATTTGCGATAATAAAGATACTGATGTTTTTATTCAGTTCGATGCTGTTGAACGCCAATCGGGTGCATTGACCCGATTCAAAGGTACATTATTTGGCAAGAAAACAGGAGATTATCAAGTTCCAGCTGGGGATATTCTTGTCTCACAAACAAATTTATACGAAAAAAGCGGAGATACCTATAAGTATGTCGTGACCATCCCAGCCCAGACCGCTCCTTTGAATGCGCCGCTCCAGCCACAATCCTTAAAACCACAAGCCTTGGTGGTTGTTCCAGCACCTAAGCCGTTGCCAGCCAATCCAAATGTGATTGGTACTACGGAATTGCGACTTGCCGTGTTTGACTCAGCAGGTGCATCCTCGAGTGGTTCATTTGGCGATAGAATTGATGTGATTAATAACTGCAACTAAATTTTCGGTATTTGTCAGACCAATCCCCGTCTTTTTCGGGGATTTTCTTTTAAGCGGTCTCGAGCATCCAAACTAAAATACCGAGAATCTCTGGCAGTTCTTCAAGGTCATAGCGCTTGCTATCCACATACAAAACACTGTTCTCGAGTTTCAAGAATTGCCATTCATCACCAATCGTCACAACTCCCAAATTCGTTCGTAGGGTTGTCCTTCACGCTGGTTGAAAACTCGACCCGCAAAATACTGACGAACTTCGGCTAAAATTGGTGCAGTCATGAATTCGCTTCGGGCTTTTTCGGTAGATTGTGCCACTGCAAAAGCCACATTTTGACTTAGCCAAGTTTTGAGTAAAATCGATGGCTCAATTCGCGGTACCGCCTCAAGCCAGACAGCATCTTTAACCTCGAGCAAAAATTGTTTAGCGAGTTCAGCAAGTCCAAAATGGCTATACGGCATTGCAGAATTATACAAAACTTATTCGTGAGTTATTTTTAACTAGACTCGAGTCCACACAGGTCATAACCATCACTCGAGCATCAAATCTTCCCTGTGTTTCACGACATAATCCATCTATCCTCGAGACCCTTCGGACTTGCTTGACAAGACCCAAGAAGGGTGATACATTCTTTGTCGCTCTGCACG
>JAYWGM010000040.1:0-27831 GCA_043778225.1 Deinococcales bacterium | reverse complement strand
CAATGGCTGCCTTAAAGCAAATCAGGCTCATCATTTCGCCAAGTTCTGGTCTGACATTCATGAGTCTCCTTACAACACCGCAGCGATCGTTCGCACTGCATCTCGAGCTTCTAAATTGATTAAACCGACATTTGCACCAGCCGCCGCCACCACCACCAGTACCCCTTTACCACCAGCCGCGTACAAAAAAATCTGACCGTTTGTGCCGGTCACAGTGGTTTCGGTCAGCGCTCCCGAATTTAAGGTGTCCGAAATACGTTTGCCCAAGCCAAGGGCTGTGGCTGCCATGGCTGCCACCCGATTTGGGTCTTCGCTGCCCGACAGGTTTTGCGCCATCGGTAAACCATCGGTGCTGGCGATTAAAGCACCACGAATTTCTGGGATTGCAGTCCGCAATGCCGTTAGCGCTTGTTGTAAGGCTTCTTGTTTACCTACACTCATTTTATTGCCCCCTTAGAGAATCACAGTTTACAACTAAATTTTTGAGTTACTGACCAAAGATATAATTACCTTGCAGGCTTTCGGCGTAGTACGGGTCGTAGGCTTCTACTAACTCGAGTAAGCGCACAGTTGCCAATAAACTCGAGGTCGCACTGGTGGCATTGATGCCAATCACAAATTCTGGGGCTAAATCAAAGTATTCTGCCACATCCTCGGGTTCCCAAACTCGAGGTAAATCCTGACGGGTCACACCGACCAAAAACGGCACCGCAATTCGGCTGGTGATAAACTCGAGAATTCGCCGTGCATGAGGAAAATCTTGTGGTCGATCGCCCGAGACCAAAATCAGTAAACCCAGCGCGCCTTCGCACAAAATCTCCCACATAAAATCAAAACGGTCTTGTCCCGGTGTGCCAAATAAATGAATTGGGATACCATCCAGCGTCATCATCCCAAAATCCAAGGCAACCGTGGTGGTGGCTTTGCCAATGTTTTCGCTGGCGGCTTCATCGGTATTGACCACTGGAATTTCGGACAAAGACTGCACAAAAGTGGTTTTACCCGCCCCAACCGGACCAGAAATGACCAATTTAAGCGGATTCATACTGGCTTCTCCAAAAGCGAACTCATACTGGCTTCTCCAAAAGCGAAATCATGCTGGTTTCCCACAGGGCGAACTCATGCTGGCTTCCCAAAGAAACGCAGCGCCCCAAGTAACCTCGAGACCAAGGTCGGCTTGGCTTGTGGCGCAACAGGTGGGATATACACTGGGGCTGGACGGCTTTCTCGACCAGGGAAATTACCGGCTCGAATGTCTGACACTTCCTGCATTCGTCTGGCTGGACGAATCACACCCAAAACACGGAGTTTGTACAGATTGACTTGCACCATTTTGACCTCGAGACTAAGGCGAACCGCCAAATCCTTGGCGCTGATACCATACTCCAAAAGCGGCTCAGCTTGATTCCAAAAAAACTGCAAGTCACCATCCAACCAGACCAATTCTTGACTCGAGAGCATAAAGCGCGTTTCACCATCTGGCAGGTTTTCGCGGTAATTATTCCATTCGTCGTCGAGTGTGGCGCGTCGCAGTAAAACCTCGTTGATGCTGATGGCAAGGTCGTTTAAGAGAACATCTGAACCAACTGGAACACGTTGAAATTCAAATTTCCCATCGCGTATGTTGGCAATTTCGACCAATAAATTTTTTGCCATCAAACCATCACGCATGACTTTGCCATCCACCACCAAGCCCTGTAATTGGGCATTATTCAAATGAAACTCGAGGTTCGCAAAACGACCAACTCGGGTAAAACGCAAAACACCACAACGCCGCTCGAGCATCCCAAAGACTTCAAGCAAAGGAAATTCTGTCAAGTTACCAAAAACCGCCACCAAATCCCCCCAAAAATTGCTCTCAGACCAGAATACAAAACTAATAAGGTCAAGACTGTATCAATCCGACCAGAAAATCGTAAGAAAAGATACTATTTATTTAGGCTAGAATACGCCAATGAAACTGCAACTCGAGTCGAATTCATACAGCAACCAACGCCCCTCGAGCTTTGGAAGTCGTGGCGCGGTTGCCACCAGCCAAGCGCTGGCTGCCCAAGCTGGACTCGAGGTACTCAAAATCGGTGGTAACGCCGTAGACGCTGCCATTGCCACGGCAGCCTGTTTAACGGTGGTCGAGCCAACCAGCAATGGGATTGGTGGCGATGCTTTTGCTTTGGTCTGGGATGGCAATAAACTGCACGGCTTAAATGCTTCGGGGCGAGCGCCGCAAAACCTAACAAAAAACTTACTCGAGGCTCGAGGACACCAAACCATGCCCCAGCGCGGTTGGTTGAGTGTGACTGTGCCAGGGGCGCCAGCCGCATGGCGCGATTTACACCAAAAATTTGGGCGTTTGCCGTTCGAGCGTCTTTTTGAAGCGGCGATTGATTATGCCCAGAATGGCTTTGTGGTTTCGCCGACCGTGGCGCGGTTTTGGCAGTACGCTGCCCGAAATTATGCCCTGCTCGAGGGCGCAGAATTTTTGCCGTGGCAACAGACCTTTACCCAAGCTGGGCGCAGTCCACAGACTGGCGAGGTATTTTATTTGCCCAATCATGCCAAGACCTTGCGGCGTATCAGCCAGACCTACAGCCAAGATTTTTATACCGGCAGCCTTGGGCAGCAAATCGAGGATTTTGCGGCACAGACAGGTGGTGTTATCACCCTCGAGGATTTAACCCGCCACAGCAGCACATGGGTAGCGCCTATCAGCACCAATTACCGAGGCTACGACATCTGGGAAATTCCACCCAACGGTCAAGGTATTGCCGCCCTGAGCGCCCTAAACATTCTCGAGGGTTTTGAGATGGCACAGCTGCCACGCGACAGCCTAGAAAGCTACCACCTGCAAATCGAAGCCATGAAACTGGCTTTTTCGGATACCCTAGCCTTTGTGGCAGACCCGACTCGAGCCGATGTACCAACACAGGGCTTACTCGATAGAGGCTATGCTGCCGAACGCCGCGCCTTGATTGGCGAACAAGCCCTGCTGCCAAGTGCTGGGCAACCGCCAAAAGGTGGCACAGTTTACCTCTGTACTGCCGACTCCGACGGTATGATGGTCAGCTATATCCAAAGTAACTATGCTGGTTTTGGCAGTGGTATTGTTGTCCCCGGTACGGGTATTGCGCTGCAAAATCGAGGCGCAAACTTTAACCTCGAGCCAAACCACCCCAATACCCTCGAGCCAAATAAACGCCCTTATCACACGATTATTCCGAGCTTTTTAAGTCAAGACCAACAAGCCATCGGACCATTTGGGGTGATGGGTGGCTATATGCAGCCGCAAGGACATCTGCAAATGATGCTCAATACCCTCGATTACCAAATGCACCCACAGGCGGCGCTGGATGCCCCACGTTGGCAATGGCTCGAGCGCAAAAAAATCGAACTCGAGCGCCAAACGCCACGCCATATCGCCGAAGGGTTGCGTGCCAAAGGTCATGAAGTTATTTTGCAACTCGAGAATGGCAGCTTTGGGCGCGGACAGATTATTTGGCGCAATGGAGAAACCTTGGTGGCTGGTACAGAATCCAGATGCGACGGCGCAGCTTTGGTCTACTAAAAACAAACAGAAATTTGCAAAATCTTGTTTTATTTTGCAAATTGCAATAGCATGGCTAAAGTCATGCTACCCACTGAACGTCGCCACGCTATTCTCGAGCGCATTTTAATCGCTCGTTCAATTCCCTTAAAAAATCTCGCCGCCGCCCTCGAGGTGCATGAGGTCACGGTGCGCCGCGACTTGGCTGAACTCGAGCGCGAAGGGCTGATTGAAATTGTGCGTGGTGGCGCACGAATCCTCGAGCAAGCCCAAGCCGATATTGCCTACGAAATGCGTGCCAGCCGCGAGTTAAGCGCCAAACGTGCGATTGCTCGAGAAGCTGTTAAACTGGTGCAAGACGGCGATACCATTGCGCTCGATGCCAGCACCACTGCCCTTGAAGTGGCTCGAGTCTTGGCAACCCGAGGGCGGGTTCATGTTTTGGTCAGTGGGCTGGAAGCCGCCAGTGTGCTGGCTGCCAGTAAAACTCCTTTTACAATGTTGGGTGGCACATTTAATCCTGTGGCTCGAGGTTTCTCTGGACCAATCACCGAATTGGTGCTGGGTAAATTGCACCCCGATAAAGTCTTTTTTTCGGTTAAGGGTTTGTCCTTAAAAGCTGGGCTAACCGATGCCAGTTTAATCGAAGCCGAAGTCAAAACCCGCTTAATCCAAAGCTCAAAATCGGCAATTGCCTTAGTGGACAACAGCAAACTGAACGTTACGGCTTTCACCACGATTATTGAACTCGAGCATCTGGACAGCCTAATTACCGACAAAGAACCCGATGCCGCGATGCGCCGTTGGTTGGTTGCCAGTGGTCTGAAATTGATTATCGCCAAGTAACGTGTGCATCTCGAGCTATTTTTGCCGACCCACCACGCGAAAAATCTTTTTTAGAAGCGGTGGCAGGGCAATCGCCCCAATCAGCAATGCACCAATAAAAATACTGGCAACAATCCCCGGCACATTTAAGAGCGCCAGTCCAAAGGAAATCATCCCAAGCAACAAAACCGCTAAAACCACGCCAAACATCGAACCTGTGCCGCCCGCAATACCAACCCCACCCAGTACGACCATGGTAATCACATCCAGTTCCCAGCCTTGAGCGATGTTCGGGCGGGTACTCGAGATACGGCTTGTTAAAAAAGCCGCAGCTAGACCCGCAAATGCCCCCGATAAGGTAAATAAAATTAAACGATACCGAGCTACTGGAATACCGCTAAATTTGGCGGCTTCGGGGCTGTTGCCAATCGCGTACAGTTGTCTGCCCCAACGGGTGCGGTGCAGCACAAGACCAATCACCAATGCCAGCCCTAAAAAAGTCACAAAGCTGTAGGGAATTGGCTCAAGCAGATAGCCTTGCCCAAGGTTGGCTAAGGATTCTGGGTAGGTGGTCAGGGCTTGGTCGCCAAGAATGGCTTGCGAGATGCCACGAAATAAACTCATTGTACCAAGCGTAATTGCAATGCTTGGCACGGCAAAACGAATCACCAAAAAGCCGTTAAAAAATCCAGCCAGTGTACCGGTCAGAACCGCCAACAGCACCAAGACGGGTGTTTCTGCGCCATTTTGAGCCGCCAGACCCATGACCAAAGAAGCCAATGCAATAATACTGGAGACCGATAAATCAATTTCTCGAGTCAGGATTAAAAGCGCCATCGCAATCGCCATGATGCCTTTTTCGCTAAAGTTAAAAGTGGCATCGCCAAGGTTAAAAGGGTCCCAGAAAAATTCGGAGACATTGCCATTGACCAGCATTACGATTGCCAAAAGTGGGATGAGAATCATTTCCCAACGCAAAAATAAAGCACTGAGCTTAAACGGCGCACGTTTGGTTGGCTGACTCATGGATGAACCCTCAAAATGTTTTTGCCGATTCTTTTACCCGCACTTTGATTGACAATCACCGCCACCAAAATAGCCACACCGACAATCGCGGTTTGCCAAAACGGTGAAATTTTAATGACTGGCAGAGCGTTATAAAGCATCACCAAAAAAAGCGAACCCAAGGTTGTGCCATAAACCGTACCAACTCCACCAGCAATGCTCACGCCACCCAGCACACACGCTGCCACGACTTGTAGTTCAAAGCCAATCGCCAATTCGGTACTGGCAATTGCATAGCGAGCCACCCACAGCACCGAGACAAAGCCAGCCACCGCTCCTGCCAGCGTATACAGCACCGCCAAACGCGGTCGCTCAAGAACCCCGACATAGCGAGCCGCACTTGGGTTGTTGCCAAGCGCTCGGATTTCACGCCCAAAACGACTCTGATGCCAAAGCAGCCACGCCAAAAAAAGCGCCACAAGGCTAATCCATTCGAGGCTGGTCAAACCTAAAAAACGCGCATTTGGAAACTCGAGCAGCCCCACCGGAAAGTCCTGAGAATTGACCCATTGTCCGCCACTAACGACATAGGTCATGCCTCGGTAGACGCTCATTGTGCCAAGCGTCGCCACAATTGGCGGCAACTCGAGCAGGGTGATTAAAAAAGCATTGACCGCCCCCAGCACCGCGCCAATTCCAAAACCAGCCAGCAGCAATACCAGCACGGGCAACTCGGGGTTACTTTTTGCCAACAGCGCCACCAGCATTCCAGTCAAAGCCAGATTGGCAGCCACGCTTAAATCAATGCCCCTCGAGATGATAATTGGCATTTGCACCAGTGCTAAAATCAAGAGCAGCACACTATCGTGCCAAATCGCATCGAGGGTTTTTAGGCTGATAAAACTGGGCGAAACCAACCCAACAGCCACAAAAGCAAATGCCAAAAAGAGCAGTAAAATTAATTCCCGACGGTAATTTTGTAGAATAATTTTCATGCTTTGACTCCAGCTGCTTGTGCCACGATTTCTTCGGGCGTGACTTGTTTAGCATCGAATTCTGCCACCAAACGCCCTTGGCGCATCACCAGAATTCGGTCGCTCATGTGCATCACCTCGGGCAACTCGGAACTGACCAGAATCACTGCCAAGCCTTGCTCGACCATGCTGCTCATCAGGCTGTGAACTGCCGATTTTGCGCCGACATCAATGCCTTTGGTTGGTTCATCTAAAATTAAAATGGTTGGTTTGGTTGCCAGCCATTTACTTAAAACCACTTTTTGTTGATTGCCACCGCTCAATTCTGAAACGTGCTGCTCGAGGTGTGCCGCCCGCAAGGACAATTTTTGCACCAAAGGCATGGCGAGGTTTTCTTCTTTATGGCGTGATAACCAAAAACCCAATTGGTCTAAACTCGAGAGGCTGATGTTCTCGAGGATGCTCATGTCTAGGATTGCCCCCGCTTGCTGACGGTCTTCTGGCACATAGACCAAACCATGCTTGACCGCATCGGCAGGCGAATGAATCTGCACCACCTGAGCCGCAATCAAAATCGTACCCGTGGCTTCTGGGTTTAAGCCAAAAATCGCCTGCATGACTTCGCTGCGCCCAGCACCAATCAAACCATAAAAACCAAGAATTTCGCCGCGTTTAACGCTAAAACTGATGTCCTTAAATTCGGTTGGATGCGAGAAATTTTGTACCTCGAGAACCGTTTCGTGTTTTTTGGCATTGGTTTTTGGAAATAAGTCCCCGACTTCTCGCCCCGCCATCTGTTGAATTAAAGCATCGCTCGAGGTTTGGGCAATTTGCCCAGCCCCGACCATCTGCCCGTCGCGCAGCACTGCATAAGTATCGGCATACGTAAAAATTTCGTCAAATTTATGGGTCACTAAAATAATTGCTTTGTTCTCGGATTTTAACTGCTGCACAACCCGAAAAAAGTCCTCGATTTCGGCTTTGGACAGCGCCGCCGTTGGTTCGTCCATAATCACCACACTGGCATCTTGGGTCAGCGCTCGAGCGATTTGCACCAGATGCTTTTGCGCCACCGAAAGCGTTTTAAGTGGCGCTTGGGGCGAAATTTTGGCATCAATACGGGCTAAAATAATTTCAGTTTGCTCGAGTAGGGTTTTCCATTGCACCAGCCCAAAACGGCTTGGTTGATTGCCAATCCAGATGTTTTCGGCAACCGATAACTCGTCAAACATCACGGTTTCTTGATGAATTGCGGTAATTCCAGCCCGCCACGCTTCTTGTGGACTCGAGAATGCCCGTAGCGTGTTATCCAAGCGAATGCTGCCCGCATCGGGCTTATAGAGACCGGTCAGGATTTTGACAATTGTGGATTTGCCAGCCCCGTTTTCGCCAACCAGCGCCATGACCTGTCCACGCTCGAGACCAAAACTGACATTGGTCACGGCTTTGGTTGCTCCAAAGTGTTTTTTTAAGTTTTCGACCGCTAAAAAAGTCATAAAATACACCACCCCGCGCCGCCCTCGAGCAGCACGGGGTTTTTTGATTTAGAATTAAGTACATCCTCGAAATGTTTTAGAGTTTTTTGCTAAAACATTTTGCGACTAAAAGGAGTAAGGAAAGCGTATCTGCCGCCGTAATGAAAGATTTGCCGTTTTGTGAAAAATCTAAAATGTAGGCGGGAGATACTTAGAAGGCTTTAGCAAATTTATCGACGTTATCTTTGTTAAACGTAAATGGATCGCCCATTGGGGCTTCGGTGTTGGCATCTAAAGTGATTGTTCCCATGCGTCCGATGCTGACTTTTTCGCCAGCTTTGCCTCTGGCTTTGCCACTTGCAAATTGGTAGGCAGCAAAAACGGCGCTGTAGCCAAGGTCAATTGGATTCCAAAGGGCAAAGGTATCCACTGCACCCGCTTTGACATAACCCGCCATTTCTGACGGCAAACCTAGACCCGAAACAAAGACCTTACCGACCAGTTTTTGATCAATCACATACTTGGCGGCGGCGGCAATACCAACCGTGGTTGGTGCAATAATGCCTTTGAGGTTGGGGTGCTTACTCAGTAAGCCTTGGGCTTCACGGTAGCTCTTATCCGATTGGTCGTCGCCGTAAACCACATCCACCAGATTTAAGCCAGCGTACTTGGGGTCTTTCAAGGTTTCTTTCATGGCGACAATCCAAGCATTTTGGTTGGTGGCTTGGGCGGTTGCCGAAAGAATTGCAATTTCGCCTTTGCCGCCCAAGGTTGCCGAAATCATTTCGATTTGTTTACGACCAATCAAAGCCGTGTTGGATGGGTTTAGGTGCATCAAACGACCGGCTTTGGCAATGCCACTGTCCCAAGAAATAACTTTGATACCTCGAGCCGCCGCCCGTTTAGAAATGGCTACCAAGGCGTTTGGATCGTTTGCCGAGACCGCAATTGCACTGACTTTTTGGGCAATCAACGAATTCATCTGTTCAATTTGCCCTTCGGCAGTGGCGGCGGTTGGACCAGTGTAAATAAAATCCACATTGCCAAGCTGTTTGGCGGCTTCTTCGCCACCAGTCTTGGCGGCTTCAAAAAAACCGTTGCCAAGGCTTTTAACCAGCATCGCAATTTTATAACGACGCGCCTGAGCGTCGGTCAGACTTGCCACACCGATTGCCAACGTACCAAATGCAGCCAAACCTAAAATCCATGCACGACGATTCATAATTGCCTCCAAGCAGCGCCATTCTTGCAAAAGCTAAACGCTTTTGCACAAAAACCTGTTTATTTTTTGCACTGTGATGTTAAATTACAGCACCCACCACGAATCTGTCAAGCCACACTCAAATTATTTGTTATGCTGCCCCGATGAAAATTGCTTTGGTTGGTTGTGGCAACATCTCGGATACGTACCTCGAGAATGCCAAGTTGTTTGCCTTTGAAATTGCTTATCTTGCCGATTTAGAGATGGCTCGAGCCACCGCCCAAGCCGAGAAATATGGTCTTCAGGCTTTGCCACTCGAGCAGGTTTTTACTTGTGATGCCGATACAATCCTAAACCTGACGATCCCAGCCGCCCATGCCGAAATTGCACTCAAAGCCTTAGAAGCTGGCAAATACATTTACAATGAAAAACCCTTAGCCATTTCACTCGAGGATGCAAGTGCCATGTTAGCCCTGTCCAAAGCCAAAAATCTGCGAATCGGTTGCGCCCCAGACACTTTTTTAGGCGCGGGTTTACAAACGGCGCGGGCTTTTATCGAGTCTGGCGGCATCGGGCAACCCGTTGGTGCAAGCCTGCATATGGTCTCGAGTGGTCCGGATAGGTGGCATCCCAACCCAAGTTTTTTCTTTCAGGCTGGAGCAGGTCCGCTGTTTGATATGGGTCCGTATTACATCACAGCAATGCTGCATTTATTTGGCGCAGTCCGCCGTGTGACCGCCTTTGCCGCTCAAACAAGGGCAACCCGATCCGATAAGTACGGTAATCCTTTTGCTGTGGATGTGCCAACCCACATCACGGCGCTGCTCGAGCATCAGAACGGTGTTCTGGTGACTTTAACAATCAGCTTTGACGCAGTACGCGGTTCAAACCAGAACATCGAAATTTATGGCTCGAGTGGTGCTTTGGTGGTCAACGACCCAAATAATTTTAGTGGCGCACTGCGCTATTGCGACGGCTTGGGCGACTGGGGAAATGGAGATTGGCACGACCTGGCTGTCAGCCGCCCATACAGCCAAAATTCTCGAGGCGTGGGCTTGGCGGATATGGCACAAGCCATCCTCGAGAACCGCCCGCACCGAGCCAGTGGCGACTTAGCGTTTCATGTGCTGGAAGTCATGCACAGTATCCTAAAAGCTGCCGAAACTGGCAACGCGGTGAGGCTCGAAAGCAGCCCAGAACAGCCAGCCTTGCTCGAGATTGGCGCAAATTTATAGTTTGCGGCTGGCGGTCAATTCGATTTTTTTTGGAAATTCTGGAGCGAGCTTGGATTGCTCGAGTTCTTGGTTTGGATTGTAAAAGCGCATTGTGCCTTTAAGATCGCAAGTCCAGACTTCCTCTGCCCCTGTTTCAAAATAGAGTTTGCGCTTACTGTTAATTTCGCGCAGTGTATTGGTTTTGGAAATCACCTCAACACAAATTGGTGGAGCAACAGGCAAGTCGGTGGCATCTTGATGAAGCTCAAAAAAGTCTTGGGTAAACCATGTCACATCGGGTACTTTAGTGCCTTTGCTGGTATCAATCGCAGTCTCGAGGCTGGTGAAACCGCCCAAAGTCTGGCGCAATAATTCGGCAAGTTGGGCTTGATAAATACCGTGCAGGAAAACAGTCGGACTCATAATCACTTGCCCTCGTTCGTTGGTTTCGATTTTGTAAGGCAAATTGGCGAGGCTTGGTTCATTGATAATTTCTTGCCAAGTCATATACACCTCTCTGGTCTTTATTCTAACGCTTCTTGTGGGGTATTGACCATGGCTGATGCCGTCCGTGCAATGGCGGTCAGCAATTCGTGTTCAAGGTCTGGCTCGAGGGCAACACTTTTGGTGGCATCAGCAAAGCAGTCAAACCAGGCTTTAGCTCGAGTTGGCGTAATCGCAAATTTGGCATGGCGATAACGCAACATTGGGTTGCCGTAGGTCTGGTGATACAATTGCGGACCGCCCAGAAAACCAGTTAAAAAGGCTTCTTGTTTGTTCATTGTTTCCGATAAGTTATCTGGGAATAAATCGGCAATGCTTGGCTCAGCTTTGACCAGACCATAAAAAACCTGAATAATTTGGCGCAATCGGGCTGCACCGATTCTCGAGTACAAAGTTTCTTGGCTTGGCAAAAAATCGGTCAGGTTCACAAAACGCAGTATTGCTTTTAGCGCTTGGGCGTGGTGTCCTCGAGTTTTGGTTTTTTGCGAAGTGGAAAATTAGCAGCAATCATGCCCAGAACTCCACCGAGCAGGATATTCTCCCAAAAGCGCACCGTGACAATCGCAATGATATTCAGAAGACTGACATTAGATAAGTCAATAAAGTCAGAATCAAACGCCACTTGGCGTAGAAAAACACTCATCAGATGAGCGCCGATAAAAGCAAAAAGTAAGCACCACAAAATCACCGGCGGACCCGAAATACGCTTACCCAAGCCACGACGCAACAAATAAGTCATGCCGAGCGCTCCAAGAAACATCATCAATTCAACCAAGACAAGGCGTGCCATTGGTTTACAATACGCGATTTTGGCTTAAAAAGTTGCAGGCACTGGGGTCTCGAGGCTTTTGACATCTCGAGGCGGTGCAATTCCATCTTGCACCAACTTAAAGCTCAGACCATCGCACAAGGCAATAAACGAGGCTTTGATGCTGTTGACCCCCGCACCGACCGTTGTCCATTGGCTTTTACCATCGCCAAAAGTAATCAAGACCCGCACTCGAGCGGCTGTGCCTTGTGAACCCTCGAGAACCCGAATTTTATAATCGAGCAGTTCGACTTGGCGTAAGCTCGGATAATGGCGCTCGAGCGTGGCGCGTAAGGCTTTATCGAGCGCATTGACTGGACCATCGCCAAGGGCTGCCGCGTGTTCTTTGGTTGCCCCGACAAAAACCTGAACGCTGGCTTCGGCTTCGGTGTCAAAATCGGCAAAAGAATCTATCTGCGCTCTGAAAACACTGACCTGAAAAAATTCGGGCTCTCCACGGGCTTGCCGCAGCAGCATCAGCACACTGGCATCCGCACCTTCAAAGGTAAAGCCTTCATCCTCGAGTTCTTTGAGTTTAACCACGGCTTGAGCCACGGCTGGGTCTTTGCCACTCAGTTCGATGCCGTATTGCTTGGCGGTAGCCACCAAATTACTGCGTCCTGATAAATCCGACATCAGAATGCGGCGCTGATTACCAAGGCTTTCGGGGTTGATGTGTTCGTATAAACTTGGGTCTTTGGCAACCGCAGAAGCGTGCATTCCACCCTTATGAGCAAAGGCACTCGAGCCAACCAAAGCCTGATTATTGTGCGGGGTGCGATTGGCTCGAGCATCCACAAAACGGCTGATTTCGGTCAGTTTGCTTAAATCTGGAACACAGGCAAGCCCGAGTTTAGCCTGCATCAAGCCAATAAAAGTAATGAGGTTCATATTGCCAACCCGTTCGCCGACTCCGTTGATTGTGCCTTGGACTTGGCTTGCCCCGTGGCGTACTGCTACCAACGCATTTGCGACCGCCATCTCGAGGTCGTTGTGGGTATGAATCCCCACAGGGATACCCAACTCGAGCGTCTGGGTGACAAACCGTGCCACTTCTTCGGGCATGACATCACCTAGGGTGTCGCATAAGCACAAGCAATCCGCGCCTTCGCCGGCGGCGGTGCGTAAAACCTCGAGGGCATAAGCTGGATTGTGGCGAAAACCGGCAAAGGCAAGTTCGGCATCAAAAACCACTTCGCGCCCAAGACTTTTATAGTAGCGCACGGTGTCTTTAATCATCGCTAAGTTCTGCTCGAGACTAATCCCAAGCGCATCGGTGACGTGTTTATCCCATGTTTTAGCAACCAGTGTAATGACTGGCGTTTGGGCTTGGGTTAAGGAGCGCAAATTGGGGTCGTCTTCGCAGTTTAAGATATGGCTTTGGCGGGTAAAACTAAAAGCCGCCAGTTTGGCATGGCGTAGAGGCACGCTTTTCATGGCTTCAAAAAAACGCGCATCCTTGGGGTTAGAACCGGGCCAGCCGCCTTCGATGTACTGCACGCCAAAACGGTCGAGGGCTTTGGCAATCTCGAGTTTATCCTCGAGCGACAAATTAAAGCCTTCGCCTTGTGTGCCGTCGCGCAGGGTGCAATCATAAATGGAAAGTCTTTTTTCTGGCAGCATAGGTAGAGTCTACCAATTTAAGACCAATTTGACGTATATTCACAAAAAGTACAACTTTTTACTGAACCCCTCACACTTTTTAACAAGCGCTAGGAATTCTTGTCGCGCACCGCGCAAGGAGGAAAATATGAACCCACGAATCAAAGCCATGCTCGAGACGTTCACGCCCGAAGAAATCCGCACTGGAATTCTCGAGAATCAGCAAAGCAGTAGAAACAACCACACCAACCGAACTCGAGCGTACTTTCAAGTGCGAATTACTGGCTCGGAGTGCAGGGATTTTACTACGCCACGCACGGGAAACTCGAGGCAAAAGCCTGAGTAAATTAGGTTCGGAGCTTGGCATTAGCAAAGGCAGGGTGCATCAGCGCGAACAAGCCAGTGCTAACCTAGAAATAAAAACGATTCTCGAGCAAGCCGAAGCCCTCGAGTACGAAGTTGAATTGGTTCTAAGACCAAAGCATGGTGGGTAGGGAATACGAGCCTTATTGTAAAATGCGCTCGAGCGAAAGTTCGTGTGCAGCCCTGTGCTAAACGCCAAAACTCACGCACAAACAAACTATTGTACAATCTGCCCATGACTTTAACCTTCGAGCCAAGCACCGCAGTACCCTTGCGAACCGATTCGGACAACACCATCCGCATTGGGCAAACTCGAGTACCACTCGAAACCCTGATGCACAGTTGGAATTCTGGTTCTAGCCCAGAGGAAATTGTTGAAGCATTCCCAGCCTTACACTTAGATGATGTTTACGCGGTTATTGCTTATGTTCTGCGCCACCCTGTTCAAATCAAAGCATACCTCGAAGAATCCAAGCAAGCCGAGAAAACCGCCCTCGAGAACCTCAAAACATGGTTTCCTGAATCAGTTTCTTTGCGCTCAAAAGTCTTAGCTCGAGCCAAAGCCAAGGGTTTAGGTTGAAAGTCGCGGCTGACGAAAACTTTGACAATCGAATTTTACGAGGCTTACTTCGGGTTATTCCCAGTTTAGACATTATTCGCATTCAGGACACAGAAATTTTTGGCTTAGAAGACCCAGCAGTTCTCGAGTGGTGCGAAGCCGAAAAACGAATTCTATTATCACACGATTACAAAACCATTCCAAAGTACGCATATGAACGCCTACAAGCAGGTCAGAACTTTGCTGGAATTATCATGATTCCAAAAGACCAAGCGTTACTGCAAAGCATCGAAGAAATTCATTTGTTGCTCGAGACTTTAGAACCCCAAGAATGGTTAAATCTGGTTCATTACTTTTGGTAAGTAAACTTCTCGAGAATCCTACTAAACGCCAATGCTCGAGAATTTACACCAAGCGAATCTCGAGGCGTTTACCAAGGGCAATCGCGGCTCGCTCGAGGGTTTGTAGGGTCGCACTTTGATTGTTCGGATCGAGCAAACGGTCAAGCGCTGCACGGCTGGTGTTCATGCGTTTAGCCAATTCGGTTTTACTGATTTTCTTGGTTTCTATTGCTTCTAAAAGCTGATAAGCAATCACTCGTTTCATGGCTAGTGCTTCGGCATCGGCGAGGATACCTTCCTCGAGTAGAAAATCATCGAAATTACTGCCAATGTGTTTCATGAGAACAAGTGTACCAAAAAAGATACGATTTGCTAAAATGCTGTATTCGAGCCAAAGCATGGTAGAATTTTGTGTGCAGCCCTATGCTAAACGCCAATGCTCGAGATTAAGGCAACAAATCAAAGTGACTCATACCAAGTGGTCTGACCAACGAAAAGTGCCTTCGGTCAAAAGTCAAGATTTTTTGAATACGATGCTTTTCGGCTAAGGTAATGATACTGGCATCCACAAAACCAAGCGGTACATCAGGATAACGATTCATGACCGCTAAACACCGTTCAGAATCGCTGGCTTCAAATGTAAGAACCGTCATTTCACCAGCCACCAAACCTGCAAGAAAAGCTCGAGCTGCATGAGAACCAATGTACTTGGTTGCCAAGTAATCCACTTCAGGAAGAATTGTGGTTGGCACAAGAATGGGTTGTCCAAAAAATGCTTTCATCGCCTCATGATTTGGGTCACGACGATTCAAAATAGCCAAAGCAGCATTGGTGTCCAGCAAAAACATTCAGCCCTCACTGAACAGCAATTCTTCATCACGCAAAGATAAATCGTCTATGCTCGAGTCGCCAGAGCCGTAAAAACTCCATGCTTTTGGAATTATTTCTTTACGAATCGCCTCGAGAACCACTTCTTCGGCAGTTAGACCTTGTTGCAAAGCCAGTTTTTGCACGGCTGCTTCAAGGTTCTTCTCGAGGGTGATTTGCATGGTCATGATGGTAGTGTACTGTATTTTTGAATGTTTTAAAAGTAGAATGCAGCACAAGAGGCGACAGAGGCATGGACATAAAATACGCTCAACAAGCCATTCTCGAGGTTCTGAACAGCATCACACCACGCAGCAGCAATAGACTCGAGTATTCGCTACTTGCCGATAAAGAAAAGCATCAGTACCAACTTTTGGTCAGTGGTTGGCAACAGCATAAGCGAGTGCATGGCATTGTGGCTCAGATGGACATTCGAGACAACCTGATTTGGGTGCAAGAAGATGGAACAGATATTGGTGTGGTCAATGAACTAATGCGCCTTGGGATTCCAGAAAATGAAATTGTGTTGGCGTACATGATGCCAAGCCAAACGCAGAAAATCGAGTTTGCAAGATAAGTATTTGAGTAAACCGTGGTAGAGTTTTGTGTGTAGCCCCGTGCTAAACGCCAATGCTCGAAGCAATAACTGCTGTACAATAAACAAGTATTCAAATGGCAAAAGACTTTTTTAGTGACGCAGTAAAAAACGCCCTTCGCAAAGATGGTTGGCGAATCACCAACGACCCACTTTCGCTCGAGTACGGCGATGCGGCTTTTGAAATAGACCTTGGAGCAGAACGAATTCTCGGGGCTGAACGGGCAGGCGAACGGATTGCCATAGAGATTAAAACCTTTATTCGCCAATCCGCATCTCATGAATTTAGCGCCTCACTTGGACAGTACCTCAGTTACCGTCATGCCCTACAACACATAGACCCAGACCGCCAGTTATTCCTTGCTATTCCCAGCAGTGCCTACCACGGGTTTTTTCAAAGCCGATTTGCCACAGAAATGATTGCATTACACAAAATTGCACTTGTGGTCTACAATCCAGAACAAGAGGTGATAGAGGCATGGCATTGAACAAATTACAAAAAGCGGTTCATCATATTTTTAATCAGTTACAAACCAAGCAAGTGCTGTTACCAAAAGGTATTGAACGCCAATTCTTACTGGACGACCAAAACGGGCATTACCAACTGCAAAACATTGGATGGGCAAACTCGAGATTCACGCACAGCACCTTGGTTCAAATAGATATTAAAAACGATTTTGTTTGGGTGCAAGTGGACAACACCGAGTACAACATCGTGGATTTGTTACTCGAGCAGGGAGTACCTGAGAATCGGATTGTGCTTGGTTTTCAAGCGCCGTTTCAGAGGCAGTTTTCTGGTTTTGCTTTGGGCGATGAAATCCCAGCGTGAGCAAAAGCGTGGTAGAATTTTGTGTGCAGCCCTGAGCAAAACGCCAATGCTCGAGATGGTTGCAAGTTTAACGAAGAGCGATTGCTAACAGGTTAAAATTTTACTATAGTAGATAAAGTGGGCAATATGATAAGTACAAAAGTTTTTGATGCAAAACGAAATTCACTTGGACAAGAAAAGATAGAATCTTGGTGCGATTACTATGCGGGTTATTCCGCAAGGTTTGCTAAATCCATTATTCACTCTGCAAACCTTTCTTCTGATTCTGTTATTCTTGACCCATGGAATGGAAGTGGAACTACCACTCTTGCAGCAACAGAGTTAGGCTTCCAGTCAATAGGTATAGACATAAACCCAGTTGCCGTTCTAATAGCCAAATCAAAACTTATAAGGTATGACGATGCAAGTCAGTTGTCAGGATTGGCATTTGAGATATGCTCAAAAATAAAAAAAAAGACATTTAATGCAACTAATCAACCCGACCCCTTAGATATTTGGTTAGAAAGAAAAATAGTGCTTCAGTACCGATTTATTGAACAGCAAATCCTTAAAAATGTTGCAACTAATCATGAAAAAATTACACTAACTCCCCAATCGGGAAAAATCTCATGTATTGCTTATTTTTTAATTTATGCCCTGATTAGAGCAGCAAAAACATATGCTTCGATAAAACCAAGTTCTAATCCAACTTGGATTAGAAATGATGAAATACAAGATTCATGCACACATGACTTTCCAAAAATGTGGCTCTCTTTTATACAGTCTATGGTAGAAGATATACCGAAATCAACAAATGGAAGGCTTTTTGATTCTCAAATTCAAATTGGTAACTCAAAAAATTTACCAGTAAAAGACAATTCTATTGATTTTATTTTAACATCACCACCTTATTGTACAAGAATTGATTATGCTATCAGTACGTCTTTTGAACTTTGCGCTCTTTCCTTTGATATAAGTCATGAAAGTTTTAAGGAATTTAGAAAAAAGATAATGGGTGCGCCTCTTGTTAGGGATAAAATTGTCAAAAAACCTAAGGCAACTTGGTCAAAATCTATAAAAGAAGTTCTGGAAAAAATAAAAAAACACCCTAGCAAAGCGTCTAATTCATATTATTATAAGACATATTGGGACTACTTTGATGATCTTGAAAAATCAATAATTGAAATTGCAAGGGTACTTAAAGTAAATGGAAAGGCATACTTAGTTATTCAAGGTTCATTTTATAAGGAAATTTATGTAGATTTACCTTTTTTGTATCAAGAAATGTTTAAAAGTTTAGGATTTAATGCAAATATATTTTCTGAAAATGTTTTGTCCCGTTCACTTTCTCAAATAAATATTAACTCTTCTCAGTATAGGCAGCTAAATGAAATGCAAAAAGAATCTATTCTTTGTATAGAGAGGAAATTATGACGTATGACCCAATAAAATTAATTGAACAGATAGATTCAACAACTAAAAATGCAAGACCAAAAAATGTTGATATTTCATTTAATGAGCTTTTTGATATGTTTAAATCAAAAGAACTAATAATATCACCTGATTTTCAAAGGCTTTTTAGATGGGATGAGATAAAACAATCACAATTTATTGAATCGTTGATATTGGAACTACCAATACCACCGATTTATGTTATTGAAAAAGAAGAAGGTATATATGAGCTGATTGATGGTCTTCAAAGAATATCTTCTTATTTTCATTTTAGGGGTACTAAATCTAAATTAGATGAAAATACAGGTGATTTCTTAAATTATGAAGAAAAGCAACTTACACTTACAGGTTGCGATATTTTAAATAACTTAAACGGTCTAACACATGATAATTTACCGAATGCAATACGGATTAAACTAAAACGGCATTTCATACGAATGGAAGTTTTACGTCAAGAAAGTAATAATAAGTTAAAGTATCATATTTTCAAAAGACTCAATACTGGAGGTGAGCTTTTAAGTGAACAAGAACTAAGAAACTGCACAATCAGACTATTGGATAGTACATTTATTAACTTTTTAAAGGCAATAGTTAAAGAAAATAGTTATAAAAACTGTATGAAGGGATTAACTGAAGAAAAGCAACAACAAATGTATTTGGAAGAGTGTGCTTTAAGATTTTTTGCGTTCAAAAACTATCGTCAAAAATACTCAAAAAACATTGGTGACTTTCTGACTAAATATATGGAAGTTGTATCTGATAAAGACGCAGAAGAATATGAAATTTTTAACTACGAACTCGAAAAGAGCAATTTCATTTCAACATTTGGAGTATTAGGACAAATTTTAGATGAGTTTCCCTTCTCAAGTTTTAACGAGAAGGGAAACTCACAAGGGAATTTTTCAATTCTTATTTTTGAAGCTATCACTTTAGGTATTCAAAATCATTTGTTAGAACTACAGGATTTAACAGGTTCTAAATTGAAGAAATTGGTTACTCGTCTGATAGATTTAAAAAAGGATGAGCAGTTTCAAAAACTCACAAAAGGGGGTGGGAAAAACTATCTAGCAGCACTTAACAACAGAATTTCGTATGTTGATACATGGTTATCGAATAATTTATGATTGATTTGCAGGGTTTTCGAGAAGAAATAGAACACGAAAGATTATGGCGGGAAGATGAATTGAGACTTCTAAAAAATAAAGTACAAGAAGTTGAAAATCTTGACAAGCAAAATATTTTAAGAAAAACTTTGATTGTTATGCTTTACGCTTATTTTGAAGGTATCTGCAAGTTTTCTTTTACGGCTTACGTTAGAAACATCAATAAATTAGCTATGGAAAATCATGAAGTATCATGGTCTATTCTAGCAAGTTCGTTTAATAAAGTATTTAAAGAATTAAACTCTACAGATAAAGAAAGCATATTTAATAAAGGTAGACCTGATGATAGTGAACTACACCAATTTTCACGTAGAAAAAGATTTGTCGAAGAATTTTCATCCCTTATGGAGCAAAAGGTACTTCTTAATGAAGATGAAATTATTGATTTAGAGTCGAATATAAAACCAATTGTGATTAAAAAAGTTTTATTTTTACTAGGCATAGAACATTCAGAAGTCGATAAATGGTCTGGAAAAATTAATAAACTACTACGCTATCGGAATAATATTGCTCATGGAAGTATGAAGGATGGAATTAAAAAAGAAACCTATCAAGAATTAGAAGATGAAATTTTCCAGATAATAAATTCAATTGTTTTATATTTGTCGAAAGCTATTATTGATAAGAAATATACTAGATAAAGACATACAGCGATTTTCTACAGATAATTTAGTAGTACATTCTATCCTTAAATCTCTTTCTCTTTTCAGTGGTTGTGGCGGCTTGGATAGCGGTGTCTTCCAAGCTGGCTTCTCGCCATTGGCACTTGCAGAAATAGACCCTCATGCCACCAAAACCTTGTCGCATTGGCTGGGGCAAGGCTCACAAAAAATTTCTCGAGTACCGCCTAATCCTACTGCTCGAGGTCTACTGCACCGCGTAAGCCCCAATCCCCACACCCGGATAGTAATACCCCAAAATTTGGGTGTAACCATACCCTTGTGCCGCAAAATACCGTGCGCCATACTGCGATAAACCGACCCCATGCCCGTTGCCGTAGCCTTCAATAATCAGTGGGTTGCTCGAGACCACATCAATCATGCTGCTTTTTGCGCCCAAAGCTCGAGCCAAGGCATAAATGTTTGTGCCAATAATTTTGGCTGTACCCGCGCTGCCAACAATTTCAATCATGCTTGGGCGGTTCGATTCGGTGCGGTCTACCACCCGCATACTGCGAAATTGCCCAACGCTGGCAAAACGGCTAATCACGCTTTGGGCGGTGCTGCTGATGACATTGATGCGCCATGCGCTTGGACTCGAGACTCCGCCGGGGTCTGGTCGGGCGGTTAAATACGGCAATTCGCCACCCCAAATTTCGCGGCTCGAGGCAGTAAAGCCACCACTTTCGGCATGAAAATACGTGCGGGCTGGGCGGTTGCCATAACTCAGCACCAAACCACGGGTGCTGGCAGCCGCCGCGTCGCCGCGTGGGGTCTCGGCAGTTGCTCCGCCGTAGACTTGGCAGCGTTCGGTGGCACAGAGGTCGTAATCGGCTTTTGAATTGAGGTTGGCAATCGCATAGGTTCGGGCAATCACGGCTTGGGCTTTTAGGGCTTCTTCTTGCCAGTGGGTTGGCATCTCGAGTGGAATCACACCGCGCACGTATTCTTCGACATCCACGGCATTAACCAGCATCACTTGTCCGCCTCGAGCCAGCAGCATGGCTGCGCCACGATAGAGTTTGCCATCGAATTGAAAATAACTGGTGTTGCTTTGCAGAATCAAGCGGTCTTTGCCAGCATCAAAAATTCCTGTGGCGGTTTCAATACCGATGTTGCCTTTGGTCACAGAAATACGCCACTCGAGGGCGGTATCGCTGCTCGAGATGGTTGTGCCGTCGGTAAATAAAGCACTGTGGTTGGCGGGCATCAAAAGCGAGACTTTACTTTGTTGACTCAGTAAAACCCGAATCAGTAAAACGCCAGCGTTGCGCGGTTGTGCCGCTCCCACAGAAAAGAGTAATAAACCCGTTAAAACCAGAACCTTAAACCACATATGGCTCGAGTCTACCTGATTTTTGTCATGGCACGGTGCGGTTTGGTCACACGGGTCAGCCAAGTCTCATCTTGGGCGGTACAATTTGGAATCGAATGAATTTGAGTGAACCCAACGACACATCCGAAGCGATGGCGCTGCAAACACGTCTGCCCCCAAGTTGGCGGCGTTTGCGTTTGCTGCTCGAGTGGGATGGCACGAATTTTAAGGGCTGGCAAGTCCAATCTAAAGGCGAGCGCACCATTCAAGGGGCATTAGAAACCGCCCTCGAGCCACTGGGTCGCTATAACCGCCCGATGGCAGCCGGACGCACCGATGCTGGGGTTCATGCGCTCGAGATGACAGTCCATGTGGATGTTGGCTTTACCACGCCAGCCGAGAAGGTTGTCAAAGCCCTGAATGCCCGTTTGCCGCCAGATGTACGGGTTTTAAGTTGCACCGACACAGACGCAAATTTTCATGCCCGTTTTTCCTGCAATTGGCGTTCATACAGTTACCGAATTCTCAACACACCCACCGCCAGCGCCCTAGAGCGTTCTCGCGCCCTTTGGATACCCTACCGCCTCGAGGTTGCCCCAATGCGCCATGCAGCAGCCCATTTAATCGGAGAACACGACTTTGCAGCTTTTGCCACCCGCGAGGAGCGCCAAACCGAACGCGAAGTGCTGGCGTGCGATGTCCGCGCCATCTCTGCGCCGTTCTCGAGGAATGCTGATTTTATTGAAGTGCGAATTACGGGCGAGAGTTTTTTGCGCCATATGGTACGCGGCATTGTTGGCACACTGCTCGAGGTTGGCAGTGGCAAAATAAAATCCGAGGATGTGCTGGGTGTTCTCGAGTCCAAAGACCGCGACCAAGCTGGTAAGAACGTTGCTGCCCACGGTCTGTACTTTGTCAAAGCTGGCTACAGCCCATGGCAGGGGTAAGGGCAGGGTCAAGAGCAGGGGAAAAAGGTTAAAAGGGAAAAAGTAAAGACCTAACCTTTTTCCCTTTTAACCCTTTGACCTTTTAACCTAGGCTTTTCCGCCCTGTCGGAGATTTGGGTCTGGCTACGCCCAGTTTGTATTCTTCCCAGCGTTGGTCTACAAGTTCGGCAATCTCGGGGGGCATTGAAATTTTTGGCGGCCAAATCCTTGTGAAGCCCTCTTCGGCAATTTTTCTCGAGCCATCCAGCACCAGTACATTGCCTGTTGGACCAGCCACAATGCTCGAGTCGCGCTCTGGGTCTATGTTGTTTAAGAGCGTCCAGAAAGCATCTTCGACATCCAGCACATCGGTTTGTTCGTCCACAATGGCAATTAAACGAATTCCAGCCGCTTCTGGGGTGGTGGCTAGGGTCTTACCAAGTTCTAGCCCTTGGTGGGCTTTGGTTTTCTGTAAACTGACCCACCAAATTCCGCCACCGGCTTGGCTCTGCTCGAGCATCCCTTCAAGTTTTGGCAAGGTGTGGGCATCTCGAGCAAAAGCTGGAGTCCACGGAATGGCTTTGCCTTCTTCCCACGTTTTGATTGTGCCGTCCATAATTAGTTTGCTGCCATAGCTCCACTCGCGGCTCGAGTGGTCAAGCACGTCGGTTGGTCCTTTGGTAATCACGGTATCGCGCCCCGGTTCACAGTGCAGCAGGGCGTGTTGCCAAAACTCGAGGTTGTTTTGTGGTTTTGCCACGCCCGCCTCGCAGACGACCGCCACTTTGGTAAACATCGCTTGCCCAAGCCCAAACATTCCGTTGGCAACTTTATAGGCTTGCCCGGGATAGGATTTTTTAATCGTCACATTGACCAAATTATGGGCGATACCACAAGGTGGCAGATGATAATCGGCAATTTCGGGCAAAATAAGCTGCGCTGGCACAAGAAAAATCCGCTCGGTGGTCTCGATTAAATAGGCATCTTCCATCGGCGGTCTGCCAACAATCGTGGCGGGATAGACTGCATTTTTTCGCATCGTAATTGCCGTGACATGAAAAAGTGGGTACATATCCTCGAGCGTGTAAAACCCAGTGTGGTCGCCAAACGGACCCTCGAGAACCCAGTCTTCGTTCGGGTCAATGTAGCCCTCGAGAATAAATTCGGCATTGGCTGGCACTTCTAGCCCAACCGTAATACCACGCACCACTTCTTGCCCCTTGCCGCGCAGCCAACCGGTTAGGCTGTACTCGTTGATGCCGGGGACTGGTGGAATTGGTGCAGTGGCAGCATAAATCAGGGCAGGGTCGCCGCCAATTGCCACCGCCACCTCGAGCCTTTTGCCGAGCTTTTTGGCTTTCTCGAGGTGCTTTGCTCCAGTTTTGTGGCGTTGCCAGTGCATTCCGGTTGTGTTTTTACTCATGATTTGCATTCGGTACATTCCCATGTTCATCTCGCCAGTTTCGGGGTCGTTGGTAATCACCAAAGGCAGGGTCACAAAAGGTCCACCGTCCAGTTCCCAGCATTTAAGAACGGGGATTTTAGACAAATCCACTTGGTCGCCGCGCCAAATGATTTCTTGGACGGGTGCAGTTCGCACCCGTTTTGGCGGCAGTGCAATTAGGTCTTTAAGTTTAGGGACATTGCTGAGTAAGCCAAGAATACCGCCACCGAGTTTAATGTCGAGTAATTTTCTTAAACGGTTTGGGATGTCTTCGAGGTCTTGCACCCCAAGCGCCCATGCCATGCGCTGGCGGGTTGCCATTAAGCCAATCACCAGTGGAAATTCTTTGCCAACCACATTTTCAAACAGTACCGCAGGACCGCCCGATTTCATGAGGCGGTCGGCAATTTCGGTAATCTCGAGTTCGTGCGAGACGGGGGCGCTGACGCGAACCAATTCGCCTTTTTGCTCGAGGTAGTGGATAAATCCTTGGAGGTCTTGAAACATACGTCACTCTAGGTCTTTGCGTCCTGCTAAAGAAGGGGGTGAACGTACCAAAAGAAAGACAGCCCACAAGCAAACTGTGGGCTGTCTCGAGAAAGGCTGTACTAGATTTTGAAATTGACGAACAGACCACCACCAAAGTATGGCAGAACACCAAAACCTTGGGTGTAGAAACTAATTCCGGGGTGCAAACTGACACCAATCGAAGTTGATGGCTGAATCAGGTACTCGAGACCAACAATTCCGTGTGCGCCAAAACCAATTGCACCGAAACTGAAGAATCCAAGAAATCCAGCGTGTGCGCCAGCCCCATAAAACAAGGAGAATTTACGGTCGTCGCTAATGGTTTCGCGTCCGATGATATAATTTACTTCTAAATCAAAGCTAAAGAACAGCGTTGAAAGTGCGACCTGTAAGCCAGTACCACGACCCGGGTCAAAGGTATTGTACTGAACACCAAGCAGTTTAACCCCAAATGATTGGGCGCTTGCAGAAGCTGAGAGACCGAGAACGATTGCCAGAACGATTAAAATTTTACGCATACGAATCCTTTTGAAACCTAAGATGCCAGTGTACGCCATCACGATACTTTATGACATGAGATTTTCTATGAAAATCTTTACAGAGCGAACTTTAAGCCGCCGCCAATGCCAAAACTATTATTTCCGCCAAAACCGATGATGAATTTTAGGTAGCCATCAATATCTCGAGAAAGCCCAAAATCAACCCCCAAGTCAAGCGCCCCAAATGTACCGGGAACAACAATTAAGTTCAGGTCAACAAATAACCCAATAGAAGAATTGATGTCGTAGTCAACACCAGTCACAAAAGCAAAAATAAAGGCTGTACCACCACCAAAAGCCAGTCCTAAATTAACGCCAGCATACGCAAATCCTGCTCCACGGTCAAAGCTAAAAACAATGGCTGGACCGGCTGACAATAAACCAGAAACATTGCCGCCAAAATTAAAAACAACGTTTCCAATAATGCCCAGATTAACTGTCGGCGCAATCCGAGCCACATCGAGGGCATAAAGCCGTGCATCTACACCAACAGCGAGTGGATTACCAAAAGCTAAATTAATTCCTGCTCGGATACTAAAGTCTTGAGCTTGGGCTTGGGTCGCTAAACCGATTACAGCGAGAAAAACAATCAACCATTTACGCATAAAATTTGTCCTTTCACAACTTTGAATTTGGTACTGCCAAGCAGCAGCATACTCGAGAAACCATCTTTTTGTGCAAGAGCCGTGTGAATACGGTACAATACAAAAATAATGGCTGAAACTGCACGCATATTGGTAATCGAAGACGATCCAGACATCACACGGGTACTGCGCTTTGAACTCGAGGAAGCCGGATTTACGGTTCATACCGCCATAGACGGCATTTCTGGTCTGACCGCCGCTCGTGAAGTGATGCCCGACTTGGTGATTTTGGACTTGGGTTTACCCGATTTTGATGGTGCAGAAATTGCCCGTCGGGTGCGGAAAACCTCCGATATTCCAATCATTATCCTGACCGCGATGGATGCAGTTAGCACCAAAGTTTCGTTGCTCGAGGGTGGGGCAGATGACTACCTGACCAAGCCATTTGAACCAGCCGAGTTGGTGGCTCGAGTGCGGGTACAATTGCGTAAACACCGTGGTGGCGACGCGATTGTACTGGGCTTACTCGAGATTCATATGGAAAAGCGCTTGGTGCGCTATAACGCCAAAGAAATTCGGCTTTCACCCAAAGAGTTTGAATTGTTGGCATTTTTGGCGCGTCAACCCGGGCGGGTCTATGCTCGAGACGAAATCGAACGTGGTGTTTGGGGCAGCAACCTCGACGAAAACAGCAATGTTGTGGATGTCCATATGGCAAATATCCGTTCTAAACTGCGCGACGTGGATGGTTACGGCGTAATTCGTACTGTGCGCGGCATTGGTTATGCCTTAAAAGGACAATAGCGCCATGAGGCAGGGCAATCAACCCCAAGGCTCGAGCCTCAAGCCTCAAAGCTCAAAGCCAACCTCATGAGCATCCGTTGGCGTATTGCCGCCGCCATGGCAGCTTTGCTGGTGCTGTTTGCCTTAACACTGGGTACAGTCGTTAGTGCCGTGGTCTCAAATACTTTAGAAACCTATCAGCGTGGGTTGCTCGAGTCGGATGCTACCCAACTCAAGCAACTCTATGCCTCAGACCAACTTGGGGCGGTGCCGTCGCGGGAATTACTCGGCGGGACTCGTTTTGCTATTTTTAACCGCGATGGCACAGCTTTTCAGAATGCAGTCCAACTCGAGTTACCAGTTGCCGAAATTCAAACTGCTTTTGCGGCACGGCGTTTTTGGCGCTCTAACCAAGTCTTGGTGCTGCTCGAGCCAATTGCGATTCTCTCGAGCCAACCCAATAAGGTTTTAACCATTGCCGCCAGCACCGAGTACATCAACAATTTGGCATCTCGAGTACAAGTTGCCACCCTGATTGTGACCGCAATTCTGGTTGTGCTGGCGCTGCTTGGTGGCTATCTGCTGACCCAATTGGGTTTACGCCCTTTGATTAGCGTGGCGCGTCAAGCCCAAGATTTAAGCGAATCAAACCTCAAGCCACTGTTGTATAACGGCGCTCGAGATGAGCTTGGGGTCTTGGTAGAAACCCTCAACCGATTGGTGCTGCGCTTAAATGGGGCGTTTGCGGCGCAAAAAACCTTTCTTGCTGAAGTTGCCCACGAACTCCGCACCCCCGTCACTGCTTTCGAGGGCTATGTACGCCAAGCCAAGCGCGATGCCACGCCAGAAAGCCATAAAATTCTGGATGATGCCACCCGAGTTGCCAAAAACATGACCCGTTTGGTCTCGGATTTACTACAACTTTCACGCGGCGAAGTCGTCCAAGAACTTGTGCCTTTTGTCTTGGATGCCAAGGATTTAATGACCGGGGTGGCCAGCGAGTTTGGCATTAAAAATCTAAAATTTCCCCAAGAACCGCTCGAGTTACTTGGCGACCCCGACCGATTAGCCCAGTTATTGCGTAACCTGACTTCAAATGCTGTCCGAGCCGCCGGTCTAGAAAAGGTTCAACTCGAGCTGCGGCGGGTTGGGCAAAAACTTGAGTTTATTGTGATTGACCAAGGGGCTGGAATTGCCCCAGAACTGCTGCCGCATATTTTTGAAAAATTTGTCAAAGGTGCAAGCTCGAGAGGCGCGGGGTTAGGACTAGCGATTGTGGCACAAATTGCCAAAGTTCATGGCGGGACAGTAGCCGTGCAATCAGAATTAGGGCAAGGCACGGTTTTTACGATTACTTTGCCTTTGCTCGAGGAAGATATTTAATCGTGTTCGGGGCTACGCACAGTTACCGTAAAAGTATTACACTAAAGACCATGAAAGAAGCCGAGGGTTTAGTCGAAGTTCGGGCATTTATCGAACGCATGAAACAGCACAATGGCGAAGAGATCAAAGGTGTACAGTTTCCTGTTGGTGTCGATGCCTATATGCGCGACCGAGTGCTGGCTGGCGACTACGAAACCGTTTCGTTTATGCACCGTTTGGCGTGGATGTTTGGCGTACAAGTCGGACAAGCGGCTTCGCAGATGCAGCAGACCAATGCCCCCACCAAAAGACGGGTCGAAGCCTAATGTTTATTCGTACTTAGGTCGTAGGCGGGCTGCATGGCTGTTCCGTATATATATTGCTCGTCCAGCAG
>JAYWGM010000039.1:0-28009 GCA_043778225.1 Deinococcales bacterium | reverse complement strand
CCTGCGCTCAGAAATGGGTGATGCTTTCGGAAAATGGCTATGGTTTGGGTTTAATCAACGACTGCAAGTATGGACACGACATTCACGATAATGTGATGCGTTTGTCGTTATTGCGCTCGCCAGTTTCGCCAGACCCCCAAGCCGACCAAGGGCAGCAGGTTTTTTCGTATGCGCTTGTGCCAAGCACTTTTCCCTCGAGTTGGGAAGTCAGCAGCGCCGCCTATGAACTGAACGACCCAATCATTGCTGTCTCTGGCAACAAAACACCAACGCGCCCAGTGGCTTCTTTGCTCTCGAGCATCAACAGCAACATTATTCTCGAGACGATTAAACGTGCCGACGACGACAACGGCATGATTGTGCGCTTTTACGAGTGCAGCCGTTCACGCGGCTGGGTAGACCTCGAATGTATGTTTGAACTCGAGGCAGCTTTTATTTGTAATTTACTCGAGCTAAACCAAACCCCGCTTGAAGTTCACGGCAAGACAGTTCGGGTTTTTGTGACCCCGTTTCAGATTGTGACCCTGCGCTTAATTTGGTGCTGATTGCGCCCAATTGCCAAGTAAGTAAACCCAGCCAGTCGCATGGCTTGGGCATCAAGGGCGTTACGCCCATCAAGCATGATTTTTTGCTTCATACTTTGCCCAAGCTGAGTCCAATCGGCTTCTTGGTAATCCAGCCACTCCGTCACGAGAATGGCAGCATCTACCCCTGCAAGGCAATCCTCGAGTCTGGCTTTTATTTGGATTTGGACTGGTGCAGCCTTAGGCATCATCGGGTCGTGGGCTGTCACAATCGCACCTCGAGCCATCAGTTCTAAGGCTATGTCTATGCCCACCGATTCGCGTAAATCGTCGGTCTCTGGCTTAAAACTCAGCCCCAAAACCGCAATCCGTTTACCGCGATAACCAGCTAAAACCCGCTCAAGTCGCTCGAGGGCGCGGTAACGCTGCTCGCTATTGACTTCGATGACTGCCCTGAGCAAGCGAAATTCATAGCCACGGCGCGAAGCCAAGTGACTTAACGCACGGGTGTCTTTGGGAAAACACGAACCGCCATAACCCAGTCCGGGGCGTAAAAAATCCTTACCAATACGGCTGTCTTGGGCTAAGACCGCCACAATTTGGTCTATGTCGGCGTTGGTGCTGTCGCAGACATTAGCGATTTCGTTGATAAAACTGATTTTCATCGCTAAAAAGGCATTGGCGGCGTATTTGGCAAGTTCGGCACTGGCAAGGCTGACCTCGAGTATCGGAATCGGCTTATCGGGTCGGTATGGCTCGAGTTCGGGTGGCACAGCCAAATTGCCATGCTCGAGCGGCGCATACAAAGCCCGCAACACCTCGAGCGCCCAATTTTGGCTTGTGCCAATTACAATTCGGTCTGGAAAAACCGCATCGCGCAGCGCCCTGCCTTGGCGCAGAAATTCGGGGTTGCTGGCTAAAGCAAAAATGGCATTTGGGGCGATTTCTTCTAGTAATTTCTGGATTTCTTGGCTTGTGCCAACGGGTACAGTGGACTTAACGACAATCACTCGAGCCGTCTGGTCAAGGTGCGGCGCAAGCTGATGTACGGCATCAAAAACTTGGGTCAGGTCAACCCCTTGGGCAGGTGTGGGCGGTGTGCCAACTGCCAACATGATGATGCTTGAGGCATCAACAGCCGTCGCTAAATCGTCGGTGATGACAATTCGCTCTTTTTGTAAAAGCAGCGCATTCTCGAGATTGGGTTCGCTAAATGGCAGAATGCCCTGCTGTAAATCGGTGCGACGTTGGCTGTTGCGTTCAAATAAGTAGACCCGATGCCCAGCCATTGCCATGGCGACCGCCGTCGAGAGTCCAACATACCCAGCGCCAATTACGGTTAAAGTTTGCATAAAGCTCCAGTCAATACAATTTTGGTCATGGAATTGTCGGCTGATGGTCTCATGGGGTTGTCGGCTGATACTTGTCTCATGGGATTGTCGGCTGATAGCACTCGAGTAAACGGCAGAGTTCATGGTACTCGTCGGTTTGTGGATTTCTGCCAACGCGCCGCAAATGAAAAGCAAAGGGTTGGTCTTGCCAAAAAAATTCTTCCCAGCCATTTTGGTAAGCAAAACTCGAGTCCTGCGCCAAAAAACTGGCTCGAGTAAAAGCATTGGCTTTGGTCGGAATCAAACTGAGGCGTTCTGGAATAAAACGTGGTGCAGTGGCGTTCAAGTGCGGAATCAAACTTTCAAAACGGTATTTTTTGAAGCGCTGATAAATTCGCCAACCGGTATCGCGGAACTGTCCAATTTGCAATCTGGTTCGCCAGTTTTTTGGCAATGGTAAAGCTGGATGGCTGATGATGTTGTCCAGCCAATGTGTACCCATGGCTGGCAGAAAGTTGAGGTCGGTTATGGCAACTTTCTCGAGGTCTACAAAAAAACAATGCACCGATGGAAAATAGCGATATTGGTATGTCCATTTGGGATGCCAGACCGAGCCAAAAAAAGCCAAGTCTCGAGCCATCATCTGCTGGGTGACAGTGGTTATCCAGTTTTGGCGCAGAATATAAAAATCGTGGTCAAGCACCAATAAAAAGCGAGTCTTAACCTCGGGTAAAGCGCTCATAATGGCGGCAGCATGATGATAACTGCCTTTATCGTTATGCTGTTCTCGAGCCACGGCTGGCAGAATTTGGTATGAACTGCGAAAACCCGAGTCGTTGTCGTTGTTGACAATCAGCCATTGGGGACTGTGATTTGGATTCAGTTTCTGAACAAGTTCCAGATTTTTTTCTAACCATTGGCTCGAGCCATATTTGACGCTGATGATACTGAGCATTGCTCGAGTATATATGAACAGACCAAAAGTCAAGATTTGTATGACCAGAACCAAAAGTCGAGATTTGTATGACCAGAACCAAAAGTCGAGATTTGTATCACCTGACCAAAAGCTGACATTTCTGCTCGAGTCTATAGCCAATGCAGCCGCTCATCAGTTTAATCACCCCAACCCGCAACCGCGCCGACTTGCTGCTTCGCACAATTCAAAATGTGCAACTGCAATCCGAGCCAAACTGGGAAATGCTGGTCATAGACGATGGTGACGGCTCTGGAATGACAGCAGCTTTGGGGGTTGCCGACCCTCGAGTGCAAGCGTTCACCAACGCTGGTAGTGGACAAGTGGATGCCCGAAACACGGCGCTGAAAATGGCTCGAGGCGAAGTGATTCATCTGCTGGACGATGATGACCGTTGGCTAGATAAAAACCATTTCTCGAGCGTGCTGCAAAAACTTGGGTCAGAAAAAGCCCTGCTGCACCGAGGTGGCTGGTTGGTTCTCGAGCAATTAGAAAATGAGGTTTGGCTCGAGCAGCAACGCCTTGTGTTTAGCCCAGCCACCACACCAAAAAGCCTGCGCTCTGATAACACGCTGCTGACTTCTGGGGTGGCATACCGCAAAGAACTGCACGACGAATTGGGCTTATTTGACCCTGAGCTTGGCAATTATTGGGATTGGGATTGGTTTTTACGGGTCACCAGTCTGTACCCACTTTTAAGCCTCGAGCCACCGACCGTGCTGATGAGTTGGCGCAGTGCCAACGTCACTTCCAACACATCGCGCAACCCTTTTGAAACCGAGCGCCTGATGTACTTGGAGCGCCTAAGTCGCAAGCATAATTTAGGCACAATTCCGCCAAAAAATCATTTTACGGTTCTCGAGCCGACCCAGCCCTGACAGAGACTTTCTAAGCTCTTGGCATGACCGATACCCTGCCAAGACAATCCACCTTTGAAGGGCAACTCGAGCGCGGCAACGCTTTTGCAACCCTCGAGCGGTTCTCCAAGCTGATTACCCCCGGTTGGCTCGAGTTTGCCCCAAGTGGTCTGGCGTTGCGTTTACACCGTGGGGCAGTGGTTGGGGTCAGGGGCAGCGAACCGCTTGGTACAATTTTGGTCGGGCAAGGTATTTTAAGTGAAACTGAACTCTCGCAAGCCTTGAGTGCCACTGGGTCACAAAACCTTGGGCAGCGACTGCTCGAAGCCCCTTTTGAAGTCCCTCAAAGCCTGATTCGTGATTGTCTGCGCCAACAAATCGAAGGGGTTCTGGATCGCTTACAAATCGAACCACAGCAGCGTTTTAAGTTTTACCGTGCTGATTCCCCAAGTGGTTTGTACGCCCGACTCGAGCTTAAAGATTTCAAAGCCAAGCTTGATTTTGCGCCCAGCCTGCAACTCGAGGATGTTTACCGCATGGCACTGATGCCCGACGAGACCAGTGTGCAGTTATCCTTGGATGAATGGCGGGTCTGTCGGTTGCTGACGGGTCGTAGAACCCTGCGTCAAGTCCTCGAGCGCAGTGGCAGCGACCATGATGGCTACGGACGGGCTTACAAAGCCTTAGAGGTGTGCATGGCTCGAGGCTTACTCGAACTGGCAGCCGTTTCGGGTTTACGCACGATTTTCTTAAAGCGCAAACGCGAGATTCCAGCTTCGTACCACCCGCCAGCCGGTATGGTGGCAAATTTATTCTTAAAAAACCTTGATGGCAAACGCGATGCCCGCAGCATTGGCGACGAACTCAAAATCGAACCCGATAAAATTGCCCTGATTGTTACTGGCTTACACCGTGACCGCGTGGTGGATGTGATACAAGGACAAACCGAATTGGATCGCTTGGTCGAGGATTATTAAATTGTCAGCTTATGGTGATTGACACAAAGCTGATATGGGCTAGATAACTTGTCAGCCGAATGGAACGCTCCTTGGCAACACCAACCATCAGAACAAAAAAATGGCGACTTCGCAAAGACTGGCTCGAGATGGTCTTGCTGCTCAGTCCGGGGATTTTGCTTTTGGCTATTTTTGTGGTGCTGCCGACGATTGAGGCTTTTGTCTTGTCGTTTCAGCGCGAAGGACTTTTGGGGCGCAACCGTGTTTTTATTGGTTTAGAAAATTATCTCGAGATTTTTAGGCAACCCGAAAACCTTAAAAGTGCTTGGCAGAGTTTGTATTTTGCCCTGATTGTCGCGCCGCTCGAGATTGTTCTGGCGTTTGCAGCCGCCCTTTTAATTTCGCGTCCATTTCCGGGTGTGGCGATTTACCGCACACTTTTTTTCTTGACCACGGCTGTCCCAACGGGTGTGGCTGCAATTGCTTGGAGTTGGTTCTTAAACCCGCAGACTGGCTGGGCAAACTGGATACTGCAACAGTTTGGTCTCGAGCCAAAGGCGTGGTTACTCGACTCGAGTACCGCCTTACCGACTTTAGCCGTCATTACAGCTTGGGCGGGAATTGGTTTTGCGGCAATTTTATTGACGGCTGGCTTACAGCAAATTCCCGAAGATTTATACGAAGCCGCTCGCATAGACGGTGCAAATGCCGCCCAGCAATTTTGGAGTATTACTATTCCGCTGATTAGCCCAACACTTTTTTTGGTGACGCTGCTGGTTTTTTTGCGTTCCCTAACCGCCTTTGGACAGATTCATTTACTGACCCAAGGCGGACCCGCCGATTCCTCGATGGTCTGGATTTACCGAATCTACCAAGATGCGTTTTTTAATTTTCGCCAAACCTATGCCGCCGCCCAAAGCGTGATTCTGTTTTTATTCTTGCTGCTTTTGGCGCTGCTTCAATTTAGGTTTGTCGGACGCAAGGTACATTATGAATAAGACCCTCAGTCAGATTTTGTTTTACGCTGGCATCAGCCTCTATGCGGCGCTCTTGGTGTTGCCACTTTTAACACTTTTTTCGGTCAGTTTTCGTGTCGACTCCGATGTTTATAACCCCAGTTTCTTTCCGCCCAACCCGACTTTAGAAGCCTATCAGGTTGCGCTCGAGAAATTCCCACTTTTGCGTTTTTTAGGCAACAGTTTATTGGTCTCGAGCTTGGTGACGGTCGGTGTGCTGCTGATTGCCAGTTGCACTGGCTATGCCTTGGCGCGAATCTCGTCTCGAGTCACCAATGTTTTGTTTGGCTTAATTATTGGGCTTTTACTCGTGCCGGGTGAAGTCACGTTTTTACCGCTTTACATCATGGTCAATCGCTTTGGCTGGGTGGATTCTTATCTTGCGCTAACACTGCCGTTTATTGCCAGCCCAATTGGGATTTTTTTGCTGCGCCAATTTTTTAAGAGCCTGCCGCAAGAACTTTTTGATGCTGCCCGAATGGATGGGGCTGGACACTTGCGGATGCTCTGGCATATTGCCCTGCCACTTGCCATGCCTGCCCTTGGCGCACTGGCGGCTTTAACTTTTTTAGGCACTTGGAATATGTATCTTTGGCCCTTGGTCGTGACCAATTCTGAGCCACTGAGAACTGCCCAAATTGCCTTGCGTTTTATTGGCTCAGACGAAGCCGTGCGTTACAACATTGTGGCTGCTGCCGCCGTGATTATTTTATTGCCAACTTTAATCGCCTTTTTGATTGCCCAACGGGCTTTTGTCCGTGGCATTGCAATGGGCAGCTTAAAGGGCTAAAAGCTGTGCGCCTCGAGTAACCATCATGGCTCGATTCACAACTCAGCACGACCCAAATTCAAAGTCAAAAGCACCTGACGAATAATTCGTAGCTCAGCACTCAAAGCTCCATCGGAGGGAACGTATGAAAAAGCGGTTCTTAGCACTTGGTCTGGCACTCATCGGCGCGGCTACCCTGTCCGCAGCGCAATCTGGACGTACCACAATCACCTTTTGGTACGCACTTGGCGGTTCACTTGGCGAACAAGTCGAAGGTTTGGTCAAAACCTTTAACAGCAGCCAAGAAAAAATCACCATCAAAGCCGAATACACTGGTAACTACGACGACACCCTCAACAAACTTCGGGCTGGTCTACAAGCTGGCAAAGGCTACCCCAATGTGGTTCAGGTCTACGACATCGGGACACGCTTTATGGTGGACTCGGGGGCAATCATTCCACTCGAGGACGTTGCCAAAAAAGAGGGTTATGACCTTTCAAAATTGGTTGCCCAACCACGCAACTATTACACTGTAGACAGCAAAATGAGCAGCTTGCCGTTTAACTCGAGCAACCCACTGTTGTACTTTAATGCCGAAGCCCTGAATAAAAGCGGTGTCGAACAACGCCCACTCTATAACCTCGCGCAACTCGAGGACACGATTAAGCGCCTAACAATTAAAGATGCAAGCGGCAAAACCACCCGTTATGGAATCACTTGGAATGCCGATTCTTGGTTTATCGAACAATTTGGCTATAACAGTGGTTATGCCTACTGCAATAACGAAAACGGACGCAAAGCCCGTGCCACCGAAACCACTTTTAACAACCCAGCCGCCGTGGCATTTTTAGAAATGTTTGGGCGTTTGGCGCAGGGTGGCTATGCTGCGCCAGTCGGGCGCGACGGCACAGCTTCATTAAATGCTTTTGTCAACTCGCAAGCCGCAATGTACGTTTCCAGCACCGCCAACTTGTTTGGTGCAACCCGTGCAGTTGGTGGTAAATTCCCAATTCGCACCTCGTTTTACCCATTCTTAAAAGAACGCAATGGTGTCGCGATTGGCGGCGCAAGTCTCTGGATGCTCAAAGGCTTTGCTGCCCCAGAACAAGATGGCGCTTGGGACTTTATTAAATTTATGCTCGAGCCAGCCATCCAAGCCCGTTGGCACTTAGGCACAGGTTATTTCCCAGTGGTGCAAGGTGTCACCAGCCGTGTGGATGTCAAGCAAGGACAAGTCAAAAACAACAACTTTATCACCGCCATTCGTCAACTCGAGACCAGCAAATCCAACAGCACCAGCGCTGGCTGCTTGATGGGACAATTCACCGAAATTCGCACCTATGTGGTTTCGGCGTGGGAAGAAGTGATTAAAGGTAAGCCAGCCAAGCAAGCCCTTGATGAAGCCAAAGTCAAAGCCGATGCTGCTTTGAAACGCTACAACGATACAGTCGGTAAATAATTGCTTGAGACTCGAGCGGCTGATACCCCGCTCGAGACGATTTCTTGAACTGCAAACGCCTTACTTTGAGATAAGTAGGGCGTTAAGTTTTTAGCCCTACCCAAATGGTGTTATACCAAATTGTGTTAATCAGTCGCGTATTTTGACTGATTAACCGACTATGCGACCACGCCCGTCAGCGACCCAGCCCGTAAGGTGCATCTTTAGGGTCAAGACAGGTGCGCGTTTGTGGTCAAGACAGGTGCGTGTTTAGGGTCAAGAAAAGGAGTGACAACGAAACCGAATTAACGTTTGAAGCGCGAACAGACCGCAAGGTGCTGTCTTGTGAGCAAGAACGACAGTTTGACCGTTTTTTGGGTAAACGAGAGTGATTAAGTTAATTCGGTATAAGTCGGGAAACGCATTGTCAACGCCAATACTCGGCATGGCAAGCGGATGTTCGAGAATTAAATCGAGGCAGTTTTTTAGTGTCTGTAGAAATTTTTGGTCTCGAGCCTCACTTAAATCTTGGCTAATCTGCAATAAATTGTCCTGTACTTTGTCATCAAGAACCAAGAAGTACATCAGGCATTCCGTACTTCGCGGTTGGTTTTTAAGGCTTCAAACAACTGCTCTGGAGTTTTACCATTTTTGGGATTATCAATGGCGCGTTGGAGCGCTTGGCGTAACTCAGGTGGTGTTAAATCTGAAATACTGGAATGCTCAATTTGTGCTTTTACACTGCCCAGAATCCATTGTGCCAACTCGAGTTGTTGGCTGGCTGGAAGTTGAGCGATTGAATTTTGCAGGACACTGTTCATGCTGCTTATTGTCGCATAAAATTGGCTTTTTGAAAAGGCTCGAGCAACACTAATGCCCCAAAATCTGGCTTAAAAACAACTTGGCGCGGTCAGTTTTTGGGTTGTGATAAAAATCGTCTGGGGTGCTTTCTTCAACCACTTGCCCTTTATCAAAAAAGACAATCCTATCAGCGACTTCTCGAGCAAAACCCATTTCGTGGGTCACACACATCATCGTCATACCACTGCGGGCAAGTTCTTTCATCACATCCAGCACTTCTTTAATCATTTCGGGGTCCAGGGCGCTGGTCGGTTCATCAAACAACATAATTTTGGGCTGCATCGCTAAAGCCCGAGCAATTGCCACACGCTGCTGCTGACCGCCGCTTAACTGCCCCGGAAATTTATCGGCTTGCTCGGGAATGCCAACCCGCTCGAGCAGTTGCCGTCCAATACTTTCGGCTTGGCTTTTCTCGATTTTTTTAACCCGCATTGGCGCTAAAATAATGTTTTGCAGCACACTTAAATGCGGAAATAAATTAAAGCTCTGAAAAACCATGCCGACATCGCGGCGAATCGCATCTATGTTGCGGACATCGTTGCTTAACTCGATGCCCTGCACCGTAATTTTACCTGTTTGGTGTTCCTCGAGCCGGTTAATACAGCGAATAAAGGTGCTTTTTCCACTGCCCGAAGGTCCAATCACGACCACCACCTCGCCGCGTTTGACCTCGAGATTGACATCTTTTAAGGCATGAAACTGCCCGTAATACTTGTTGACATTATTGGCGGCAATGACCACAGGGGCGTTGGACAGGTCTTTTACTGGATGGGTCATGGGTCTCCTTTAAGAGAGGGTGAAAAGGGCAAAAGGTTAAATGTTAAGGGCAAGTTTTACCTTTTTTACTTTTTACCTATCTGTTGGTGTTTAATGTCTTCTCGAGGTTGCGTGCGCCGCTGCTCATGGCATAGCTAAAAATAAAGTAGATAATACTGATTGTAAAGTAAAGTTCTTTGGCTGTGCCAACAAAATCGGGGTTGCTGCGGATGGTGTCCGAAATTCCCGCCAGTTCTTTTAAGCCAATAATATAGACAAGGCTGGTGTCTTTGAATAAGCCAATAAACTGCCCAACCAAAGCGGGTAGCACGGCTTTTAAGGCTTGTGGCAGGACAATCAAAAGGAGTGTTTGTGTACCGGTTAGACCCACGGCTCGAGCCGCCTCGACTTGCCCCGGTGGGATACTTTGCAAGCCACCGCGCACATTTTCGGCTAGATACGCCGCGCTAAAAATCGTGATACCAACCATGGCTCGAGCCACTGGGTCGATGTTTGCACCGCCCAAAAGCAGCGGCACAAATAACTGGGCAATAAAAAACACCACCACAAGCGGCGTACCGCGCACCACTTCAATAAAAACGGTACAGATGGCGCTGATGATTGGGTAGTTGCTGCTGCGCCCGATTGCCAAAGCAATGCCAAGTGGGAAGCTCGCCACAATGCCAACAATGCTCAGCATTAAGGTTAAAAGTAAGCCACCCCATTCTTTGGTCTGCACCGCGCCAGTGCCAAAATCGATCGTAAAAAGCAGCACCGTGGCAAAGAAAATAACCACCCAAGCAATGTTCATGATGCGGCTTGGAATAGCGATTTGTCCGACAAAATAACCCGCAAAGACCGCCAGCACCGCCACGGGTACAAGAATGCCACTCGGGTGTCCGACTTGGGTAATGGCTGTAAAAAGAATAATCGCTGCCCCAAAAACATAAGTCCAGATGGGTAATTTTGCGCCTTTTGCCAGCGAACCCCAATGCAGACCAGAAGCCAAACAAACCACAATTAAGGCTGTCCAAGTACGCCAAAGCTGCTCGGTTGGAAATGAACCCGTCATTAAAATTCTAAAGTTCGCTGGAATAACGTTCCACTTAGCTTCGGTCAATGCCCAGCCAAGTAAGCTCGAGACCACCCAAATAACCAGTAAGCTCGAGAGAACCGTCAAAACACTGTTGATTGGACTCGAGAAAAGATTTTCTTTTGCCCAGATTTGCCAAGCTGGCGCTCTGGCAGGATTTTTGGATGTGATTTGCATGGCTTACCTCGTTTTGAGTTTGGTGGCGCGGTTGTAGGTGTTGACAATCGTGGCAATGGTCAAGGATAAGACCAAATAAATACCACCCGCGATGACCATCGTTTGCAGATTCTGTCCGCTTTGGTTGCCAGAGGTATTCAGCACGTTTAGCACATCCGAGTAACCAATTGCCACGGCTAGGCTCGAGTTTTTGGTTAAATTGAGGTATTGATTGCCAAGCGGCGGAATCATCACCCGCAAGGCTTGTGGCAGGATAATCAGTTGCAGGGTTTCGGAGTAGCCCAACCCCAAAGCTCGAGCCGCTTCCCATTGCCCTTTATGGACGCTCTGAATACCTGCTCGAGTGATTTCAGCAATAAATGAACTGGTATACACAACCAAGCCAACCAGCAAAGCCGTGAATTCTGGCGAGATGGTTAGTCCGCCGTTGACTCCAAAGTTACCGCGAATTGGCACACCATACTCGAGCGGTTGCCCGAGGGCAAAAAAACTCAGCAGCAGCACCAGCACCCATGTGGCAAGCCCAAATTGCCCAGCCGGCACGGGTTTACCGCTTTTATTGCGCTGTTGCACAAAAAAAGTAAAGACCGCCAAGCCAATCACGACTGCCAGAATCGTAAACGGAAAGAAATTGATCGCATCGGGTTTTTGTACCATCCATGGCAATGCCAGCCCTGAATTAGAAAGATAGACACCTGCCACGGGTTGTACCTCTGAAATTGGTGGCAATTGCAGCACCACAATAAAGTACCAAACCACCAGTTGCACCAAAAGCGGGGTATTGCGTAAAATTTCAACATAAACCAGTGCCACACGGCTGACCAACCAGTTGCTCGAGAGCCGCCCAATGCCAACCAGCACCCCAAGCAAAGTCGCTGAGACCATGCCAATAATCGCAATGCGGAGGGTGTTGTACAACCCAACCAGAATCACTTTAATAATATTATCGCTGCTCGAGTCGTAAGGCAGACCAAAGGCTGTGCCTTCGGCAACTTGAAACCCAGCTGTCTGGGTCAAAAAATCAAAGCCAAAACTCAAGTCTTGTTTTTTTAAGCCGACATTGACATTGTTGATTAAAACCAGAACAGCCGCCACCACCAACAGCAAAAAAACCACTTGGGCAATCACGGCTAATTTTTTGACATCACGATAAAACGGCACGGCTGTCTGTTCAGAATTGACAATAAGCTCTGACAAAAGAAACCTCCTCAAGAATCAAGGTTAAAAGGTAAAAGGGCTAAAAGGTTAAAAATGAGATTTCTACTTTTACCTTCCTAAAACGAGAACGCCGACAGTTTAAGGTGTCGGCGCTCGAGGGTAAGTCTTTAGCGGAAAGGTGGGCTGTAGAGTAAACCGCCCGATTCGTAGTTGGCATTCTGACGGCGTGGGATGTTGAGTTTGGTCTTTGGTCCGAGGTTGCGGTCATAGATTTCTTTGTAGTTACCAACAGCTTTAATCACATCTACAGCAAAGTCGGCACTCAAACCTAAGCCTTTACCGCTTGTACCCTCGAGTCCAAGGAAACGGCGGATTGAAGGGTCGGCGCTGGTTTTAGCGGCATCAATGTTGCGGCTGTTTAACTCGAGTTCTTCGGCATAAATCGTGGCATAGACTGTCCAAGAAACGACATCGAGCCATTTGGAATCGTTTTGGGCAACAAACGGCGCAAGTGGTTCTTTGGAAATAATTTCGCCAAGAATGCGGTAATCGGTTGGGTCGGCGGCGGTGGCTTTGCGGCTTGCCAAGGCTGAAGCGTCGGTGGTGACGGCATCGCAACGACCTTGGTCAAAGGCTGCCATAACAAGGTTAAAGTCTTGGTAGGTCACAACTTTAATTTGTTGCTTGCGCTGTCTAAAATAATCGTTGATGTTTTGTTCGGTGGTTGTGCCTTGGTTGGTGCAGATGGTTGCACCTGCCAAGTCCAAGATGCGTTTGGCTGCACCATTGGCTTTGACCATCACACCTTGACCATCGTAGAAGTTAATTGGTCCAAAGTCCACGCCAACTTCGCCATCGCGGCTTGAAGTCCAGGTGGTGTTACGAAAAACCACGTCCACTTCGCCGCTTTGAATCGCGGTAAAACGGGCTGCGGCGGTCAAAGAAACAAAATCCACTTTGCTCGAGTCGCCAAAGACAGCCGCCGCCACGCCACGGCAGAAATCCACATCAAAACCACTGTACTTACCGCTCGAGTCCACAAAGCCAAAGCCGATGGTTGTGGCATTAACACCACAGATGACCTTACCGCGTTTTTTAACGGTGTCCAAACGGCTGGTGTTGCCTTGGGCAGTACCCATACCAAAATAGGCGACACCTGTGGCAACGCCTGCCAATGCTAATGCTCCGATAACCAATTTCTTATGTTTCATCCCTACCTCCGTAACTACGCCGTCTCGAGACACTTGATATGCAAATGTACTCGTTTTGATGCAGTCAGCGCACACTATACGGGGCTGACTTGGTTTTGCAAAGAGCCACAAATTAAACTCGAGTTTATTTACAAACGTTCGTTAGGTTAGACTGGCTCGAGCTACAGAATAAATCTTTGAAAAGCAGCCCCAAGTCCAGATATAATCGGTCATGCAGCCTCAAACCCTGTACATCATTCGTCATGGCGAATCTATCGCTAACCTCGACAAAACCACCCGAGCCACCATTCCAGATCACAAGATAGTCCTGTCCGAACTTGGCGAACAGCAGTCTCTCGAGTTAGGAAAGCGCTTATCCGAATTTATTACCCAACCAATTGCCATTTGGACTTCGCCTTACACCCGCGCTCGGCAGACCACCCAGTTTTTCAGTCAAGGACTTAGCCACCTCGAGATTTTGCATCGCCAAGACCCGCGCATTCGTGAGCAAGATTGGGGCAATTATTACACCGAACTCGAGCATACAAAAATGCGCCAAGGACTGGATAACCACAGCCGCTTTTTTTACCGGCTGCCAGATGGCGAAGCTGGGACAGATGTTTTTGATCGGGTCAGCAGTTTTCTTGAGATGCTGATGCGCGAAAACACCAGCCAGACGGTACTGATTAGCACCCACGGCATGACCGCGATGATTTTCCTAAAGCGTTTACTGCATTGGACTTACGAAGAATACGAACAAACCGATTGGTTTCATAATTGCGGTTTTGTGCGTTTTGAACTGCAACCTGATAACTCGTATCAAATTTCTTTAGACTGCCGTCAGGGATAATCAATAAGCGCCACTTCAAAACCCGCAAAAGCCGATAAGCCAAGCGGCGGATAGCCAACTTCTCGAGCCGCTAAGTCGCCATACAAACAAGCAAACTGCACAGGTTTATCAAAACTGGGCAGATATGATGCAATCACGGCACGGCTGTACTCGAGGTCGTCGGGGCTAAATCTTGGCTGCACACCCGCAAAATGTTGTGTAAACCCTTCTTGCTGCATCATCTCGAGCAGGGTCTTGGGTAAGCCATGCTGCGACTGCCAAATAACTCGAGTCACTGCCCCACGAATGGCAACACGTAAGCCTTCGAGACTCGCAAATTCAGAGACCCAAAGCGGCACAACAATCCAGTTGGTACTCATTTTTTTTGGAAAACGAAAATCCCAATCGTTTAAGTAGCGATTTGTCCAACCACCCCTAAGGTCATCAAGCAGTGTTAAACCAACTTTGAACGAAACATTGAGCGCAGGCTCGAGTTCAAGCAGAATGGCTCGAGCCGCCTCATCCACACCAAGCGCTAACCATGTCTCGAGAGCAGCATTGAGGTGTGCTTTTGCCATTGGGTTGGCACTGACCAGTGGCGGCAAAGCAATTTCAGCCGTTGTTTGCGCTCCGCCGACGGTGGCGGCAATATAGGCATCAAACCGCGCCTGTCCAATCGGCACACGATAGACCTCGAGCAACTTTTCTAGGGTTGGGATAAATTCCAGAGCCATAGACCGTATTTTGCACCAAAAATAAACTCGAGGACAGCGCTAAACGGCGTAGCACCGTGAAGACTGATTGCTGCAAAGAATTTTAATCCTTATTGCGGTTGCACTTTGGGCTTACTCGAGGGGGATTGCCAACCACTGAACCCGAAAAATTGTGCCGTGCTGCGGCTGGCTTTGAACCGAGATTGTGCCTTTCATGGCTTCAGTCAAATGCTTGACAATGGTCAAGCCAACCCCAGCACCAACGCTGTCGTCATCTCGAGAACGGGCTTTATTGGCTCGGTAGAAACGCTCGAAAACACGAGGTAAATCGGCTGTAGAAATCCCTTCGCCTGTATCCGCGACCTCGAGAACAGCAAAACCGCGCTCTTGGCAAACACGCAAGGTCACACTGCCAAGTGTGGTGTGGCGCAAGGCATTGGACAATAAATTATGCCCAATTTGCAGCAGTCGGTCAGCATCGGCTAAAATACTGGTTGGAGTGGTTTCGAGGCGCAAAACCAAATTTTTTTGTTTGAACAGAGGCTCGAGTTGGGTTTGTAAATCGCTGGCAATCTGGTCGAGTCGCACAGGCTGCATTCGGATTTGAAGCACCTTACTTTCGATTTGACTGAGGTGGCTGAGGTCGTCCAGCAGTCGCTCGAGCCGTCTGACTTCCAGACCAATCCGTGGCGCAGCGTGTTGAATGCTAAAAACCCCATCGAGCATCCCTTCGCTGTAGCCACGCAAACCAGACAATGGGGTGCGAAGTTCATGGGCAACTGTGCCGATCAGTTCGATGCGGCGGGTTTCGATTTGCTCGAGTGCCGCCGCCATTAGGTTAAAGTTCTCGGTCAGATGACCAAGTTCATCGCTGCTGACTTGTGGCAGGCGTTCATGATACCCACCCGCCGCAATTCGGGCAGAGGCTTTTGAAACCCCCAAAATCGGGGCAACAATTCGCCGCGAGACAAAAGCACTGACCAAAACCGCCAGTGGAATGGTAATCAGGGCTGCCAGCAAAAGCGATTGGGTCAGGGCTTGATTAAACCCACGCTCGAGGTCGTGTTGTAAGGCGTGGGCTTCGGCTGGGGTCATGGCATCGCTGCCCATGGTGCGGGTCATTTCTTGGGCATGGGTGCGATAAAAATTTGGCGCAGTCAACTCGAGAATAATCACCAAGACCACGCCTGCCGCAACCACCACCACTAAAAAAGCCGCCAGAATTTTGCTGCGTAACCCTAAGCTATTCATGTCCGAGCCTCGAGCAGACGGTAGCCAACGCCACGCACCGTAGCAAGGTAACGCGGGTGTTCGGGGTCGTCGCCGAGCTTGCGTCTTAGACTTGAAATATGCACATCCACCACACGGTCTACCCCGGGAAAATCACTTCCCCAAACAGCGTTTATCAGTTCGTTACGACTAAAAACCCGCATTGGCTGTAACAACAAAGTATGCAGCAAGTCGAACTCGAGGGCGCTCAAGGTGACTGTATTTTCTGCTATAAAGACCTCGCGGGTTTGTGGGTCTAGGCGTAAATTACCGTGCTGCAAGGCTTGACTGGTACTTGGCGTATTGGTTCGGCGCAAAATTGCTTTGACTCGAGCCACCAATTCTCGAGGGCTAAAAGGTTTAGTCAGGTAATCATCTGCGCCAAGTTCTAAACCCAGCACCCGATCGAATTCTTCACCTCGAGCCGTCAGCAGCAGCACCGGTGTTTTATTTTGTGGGCGAAGGCGTTTAAGAATCTCGAGTCCATTGAGTTCTGGCAACATCAAGTCAAGCACCACCAGTTGCGGAGCAGACTCGAGAATTTGCTGTAAACCGTCCAAACCAGAACTGGCAGTCTTGACCAAAAAACCTTCACGCTCGAGGTAGCCACGGGCAATATCACGCACATTGGGTTCATCGTCAATCACCAGAATCGTTGCCACAGGGCATTGTAAACCATCAAAGAGTGCTTTACACAAAATTCACATAGGCTAGAAAACCTTGTACCACAGGTCATAAACAGGCTTTATCAAAACTCAACACTGGCTTGATAGCTTATGGCTTGAGGTCATACATATGAAAAAGTTTTTATTGGCATTGGGTTTTATTGGCACACTTGGTTTAGCCGCACTGACTGTTCCAGCCGTGGCACAGATGAACATGGGCGATATGAAGATGGGCAACATGGGCGATTCTGGCGCGAGAGCCCTTGCTAAACTGAGTGGCAAAAGCTATGACATCGCATGGCTTTCACAGATGATTGAGCATCACCGTGGGGCAGTCGAAATGTCGCAAATGTGCGTCAAGAATTGTTTGGATAAAGAGGTCAAAGCCGCCGCACAAAAAATCATCAACGCCCAAGACAAAGAAATCCTGCAAATGAAAACATGGCTTAAAAATTGGTACAAAGCCACGCCAGACCCAAAGCAAATGGCACTGATGAAAGCCGATATGAAACCAATGATGGACGCTTCGATGGGTGGTATGCAGCCAATGGCTGGTATGGCAATGCCCATAGACCGCAGTTTTCTCGAGGGCATGATTCCACACCATCAACACGCCGTAGCCATGGGTAAAGATGCGACCAAACGCGCCCTGCGCCCAGAACTCAAGAAATTTGGTCAGGCTGTGGTCAACGACCAAAGCAAAGAAATTAAACAGTACGAAGGCTGGTTAAAAACCAAGAATATCTAGGCTCGAGTTAAAAGCCTCTCGAGCATCAAGAGGCTTTTGTTATAAAAATTCCTCAAATGTTTGAGGCAAAATAAATAAATTCATCATATCGAGGTCTGGCATGAAAGTAATCAAATTTGGCATTCTCATTTTAGGCATTGGTTTTGGTGTGGCTAACGCCCAATCAAAGTATGTGCTTCCCGCAGTGCTTGGGTTTGAATTTCAACGCTTAAACAATTGTGGACCTGTGACCGCTAAAATGGCACTGTCGCTGGCTGGCATCAAGGTTTCACAAGCCGAGGCGGCGGCGGCGCTTAAAGGCAGTTATCCAGATCGCAATGTGACCACGCCAGAATTAGCCAGTTATTTACAAGCCAATGGACTGCAAACCATTCGGCGCTGGTTGGCAACTCCAGATTTGGTGCGTCGCTTGGTCAAAGCTAATTTCTTTGTTATTTTGCACCAGCAACAAAAAATCAACAGCGACATTGGACATTTTCGGGTGGCGTATGGTTTTGATGCAAGTTCGATTCTTTTTGGCGATTCGATGTTTGGGGCGAAGTTTCGCCTGACAAACCGCGAATTTGCGATTGTTTCTAAGGCGTACAATGGCGAGTATTTAATTGCCTACCGCCCAGAGCAAGGGGCTGCGTTACAAGAAATTCTTGGCAAGAACTGGAACAGACAACTTAACTTAAAGCAACTCGAGCAGAACTCGAGATTGCGCCTAAAAAGTGCGCCCAGCGATTCTTCTGCATGGTGGGGTCTTGGACAGGCACATTTGTATCAAGGTGTGCTGAAATCATCCGCCAATGCCTTTAGCCAAGCCCATAAACTGGGTTTGGCGGCTAAGCAATACTGGTATCAACACGATGCCTTCGATGCTTGGAATCGGGCTGGAATGTATAAGCAAACGATTCGAGTGGCAGCAAGTGCCTTAAAGGGCTATCCCAACAGCCGAGAAATCAACACCTACTATGCCCGCGCCCTCGAGCAAGTTGGGCAGTACAAAAAAGCCTTGGCTGCATGGCAAGCTGCCTACAAAGAAGACCCTCGCTCGAGCGAAATACAAACAGCAATTCTGAGACTGACCCGAAAAATCGAGAAATCATGAACAAATTAAACCGCAGGGATATTTTACGAATCGGTGGAATAGCCGTTGGCGAAACGGCTTTGGCATGGTTGCTTGGCGCTCGAGCCAGTGCCTTTGCCCAAACCACAGCCATTTCCGCACTCGAATGGAAACTTGAAGCTACCGCCACAAATATCAGTATTGGCAGTAAAATATTTTGCTGTGCCTTTACGTGATTTTACAGGATTAACGGTTTTCCATTGCCATGTGGTCGAACACGAGGATCGCGGCATGATGGGAACACTCGAGGTTAGCCCATGAACCACCTCTGATGCGCCTTGTGAGTCTAACGATATGAAAAAATCAGATCAGAATAATAAACCTGTCACTCGTCCCGCTCACTATGTTGGTGTTGTTTTTGTTGTTGCGCTGATAGGTATTGGTGTTTTTGCTTGGCGTTCATTGACTCCACGTTTGCCAGCCATAGGTGGAATGTCTGGACTGAATATGAATCCAAGTACCACAGATAATTCAAGCATGGCTGGTAGGGACATGGGTGCTGCGAAAAACTTAGCCCAACTCGAGGGTGATTTACACGCTTTAAGTGTAGGCGAAGATGGAAGTCTTTTTTATGGGCAGCACGCGGGTGTCCAAATTTCTAAAGATGGCGGTCAGACTTGGAGTACGGCGGCTGGCGGTGGCGATGCAATGGGCATGGGCGTGAATTCGGGTAAGGTTTTTTTAGCAGGTCACGATTTTTTTGCAGTCAGCACTGATTCAGGTCAGACTTGGAATAAACCCGGGGTTGGCAATTTACCTGGCACAGATATTCATGGGTTTGCAGTGGCTGATAACGGTTGGTTGTATGCAAATCTGGCGGGAGGTGGTTTGTACCGTTCGACCGATGACGGAGCGAACTGGACTTTTGCGACTCAAGCGACAACTCGAGCCTACAAAATTGTGGCAGCCACAGGTGCGCCACCTGTGCTATACGCCCTAACCCAAGACCAGGGTTTAATTCGCTCGAGCGATGGTGGCACAAATTGGAAACCAATAAAAGTCAGTGGTCAGCCGTTGAGCATTGCAGTCGAAGCCTCTGGAGCAATTTTAATCAGCTTATCAAATAGCAGTATTTTGCGCTCGAGTGATGGCGGTACAACTTGGGAACAATCAAAAGCACCAGAAGCCTTTGTTCTTTTGGCGGTCAATCCAAAAAACAGTGAAAACATCTATGGTGTTTCTGAGACTGGACAAGTCTATGCCAGCCTTAACGCTGGGCAAACTTGGCGTGGGCGCTAAAAGGCAGGAACGGACTGTCAATGTAAGCATCGGTTTTCTGGTCTAGCACTTGTCTTTATGTTAATTTCGTGCTGATGTAGAACTCATTTTTATTTGGTCAGGTCTCTAGCCAGAATTACCAATCTGGTCAATGGAGTCGTATGGCTTCCATGACCTCATCCACCATCTCAGAAGCATCGCCCCGAGCCGCCGCCGTTGCCACGTGCGCCTCGAGATGCCCACGCAGCACCACTTCGCCCGCACCTTGCAGTGCGCCCTGAACGGCTTTAATTTGGCGCAGCACATCCACACAGTAGACATCTGGGTTCTCGAGCATTCGTTGGATACTCTCTAAATGCCCTTTAGCAATCGCCAACCGCCGAATGGCACGTTTGCGCGACTCGAGCGGCATACACAAGGCTTCGTGTTCCATTTTAGGCGGACAGGCTTGCGCCGTACCCTTCGTCTATAATGGCAGCAATCAGGTTCTCGGTTTTGATATTGTTGCCTTGGACATTGGCTGTCCCTGCGCTTAAATTTACTTCTACGGCACTGACCCCTTCGATACTTTGCAGGGCTTTTTGAACGGCTGTTTGGCAGTGTCCGCAGGTCATTCCTGATACTTTTAATTCAATGGTCATGATTGCTCCTTTATCCCCCTATGGGGTAAAGACAGAATACTCGAGAGAAGCCAACTTTTCAAGTCCTTTTAGCAACAAAAAATCTGTATTTTGCGGTACTTGACCGATTTTACCTTTGGGTTTATGCTTTCCCTTAATATATCCCCCCAAGGGGATTGAAGGAGTTCAAGATGACAGCCAACACAAACCAAATTTTGCAAAGCAGCAAAGTCCTCGAATTAGGCATTGGCGGCATGACTTGCGCCGCTTGTGTCGGACGGGTCGAACGAGGACTTCAAAAACTCGAGGGTGTGACCCAAACCAGCGTTAATCTGGCGACTGAACGCGCCACCATTGCTTACAATCCAAATCAAGTTTCTGTGGCAGCCGTCCTCGAGAAAGTCAAAGAAATTGGTTATGAAGCCCGTACCAGCCGCCTCGAGTTAGGCGTAACGGGCATGACCTGTGCGGCTTGTGTCGGACGGGTCGAACGGGCGCTTAAAAAAGTAGACGGGGTACTCGATGCCAATGTCAATTTAGCCACCGAACGGGCTATGGTGCAGTATTTGCCAGCCGCCGCCAGCCCTGCACAATTCAAAGCTGCGATTCGGGAAGCTGGCTACGATATTCTCGAGGTGCAAGCTGGACAGAGCCACACTGATGCCGAAAGTTTGGCTCGAGCCGCCGAAATTCAAAGCCTAAAAATAGATTTAACGATTGCCACCGTTTTTGCTGTGCCGCTTTTATTGCTTGCCATGATTCCAATGCTGTATATGCCCGCGATGATGAGTCTCGAGCAGATTGCACCAATGAAATTCTGGGATTGGGTGATGCTTGGGCTTGCCGTGCCGATTTACTTTATTCCCGGAAGGCGCTTTCTAACTCATGGCTGGCAAGCCCTAGTGCAGCGCAGCCCCGATATGAACACCTTGGTAATGTTGGGTACAAGTGCTGCTTTTTGGTACAGCACAGCCGTGGTCCTACTCGAGACCTTTGTGCCAGGAATTGTGCCAGAGAACGGGCGCTTTGTCTATTTTGAAGCGGCTGGTGTGGTGATTGCCCTGATTTTACTTGGTAAGTACCTCGAAAGCATCGCCAAAGGCAGAACCAGTCAAGCCATGAAAACCCTGCTTGGTTTACAAGCCAAAACTGCGCGGGTGCTGCGTGGTACAACTGAATTCGAGCTTCCGCTCGAGGAAGTGCTGCTGGGCGATTTAATTTCGGTGCGTCCCGGCGAGAAAATCCCAGTGGATGGGATTGTGACCAGTGGCTCGAGTTATGTGGACGAAAGCATGATTACTGGCGAACCAGTCCCAGTCAAAAAAGAACTGAACAGCCAAGTGGTTGGTAGTACCATCAACAAAAGTGGCGCTCTGATGGTTAAAGCAAATGCGATTGGGGCAGATACGGTACTGGCTCAAATTATTAAACTGGTCGAAACCGCCCAAGGTTCTAAACCACCAATTCAGGGTTTAGCCGATAAAGTGATTCTGGTTTTTACCCCGATTGTACTGGTTATTGCGGCACTGACTTTTTTGGTCTGGATGCTGGCTGGCAACTCGAGTTTTGCGATTGTCAACGCGATTGCGGTCTTAATTATTGCTTGCCCCTGCGCCATGGGATTAGCCACCCCGACCAGTATTATGGTTGGCACGGGTAAAGCCGCCGAACTTGGGGTGTTATTTCGCACTGGTACGGCACTGGAAGGACTGCATGGGGTTCAAATTGTGGCGCTTGATAAAACGGGTACACTGACCAAAGGACAACCTGAACTGACCGATTTTATCAACCAGAGCGCAATCCCAGACAATCAACTTTTAGCCTTGATTGCCAGTGTCGAAAACGCAAGCGAACATCCTGTTGCCCAAAGTATTGTCAAAGCCGCCAAAGAAAAAGGTTTAACCCTCGAGCCAATTTCTGACTTTGAAGCGATTGCTGGGTACGGCGTGACGGCTCGAGTTGACAAGGTACAAGTACAAATTGGCGCAGACCGATACATGACCCAACTTGGGATTGATGTGGCTGGTTTCTCGAGCCAAGCTGCTGCGCTTGGCGACCAAGGCAAATCGCCATTGTATGCTGCGATTAACGGTCAGCTTGCTGCAATTATTGCCGTAGCCGACCCAATCAAGGCTGGCTCGAGAATTGCCCTTGAAGCATTACAAAAAATGAATCTGCAAGTTGCCATGATAACTGGCGATAATCAGCACACCGCCAATGCAATTGCCAAACAACTCGGAATTAGCCAAGTGCTTGCCGAAGTGCTACCAGACGGTAAAGCCGCAGCTATAAAGCAATTGCAAACTAATAACACCAAAGTGGCATTTGTAGGGGACGGCATCAACGACGCGCCCGCCCTCGCCCAAGCCGACGTTGGTATTGCGATTGGTACGGGTACAGATGTGGCAATTGAAACCGCCGATGTGATTTTGATGTCTGGCGATTTGCGCGGTGTGCCAAATGCAATTGCGTTATCAAAAAGCACCATTGGCAACATCCGCTTTAATTTATTTTGGGCATTTGCCTATAATGTGGTTTTAATTCCAGTTGCGGCTGGCGTGTTGTATCCAGTTTTTGGTTGGTTGCTGAACCCCGTACTGGCAGGCGCAGCCATGGGATTCTCGAGTGTTTTTGTACTTGGCAATGCGCTACGTTTGCGTGGTTTCAAAGCACCAATTCAAAATGCAGTTCAAACCAAACCATCAAATCTTGTGACCGCACAAGCCTAAGGAGAAATTATGGCAAAAGTTCCAATTGGTGCATGGGTGATGTCGCAAAAAATTGCCGACAAGACCTTACTGAAAAACCGAGCCGCTTTTCTCGAGCGTAGCCAAGCTCGAGCCGAGTACCCAACGTATGCTGGCTTAGCGGTGATTGGCTTAGGTGGTTCGTGTGGTAAACCTTGTTTTGCACTGCCTTACACGATTATTTGGGATGATGCCAAACTTATACGACTCGAGGCTGTGGCAAAAGAATTTAATTGTTATATCGAATATGGCGCATACCCGCATTTCAAACTCGAGGACGGCACAGAAGTTGCGGCGGTGCAAGACTGGAAAACCTTTGCCATGATTTATCTACGACCCGGGTACGAGCATGGCGAAGAATTATTAACTCGGCTTGCCTCGAGTTTTGCACCACCAGCCTAAATTCACCAGCCTTATTCAGTTTCAGCACAGCCAACCCAAAGGTATAAGGCTTAAAACGGATTATATGAAGCAACATCACTCGCCAGAAGCACCTGCTACCATGAATCACTCAAGTCATGGGGCAATGCCGCCAAAGGCAAATCATAACCAACACGCTGGTCATGATAAAAGCATGGTTAGCGATATGTTGCGCCGCTTTTGGGTTTGCTTGGTGCTGACCATCCCCGTGGTGCTGTTTTCGCCAATCGGCATGGGTATTGGTTTTACCTTTGATCCACCGTTTGGGTTAAGCATGGAATGGTTTGGGCTGATTTTGACCACACCGATTGTACTCTGGGGTGCATATCCATTTACCTCGAGCGCTTGGAATTCGCTCAAAAAAGCTGATGTGACGATGATGACCCTGATTGCCGTGGGCATTTTGGTTTCGTACATTTATTCGGTGGCAGCCACGGTGTTTTTGGGTGGCGATGTCTTTTTTGAAGCCGCCGCAATGCTGACCAGTTTTTCTTTGGCTGGTCATTGGCTCGAGATGCGCTCGAGGTTTGCAACTGGCAAAGCCGTAGAAGCGCTGCTTAAACTTGCCCCCGCCACGGCTCGAGTGCTGCGAAGTGGGCAAGAACAACAAATCCCGCTCGAGCAAGTGGTGGTTGGTGATGAAATTATCGTTAAGCCCGGCGACCGTGTGGCGGTGGATGGTACGGTCACATCTGGCTCGAGTTATGTCGATGAAAGCATGATTTCGGGCGAGCCGATACCTGTACAAAAAGAATCGGGCGCAAAGGTAACAGGCGGAACGGTCAATCAATCGGGTGCATTTCAATTTAAGGCAACGGCGGTAGGTGCAGATACAGCCTTGGCAAAAATTGTCCAGATGGTTCAAGATGCCCAAGCCAGTAAAGCTCCTGCCCAGCAATTGGCAGACACGGCGGGTAAGTACCTTGTTTTTGTGGCTCTAGGCGCTGGAATCCTGACCTTTGCCGCTTGGATGCTATTTAGCACTCAAGGTGTTGTTTTTGCGCTGGCGGCGGCGGTGAGTGCGATAGTGATTGCTTGCCCAGACGCACTGGCATTGGCAACCCCAACCGCGATTACAGTGGGCGTGGGAAGAGCCGCCAAAGAAGGGGTGCTGTTCAAGAATGCCACAGCACTCGAGGCAACCGCCAGCATCAATACGGTTATTTTTGATAAGACTGGCACTTTAACCGAAGGTAAACCCGCCGTCACCGACCTCGAGCCAAGCCAAGGAACTGACCCGCTCGAGTTACTGCGGGTGGCTGCCAGTGCCGACCAGTCCTCACAGCACCCGCTTGCCGAAGCAATTGTGCGCGATGCTAAAAAGCGTAAGCTCGAGTTGGTCGCGCCAGAAAAATTTGATTCGATTGCTGGGCTTGGCATCAGCGCAATGATCGAAGGAAAAACTATTCTGATTGGTAACTTGCGTTTGATGCAGCAACACAACATTGCCGCTCAAGCCCTTGAAGCAACCAGCCAACGCCTCTCGAGCGAAGGTAAAACGGCGATGTATGTGGCTCGAGACGGGCTACTTTTGGGGCTAATTGCTGTAGCCGATGTGATTCGCCCAACTGCCAAAAATGCCGTGGCTGCGCTACACGCGCTGAACATTCAAACCGTGATGCTGACTGGCGATAACACCCGAACTGCCCAAGCCGTCGCCAAGCAACTTGGTATAGATACCGTGATTGCCGAGGTTTTACCGCAAGACAAAGCCGATAAAGTCAAAGCCCTGCAACTCGAGGGGCGCAAAGTGGCGATGATTGGCGATGGAGTCAACGACGCACCCGCGCTGGCAATGGCAGAAGTTGGGATTGCGATTGGTGCGGGTACGGATGTGGCTGTAGAAACTGCCGATGTGGTGCTGGTCAAAAGCGACCCCTCGAGTGTTGCCAGTGGGATTCAGATTGCTCGAGTGGTACGGCAAAAAATTGTACAGAATTTATTTTGGGCAGCCATTTATAATGTGTTAGCGATTCCAATCGCGGCTGGGGTATTATATCCATCCTTAGGAATTTTATTACGTCCAGAGTGGGCAGCCCTGTTGATGAGCGCCTCAACCGTGATTGTGACGGTCAATGCCTTATCCATTAATGGCATTCAATTACAGAAATCGGCATAACCTTTTAGACTTTTTGCTCGAGTCTGGCTGGATTATCTCGGGATAAGAATTCTGCCTCAGGGCAGACTTTTCCATGACCAAGTTGCTTTAGGGTACAAGTACAAATGAACTATGAACTGGTGATCAATGGCTTTGACAATGCGTGGAAACGAGAACTTGGCTGTGACTGCGAACGCTGTCGTCGCACCGAGCGTACCGCCAATACTTCGGTTTCTCTATTGGGTTACAGCAACCAGCAATTTGGGTTTCATGGGCTTTTTGACGCTGGGGCTGGCGTTGCCGACAGTTTACTGAACATTCCAGAATTACAGCACAAACCGCGTTTGGATTGGGTCTTCTTAACCCACTGGCACAGCGACCATGTGGCGGATTTAGCCCGAATCAGCACCAGCATTCGGCGCAGTCGGCAGCGTCGGGGCGAACCAGCCCACAAAGGCAACCTTTGGATGCGCGAAGGTAGTGCGGCGTGGCTCGAGCGGCAGCAACCCCATGCACTGCGCGATTTTCAAATCATTACTTCGCTCGAGTTTCTGCCCAAAGGTCATCTGCTCGAGCCGATTGCAACCCAACTGAGTGATTTACAAATCACGCCGGTTACACTGGCACATTCAAGCGCAGATTTACACGCTCCACACAGCGAAGAGCGGCTGTCTTGTTGTGCTGGATTTATTCTGCAAACCAGCAATTTCAAAGCGGCTTTACTTTGGGATATGGACAGCACCAACCTTTGGCTCGAGCAACCAAGGACTTTAGAAGAAGAAGCCTTTAACGCCCTCAAAAATTGCGATTTACTGCTGGTAGACTGCAACACTTGGGATTACCACATGGATGCCCAAGGTTTACCCGCCAGTCATGCTTCGTTTAGTCAAATTAAGGCGATTGCCAAAAAACTCGAGCCACAAAAGACTTATCTCATGCACTTATCTGGTCACGAAGACCAAGCCGATACTGGCTTTGGCTGGTCAGACAAACGCTGGCAACTCGAGGCAAGCCGCGCTTGGCAAGCCCAAGGATTATCGGGTTCGGTTTATGTGCCGTATATCGGACAACGACTGGCGCTGGCTAAAACTCGAGAAGTTGCCTTGGTGGGTTAATACCAAATCTGCGAAATGTATCCAAGCTCTTTGAAAATGAATAAGACAAGCATTTAACTATAGATTATCCTTTGACACAGACCGAGTCTCACTCGGCACAAGTAAAAGGAGTACAAATTTATGGCTTTACAACAACGCTTAGAAAATTCCTTGTTTGGTTATCGTTCTACCGCCAATGATGTGGTCAAGGGAATAGATTTAACGGGAAAAACGGCTGTCGTCACGGGTGGATACTCGGGAATCGGAACCGAAACGGTACGTGCTTTGGTCGGTGCAGGCGCTGATGTCATCGTTGGCGCTCGTCGTCTCGAGGTAGCGCAGGAGAATCTGGCAGATATTACAGGGGTGACGATACTTACCCTTGATCTTGGTGATCCAGCCTCAATAGATTCGTTTAGTGAAGCTGTGCTATCACGCCTGAAAAAACTAAACTTTCTGATCAACAATGCCGCGATTATGGCAAATCCACTAACTCGAGATAAACGTGGCTTTGAAAGTCAGTTGGCGATTAATCATCTCGGTCATTTTCAACTTACAGCACGTTTATTTCCGTTGTTAGTTGCGGCAAGTAGTGCCAGAGTGGTTGCGCTGACCTCATCTGCCCATAGCGGCAATGGACTCGAGGTTGATGACCTTAACTTTGAAAATCGGGCTTACGAAAAGTGGACGGCTTATGCACAAGCCAAATCTGCCAATGCACTTTTTGCACTTTCTTTAGACAAAAGAGGTCAGCCGCATGGTGTGCGTTCGTTTGCGGTAGACCCCGGTGGTATCGATACACCACTGCAACGCTATATGGCTGACGAAGAAAAAATTGCGATGGGCTGGATGGATAGAGAAGGCAAGCTCAACGATCTACTCAAAACAGTTGAGCAAGGTGCGGCAACCACAGTCTGGTGCGCCACATCGCAGATGCTGAACGGTATAGGTGGTGTCTACTGCGAAAATTGCAATATCGCCCAACCGTGGCAAGCTGGCAATCCGCCAATGATAGGTGTTCATCCACACGTCCGCGACGAAGCGCTTGCAGAAGCGTTGTGGGCAAAAACAGAAGAGCTACTCGGCGAAAAGTTCCCCACTTAAAGGAGTGTCAATTATGAAAAACATAGAAAATCTGAATACAGGCAGTACCTCACGAAAAATTGCCCAAAACGTTTTTATTGGATTCGCGGGATTCAATGGGGTAATTGCGGGTCTTCTGGGTGTGATGACTTTGGTAAATATGCCCGCTATTTTTGCAAGTCTTGGCGTGATTTACTTAGGGCAAACGCACCAAGTTGAGCTTGCTGTACCCTAAAGAATGATTATCAATATCATCGAACATTTCAGTACCCTCGAAGACGCTCGTCGTGACCAC
>JAYWGM010000038.1:0-28479 GCA_043778225.1 Deinococcales bacterium | reverse complement strand
AAAGGTCATCAGAGGTAACTTTGAACGGCTTTTTATGCTCGATTGAAGCCAAGTGATTAGAAATTATTTCAACCCCTGCACAGGTAGCGGAAAGACGGGTCAAGCACCACTGCAAGGTATAACCAGCCTTCACTTGTATCGAGGTAAGTAATGTCTGATACCCACTTCTGGTTCGGTTTGTCTGCCTGAAATTCACGATTTAAGATATTCTCAGCAATACTATGCGAATGGTTACTCTTTGTTGTAATCACGTATTTTCGCTTAAACTTAGTAATCAAACCTGCTTCTCGCATCAGACGATTGACTCGAGTACGACTTACCTTTTTACCCTTTCCCTCGAGCAATTCGATTTTTACCCTTGGCGAACCATAAGTTCGTTTGCTATCTGTGTGAATAATCTTGATTTCTTCGCCTAGCACAGCATCTTCTTTCCTACGATTACTTACTCCTCGTTTCTTCCACATCCGATACGCTGCCACCGTCACGTTGAGCATTCGTGCCATTATTTTAATCTCGAAGTTCTTCTTTTGCTCATCCATGAAAGTAAATTTTACTTGGCTTCCTTGGCGAAGCGCGAGTAGCCCGTCAGGTGCTATCTTACGAGTAAGAAGAACTTCGTTGCTGCTTTTAAAATTTCACGCTCCTGTTTAAGAATATAATTCTCACGCTCGAGTTCTTTAATACGCTTTTCCTGCTCTGAAAGGGCGTTTATACCTCGTCCAGTGAAAGCTGGGCGTTTCTCAGTTAGGCTCTTGTTGTGGATGGCTAACCATCTACTGAGGTTCTGAATGCCAATTCCTAGGTCTTTGGCTACTTTACTCACTGGTACTTTATCGTCTAAAACGAGCTTAATGGCTTGTAGCTTAAATTCTGCTGTAAATTCTCGTGGTTTCGTTCGCATGGTTGTGACTCCTCTTAGATAGTCTCAACCTTGAACTAACAAAAGTCTATCAAGTTCACCTTGAAGTCTCGAGTTTAGTTCGGGTGGCGCATGAACTTGAATTTGATGTGACCATTCGGCTCGAGCCTAGGCAAGCAGGGGTTGTGTTAGAGGCAAAATTTTAGGGCATATCAAAACAGAGATTCTGCTAACACACTCGAGGCGCACATCAAGGTTTGGTGCTTCTAAATATGTGATGGAATGATGTTGTGAGCAAAGCCCACGCCACGCAAAATATGACTTAAACCGATTCCCACCATACACTGCTTTGGCGTTTCAGGAACTTAACGACTCCAAAGCAATCCAAGCATCTTTTCGTAACTGAACTTCAGATATTTCAAATTTACTTTCCTGTCCCTCTACGCAATCAGCCCAGTAACAGTCAACAGAAGCAAACAATCGATCGAGTATACCGAATAACTCAAGATCATCTAGCAATAAATCTGATTTGAATTCCCGTAGATAAGTTTTTTCAAAGTTTTCAACAGTGATTTTCTGATTGAGAAAATTTCTAATCTAAAGATATATATTTTTCTCGAATCACTTTTACCTCCAATGTTTTCCGCATCCCGCATTGCCATTTACACCCAACTTGTTTTTCTCGAGCTAATACTGTTCCACAAACCTTTGATACTCGAGAATCCGTTCTTGAATTTCGGGCAGTGTGTCCGCGCCAAATTTCTCGAGGTAGGCTTCGGTTAGCACTGTGGCTATCACGCATTGAAAGATAACACCTGCGGCGGGTACAGCTGTGGTGTCCGAGCGTTCTCGAGCAGCATCAGCAGCTTGATGTGTCACCACATCCACAGTTGGGAGCGGCTTCATCAGGGTCGCAATGGGTTTTAAGGCGACCCGAATGACCAAATCCTCGCCATTGGTCATGCCAGCCTCGAGTCCTCCAGCCCCGTTGGTGTCGCGTTGGTAATGCCCTTGGGTTAGGTTGCTCTCGCGGTAGTAGACGGCATCGTGAACCCTTGAACCCGGCAGGTCGGCATTGGCAAATGCCCTACCGATTTCTACGCCTTTGACCGCTTGGGTTGCCATGATGGCGTGGCTAATTCGACCATCGAGTTTTCTGTCCCAGTGGGTGTAACTTCCCAGTCCGGGGACAAGGTTTCTAAAGCGCACCTCGAGAATCCCGCCGAGTGTGTCGCCATCGGTTTTGGCTTGGTCTATTCGCGCAATCATTTGTTCGGCGGCGTTTGGGTCAAGGCAACGCACCACTGAGGCTTCGATGTCTTCCAGTTTATCCCAGTCAAATGGCACGCTCGAGGCAATTCCAGCCAGCCTATCTACATAATTTGCGCCCTGCACACCCAACTCGGACAAGAATTTGAGGGCAATTGCACCAACTGCTACTCGAGAGGCGGTTTCTCGAGCCGAGGCGCGTTCTAGCACATCGCGCAAGTCTTTATGACGGTATTTAATGCCGCCGACCAAATCGGCATGACCCGGACGGGCGGCGGTCAAGGCTTTTTTGCGCGGTTCGTTGCCAGCCTGCACATCCATAATCTCGAGCCAATTGGCGTGGTCTTTATTGATGATTTGTAGCGTAATCGGTGCGCCCGTGGTGCGTCCAGCCCGAACGCCGCTCAAGAACTCTACGGCATCTTTTTCGATTTGCATTCGTCTGCCACGCCCATATCCTTGTTGGCGCTTCTCGAGCCACGGGTTGACATCATCATTAGCGCTTAATGGCACTTGCGAAGGGAAACCCTCGAGAATCGTGGTCAGGCTTGGTCCGTGAGATTCACCAGCAGTCAGGTAACGCATCAATAAACCGTAACACGATAAGCTCGAGAATGGGAGGTAGAAAAGCTAGACTGCACAATCAGACAACAAATCACCCCTTGGGCTTTGTGTCTCTCGCGTCATGCCTTGACTTAGCGCACAATAGACAATGTGAAACTAACCTTTACTCGAGCGCTTTTGGCATTGGCGCTTGTGATTCCCAGCATTTTAATTGCCTGTGCGCCGCAAAACGAGGCGCTGGCAAAAGCCACAGCTTCCCACCCCGAGGGACGAGCTTTGTTCGAGCAGTACAATTGTATGCGTTGCCATGATGGCGGCATTGGTGGCTACGGCAAGTCAATGATCGAAAACCCGCGTTTGCGCGATTTAAGCTACATCAAAACGCGAATTCTCGAGGGTAAAGACCTTGGTGCAGCCAAAATGCCAGCCTATCCAGATATGCCCCCCAAAGACCTCAAAGAAATTGCTGGGTTTGTCCAAGCACTGGCAGGATGGGAGAAATAATCATGACTTTAGAAGAACGATACGCCCACTCGGAGTGCAGAAGCTTGGAGCAAATTTTTCCAAATCAGACCAACCCAAACGGTACGGCTTTTGGTGGACACATTGTTTCGATTATGGATAAGGTCGCGGGTTTTGCGGCTGGGCGTTTTAGTGGTGGCTCGGTGGTGACAGCGTGTATGGACAAAGTGGATTTTAGGATTCCGATTAAAATGGGCGAAGTGATTGAAGTGATTTCAAAAGTTGAATCGGTCGGGCGCACCAGTATGCGGGTTCGGGTGGATGTCTTAAAAGCCATGCCCAACGACTCGAGTTTGGTGACCAGTGGTTATTTTACTTTTGTGGCAATTGGCATAGACGGTAGACCCCGCGTGGCTGTTGCGCCATGAACCATGCGCCACTCAAAATCTGTTTGGTGCGCCATGGCGTGACCGACTGGAATCTCGAGGGACGTTGGCAGGGCTGGTCAGACACCCCCTTGTCCGACTTGGGGGCAGAACAAGCCTGGAAACTTAGGACGCGGCTCGAGGAAAAACATTTTGACCGTGTGTATTCCAGCGATTTAACCCGAGCCTTGGACACCGCCCGCTTATCGGGATTTGAACCACACCCCGATGCTCGCTTGCGCGAACTCAATTTTGGGGTCTTTGAAGGTGGTACAAACACCGAAAATGCCCAGCACCCAGAATTTAATGCGTGGATAAAAGACCCCGTAAACTGCGCCGCGCCCTTAGGGGAGAGCTATGCCAGTCTGCGGGCTCGTGCCATGCACTGGCTCGAGAATTTACCCCAAAGCGGCGAGATTCTGGCGTTTTCGCATGGCGGTTTTATTCAAGTTTTAACCTGTGGTTTGCTCGAGCTCAACCCACTGGCAGCGCCACGAATTTGGCGTTTACGGATTACCCATGCCAGCCTTACGGTTCTCGAGCGCCACTGGACCCCTACAGGTGCGGTCTGGATTCTCGAGCGCCTTAACGACACGGCGCACCTCGAGGAGTTGCAAATTGTTGCACCCATTCTTTAGTTAAGTGAAATCTTGTGGCGCTTTGTGCTACCTTTTTGAGGCAAGACCAATCTGGAGGAAAACATATGACATTAAACGAACTGCTCGGCTCGGTGGTCAATCAACTGCAAAACGACCAAAACGACATCAACGAGGCTGACCCAAGCAACCCACAACACGGTACAAAACTGCTTGAGAAATTCAAAGCGGCTCAAGCGGCTGCCTCGAGCGACCCAAGTGCTGACCTCGGGCAAGTTTTTGGACAAGTTTCACAAGCCATGACAGGTTCGGCGGGTACAAATGGTTTTACCGCCAAAGCCTACGGCGATGCTTTTTCCGAAGGCGCACAGGCTTTTGCTGGGCGCAGCAATCAACTGAGCGCTAACGACCTTGGTCCTATTATTGGAATGCTGACCAACGGCTTTGCCAAGCACGACACTCGAGGCACAAATGCGGCTGGTCCACTTGGCGCACTTGCTCCGCTGCTTGGAATGCTCGGTGGTGGGAATGCTGGCGGCGGCTTAGACATCGGTAAAATTGCTGGAATGCTCATGGGTGGTGGCGCAGGAAACATTGTTGGAATGCTGGGTGGCTTACTGGGCGGTGGCAACCAACAACAACAGCAAGGTGGCGGCTTAGGCGGAATGCTCGGCGGCTTACTGGGTGGTGGGCAGCCACAGCCACAAGCTCAACAAGACACTGGCTTAGGCGGAATGCTCGGAGGGCTGCTTGGCGGAGTCATGGGCGGCGGACAACAAGCCAATAATCCGCTTGGCGCATTGCTTGGGGCAGTCACCCAAGGCGCACAAGTCACCAACCAAAACGGTCAGCGCGACGCTGGAGCGGTCAGCACAGGCAGTGTTTTAACTGGCTTACTTGGCGCTTTAATGAAAGGCTAAATCTGCTTGGCTCGAGCCTCACGCTTTGGCGTGGGGCTTTTTATTTTGTCTCTAAGTACCTCCCCGAAATGTTTTAGAGTTTTTTGCTAAAACATTTCCGACTAACAGGAGTAAGGGTGACGTATCTCACGCCGTAATGACAGATTTGCCGTTTTGTGAAAAATCTAAAATGCAGGCGGGAGATACTTAGTGATTTGCCCGCTCGAGGCTACCAGAAGCCGCCCGCTCGAGCAACACCTTATAATCATCACGCCGCCAGCGTATCGGCTCGAGTTTCCAGCTTATCGGAAACGGCGGCTCGAGGTCGGGCAGCGGCACAAATTCGGCACTTGCGCGTAGCAATAATTCACGCCGAGCGGTAAAAGCCAGTTGAACACGAAACTCGAGTCGGTAGGCACTGCTTAGAATTTCAACAAATGGCGCTCGGTAACCCTCGAGTAATTTTTGTACCGCTTCCCGAGCTTCGGGGATTAAATTAAGCGCCTCGAGTGCCATTTCTTCGTCGTCCTCGAGTGCCAGTTTTAAGGCAGCATCGTTGTGCAGTCCACCAGCTTTTTCCCGCGTAATGCCCATAATTTCACGGCGGCAGAGGCTGGGTTCAGAGCGCTTTGGCACAACCACGCTAAACCCGTTTTTATGGCAACCCTCGAGTAAATCCCAAAAGCGTTTAATGCTCGAGTAGCGCTCGAGTTCGGCAAAGTTGCGCGGCGTGGTTGGCAGGGCAACTTTGGGGCGGAGCAATTCGGTTTCGTTCATGGGATAAGCCTAAGGATACTCGAAATGAAGCAAAGAATTCAAAATCAACATGGTTAGGGTAAAGTAACCACATGGCAATCGAACGAGAACTCAAACTAACCGGCATTCCACCAAAACTCGAGGGTGTGGTCAGCATTGCTGGGGTGAGCCTCAGATTTGTGCGAATCGAGCAGCAAGTCAACCTCTATTTTGATACCCCAGATTTAACCTTGCGGCGGGCTGGCTCGAGTCTACGGCTGCGGCGAATAGACAATGGCAATCATGTGTTTACCTACAAAGGTCAGAGCCAAATCCAAAATGGTTGGCACGCCAAACAAGAAATCGAAGTTTCGGCAGGCGAAGCCACAACCATAACCGAATTGACCGACCCGAGCATTCTTGAGCAATTGGGTGGCTTACCACTCGAGCAACTGGTGGTGATTTGCCGTTTTGATACCACTCGCCAAGTCTACGCCCTCGAGCAGCTTGGCGAACTTTGCCTAGACAGCGTACAAATTAAACGCGGTGAAACAATTTTAGAAACCTTTCAAGAACTCGAGCTAGAAGCCCTTGCCACTGCTGACGAGACCAAGTTGCAACAAGTCGCACTGACCTTACAAGCCATGGGGAGGCTCGAGCCAAGTGCATTAAGTAAATCGGCTCGAGCCTTGCAGGTGCTTGGTTTTCAATAATTTTTTGGCGGCAAAATACAAGCTACAGCATCGGCAAAATACAAGCTACAGCATTGGCAATAGCACCCGAGGTCTAAAAACGGTTGCCTTCAAAATGCCATCTCGAGCATGGAAAATCTCGCCTGTAATCGCATCTTGCCATGAGCCTTCAAAAACCCCAACCAAAGCAGTGTTAAAGTTCATGGCTTGGGCAGTGCCTCGGTTTACACCAATCAAGGCACTCTCGATGCGTCCGTCTGCGTGGGTATAGGTGCGGGCAAAGGTCAGGGCATCATAGCGATGCTCGAGGAATTTTAGCGCCCCAGCTTGGAGCGCACGGCTGGTTTTTCGGGCGTGAATCAGGGTTTTGACAAAATCGCGTAAGCCAGTATTCCAGCTGTTCTCATCCCATGGAAATGGAGCGCGGCAGAATGGGTCGTCGCCCCCTTTGAGCCCGATTTCGTCGCCATAATAAATGCCCGGAATACCGGGATAGGTCAGCAGCATCGCAAAAGCTGTTTTCATTTTTTCGAGGTTGCCAAGGCGCTCTAAAGCCCGTGGGACATCGTGCGAACCAAGCAGATTATAGTGCGAAAAACGCATCGGGGTCGGAATGACACGGTAACTTTCCTCGAGAATGCTCTGAAATTCTGGGGTCTCGAGCAGTAAGGTCTGACCAAATAAATCTGTGCCAGTCAACCAGTCCAGCACTGGCAGGGTAAAGCCATGGTAGTTCATCACCCCGTCCTCGCCGCCGCCAGCGTGTTCGTAAGGGTCGGATGCGCCTTGGAGATACTGCTCGGCATCCCAAAAGCGCTCGCCAAAAATCCAGGCTTCGGGGTTCTCGAGCCGTGCTGCGTTGCGTAAGCGCCGTAAAATCTCGAGGTTGCCACGGTCTGTGCCGGACTTGCCCATCATGTGCGCCACATCTAAGCGCCAGCCATCTGCCCCAGCCCGAATCCAATGGCGCACGGGTGCGTGTGTGCCTTCTAAAAAATGCTCAAATGCCAAATGGCTGTCATAATCGAGCTTGGGCAGGGTTTTAACGCCAAAAAAAGCTTCGTATGTGCCATCGGCACGAAAGGTGTACATCTCTTTTTCGACTTTGTTCTCGAGTGCCTTTTTGAATTCGTGGGCGCGGTCGCCAGTGTGGTTAAAAACGCCATCCAAAATGACCTTAAAGCCCAATGCTTTGGCATCTTTTAAGAGCGCCTCAAAAGCCACTTGACCACCCAAGTGTGGGTCAATCTCGAGGTAGTTGGTGGTGTCGTAACGATGGTTGCTGGGCGAAGTAAAAATCGGATTGAGGTACAAACCATTGACCCCTAAATCGGTCAGGTAGGGCAGTTTTTGGCGAATCCCCTCGAGGTCGCCGCCCCAGTGTTGTAAGGGTCCGACTTCTTTACTTGGCAGCACATCCCACGCCATTTGCTGCACGGGTCGCCCCATATAATCGTACTCGGCTTCTTTGACGCTGTTTTGGGGGTCGCCATTATAAAAACGGTCTGGGAAAATCTGATAAAAAACCCTGTCCTCGAGCCAATCTGGACGGTGATGCTCGGCGAGGTAAACAAACCAATCGCGGAAAGCTGGATTGACCCGTTGGACTCCTCGGGCGCTGAATTTAACCATTTGGTCGGCAGCGTAGACCATAAAAAAATAGATCGTGCGCTTGGCGGTCAAGTCCATTTCGGCTTCAAAATAGAGCCAGTTGGCATCGGTGTGGCTCGAGCGGGTCATGGCTTTTTTGGATAACTCACCAATCCGTAAAGTTGCCAATTCGATTTTTTGAATTTCGGCATTTAGTGGCACACGTAAGCGAATCCGCACCGAATCGCCGATTTCGGCTTCGGCTTTGGAAACATAAAACGGGGTGTGGTCGTGGTACAGGTAATCAGTCCAATTCATAAAACTCCTTAAAAAAACAATGAACACCACCTGCTTGAGGTCGTGTCCAAAAGACAAGCGTTGCCTATAGATTTAGGAGTAGTTTACCGTTTTGCAGCCAATGCGTCAAAAGGCATATTGATAAAATCCGAGCCAAGCGTAATACTTTTCACATGACCAACCTCGAGATTCGCCGCGCCAGCTATCCGTCTGATTATTCCAGTCTTGCCAAGGTGCAGAGCAGCACCGAAGATTGGCAGATAAGCATCGAAGATTTGATGCGCCATGACCGCAACCGAGACCCAAAGTATCATTCGCAGCGCTTTGTGGCAGAAATTCTCGAGAACGATACAAAAATAATTGTTGGAATGCTCGAGGTTGCCCACGATGATTTTTCGTTTGAGCTTGGTAAATACTTTCTTCGCATCAATGTCTTAAAACAATATCGGTCGTGTGGTATTGGTTCGGCTTTGTACACCACCGCCGAAAATCATCTGGCTGAATTGGGTGATGCCCATAAATTGCAAACGATGTGCAACGACTTTGAATTGGGCGCTTTACATTTACTCGAGAAATACGGTTTTGCCCAAGTGTGGGAACGGATTGAATCGCGGCTTGACCCCAAAAGTGTGGATTTTAGTCAGTATATGGCGCTTGGCTCGAGTTTAGAACAGGCTGGTATACACATCCAAAAATTCTCGAGTTTCCCAGACAACACCCGTGTGCAACAACTCTATGAGCTTGACCTCGAGTTGATTCTCGATATTCCATTTGGACAGGCTGTCACCCCAGAACCGTTTGAATTGTGGCAAAAAAACTTTCTTGAAGACCCCGAAAATAACCCCGAAACGATTTGGATTGCCACAAAAAACAACCAATGGCTTGCTTTCTCGAGCCTCGGTCAGCAACAAGACCATTTTTATATCGGCATGACTGGGGTCAAAAAAGAATTCCGTGGTCTGGGTATTGCTAAAGCCTTAAAACTCGAGGGAATACGCCATGTGCTGACCACCGGACTCGAGATTCGCACCATGAATGACCATGTGAATACTGCCATGCTCGAGATGAATAAAAGCATGGGTTTTGTGCGCCACCACTCGAGGTTGCGCTTTGAGAAGCTGCTCTAACTTTGGACGGATGACGGATTGCTAAGCGTGCCGTAGACTCGAGCAAGTTCTTGGAGGACATCATGAAAAAAATTGTAGCAACCCTGTTTTTATTTTCGGCTTTGATGCCGATGGCATCGGCGCAAAATACCACTGAAATTGATTCGCTCGTTACCCAGCAAATGCAGCGCTATGCTGTGCCGGGTATGGCTTTGGCACTGGTCAAAGATGGTCAAGTTGTTTATGCCAAAGGCTATGGCGTGCGCGACACCAAAACCAATACACCTGTCAATGCCGATACGCTTTTTGCGATTGGCTCGGTCAGTAAATCCTTTACCAGCCTTGGCATGATGCAACTTGTCGCCGCCGACAAAATCAAGCTCGATGCGCCAATCCAAACGTATCTGCCAAATCTTAAATTTTCTGATGCGGCGCTGGGCGCAAAAGTTACGGTGCGCCAGTTATTGTCCATGACCAGTGGTTTAGACCGTTTTGATGCTTGGGCGTTTGACAAAACCATTGATACCCGCGCAAAGTTGCTCGAGACGATTGCCCAGATTCCTTTTAGCTCGACTCCTGGCAAAGTCTTTGCCTACAACAACCAAAATTATGTAGCCGCCGCCGCGATTCTCGAGACCCTAACCAAGCAAAGCTGGGAAGCCTACACCAAAACCAATATCCTCGAGCCACTGGGGATGCAGCGCACCACCTTGGATTATACCCAAGCAGTGATGGACGGAAATTTTGCGGCAGGACATAGCCTTGGCATTCAGGGCGTAAAAAATATGGCAGCCTTTGACCGTTTTCCAGTGATTGCACCCGCCGGTTCGATTCACTCGAGTGCTTCGGAAATGGCAAAGTACCTTGTTGCCCAAATGGCAAAAGGACAAAAACTTGTGCCGCGACGCGAATTAGCCCAGATGCACCAGTCACAAATAGCGATTGGCGATGCTTTTTCGGGGGGCTTGGCTGGGATGACCGCCCTTGGCTATGGTTTGGGCTGGTTTAACGAAGAATACCGTGGGGTCAAAATGGTTGAACATGGCGGAAACATCAATGGCTTTAGTGCCCAAATTCAGATGTTGCCACAAAAAGGCTGGGGTATGGTGCTGCTGACTAACCTCAATAATGCCAATGCTTTTTTAAGCACCACCCGCCTGATGCTGACCGAAGAACTCCTTAAAATGCGTCCACGCACAGATTTTAGTCAGTCTCCAGCCTTGGCGACCCAAGCCATTTTAGAAGCAGCAAAGTCCTTTGTGGCAAAACCCGAAACCTTAAAGCAACTCGAGGGAACGTATGCGTTAATTACTGGCGACTCGATAAAATTGCGGCTCGAGAACGGTCAACTGCTCGGGACACAACAAGGGCAGACTTTCCAACTGATACCAGCTTCGGCAACTCAATACATTGTTGACATCGAAGGCTTTATTTTGCTGCTCGAGTTTCAAATCAGCCCCAGTGGGTATGTCTGGCTGGTGCAAGACGGTGGCGTGGTTGGTGTCAAAGTGCCAAATGCTTTAGGCTCGAGCCTGCCAAAAACCACAACCCTGACCGACAATCGTTTCAGTACCGTACTCCCCACAGGTCTAGAAATTGTCCAAACCACGCCAAATTTTACGGTTGTACAGTCCGATGCACCCGAGGCGGGTTTTCTATTTAGTGTTTTGCCAGCCAAAGCCACACTCGAGGAAACTGCTTTTGGATTTATCAAGCAATTCGACCCGAGCTTTAACCTTAAACCCAGCCAAAGCACCATCCTGCCAGCCATAGCTGGCGTGACTTGGACACAGATTTTGTATGCCCTGCCCAATAACCAAACCCTCGCGGTTTTTGTGACTCAAAAAGGCTCAAGTGTTTATCTGGTGGCGGTTCAAGCCCAAACCAAGGATTTACCAGCCCTGACCCCAACCATCCAAGCGATTCTCTCGAGCTATAAAATTCTTTAAGGTTTGACTCGAGGCTCGGCTTTTTCTGGCTGTTGGCGGCGCTCTGGTTCTGGTGGGTTGGCTGCTGCGCCACCTTGGCGAGGACTGGGGCGTTTTGGTGCGCCCACGCCGACAAGCTCGCCGCCTTCTTTGGGTTTATCGGGCGGGTTCTGCGCTGTATTTTTACAGTCATAAAGTATTAAGATGCCCATATGAAAAACAAACTTTTAATTGGCTTGCTGCTCGGTGTAGCTTTACTCGTGCCTCAAGCCGCCGCGCTGGAATTAAAAACCGAGCGCTACACCTTACAAAATGGGCTAACTGTGATTCTGCACGAAGACACCCGAACCCCAAATGTGACGGTTAATTTTCTGGTCAAGGTCGGTTCTAAAGACGAACTCGAGCGGCGCAGTGGGTTTGCCCATTTATTTGAGCATCTGATGTTTATGGGAACAAAACGGGTTGGGGTTGGGCAGTACGACCAAATTATCGAGTCTTATGGTGGCTCGAACAATGCTTTTACCGCCCCAGACATGACTTTATACTACTCGAGCGCCCCCGCCAAAGCCCTGCCAACCCTGCTCTGGCTCGAGGCAGACCGACTCGAGGCATTGGGCGAAAACATTGACCAGAAAAAACTCGATTTGCAACGAGCCGTGGTCTTAAACGAACGCCGCCAGAGTACCGAAAATACCCCTTATGGCGAAGCTGACGAAGCGGTCAACCAACTGATTTACCCATCCGACCATCCATATTTTCGTGGCACAATCGGTTCGCCAAGCGACCTCAATGCGGCTACGGTGGCGGATGTCAAGGCTTTTTTTGCGACCTATTATGTGCCAAATAACATTTCTTTATTGGTGGCTGGGAATTTTAAGAGCGCCGCTATTAAGCCACAAATCGAAAAACTCTTTGCGGGCTTGGCGCGTAAAAACGATACGCTGCGTAAATCTGTGCCAGCCAAAGTTGCGTTGGGCGAAAAGCGCGTGACTTTTGTAGACCGTGTTTCGCAGCCTCGGGTCAGCATGGTTTGGCGGGTGCCAAAAATTGGCTCGGACGATTACGCCAAACTTGACTTATTGACCACCATTTTGCAGAGCCGCATCAATGAAGTTTTGCTGGATGAAGGGATTGCTTCGGATGCCTACACCTATGTGCAAGGCGGTCTGCTCGAGTCTCAGGTGAATTTTACGGCATTTCCAGGCGAAGCGGTCAGCGTGGCGACTTTAGAACAAAAAATGAATGCCTTACTCAACGATTTTAAGAAGTCGGTGCTGGCGCTGGGCGAATTAAAAACAGCCATCGCTGCCACCGAAAAAACCTTGCTTGGAACAATGCAAAACCTAGTAGAGCGCGGTCAAGCCATGAACATCGATTCGTATTATTATGGCAATCCAAACTACACGCTGCAAAGCCTCGAGCAGTATAAAAAGTTTAGCCCAGCCCAAATCGTGGCTGCCAGCCGTCAGTTCTTGGTAGCCAACGACCGCCTGATTCAAACTGTTTTGCCGATTGTCGAAAGCACTGACCCGACCACTCGAGACACCCGCCCGCCCGACGCAAGCAGTGCTGCTTTTACTTTCCCGAGTAACACCGAATTTAAGCTGGCAAATGGTATTGCGGTTTCGTATTGGCAATCTGGGCAATTCCCAATGACCTATTTTGGAGTCAGCAGCGCTGGTACAGCTTCTGAGACTGTGCTGGGCAGCACCCAACTGATGTCAGCGTTTTTAGACAAGGGCAGCCAAACCAAGAATTTTACCAGAGCATTAAGCAGCCTTGGTGCAGAAATTACAGTTGGTGCAAGCGTCAAACAAACTTTTGTGAACGGTAAAACGCTGTCGCGTAACCTCGAGCCAAGTTTAGCTTTAATCACCGAAGCGATTGGCTCGCCGCTTTTAAGCCAAGACGAATTTGAAAACGAACGGGCAAACTTTAATTTTGAACGCCAAGCCCTGCCCGACGACCCACGCAGTTTATCTTTAGAAATTGCAATGAATGCCTTTCATGGGGCAAACCATCCGATGGGGCGTTTTGTGACCTCGAGCCAAGTCAAAAAACTCACTCTCGAGCAAATTAAAACCCGTTACAACCAAGTTATCAATCCAGCCAGCCTGAAAGTTTTTATGGCGGGAGATTTAAGCCTGCGAGAAGTCAAAGCCGCCCTCGAGAAAACCCTTGGCAAATACAAAGCGGCTGGTACAAACCAAGCCATGCTGCCCATGCCAGCCCCGAGCTTGAGCAAAGCCAGATTGTTGTTTGTAGACCGCGACGATTCACCACAAACTTTTATTCGGGTTTTTACCCCAAGCAGTGGCTATAATAACAGCAATTACCTCGAGTACAACACGCTTGGCACGGTTTTAGGTGGGACGTTTACCAGCCGTTTGATGTCGAATTTGCGCGAAGACAAAGGCTACACCTATGGCATTGGTGCTGGTTTTATTTTTGAAAAAAACTACGGTATCCTCAATACCCGTACAGCCGTCGAAAGCAGCGTCACGGGTGAATCAATCAAAGAAATTCTTAAAGAATTTAAGCTGCTCGAATCAGGTATCAGCGACGCAGAGACGCAAAAAGCCACCCAGAGCTTGCTGAGTAACGTGCTTGAAAGTGTGGCAACACCCGAAAATATTGTTGTCAGTGCCTCTAGCCTGAGTGCCGAAGGGCGCAGCTTTGCTCACCTGATTGCCGAAAGCAGCGCCCTAGGCAAAGTCACGACCGCCAGCCTCAATGCGCTTGCTAAAAATGCGATTCAACTCGAGAATGCAATTTGGGTCTTGGTCGGCGATAAAAAAACCGTGCTGCCACAACTTGTAGGCTTGGGCTTACCGACCTTTGAAGATGTGGTCGTCAATCCATAAATTATGGAGTCGGCAGCAATGCAGCAAAAGAGGCGGCTGAGTCCAATCCTAGTTTTGCCTGATTCAGTTTTTCCCGAACCAACAAGACTGGCGCATGGCTATGGTGTGAGACTTGCTCGGCAACACTGCCAAGTAGCAGGCGCTCGAGACCACCATAACCATGCGTTCCCATCACAATTACATCGGCTTGTTTTTCTTTGGCAACCTCCAGGATGGCGTTTCCAACACTCAAGGTCTGGGCTTCTTGGCTCGAGCTATGCACCGAACTTGGTTTATTGGGGTTTGACTCGAGCAGCCCCAAAGCGGCTTTGATGACTGTTCGGCTGCCATTCTCGAGGTCGAGCTTGTAGCGCCCCAAGTCAACCACTGGCGAATACTCGAGACTGTTGTAACCAAAAATCGAATTTGCATCTGGAATGATGTTGATAATCTCAAGTTTGGCACTCAGCGCAGCCGCTAAATCGTTGGCAGTGGTCAGGGCAAGAAAACTAGCCGGGCTGCCGTCCACCGCCACCAAGATGTTCTTGAACTGCGAAAACACGGTGTTTTCGTGAATCAATAAGACTGGAATTTGGGCTTGACGGCTGACCCGTTCAGCAACACTGCCCAACAATAAACGGGCGAATCGCTCGCGCCCATGTGTTCCCATGACCACCAAATCGCAGTCGGTGGCTTGACCGACCTCAATAATTGCCGTGCTCACGTTTTGAGTATCGCCATCGGTCAGCCGAATTTGATGCTCTACACCAGCTTCTTGTGCCATTTTTTGGTACGGGGCAAGTAAACGCAACCCGTCGTCTTGGTTTGCATAAGCAGCTTGAGCATAAGTAAACACCACGCTCCCACCAATTTGTTTGCACAATTCTAAGCCGACTTGGGTGGCTTTGTGGCTATAAGGCGAGCCATCAACGGGCATCAGTATTTTTTGAAACATAAAAAGTCCTCCTTTAAGGTTGTCTGGTCAGACGTGGCAATATCCAACGGTCTAGCCCCCAATACCCAGCCGTGCGCCATGCCAAGACCAAAAAAGTGGCTAAAATAAACAAAACAGGATTACTCGAGACTGTGCCAGCCAGTAAAAAATTGCTGTTCATAAAGCCACCAAAAAAAGCCGCAACGCCAGTCAACAAGCCAAAAATCAGAGCTAAACCAACCGCAATTTCGCCAATTGTAATCAGGTAACTAAACAAAACCGCATTGGGCAGGGCAATGTTTTGGATAAACCAAGCATAAAAGCCTTGGACATCTGGGTGGTCGCCACCAGTTTTAGAAAGTGCGCCATTTAAGAAACCCGTAATTGCCTTTCCAGCTTGGTCGCCGACCCAAACGCCAGATGGATTGGTCAATTTGCCCCAACCAGCGCTCAGCCATTCATAGCCAACATAGAGCCGAATCAGTGTCCAGAGCGGTGCAAGGCGGGTATCGGCAAACAAGAAACGGCTGATCGCTGGTTCAGGAATCTCGAGGTGGAATGGTTCTGGTTTGCTGCTGGTCATGGCATTTTCTCCTTTAACTGGTCTCGAGCTTGGCAATCTGCTCGGCGGGGGTAATGCTTGAGGCTTGTAAGTCAATCACCTTTAAGCCTTGTTGAAGTAGAATCGCGTGTGGGTCTCCCTCGAGTAGTTTTTGCCACCAACCGCGCTGCACCAATGCCACCGTGTCTGCGTTCTGCGTGCGGGCATATTCGCCCAGTTGGGCTTGGTCAAAGGCTGGCAGCCAAGCCGTACTGACCTCGAGACCATTGGCGCGTAAATATTCGGCAATACCCGCCACAAAAGCCGTGGTCTCTGCCGCCGCCAAGCGTGTATCGCCGGGCGTTAAATCGGGGTCGAGTATTTCTGTGTTCGGAAAAAGTGTTTCGGTCACGGGTGCAGCCACATTTGAGGTAAACAACCCCGTACCAAGTGGCGCGGCAAACTCGAGAATATGTACCGCACTGCCTGTGGCTTTGGCGTGTTCGATTAAATCGGGCATATATTTGACCCAATCTTCTAAAATTTCAATTGCCAGAATAATTTTTTTCATCGTCTCTCCTTAATGCAGTAATCCGCCCAAACCACCAATCTCGGTCTCGAGGCGGAGCGCGAGGTCGTCATGTAAAAAATGCACCTTTAAGCCAAAGCGCTGACGCAATTCGCCCAAAACCTGACGTAAATCTGTTCCTTCGACCCCTAAGCCAGTCAAAGGCGAGATTCCTTGGGCTGGATAGGTGGCAAAAACATAGCCTTGGGTATCGCGCCAAACTGGTACACCCGAGCCATTGCCAGAAACCAGCAACTCGTAGACCCGTCCTTCTTGGAGGGCAGTCAGGGTGTTTTCTAAGCCTTGCACACCACGCTCAAGCACTTTTCCTAGGGCGGTTTCGCCAGCCGTGTGGCTGGCTTCTTGTAGTGTGGCTTGGGCTGCCTCGAGAATATGGGCGGGTGTGGCATCGCCCTGAACCACAAATTCGCCGACCAGCATTGTGCTTAAAGATTTGGGCAGTTGCTCAAGCAGACCAGACCTGACTTCGGGTGGTCCAGCAATCAAAAGTTGCTCAAAACCATCTGTGCGTTGTAAATCAAGCACCCGTTCGATCAAATCACGCCAAAAAACTTGGTCATCGTGTACTTCGCGCTGATTTTTATCGGTGTCGCGTCCAAGGACGCTGGTTTTATCTGCCTCGAGCGGACTGTGTAGCTCTTGGATTTCGCCAAGTCGGACGGTCAATAAACGCCGCCATTCGCGGTCTACCAAAACAATTGCGGTTAAAGGATTGGCTTCAAGCCCAAAATGTAAAGGCTCGAGGTCGGGAGCGCCAAAACTTGCCACTTCGGGAAGCTCGAGTTCTGCGTCAATCGTCTTGGACTGAATATGACCGTGTTCATCCCAAAGGTAATACGCCCGAGTTTTGGTCTGTTTTTGTGCCAGCGTTAAATCATCCATGACGGCATTCTTGAGTTTATCGGGGGCATCGAGGGTGGCTAAAAAATTCTTGATGCGAATTCGTAAAGCCCCACCCTGATTGATTGCATTGGCTGGATTAACGCAGCAAACAACCGTCAGAAGGTCGTTTTTAGGAAGCTCAGACTCGAGCATGGTGAGGGTATTTTGGTCAAACGGCTGGGGTGACAACATAAGAACTCCTTAAAATGGCTCGAGTTCAAATTAGGCTCGGTGGCTGACTCAAAACTGTGCAGCAATTGAGGACAAGCTGAAGAGAAATTAAGCCTTTCTCGCCAAGTTCTTACTTCTCTCAGAAGCCAGACTTTAAGATAACAGCGTGAAATCACGAATTTTAGTCGCCCTGTCCGTGGCTGTCTTTGCTGGAAGTGCCAATGGACAACGCATTGGTATGTACCCGCTCGAGACTTCCGATGCCGTACTGTCCTTGGCTGTACCGACTGCCATCCAGCGCAGTCTTGAAACCATAGACGGCACAATTCTGCCTGCCCCTCTGGATTTATTTAGCGCTGTGCGAATCCGCCCAGCCTTCAAGGAAACCTTAGATAAAGTCTTTGCCTTGGATATTCTGGTCAGTGGTAAACTCGAGGGAGCAGCCGGTGCGTATACCATCACCTACAGCATTAAACGCGGAACGGCTACCCAGAGCGCAGTGGCTCGAGGGGCAGACTTTGCGGCACTGGTCAAAAACGCCAATGCCAGTTTAATCACGGCACTGTCCTTAAAACCTACCAGCCTAGACAGTCAACAATTGGCAGCCATCGAGCGCACCATCCCAGCCCCAGAAATCGTGACTGCCAGTGCTGCGCCGGGTTCAGAAGGCAATGCGGCGGTTCTCGAGAAAGCCCCCCAGAACCCATGGGCGGTGGCGGCTCGAGCTTTATTGTTGGTGGCTGCTAATAAAAACGATGAAGCCCTGACTTTAATCACACCTATTGCCAAAGCTGCCTCGAGCGACCCGTTTGTTCAGGCGGCGTATATTATTGGCTTAATTTCTGGGCGCAAAAACCCAGAAGCCAAAATTGCGATCGAAGCTGCCCTAAAAATTAACCCCGCCAAACCAGAAATTCATTACCTCAATGGGCGTTATATCATCCGAGCCATCACCCCGATTACCCAAGATGTGGTGCAACGCGCTCTGGATGCAATGCAGTTGGCATTGCAATACAACCCGCGCTATCTCGAGGCGGCGATTAGTGCTGCCGATATTCTCGAGCAGTATGGCAACACCGAACGCGCCGTTGGGGTTTTAACTGGCTTGGTTGCCCGAATGCCCGACGATGCTGGACTGCACACCCGTGTGCTGGATACTTTGCTCGAGGTAGACCGCGATGGTGCGGTCAGCTATTTACAGGAAGTGACTAAAACGTATCCAGACGTGCCGGACATCATTTATTCGCTTGCTGTTCGTTTGTTTGATACCGAGGCTGCCAATAGCCTTGTTGCCGCAGGAGAAAAACGTTACTCGAGCAGCGCCGTTCTGGCATTTGCCCGTGGTTTTTTGCTCGAACGAATTGGTAGTTATGACCAAGCCGCCGCAGCCTATCGTCAGTCGCTTGACCGCGACAGCAAATTTCAGCGCTCGAGCCTTGCCTTGGCGGGGACACTCTCAAAATTAGGGCGTTATGACGAAGCCGAAGTCGCCTTAAAAGTGGCTTATCCCAATAATTTAGATCAAAAACTGGTGGCACGGATGTATCTACAAACCGGACGACTCGAGCGAGCCAAAACGATTTTAGCCAGATTGCCACAAGCAGAATTCGATGTGGCATACCTCAATGGAATTACTGCCTTGCGTGAATACCGAGCCGACGATGCTGCCAAAGCCTTGGATGCGGCAATTAAACTCAACAACACCAGTGTCCGAGCCAAAGTTTCATTGACCGAAGTCCCTGATATACGTCGTTTAGGAACGCCAAAACTGACTGGCGAAGCCTTGTATCAATTTCGCTTGGGGCAAGGTTTACTCGATTCAGAAAACCCACTTGAGGCACTGACCGCTTTTAATCGGGCGGTTAAATTGGCTTCTACTGATGTCCATGCCCTTTTGTACCGTGGTTTGGCGATGCTACAAACCGTCAGCCCAGATGATGCTCGAGATGCTTTTATTGACCTCGTTAAAATTGCCCCAAACAATGCCATCGTTCAGACCTATTTGGCAGTGGCAGAACTGGCTCGGGGACGCTTTGACCTCGCCATTGAAGCAATCAACAAAGCCATTACGCTCGATAAAACCTACGCTCGAGCTTACTTTGTGCTGGGTTCGATTCACCTCCAGCAATTCCAATTGTTTGGCACAAGTTCGGATGTGACGGCGGCTCGAGATGCTTTTGGGCGCTGTATTGCCACCGATGCAAGTTACCGTGTGATTGTTGACCCACGCTTGAATGCTTTGCCAAAATAAATATAAATCAATATCCTCGAGTCATGCGGCTCGAGGATATTGATTTGTTTCTCAAGGCGAGAGGCGAATCAATTGTCCATCGCGTTCATCGGTCAGGATGTATAAAAACCCGTCTGGTCCAGCACGAACATCCCGAATTCGGGTTGGCATCTCGAGAATCTGTTCTTTGGTAATCGCTCCAGTAGCACTGACCTCGAGCCGATGAATGGCTGTTCCAGCCAATGCCCCAGCAAACAAATTGCCTTTCCAAGCAGGAAATTTATCGCCGTTATAGACCGTTAAACCGGACGGCGCGATACTCGGAGTCCAAATCAGTTTTGGGTCGAGCATCCCCGGCAAACTTTTATTTTGCGAGACTGGCGGTCCAAAATACTCGTTGCTGTGCGAAGCCACGGGCCAGCCAAAATTCTCGCCTTTCAGAATCAGGTTGACCTCATCGCCACCCTTCGAGCCGTGTTCGGTCGCCCAGATGCGTTTGTTGATTGGGTCATAAGTTAAGCCTTGGATGTTGCGATGTCCGAGGCTAAAAACCACACCATCGGCATTTTTATTGGTCACAAACGGATTGTCCTTAGGGAGGCTGCCGTCATCGTTAATGCGACTAATTTTGCCGAGACGACTGGTTAAATTCTGGGCTTGCAAACGAATAAAACCATTCTCGAGACTGGCTGGCGGATTGCCGCCATCACCGGTCGAAATCAGCAGGGTGTTGTCGGGCAAAAACTGTAACCTCGAGCCGAAATGCTGTCCACCAGCTTTGGCTTGGGTAACTTCAAAGACGACTTTGACTTCACTTAGACTTGAGCCATCAAACACGCCGCGTGCCACTCGAGTTCGGTTGGCGTTGTTTGTGCCATGTGAATACGACAAATAAACCAAACGATTCTGAGCAAATTTGGGATGCAGCGCCACATCCATCAAGCCACCTTGTCCAAGCGCTAAAACACTTGGCACACCACGAATAGCATTTGCCTCGAGTTTATCGCCTTTGACCAGCCGCAACCGCCCAATCCGTTCAGTAATCAGCATCTCGCCACTGGGCAACCATGCCATGCCCCACGGATTCTCGAGTCCGCGCACGATGGTGGTTGTTTTATAGCTGCTTTGCTGCGCGAAAACCAAACCTGTAAACGCCAAAACTGCCAAGCCAAGTCTTTTCATACACACAGCATAGCCAAAACAAAGATGAAATTTATTGTGCTTCCTTATTTTTTGTTCTGTACTGTTTACCCCAAAAACCCATGTACAATACCCGAGTGAACCCAGAATTTTACCTCAATATCAGTGTTTATATTCTTGTGCGCCAAGGCTCGAGCATCCTGCTTTTGCACCGCAGCAACACAGGTTGGCAGGACAACAAATGGAGTTTACCCGCCGGACGACACGATGGCGGACAAACCTTGCCCGAAGCGGCGGCACGCGAATTACTCGAGGAAACTGGTCTGGTGGTCAAACCCGAAAACCTCGAGTTGGTGCATTTGCAACACCACAAAACAGGACGAGTTGGCAGCGAATGGCTTGGCGTGTATTTTTGTGCCTCAAGTTGGACTGGCACACCAACTTTGCTCGAGCAAGATAAGCACAGTTCTGTAAAATGGCATGAAACATTACCAGCAACCATGGTGGATTATGTGCGTGAGGCAGTTGAAAAAATTAGTTTCGGGATTCGTTTCTCGAGTGTTGGCTGGTAACTTGTACAAACCCAATTCAAGGGCTAGACTAAAGTATGAACATTAAAGAAACAGCCCATCAATTGGTCGAAAACCTTCCAGAAGATGGAACATGGGAAGATTTAATGTACCAAATTTATGTCCGAGAAGTCATTGAGCAAGGACTAGAGGACAGCCGAAATGATCGGGTTCATTCGAGTGCAGCCATTCGAGCGCATTTTGGAATTGCTCGACCATGACAGTAGCGTGGACAGATGTTGCGAAACAACATTTGCAACGAATTTATGATCATATTGAACCACAAAGCGAACTTTATGCACGGCGCATGGTTGATAAATTGGTGCTGCGTGCCGATGGCTTGGGGGATTTCCCCGAAATGGGACGTGAAGTTCCTGAGTACGAAGACCCAAATGTCCGTGAGTTACTGGTCTCTCCTTACCGAATTATTTATGTTGTGCGTAAGAATAGAATTGACATCATCGGTGTAATTCACACAGCACGAAATCGGTAGGTGGCTTTAGTGCAATGTACTGGACGTTTGTTTTTTGAGTGTTGGCTGGTGAGCGCTTATGGATTCAAGTTCCAAAACAGCCGCTTCAATTTGATTCAACCAATCTGATTCGGCAATTGCAACCCCTGAATGTTGAGATTTTGGTAAGGTGGCTCGAGCTTCTGCAATGGCTTTTCTAGCTTGAAGTGTTTTACCCTCCGCAAAGTATAACGCCGCAAGAACACGTTGAAAACTTGCTTGGTCATTGCGAACATTTGTTTCGTTCTTGAGCATCTGACGAGCAGTCACAGCATCTTTGGCGTACCAAGCGGTGTAATAGATTTGCTCAAGTTGCAAAGCCTGATTGTAGGGAAAGAATAGTAAGCTGCTTGCAGCACTAGCTCGTTCTAAATACCCTCGAGCCTTATCTATTTGATTATGGTCAAGGGCTGCCAGATAAGCACAAATCAGCATATGCACATCTCGGGCGACCAATGGTTCACCGTCTGTGACTTGTTCAAGCCATGTCGTAGACCAATCTCGAGGACGAATTCCATTGGTTGCTGCGCCAAGCAACATGGCACGAGCCGCTTCTCGTTTTGCCTCTTGTCCATCTCTGGATAATACTGCCAGCCGCCAACCACCATGAAAAATATGCCAACCAAAAAAAGAACATAACCAACCAATAGCAATAATGATTAAACCAAGTGGAACGAACAGTAAAATCAAAAAAATAGTTGCTACAATCCGAAGCGGCGTTGGGTCTTCTGGTTGGTACAATGGTTGAAGCCTAGCAGCAATGGTTTCTAACCATAAATCGCTCTCGACAAGCCATTGGAATCCAAATCCAATCAATGCCGTAAGCACAATTGTCAGCCAAGTTCCCCAAAGGGTTTTTTGTAAGCCTTTGCGAACATCTAAGCCATCTCGAGCGACCAAAGCACCTGTTTCTCCCAGTAAACCTGAAACCACAAAAGTGCCAAGTCTAAAACTGTTGTTTTTTCTAAAAATTCTAAAATAAGCAATAATTTGTAATGAGCCAAACAAAAAACCAGCTTGGACACCAGACAGCACGTAGCTGACTCGAGTGATAAAATTGGCGAACGGTAAGGTAATCAAGATGGCGAGAAAAGTTGTGGTTACATAACCAAGGCTTTTCCAGACTTTAGTAAAGGCTTGGTCATTAGCTTGAATTTCTGGGGTTTGTAAAAATGGAATTGCATTTCCAATTGAAAACAAAAGTAAACCACCCAAAATCAACCAAACTATTCCATTGAGATTGAAAGTTTGGCGTGATTGTGTACTTTGTTCTGTGTATGGCTCGAGTGGTTTGTTGTTTGCAAACGCCGCTTCTGCTATCAAAGGCGCAAGCCAATCGCGTTCAGCCTGTGCTAAACCAATATCCAGCCGATTATCTAGACTTATAATGATTTTTTTAAAGGCAGCATGGGCTTGTGCAGGACGATTCTCGAGCCAATGCAAAGCAGCCTCGGCGCGTTGGTGGGTTGTATCACTAAATCTTTGAATGGCTTGAGCGCGGTTAAATAATTCGTTGGCTCTAATAGAATCTTTTTCGTGGTGTGCTGCAAAAAAAGTGGCTTCAAATAGAATTTCGCTTCTCACATATTCAGGAACAAAATCAAGATGTGATTCTAAGCGCTCAAGGCTGGCTTTGGCTGCCTTAAATTCACTCTTATCGAGCATGGCGTAGTAGTAATACTGTAGAGCCACAACATCAATTGAGTTACTTATAGCCATAGGATTGATTTGGGCTATTAGTTGTTCAGACCAGTCTCGAGGGCGTTGTCCCTGATAAATTAAACCATCAATTTGTACTGAAGCCAATTCGCTCGAGATGTCTTGTTGTGTCCATAGTCTCTGAATGCGTTTTCCATCACTCATTATGCCTTGATAACCATGCTGCTGATACGATTTTGGAATAAAAGCACTGATGCCAGTGTAAATTGAAATGAAGCCAAAAAATGCTAAGTAAAAAGCAGGATGACCCAAAGCTGTTGGCTCTCCCTTAAAACCTACAGCTAACATATTGGCAATAATTAAACAAATCAATCCAATAAGAATATTGGTAATACCTGCACCTGCGATAAACCAAAGTAAACGTTGGCGTAATTGGGTAAAGTGACTTGGGTACATCATTGCCATACCACCACCGCTTGGTGTGTTCGGCAGTTGTTGCCAACGCCAACCTTTCTTGGTTCGATACCAGTGAAATGGGTACAGAATGAGTCCCATTGGCTTAAAACCATTGGCATAACCGAATGCCCAATGCCCAAGTTCATGGATGGCTACGGCAGGATAAAACGACAAAAAGAACAGTAAAATCATTAAGATAGGATTTTGAGGTGCTAACGCCCACGCGCCACCTGTGATGCTTGATAAAAACTCTTTCGCGGGAGTAAGACTGATGATAACAAAAAAGATGATGATTAGGAAAAAACTTACCCATGGATTTGCCTGTTTTGGTACTGCTTTGATATTTTCTGTTGTTTCCACAGATTCTTGTTGTTGGTTCATAATTCCCCTCAAGCAGTGTAACTGAATTTCGTAGCCAACTCAGGTGATTTTTTGCTTTACATTAGGCCGAATGAATACAATACATTCTCGACTGCTGGCTGGTAACTTAAACTAAGGCTTGAAGCAACGGCGCGAGAACTTCAACATTTTTTTCTACACTTGGTTTGGTTAGACTTGGACTCTCGAGAATATCCCGGGTGGTGGCAACCCCAATCAGAATCGCAGCAATGGTCGCAGCCCGAAGTTTGGTATTATCACCACCCAACCAAATCGCCAGTGGGGTTATAAATTCGGTCTCGAGGATGTTCTGCATGAGGGCTGTAGCGCTGGGGTTGCTGGTGCTTCGCAGGAGGGCTTGCAGTGGCTCAAGCGCCCCGCGTTGGCGCTTAGAAAGAATGTAACGCGCCATGTTTTGCCCAAAGTCTTGGCGGTGGCTGCTGGCAATGTCTGAAAGATTGAATCCTTCCGAAACAGCTTCACGAAAAAGCTCGTCCTTAGAGCCAAAGTACCTCGAGACCAAGGCAACGTTGCAATCGGCTTTGGTGGCAATGTCGCGCAAGCTAATGCCGTCGTAACCACTTTGGGCAAATAAACTTCTGGCTGCCATAAGAATCGTGGCTCGAGTGGTGCTGGCATTGCGTGGTTTGGCTTCGGGCATAAGTCAGATTGTACATTTGTAAACACCTGTTGACAAACTGTGCAACTCGAGTTAGATTTTATAAGTAAACATTTGTTTACTTAGGAGAGATTCTCATGCAAAAAATAGTTTTAATCACCGGAGCAGCCACTGGCATCGGACGTGCCACTGCCGAATACTTTCAACAAAAGGGCTTTGTGGTTTACGCTACCTCGAGAAAACTCGAGACCCTAGCCTCACTGCAAAAAATTGGTTGTCAAATCCTTGAATTGGATGTCACCTCAGAAACTTCAATGCAAAAAGCGGTGCAAACCATCCTCGAGCAACATGGCAAAATAGATGTGCTGGTCAACAATGCCGGTTACGGCTTAAACGGACCCATCGAAGAACTCGAGTTAGAAAAATTGCGCCATCAATTTGAAACCAATGTCTTCGGGCTAGTCCGCCTGACCCAACTGGTACTGCCAACCATGCGGGCTTCTCAATCTGGGCGAATCATCAATGTTGGTTCGATTGGTGGCACATTCACCGCTCCTGGGGCTGGCGCGTACCATGCCAGTAAATGGGCGCTCGAGAGCATCACCGATGCGCTGCGTTTTGAAGTTCAGGGTTTTGGGATAGATGTTTGCCTGATTCAACCCACGGGGGTCTATACCGAATTCGATAAGAAAATTGCGGCGGTCATGCCCAAAACTGGCTCGAGCAGCCCCTATGCCTACTTCAAAGAAAATCATCTAAAAACCACGCAAACTATGTTTCAAGCCAATTCTAATGCTGGAATTATCAAACCTGAGGCTGTAGCCAAAGTTATTTTTGCGGCTGTCCAAGCGCGAAAACCAAGAACCCGCTACAAAGTCGGACTCAGTGCCATCATTTTCTCGAGTCTACGCCGTATGGTTTCGGACAGGGTTTGGGATGCGATTATGGGAACACAATTTCCAATGCAGCCAAAAAAAGCCCAAGAATTCTTGAAGTAAGGCTGGTAAGATACCCTTATGAACAGTCTACAACTCGAGATAAACTGGAGCAGCTTACTGCACTTACCCGAGTCCTCGAGTGGTAGCCGAAAAACCGATGCTGAACGCCTCGAGATGATTGCTGCCCAAGGCTACACTGGCGTGCAAGGTGGCGACCCAGATTTGATTCGAGCGGCAGGACTGCGTTTTACCGATGGTGGAGCAGTGCGCCACCCCAAAGATGCTGATGCCGTGGCTCGAGCGGCTGTTCTTTCCAAAGCCGAAGCAGTCACCATTCACGTTGGTACAGGCTTTGAAGACGACCTGCAAATGGATGCTTTATTACGGGCTATTCTCGATGCAACTCAAAAACACCAAATTCCCATGTATATCGAAACGCACCGCGCCACCATCACCCAAGATGCTTGGCGCACCGTCCAAGCCGCAAAAGTATTCCCAGATTTGCGATTTAACCTTGATTTTAGCCATTGGTACACGGGACTCGAGTGGGTCTACGGCGATATGGAGGCTAAACTCGAGTTTATTGCTCCTGTGTTAGACCGAGTGCGCTATATTCATGCGCGAATAGGGGATAGCGGCAGTATTCAAGTGGGATTGAATACCCCAAACATGGAACGTCACATTGCTGTTTTTGAGCAAGTCTGGACTCGAGCCATGCAGGGATTTTTAAGTACGGCTGCCCCAGACGAAGTGCTTTCGTTTGTTCCAGAATTACTTCACCCAAGTATCAATTATGCTCGAGTTTTCCCAGATGCAAATAATGTTTATGTCGAAGAATCAGACCGTTGGCTCGAGTCATGGCAATTGGCTGGAATCGGCAAAAAGTGCTTTGCAAGTGCGCTAAAGCTCGTGACTTAAACGAACAGATGTATAAAAATAAGTCAACAAAAGATACTGTAGGTTAGAATCAAAATATGCTTATAAGGTCGTTATGAAAAGAATTCGCTTTATAGATTTATTCGCGGGCATAGGAGGAATTCGCCTTGGCTTTGAGCAAGCGGCTCGAGCCTTGGATATAGAAACCGAATATGTTTTAACTTCTGAAATTAAGGCATCAGCCATTCAAACGTATCAACAAAATTTTGCCCAAGAAACCATACAAGGCGATATTACACAAATTGTGGCGGCTGACATTCCAGATTTTGATTATTTACTGGCTGGTTTTCCGTGCCAGCCGTTTAGCAGCGCAGGGCAACGCCTAGGGTTTTTGGATACTCGAGGAACACTGTTTTTTGAGATTCAACGCATTCTCGAGATAAAAAAACCACTTGGTTTTCTGCTTGAAAATGTCGAAGGACTTGTAGCCCATGACCAAGGGCGCACCCTCAAAACCATTTTGGCGGTTCTCGAGCAATTGGGTTATCAAGTCACTTGGAAAGTTTTGAATGCGCTAGATTTTGGTGTGCCGCAAGAACGCAAACGCATTTTTATCCTCGGGCATTTGCAGCAAGCTATTGCGCTCGAGTTTGAAGCTGTGCCACTCAAACGACTCGGTGATTTACTCGAGACTGGCTTACCTGTTTTGGATTCGGCTTTTACCCAAAAAGTTTTTAAGCATTATAGACCCAAAGATTTATACGGCAAAAGTATCAAAGATAAACGTGGTGGAGCAGATAATATCCACAGTTGGGACTTAGAACTCAAAGGCGATGTTTCGGTTATTCAAAAACGCCTGCTCGAGATGTTGCTGCGTGAACGCCGTAAGCGCCACTGGGCAATTCAAAAAGGTATCACTTGGATGGATGGAATGCCTTTAACACTCGAGGAAATTTCGACTTTTTTTTATTCCCAAGGGCTATTTGACCAATTTAACTTGCAAGAACTGCTTGATGACCTTGTGCAAAAAGGCTACCTCGAGTTTGAGCATCCTAAAGACCTGATAAAAACAGGTGAAGTGCAAAAGCGCCAACCGCGTCTGGACTTAGAAAAAGGCTATAACATTGTGGTTGGTAAACTTAGTTTTGAAATCAATAAAATTCTTGACCCAAATGGAATTTGTCCAACCTTAGTGGCAACTGACATGAGTCGAATAGCAGTTTTGGATACTCGAGGTCTACGGCGTTTAAGCATTCGAGAAGGGTTGCGCTTGAATGGTTTTCCAGATGATTACCAAATGCTGGTTGGAGAAAATATCAGTTGTGACTTACTCGGTAATTCTGTGGCTGTTCCTGTTGTAAAAGCCATTGCAGAGCGCTTAATTTTACCGATTCCGAACATACCTATTCAGCCGAGTCAATACTCGTTTGCAAGTGCGCTTCATAGCTTTTATCTTTGACCAGCAGTGTAATTCCAGCAAAAAATACCTCAATACGTCCCGTTTGGGTTTGTAAGTTTTCAGCTTTTAACAAGTCAAAAATCTCTTGGGTAGTCATTCGTTGGGATGTTTCAGGACTCATTGAAGCAGTTTAGCATTACGATTAGACTGCAACCCCGACGAACTTAGAGCGTGTTTATAAAGTGTCAAAACGTCTCAAAATCAACTGAATATTCGCCAAATAAGCCCAAGATTCGGTTGTACTCGGTAAACCCTCAAAGTC
>JAYWGM010000037.1:0-29572 GCA_043778225.1 Deinococcales bacterium | reverse complement strand
GGTCACGACGAGCGTCTTCGAGGGTACTGAAATGTTCGATGATATTGATAATCATTCTTTAGGGTACAGCAAGCTCAACTTGGTGCGTTTGCCCTACCCGAATCAGTTCCTCGAGTTGTAAAACGGCTTCTGAAGCAATACCTTTTTTCTTGCGTAACGACTCCGACCAGACATCAGTGTCAACAATAACCTTTACCGCGTTGGCGTTTATAATCCCAATCGTCGTGGAATTCCATTGTGCCAAAAAACTCGAGGATTTTAAGTTGCTTTTTGCGCTGCAAATACTCCGAAAGGGCTTCGGTCACAGCCTCGCGCTTGGTGCGTTTGCCCGAGACCTCGAGAACTTCGCGCACCAGAGCTTCATCTAAATGTAAATTTGTTGCCATGAAAACAGTCTACACAAAGTCATGTGTGGATTCTAGCTTTGTAAAATCCTTGGCTCAGGCTTGTAAGGATTCCGTAAGAGTGTTGTACGAAATTAATATAAAGCCACTTGGTATTTTGGTTCAAATCGCTTGTAGCACATATCTTTTCGGAGGTATATCAAGATTGAAGCAATGTAATAATAAGATTGTATGCCAAGATTAAATAGACTAACATTAGAGTAGAGATTAGTTATTCATACCATCAGGGAGAAAAGCAATGCAAAAACAAACAATTACGGGATTTTTAACGCTAAGCCTAGGACTGCTTGGTTGCGTTAACCAGCCACAACCTCAAACTAAATTTGATTCTTTAACAGCCATCGAAATAAATTCGGGTGATACTCCAGAAATGTACGGCTCGAGGCTGGTTGCATGGTATCCAGAACTTGGCAAAGCGATTATCGGACAAGCTGCCGATAGTCAATTATATCTGCAAAGTTCACAACCCAATGTTGGGTCAATACGAGTCCTCGAGACCCGTAAAGCGGCTGCTGCACTTGGAATGCCAGTTGACTCGAGTGGCTGGGCAACTTGGGGTTCTGGTTGGGCAACTTGGGGTTCTGGATGGGCGACTTGGGGTTCTGGGCAAGGCTCGATTTTTGGAACTGGTCAAAATCAGGCGGTTTGGGATCAAATTAAGCTGGCTGATGCTCGAGTTGCTTTTCCAAAACTCGGCTTGGGTATTAAAATTGCTGTGATTGACACTGGAATTGACTTAAATCACCCTGCTTTTGCAACCCGTCTAGTTGCACCAACCGAACGCTATGATTTTGTGGACAACGATGCTATTCCACAAGAAGTTTTAGGTGAGGCTTATGGACACGGTACAAACATTGCTGGCATCATTGCTCAGATTGCCGAAAAAGCCCAAATCATGCCGTTGCGTGTACTTGATAAAAATGGCATTGGCGACAGCGATGATGTGATTGCAGCCATCAACTGGGCGGTGCAAAAAGGCGCAAAAGTTATTAACCTTTCGCTTGGCACATTTGCTTCAGAAGCGGTTGCTTTGGCACTTGATAACGCCACCCGTAAAGGTATTTTTGTGGTCACAGCCAGTGGTAACAATGGTGATCAAAACGTCAATTTTCCTGCTCGAGCTTGTGGACGGGATGGTAAAAATGGTCGTTGGGGCGATATGGCAATCAGTGTTACCAGTGTTGGTAAAACCGACCAACTTTCGAGCTTCTCGAGCTATGGCAGAGATGATGTTGGGATGTCCGCTCCTGGCGAATTGATTTATGCTCCAGCCCCAGATAATCGAGTGGCAGCTTGGAGTGGAACTTCAATGGCAACTCCAATGGTCAGTGCCAGCTTGGCATTGGCATTAGCCGAACGTACCTACAGCGACATTCGTAAACTAGGAAAAGCAGTCAAAGAGAAATCACGCGATATTGAAAAAATTAATCCTAACTATAAGAAAGCAATTGGCTATGGCAGACTCGACCTCTTGTTGTTTGCCCAAGAAGTTAAAAAAATTAAATAAATCATGGATTTTTTTCGAGAAACGAATTAGACTTTAACCATGTCCAACTTACTTCATCAAACTGTAGAATTGCTTTGGGCAGAACGGCATCAGTACCCAAAAAAAGTCATTACACAAAGTAAAATCTTGCTGAGACAAGCTAAGCTCAATGCTGATTCGATAGCGATAGGTCTAGCTTATCGCAACCTTGGATATATGGATTTAATTGGTGGCAACCTCGAGTCAGCTTGGGATCGCTTAACTGCTGCGCTCGAGACTGGTCGGCGGTATGATTTACCTGAATTGGTTGCAGAGTCGAGTAATTTCTTAGCTGGTGTTTACCGAGGAATGGGCAACCTGAATACGGCTTTGCAGTATCTCGAGAATGCTATTTACATCCAGCAAACCCAGCAGCAACCCGAGTCTCTTGTGCCGCTTAAATATAACATTGGTACACTTTTGCAAGATTTGGGGCGGCACGAAGAAGCCATATCAGCCTATTTTTCTGCTTTGGAGATTCTTCAAGAATTTCCTAATCCTGTTCGGCATCTCGAGGTCAATGGTAATGTGGCAATGAGTTATACCGCTTTAGGACGGTATGACGAAGCTGTGATGCTGTTTCAAAATGTTATCAAGGAAGCGGAGCAGCGCAACTTAAAACAGCACCAAGTACGCAATCTGGTCAACTTTGGCGAAGCCTATACCAAAATGGGTCGTTATCATCAGGCATTGCAAATTTTGTATCAGGCGTTGCAAATGATTGAGGTTGGCGTTACGCCCGAAGGTAAGATTTACTGCTTATTAAACATTGCCGAAGCTCAAAAGTGTTTGCTGGATTGGCAAGAAGCCTTGGATTCCTTGGAAGATGCAAAAAAAATTGCTTTGAAACTAAAGATTATTCCGATTCAAGCTCAGATTGCTCATGCTCAGTACCTGATTTATAAGTCGCAGCATCGACCAAAAGCTGCCCTTGAAGCCTTTGAGATTTATCATAAAATTCATGAACAACAACGCCAACACAATGTTGAGCAAGAATTGCGCTTATTTACGCTCGAGCGGGATTTTGAAAAAACCATTGCCGAAGCCGAAATGAGCCGAATTAAAAATATTGAATTGTCTGAACTACTGGGTAAAGTCCAAGAAGCCAATAATGAAAAAGCTAAATTGCTCGAGGAACTCGGGATAAAAACCCAAGAATTGCAAATTCTCGCCACTCGAGATGCGCTGACTGGGCTGTACAACCGTCATTACCTCGAGCAAGTTTTGGCACAAGAATTAAAACTTGCCAAAACCGGTCAATATCCGCTTAGCGTGGCACTGATTGACTTGGATAATTTTAAGCAGGTCAACGACCAATTTTCACATCAAATCGGTGACCAAGTGCTGGCGATAACAGGCGAACTGATGCGAAATACGATTCGCTCTAAAGACACTGCTGCTCGCTATGGTGGAGAAGAACTTGTCTTGGTTTTGCCTAAAGCCAGCCTGAGCCAAGCCACCACAATTTGCGAACGATTGCGCTTAACGATAGAAAAATACCCTTGGTTTGAAATTTCGCCGCAATTACGAGTCACTGCCTCGATAGGCATTACTTCGGATACCAACCTCGAAAGTCACGAAAAACTCTTAAACCTTGCCGACCTACAAATGTATCAAGCCAAGCGCCTAGGTAAAAACCAAGTCAGCAGCCAAAAAAAGAATCCTACACTGACTGGTTTAATTCTCGAGGATTGAAACCAGCGTTGTATACTTTAAGAATGTCCAAACCCCAATTGTCACTCGAGGCAATCGCCAAACTGCATATTTCTTACGGTACGTTTGTATCGCCAAATAAGCAGCACATGGTCTATTTTTCTAACCAAACAGGGCGCTTTGAACTCTGGCAATTGGAATTCTCGAGCCTAAAAACCACCCAAATTTCCAACGGTCAATTGCCAGCCACGCCACGCACCAATATCGTTTGGCTCAAAGACAACGCCACGATTATTCTTGGTATGGACAACGCCGGCAACGAACAACACAACCTTTGGTCTTGTCATCTCGAGTCTGGTGTATGGCAACAACTGACCGACAGCCCCAAAACACAAGAAATGCCCCAAGAAATCAGTCCGACCGGCAAAACTTTGTACTACTCGAGTACCCAATCTGGACAAGCCCAAATTTATGCGATGAATCTCGAGACCCAAACGACGACGCAACTGACTGATTTTGAAGCCCCTTCGTTTTTTGGTGCTATCTCGAGCGACGGCAAATTCCTCACTTTTGACAGCAACCAAAGTAGCCTCAAACGTAATTTAGACGGTTACACCATCCAGACCGATGGTAGCAATCTAGAAAAAATCTGGAGTCTCAAAGATGGCGCGTTTGACCTCATTGCCGATGTTCATCCAAACAACACCCAACTGGCAGTGGAAAGTGACGCAAGCGGTGAGCCGCGCATTGGTTTATTTGACCTGACCTCGAGAGCAACCCAATGGTTAAGCGCCGAAAAAGTTGGCATAGCCGAGTACGCCCAGAAATTCTCGCCCAATGGAACTTGGCTGATGGCACTGCGCGACCAAGAATCTGCGCTGCAACCGATTCTTTACAACACCAAAACACTCGAGGCTCGTGTCTTAAAAATTTCCAAAGGTGTTGCCAATGGCAGCCAATGGTTATCTGAAAACCTTGTGCTGATTGAAATGCAAACCCCGACCAGTCGCAAAGAATTGGTGCTGTACAACCTCGAGACCGACACCTACCAAATCATTTTAAGTGCCGATTACGGCAACCTCGAGAAAACCGCCTTTGTACAACCTGAAATGATTTATTACCCAAGTTTTGATGGTCAAATGGTCTCGGCTTTTTTGTACAAACCTCGAGCAGCCGCCGCAGACCAAAAATTCCCAGCCATTATGGACATTCACGGCGGACCAACCTCGCAATTTAGGTATAGTTTTGATCCGGAAGCACAAATTCTAGCCGACCAAGGCTTTGTTGTGCTACAACCGAACATTCGTGGCAGCATCGGTTATGGTGTGGCATGGCGTGATGCAAACCTCAACGATTGGGGTGGAAAAGACCTCGAGGATGTGGCATATGGTGCAAAATACCTGCAAAGCCTAGAATTTGTAGACTCGAGTCGTATCGGAATTACGGGGGGTTCATTCGGTGGCTACATGACCTACATGGCAAGCACCAAACGCCCAGCATTATTCAAAGTGGCGATACCAGAAATTGGTATGACCGACCTGACGCAACTGCACACCGACAATCAAACGCACTTGCCAGCCCTCGCCTATTATTTGCGGTCAATGATGGGCGACCCCGAAACCAACCAAGCCCTGTGGCGCGAACGCAGCGCGATTTATTACGCGCACCAACTCCAAGCCAAAATGCTGATTCTGCACGGGCGCAACGACCCACGCTGTCCGCTAAACCAAGCCGAGAACTTTATTGCTAAACTGCTCGAGCATGGTAAAAAACAGGGACAGGATTTTGAAGTGATTATCTTTGATGATGGTCATGGCACAGCCGATATAAACGCCAAGATTCGTAACTGGAAAGCAAAACTCGAGTATTTCCAAAAATGGCTATGACTTTTTGTTTGCCAACCAGACACCCAATAAAATTATCAGACCCGCTAAAACTTTCTCAAGCGTAATGCGTTCGCCTAAAAAACTCGCGGCTAAAGCCACGCCCACGAGTGGCGTGATGTTCAAAAAAACACTGACTCTGGCTGCACCAAGGGCTTGAGTTCCCAAAAACCAGCCCATAAAACCAATCACCTGCGCTAAGACTGCCGAAAGAATTACCCAAAGCCAAGTGCCACCAGAGACTGCACTGGCTTGTGACCAAGCTGGCACAGAAAAAAGTAAAAATGGCAAACCACCAAGCACAAAACTAAGCGCCGTAAACTCGAGCGGATTGATTTTTTGCATTAAGCCTCGAGACATGACCGTATATACCGACCAGCACATATTAGAAGCGATTAAAAGAATCACCCCAAGTAACTGCACATTCGCACCAACAATACTCGAGTAAGAAAGAATTCCAACCCCAAGCATGGTCACAGGCACACCAATGAACTGCCAACGGGTCAAACCCAAACCCATAAATGCCCCAAGAATGCCAATCCAAATAGGATTTGTACTCGAGATTAAAGCAGTCATGCTGGCATTACTTAATTTAATACCATTAGCAAAAAGCAGTTGATAGACACTTGTGCCAATAAAACCAACAGCAGCAATACCCAACCAATCTCGAGTTGTCAGTTTTGGTAAGCCTTGCCCACGGCGCAAAAAAGCCAAAATTGCTAAAAATAATAAACTTGCTATTCCGATTCTCGAGGCATTGAGCAATTCAACGCTCATCTGTCCAGTCAGGAATTTAAGAATCACCGAATTTGCGCCCCAAGCGGTCACGGCAGCCAATGCGCCAGCTAAACCAAGGCGTTCAGCACTACTCACGCGACTCGAGCCAAAGTTTTAATTTTGCACAGGTCTCGAGTGTAAATTCGACAGCTTCCAAAGCATCTGGAGGATCAATTTCAAAATCTGGATACCTTGCTCGAGTTCCATAAGGGGTCAGGTCGCCAAGTCTCTGGGATTCAATCTTGAAGTCAAAATGCATTTGTAAATCAGACCAGAGAGTTCGTAAATCATGCGTTAAAGGAATACGCCAGCCCAACTCAATCCAACAGGCTTTCAACAGCTTCTCGACTGCTTGTTGACAAAGCATTCCCACAACATCGGGTGTTTGAATCGGAGCCAACTGGGATAAAGCCAATAAATCCTCTTCGGCTCTACGCAGCCACTTTCGAGCTTTCTCTTTCATAAAGAACCTTTCCATCTTCTATGGCGTAACAAACGACATCCGACTGGTCTTGTAAACTCGTTTCAAAATCTCGACGACGATACACCACAACATCTAGGGAAAAACGCCGATCTCCAACAGCATTGTGGGCGCGACCAGCCAGCTTTAAGGTATTTTCAGTCATAGAATCATCTACGACAATCAGTAAATCATAATCCGAATCTGGCTTAAAATCGCCTCGCGCTCTCGAGCCAAACAAAATAATCTGCTGCGGATTTAAGGCAACTGCTATTTTCTGTACTGCCTCAGAAAAATCCATAGCCCGATTTTACACTTAAAACAGGGCATAAAAGCGTATAGTCCAAAACATGACCCAACCAGACTGGCATTGTGTGAACCACGCCGAAGCTGCCCAAGCCTTACTCAACCCACAGACTTTTAGAAACTTTGCGGTATTTCTAGGACAAGAACAATGCCTTTCAAAAGCCGCAAAAATCCTCAATCAACCCGCCTCGAGCCTCAAATACCATCTCGAGAAATTTATCGAATGGAATTTAATTGTCGAAACCCGAACCGAACCACGCCAAGGTAAAGCAATCAAATACTACCAAGCTGTGGCAGACCAGTTTTTTATTCCCTTTGCCAGCACCAAACACGAAACCATGACAGCCTTGATTCAATCCATGCAAGCACCAATACTCGAGCAATACTGCACTGATTTTGTACAGGCTGGATTGCAAATACAACCCAATGCCAGTCAAGGTGGAATGTGCATTCGGGCGCTGGAAAACCAAAGATTCAGTATTGATTTTTCGGTTACACCACCGCCCAATATTGAAATCCAACAAAATAGCCTCAAACCTCTTTGGAATTCTTGGACAACGATTTTTTTAACCGCTAAACAAGCCCAAAATCTACACCAAGAATTACAACAACTATGGACTCGAGTGCTGCAAGAAAACAGTCAGTCACAACAAAATACTCGAGCTTATACGTTACACCTAGGATTCACACCACAAACCTCAGAACAATGAAATTAAACCACTTTTCGTGATTACAGACAAATAAACTCTTGGCATGAACCTACCAAATTATTGGCTAACACGCCCAGAATACGACTTTGCCCAACACCAAGGCATTTTAGAAGAAACGCTTCGAGCGGCACTCGAGCATGGAATTTTGACTCAAACCACCATACCAAAATGGGCGTTTTTAATATGGCTAACACACGTTCAAAATTACTTAGTTCACGGCACAGGAAACGCAAATATCAAAACATTTGAACCAAGGCAATCTGAAGATGCTAACTGGTTTGGCAGTCAAAACGCAGTTTACGCCGCCTCCGACGGAATCTGGGCAATGTTTTATGCCATCCTCGACCGACCACAAATCCCGATGAGCATCAACAACAGCGCTATTCAAGTACAACTACAACCACCTCGAGACCTTTACTTTTTTAGCGTCACAGACACTGCCATGCAAAAAAGACCATTCCGTACAGGATGGGTCTATGTGCTGCCCAAACAAGGATTTAACCAACAACCCCAAGACCAAAGCGATGGCATCCAATACCAAACGCATCACTGGGCAAGCCTAAACCCAGTCAAACCATTATTTTGTATTGAAATAGCACCGACCGACTTTCCTTTTCTCAATCAAATTCGCTCTCACAACGACAAAATCATCTGGAAACGAGTCGAAAAAAATCCAAATGGATTTCCGTGGCTCGAGGATTAAACCATTTCTAACCAAGGTAGGCTTTTTTAATCCTTGCATCATCAAGTAAATCCTTGGCGTGTCCTTCGATAATTAAGTTCCCAGCCTCGAGAACATAGCCTCGGTCGGCGTGTTGCAATGCCAAACGAGCATTTTGCTCGACCAGTAAAATCGTCATACCGCCAGCCCGCAAGGTATCTATGATGCTCATGATTTCCTTGACGATAATTGGCGCTAAACCAAGGCTGGGTTCATCGAGCAGCAATAATTTGGGGCGGCTCATCAGCGCTCGAGCAATCGCTAACATTTGCTGTTCGCCACCCGATAACGTCCCAGCCAATTGCTTTTGTCGCTCGAGCAAACGTGGAAAGCGCTTAAATTGCAGTTCTATATCAGCTTCAATTTCTGAGTCGTTGCGAATGTACGCCCCCATCTCGAGGTTGTCGCGCACACTTTGGCGGTTCAGGACTTGCCGACCTTCGGGGCTTTGGGCAATGCCCAATTTAACCACATGAGCCGCTTCAAAACGGGCTATATCGGTGTTGTTAAATAGAATCGTGCCGCTTTTGGCGCGAATAATTCTCGAGATGGCGCGTAAAGTGGTGCTTTTGCCAGCCCCATTTGCGCCGATTAAACAGACCACTTCGCCAGTCTCGACCCGCAAACTGACATTTTTAAGGGCTTCAATACCGCCGTAGTTGACCGATAAATTTTTAAGCTCGAGCATCTAATCATCACCTCCCAAATAGGCTTCAATGACTGCCGGGTCGTTGGCAACTTCGGCAGGTGTCCCCAGCGCAATCCGTTGTCCAAAGTTAAGCACCGCGATTCGGTCGCAGAGTCCCATGACCAAAGGCACATGATGCTCGATTAAGACCACAGTCAACTTGAATTTTTCGCGCACCGCCCTAATAAAATCCGACAAAGCCGCCTTTTCGTTGGGGTTCATACCGGCGGCGGGTTCATCAAGCAGCAAAACCTTGGGTTCGAGTGCCAAAGCCCGAGCAATCTCAAGCCGACGCTGGTCGCCGTAGCTAAAATTTCTGGCTTCGACTTGGGCGCGGTCGTGCAGCCCAACAAGTTCGAGCAGTTGTTTGGCTTTCTCGAGAATCTGTTTTTCTTCGGCTTTACTTTTGCCAATGCCAAACACGCCATTGAAGACACCACTGCTGCTGTGAATATGCTGCCCAATTTTGACGTTCTCGAGGGCAGTGAGATTGCCAAATAAGCGAATGTTCTGAAAGGTTCGCGCCATGCCAAGTTGGGCAATCTGATACGGCTTTAAGTTGGTGATGTCCTTACCCAAATACATCAGTTTGCCACTCGAGGGTGGGGTTAAACCAGTCATCATGTTAAAAGTGGTGGTTTTACCAGCCCCGTTGGGTCCAATCAAGCCAAAAATTTCATTGTGTTGTACGGCAAAACAGACTTCGTTGACCGCCACCAAGCCACCAAAGCGGCGGGTAAAGTTTTCGACCTCGAGAATCGTGTTCTTCGGCAATTCGAGAATCGTGTTCATGATTTCCTCTTGAGTCGAGCCAAACCAGCCAGCCATGCTGGGCGGATTAAGCCTTGAGGCAAGTAAATTGCACCAATCACCAGCAGCAAGCCATTGACAATGAGGCGTAAGTCGCCCAATGGACGCAGGATTTCGGGCAAGGCAGTCAGGGCAAAGCCGCCAACAATTGCGCCCCAAAAAGTTCTCGAGCCACCAATCAGCACATAGGCTAAAATGTTAATTGCGGCATCAAATGTGCCTTGTCGAGCGTTCCAGGTGTTCAAAAAATGCGCCGAGATTGCGCCAATCCCACCCGCCACCATCGCGCCAATCACAAATGCCAAGACTTTATAGTAGGTCGGGTTAATGCCCATCGCGTCGGCAGCCAATTCGTCTTCGCGGATGGCAGTTAATGCCCTACCAACTCGAGAACGTTCGAGCCGTGAAGCGAACCATGCCACCAAAACCAACAACGGCAACACCAAATAGGCATAACTGAGTGAGTTGGTAAACGGCTGTGGAATACCAAAAATACCGACTGCGCCACCCGTAATGTCAAGATTAAGCGAAACGACCCGCAGAATTTCGACAAACGCAATCGTGGCAAGCGCCAAGTAAATACCGCGCAAACGCAGGGCTGGAATGCCTACCACCAATGCCAATACGCCACTTGCCAGTGCGCCAAGCACAATCTCGAGCAACAGCATTGGAATAGGGTACTGCCCTTGGGTGACAAAAACCTTGGTCGAGATAACAGCAGCAATATACCCACCGAGCGCATAAAATCCGGGGCTGGCTAAGGAAAGTTGACCCGCCATCATCGGGAAGTACAACGATAAGCCCAGCAATGCCTGAAGCATCATCTGAACGATCAAAAAACCATAGGTGCTAAAAAATATGTCCATAAATTATACTTTCTGAATCAGTTTGCGACCGAGTAAGCCTTGTGGTCTGACCAGCAGAATCACAAACAGCAGCGCAAAGGCAACCGCTTCTTTATAGGCGCTAAATTCACCCGGTACAAAGGCTTCGGCAAGCCCAATCACCAGTCCGCCAACCACCGCCCCCGGAATATCACCCAGACCACCAAGCACGATTACGGCTAAGCCCTTTAAGCCATAAGTCACACCAAAGTAGGGACCAGAAATCGAAAAACTGGTCGCCACCAATGTCCCCGCTAAACCGCCCAAGAAACCCGATAAGAAAAAGGTTAAAAGGATAAAGCGCTCAGTCGAGATGCCCAGTAAATTGGCAGTGGTTGCATTTTCGGCAACGGCGCGTAAGGCTTTCCCAACTTTGGTGCGGTTAATGATAAAGGTCAGGATAACCACCACAAACATCGAGACACAAAAAATAATAATCTGCACTCCACGCACTGGAATTGGGTTTTCGCTCGAGCCAAAGTTAATCGCGGGTGGCAACCAATCGCCGTAAACATTGTTCGGGAACGATAAAATTTCTGCGCCAATCAGGTATTGGGCTAGATTAACAATCAAAAGCGCCAAGCCAAGACTCAGCACCAATGCCAGCAAAGGGTCTGCACCTCGAGAACGCAATGGACGAAATGCCAAGCGGTCGAGCAGCACACCAACACCACCCGCCAAAAAAGAACCGCCCAGAATCGCCAGCACAAACGGTAAGCCAAAAGGCAACTGGAAATTAGAAAGAATCCCTGTGCCGTTGTTGACACCACCAACCAAAAAATAAGTGAAGTACGCTCCGAGGGTAAAAACCGCACCGTGAGCAAAATTGATGACACCAAGAATCGAAAAAACAAGTGTGTAGCCGAGTGCAAAAATGGCATAGACCGAACCGATAGAAAGACCGTTAAGCGTATTTTGAATCAAGGTGCTGATTTCCATATTTCACCAATAAAAAATAAGGAGGGGCGCGTAGACACCCCTCGAGAGATTTGCTTTATTTACTTAATGAATTCAAACGAACCGGTTTTGCCATCTGGGTTCATTTTAATCTGTGCCACGTAGAAATTCTTTTGGTTAATTTCGCCTTCTTTGTCAAAGCTGATTTCGCCCAGTGGGGTGTTGTATTTGCCAATCAGAATTTGAGCATTGAGTTTAACGCGAAGTTCGCTCAGTTCCATATCGGCGATTTTTTGCTTCTTATCTACGGCACGCAAGGCTTCGACAATCACTTGAACTCCAGTGAAGGCTTGGGCGGTAAATTGTGGTGGCTCTTTGCGGTACTTATTTTTGTACACGGTGCGGAAAGCCGCGTTTAATGCGCCGGGAGCGGTTGGCGAGTAGGCTTGGGCAATTAAAACGCCATCGCAGTATTGTTGGCAAACTGGGAACATATTGGCGGTGTTTAAGCCGTTGCCACCAATGATAATTCCTTTGTAACCAGCAATCCGCAATTGCTTAACCAAATTGCCACCGTCGGCAGCCAAACCAGAAACAATCGCAATATCGGGTTTGAGTGCCATAGCGGCAGTCACCTGCGATGTAAAGTCAGAATCGGTGGTTTGGAATTTTTGAACGGTCACGACCTCGAGACCTTGGGCTTTAGCGGTCTCCTGAAAAGTTCCCGTTTCAGAGGTAGCAAAAGCATCGTTTTGGGCATAAAAGACCGCCACTTTTTTGGCTTGTGGGCTAAGGCGAATGGCAGTTCGCACCGAGTTTGGTGCAACAATTGCCACTGGGGCAGAAACTCGAGCCACAAAGTCGCCAATTTGTGGAATCCCTCTGGCGGTATTGCTTGGTCCAAGTACCGGGACTCGAGCTTGGTCAGCAATTTTAGAGGCAGCAAAGGCTTGCTGTGAGAGGGTTGGTCCGACGATTGCGACCACACGGTTTTTGTTGATTTGGGTCTGGAAGGCGTTGATTGCGCCGGCTTCGTCGCCGCCGGTGTCTTCAAAAAAGAGCTTAAAAGCCGTGCCATTGATGCCGCCGCGCCCATTAAAGAATTCATCGGCGATTTGCGCTCCAATGACTTGTTCTTTACCAAGCAGGGCGGTGTTGCTGGTTTGTGCCACCGAAATACCAATGGCAATCGGTACGGTCACTTTTTGAGCCGCAACCATGCCTAATAAGAGAGCGGCGACCGGAATATAATGTATCTTTTTCATACGTCCTCCGAAAACGAAAAACAGTCGTGTATGCAAATACACACGCTGCGTGGCGTTTTTGTTTGAAACCAAATTGTGGCTTTCGAGGTCAGATGATAACCACTTGCTGAATCAATGTCAAGTGTTATAGAGTTCGGAACATTCGACTTGAGTATAAATTATAATGTGATACGGTGCGGTGTAAGAAATCGAGGTCAGTATGAACCAAGCACGCCAGAGTTTTCGCACCAAAATCACCCTAGCTACAATTTTGCCAGTCCTTTTTATTGGTATTGTGATAGGCATAATACTTTTAATTTATCGCCAGATTATTCTCAGCACCGCCTCGAGCAACCTTGCCAGTACCGTGGCTCGAGTTCTCGCCAGCACCGTAGACATCACCGATTTTACTCTGGTGGATAACCAACTTAAAGCGGCGGTTTCGTCTCGAGATATTGCTTTTATTGATATTCGCCCAACTGGTGAAGCGACCCGTTTTTTTACTTCCAAAAATACCGAGACCGACTGGTACTTGGTGCGTCAATACGACAGCGCCCTGTTAGCCATGCCAGACAGCAACCAGTTTAAGTACATTGACAAACGCGCCCAAACCTACCAGCAACAACTCGATTTATTGGGAACAGCTGCCGACCAACAACAAATTGGCGAACACTTGCGTGAAAAAATTCTGCTCTACCAAAAAACAGCCAATCAAAGCACGGTTTATGACTTGATACACGCCGAAATTTACGATTTACCCAATGGTCAGCGCTCGGTCAGATTTCGCCAAGACCCACAGCCCAACGGTAAAAAAATTTTTGATTTAGGGGTGGGGGTGCGCTCGAGTGAAGTTCAGAGTGTGCTGGATACCCAATTTATTTTGGTGTTGCTTTTGATGGTGCTGGTAATTGTTGCCGCGATAGTTCTTGGTTTACTTTTTAGTCAACGCCTTGCTCAACCCGTGATTGACATTACCAAAGCGGTCAATCGGATTAGTTTGGGCGAAATCAATACGCCAATTCTTGCGCCAACTCGAGATGAAATCGAAGACCTCGGCAAAGCCGTTGAGCGAATGCGCCTGAGCCTTGTGCTTGCCATGCGCCGTGCCAATAAGTGAAATGAACAAAGGAAATACCATGATTCGACCTTTACAAAAAAGAAACTCACTTGGCGCAGATATGGCACAGCAACTCCAAGAGATGATTCAACAAGGAACATACCAGCCGGGTGATGTGCTGCCAAGCCAACGGGACTTGGCAAAGCAATTTGGTACAAGCCTGCCAACCGTGCGCGAAGCGATCAGTATTTTAGCCACGATTGGACTGCTCGAAGCCCAACCGGGGCGCGGCACAGTGGTCTGTGCTGCCGATAACCACAACTTGGGCAATTTTTTTCAGGCGGTCAGCCAAACCAACGAAGCTCAAGAATTTTTATCTGCACGGCGTTTGCTCGAGCATTATACCCTGACCAATGCAGCCAAGCACGCCACCGCCAACCAAGTTGCTGAAATGCGAGCCATCTTGATGGATATGAACGCTGCCAAAGATAACGTCGAAAATTATATTCAAGCCGATTTTGCGCTGCACTTTGCGATTGCAGAGGCTTGTGGTAATCGGGTCGTGACCCAATTGCTACACGTCATTCATACGCCCTTGGCTGGTTTAATCCGCAACCTCAGCACAACCCTATTTTTAACCCAAGGTTTTCAAAAACTGCACCAAGCCCACAGCAATATGGTCGAAGCGATTGCCCAACACGACCCAACCAAAGCCACCCAAGCCTTTGACGATATGCTCGAGCAAATTTTGAGTGCCGAAGACATCAGCACCGCGCTTGAACAAAACTCGAGCGACCCAACCCTTGGCAACGATTTTCTCGAGGATTTGCGCTGGAATTTTACCCGCTTGGTTGGACCAATGGCAACGATTGTGATTAAAGATGCCGCCAACGAACTTGGTATTGGACTCGAGCATCTCAAAAAGAGCCAACTCGAGCGCTTTTTGGCAAGTATTGCCAAACAACTGCCCGACAATCAACGCGAAGAATTTAGTGTGATTGAGATACTGTTGCAAAAAAGATATGCAGTCAAAGTCAATTAAGCAACCACCAACTTTGGACGCTCGAGCATTTTAAGCATTGGAATTTCTTGGCAATTGGTCTGAAACTGACAGCGTGTACACTCGGCATGAATCTCCGAAGGAAGGGTTTCGACTTCTCGAGGAATCCGCAAAAAACCACATTTCTCAAAAAAACGCTGCTCGTATGTCCAAGCGAATAAGCGCTTCAAACCCAAATCCCGTGCAAAGCGCTCTGTTCCAAGCACCAACCAACGTCCTAAGCCTTTGCCCTGAAAACTTGGATGGATTGCCAAGCCACGTACCTCTGCTAAATCGGTCGCCATGCGGTGTAAACCGACACAACCCGCGAGTTCGCCAGAAATATTTTCGAGAATCAAAAATTCATCAATCGTAGACTCGAGCAATTGATGGCTGCGCTCGAGCATCCGCCCTTTGTCTGCCCAGTATTTGACTAAATCGTAAATTTTAGGCACATCCTCGAGGGTGGCGTGTCGAAGGTCAAGCGGAAGATTGGGATTGATGATAGGTAAATGAACCATTGGTGTAAGTTGCAACATATTGACCTCCTAATTTAGATGGTTGTTCTAGGACTGAATTTGTTTTCTGGCAGCGTTTATGGCTTCTTGAACGCGAATTGGGGCTGTTCCACCATAACTGGTTCGGGCAGCCACACTGGCTTGTACAGTCACAACCTCGAGCGCTCGAGCATCCAGCAATTCATGAGCGGTTTTGAGTTCGGTTTCCTCGAGTTGCCACAAGTGCCGATTGGTTTTGACGCACAACCCAACCAATTTTCCAACCACTTCATGGGCTTCACGGAATGGTACGCCTTGCCGTGCGAGGTAGTCAGCGAGGTCTGTGGCGGTGCTGTAGCCTTGAGCGGCAGCAATTTCGGTAGTGGCGGCATTCCAAGTGCAGAGGGGCAGCATATCGGCGTATAACTCGAGAATCGCTTCTAAGGTGTCGGCGGCATCAAAAACGGGTTCTTTGTCTTCTTGGAAATCCTTATTGTACGCCAGTGGTGTGCCTTTAACGACCGTTAAAAGCGCCATTAAATCCCCAAAAACCCGACCAGCTTTGCCCCGAGCCAGTTCTGCCACATCAGGATTTTTCTTTTGCGGCATGATGCTGCTGCCCGTGGTGTGCGAGTCTGGCAAGGTGACAAATCCAAATTCAAAACTCGAGTAGAGAATCAGTTCTTCCGAGATTCGGCTTAGGGTTGCCATACAAATGCTGGCTGCACTCAGATACTCGAGCGCAAAATCTCTCGAGCCTACAGAATCCAAGCTATTGCGGGTTGGTGCGGCAAAACCAAGTTCGGTAGCAGTCTGAAAGCGGTCAATTTGCCATGGTGTTCCAGCCAATGCTCCAGCCCCGAGCGGCGATTCGTTCATGCGGTTAGCCGCATCGTAAAATCTTGAAATGTCACGGCTGAACATTTCAAAGTACGCCATAAACCAATGCGAAACCAGAATCGGTTGCGCGACCTGTAAATGCGTGTAGCCCGGCATGACAATGCCAAAATTGCGCTCAGCTTCGGACAGCATGGTATCCCTGAGCGTCTCGAGTTTCTGGGCGGTGCGAAGGCTGGCTTTTTTGACCCAGAGCCTAAAATCCAGTGCCACCTGGTCGTTACGGCTTCGGGCGGTGTGCAACTTCCCAGCCGTTGCTCCAATCAACTCTTTGAGACGTGTTTCAACGTTCATATGCACATCCTCGAGTTCGATGCGCCACGGGAACGTACCAGCTTCAACCTCGAGCAGCACTTTTTCCAATCCCTCAAGAATCTGGGTCACTTCGTCTGGCTCGAGAATACCAACTGCACCAAGCATTCTGACGTGTGCCGTAGAACCCGCAATATCCTCGAGAACCAGTCGTTTATCGAAATCCACACTGGCATTAAAAGCCTCGACGAGTTTGCTGGTTTCGGATTCAAAACGCCCACCCCACGGTTTTTTATTGGTCGCTGACATTTATTTCTCCTTATTCGTTAAAGTTTTGGCTTCGGCAATGGCTTTCTCGAGCAAATCAGCCAGACCTAAGTCTGTTGCCCAGTGATTTAGATAATCAAAATCCAGATTTATTTTTTGTATTTTTAGTATTCCTTGAACATCGCGCCATTGTCGTTCTGAGCCGTCCGATAAACGAAACCATTCAAGTTTTCTAAGAATACTATCTTCGGCGGTAATAAAATTTGTTGCTTCCGTCACAAAAAACCGTTCAAAAGAAAATTGATCGTATTTTCTTTTATTCAAAGGGAAAATATCAATTTTGATGTAGGTGTCTAAATGAATTAAATTAAAAGATTGACCAACTTTTAAGGCATCAGCTATCATTTGTTCATCCACATAATATGAACCTTTTAAGGCTTGTGAAAAAGCCAGAACGTGCTTTTGCTCGATGTTAGCGATTAAATCTGCGTCTACGGTTGCTCGAGCGATGCCATGAACACTGCTTGCGAGTGAACCACCAACTCGATAAGAAATTCCAAGTCGCTCAAATACTGTAATTAATAACCGTAGCGCTTCAAGGGATTCATTCATGATAAGCCTTACCTAGCGCACCTCGAGCCAATTTTTCACCATAATGGGCTTCAAGCCAACGCTGCAAACCAAGTTCGCCATGACGATTGACGAATTGCTTTCTGGATAAATCAATAATATTTCTCGAGAAGCGCAAAGCCAATTTTAACCGTGCCTCTGGAGTCAATGAACGCAGCATCTCGAGATGAATCGCTTCTATTTTTGGATGGGTGTCATTCATTTAGAACTGCCTTTGATGAGTCGAAAAATAATGTAAGACACAAGAGCAATGCCTACCAGTACAAATAATCCTTTGAAGGTCACATCAAAGGTTGTGGGAATACCGACTCGTCCGCGTCTGCCAAGTGAAATAACTTGTTGCAATTGAAATGCCTGATAGTTTCTAAGAAAATCAATTGCAAAGTAAATGCTCATCACACAACCAATCACCAGTGCAATTCCTAGGGTTTGTGGCGATTCTTTTTTCATACAAAATCCCCTCTTGGTGGAAGATGCGTAAATAAATACTTTCGCATGGTAATTGGTTTAGGACTGTTCGGATTAGCATGGCTATAAGTGATGCTCGAGTCAATAAAAAAACCAATGCGTTCATAAAAATTGACTAAGCCCGGTTCATCGGTTCGCACGGCTAAACGCAATTCTTCGATACCGCGCTGCATTGCCCGAATCATCACTTCGTTGGTCAGCCACGTGCTGATGCCGCGCCCACGGTACTCTGGTAGCACAGCTAATCGTGCCATCTCGAGGGCAATCGGAAAACCATTCTCGAGAACAGGATAAATTCGGACTGCACCTATTGGTTTTCCACCAAGTTCCATAATGATAATTTCGCCGTCCTCGAGACTTTTCAGAATAATTTCGGCTGTTTCGTTATGAGCGCTTGAGTTGGCTGGTTTTCCAACCCAAGCGGCTCGAGTGAGTTGTGCGATTAACTCAGCATCGGCGTTGGTAGCGGTGCGAAGAACTGGAATCACGAGAAAAACACGCCTTCAAAAAATTCTTCGGCAATTTGTGTATGAAGCGCAAATGCCAAAGGCGCGAACGACTCGAGAATGGCAATTTCAGAAGTCTCAGACGACAATGTTAAAGCCTCCAGAACATTTGAAGGCTGAATTGGTGCAATTCCAAAAATCAGGATTGTACTGTCTGGCGCACTATGAACTCGAGCTAAACGAATACTATCAGATGCAACTTGTAACCCAGTTTCCTCGAGAACTTCGCGGGCAGCCCCAACTTGCCACGACTCACCGAAGTTAATAAACCCGCCCGGCAATGCCAATTGCCCCTCCCGAGGCGGAATACTGCGACGAATCACCAGCAAACCCAAATCATCTGACTCGAGACGCACAGGCACAAGCACCACAGCCACAGGCAACGGATTCTTATACGCTGTTCGTCCGCAACTCGAGCAAGTCCGAGCAAAAATCGGTTGATTTTCAGGATACTTAGAACCGCAATACCCACAGAACGCAAAAGAATCAGCCATCATAAACTCCTCTCGAGTAACAAACACTGCACCTTAGCAACGTTGTTATACCAATCCCGAATCTGCATCATCTCGAGACTCGAGCAACCCAATAATATTTTGGTTTCCGAATCTCGTTTAACTGTATCTACCGTGGCAAGAACGCCCGTAACAGTTTTCTCGAGCGATCCAACCCAAACATCAATGCCAGCACCATCACCACCGCTTGTACCCTCGAGTTCACCATAATCAAAAGGATAAATTAAATCGGCATAACGCGGGTGGCTCGAGCCTTTCGGACGATCAATAAGCAAGGTACTCGAGGAAACAAGTTGCTCGAGGTCAAGCCAGAATTGGGGGTTGGGTAAAGTCATAAGTCTAAAAACTCCATAAAAGATTGAATAACTGTTATCGAAGGAATCATTCTTAAATGTTTATCCAAGGAATACACCACGAAGTCATGCTCAATGGCTAAGGATGCAATCCACAAATCATTGTGAGGTACGGTAATGCCAATACGTTTAAGTTCTGTTTTTTGTTCACCAAAAATCCGCAGTGTTGTATCAGAAATTCTAATTATAGAAACATTTAATTCGCTCAGAAAAATCTCTAATTCCGATTCGTTTTCAGTGAATTGAGTACCATCAAAAAAGCCAGCGTACAGTTCAGCAATGACAACACTAGGCAAACCAATCTCTTCTGAAAATTCAAGAATTTTTTTGGCATCCTCAGACTTATTTCGTTTGAATAAGGAATACGTGTTTGTATCTAGTAAAACCTTTGGCACTAATCTTCCTCAACAACTTCTTGCAATGAAGCAACACTTTCTTCAAATGCTTGATATTTCTCTTCAGACCATGTTCCAGCTAAATGACTTAAATCGCGTTGTTTGGTTAGTAAACTTAAACGCAGCAAACGACGAGCCAACAGTTCTGGGTTAGTGTGTTGCCGTTCAGCTTCGGCAAAAAGCAAATTCTGAGTTGTACCACTAATTTCTAAAGTCATGATGTTCACCTCTACAGTCATTGTAGTTAAAATTTGTTGAGAAAACTCGAGAAAACATCTGCTCGAGGTCAAGCCAAAATTGGGGGTTAGTATCTTGCGGTAAAGCAGAAAAATAGGCAGTGTTACGTTCAAATTCTCGGGCTTCCTCGTCGCTCCAAGTGCCAGCTAAATGACTCAAATCTCGCTGTTTAATCTTCATATAGACCACTCGGCATTTTGCAGTACAACCCTGTAACCATCAGGGTCTTGAAAAGTCTTGCCATGCACATCCCAATAGGGATTATAAGATTTTACAGGCTTTAAGCCTTGCTGCTGCATTCGCTGGGTTGCCTCGAGCCAAGCTACTTGGTCTGGCAAGTAAAAAATAAGCAGATTATCCTGCGTTGGAGCGTCAGGCACAACATGACCTCGATGATGCGTGAACTCGAGATGGTATATAGCATCTTGTAAGCCAAGCATCACACCATCAAAACCATTGTGATCTTCAAAACCAGCAATGATTTCAAAACCAAGTCCATCACAATAAAAATGCACGATTTTCTCGAGGTTATTGGTAGGACGGGCAATTCGGATTTTAGTGGTTAGTTTGGGCATACAGTTTAGTTTCTTATTGGTTGCTCGAGGTTAAGTCAGAATTGGTGGTTGGGCTGAATTGTTAGGTTATGTCAATTAATTCACAATCGTTTACGAGGATATGACCAAAATGCAGAATGTGTGGTACACCAACATAAATTAAAGGATTCCGCCCTTCAGATTTACAAGTCGCATAATAAGTCTTGGTTTCTTCGGGTAAGTGCTGGTGTAAATGAAGATTTTCTAAAAGAAATGGCAAATAATTTTCGGCTGCATAACGGTCATTTGGTCTGGCTGATGATAAAAAAATTGTAGTTTGTGCTGGTTGTAAAGTAGTCGCTGGTATTGCAAAGTATTGCCCAGCAGGTGGCTCAAAACCAGCTTCTTTCAAAGCAGAGTAGACTTCATTAGGATGGACAGGTGAACAGTGAATTACGTCATTCCATAAGCAGTTCAATGGTGGGATGGTAACTGCAAGCAGTGCTTCACGTCCCTGATATTTTTTTTGTTCTTGTATTTTTATTTCAGGGAAAGGCAAACGATTTAATGGATAGATTGTATCACCCTCAAAATTTTTACTTTTCCGATGATAAATAAAATAGTTATTCATTCCAGACCTCAACGTTTTTGAAATTTGAAATTTTTGTAAACTCGAGCATTGAAATAACTTTTTTCTTTGGCATATGCGTTTGCCTTTGGCGGGTTGGGCGAGGCAAGCCCCGCCCCTACGGTTTGGGGTTTGTAGGGGCAGACCCCCGTGTCTGCCCTGTAACCAATTGTGTTTTCATATTTCCTCGAGTCCTGCTTCTATGTTTTGTGTTAATTCTTCTCGAGTCGGACGTATTGGGTACTGCTTATGCGAGTACAACCATGACCAGTAAATAATTTGCTTGTTCGTGTCCCAAAAGTACAGCAGTCACCACTGTCCGAGCGCTCCAAATCCTGATTTGAATTTTTGCTTACGAAATTCAATACCTTGTGGTAATTGCATTCGGTTCTATTTTGCCTAGGTTAGGGTCGGAACGCAGGGCTGTTAAGACTTCTTTGAGGGCTTCTTCGAGTGCGACTCGAGCATGGTTGTCTTTGCCAAAAAGTGCTTGGGCTTTTTGCCATGATTCGCTAAATTTACTTAACGGGCTGGCGTTGTGCATCAAACCAAACGTCCATATCGGAAGCGGAAAGCCAAACAGGATTTTTATTGTTTTTGATTTCCTCGAGTCCTGTTTTGACTGCTTTGAGTTTAGCTGCCTCAAACTCAAAGTCGCTTGGTTCAGGCATGGTTTCGTGTTGCCGTTGTTTGGCTTCTCTAGGCAAGGCGGTCATGTGGTCATGGTACTCCTTTTTGATGAATTGTGGTTAATCTCGTTGCAACCGTGCGCGGACTCGAGCGCGTAGAGCATTGAGCTTGATAAATCCGCCAGCATCGGCTTGGTCGTACACCGTTTCTTTTTCAAATGTCACCAGCGTTGGGTCGTATAACGATAATGGTGATTTGCGTCCAACCACCGTAGCTTGTCCCTTCAACATTTTCATTCGGGCAATGCCAGTTACGCCCTTGGCTACATGGTCAAAGTAGACCTGCATGGCTTCGCGTTCGGCAGTGAACCAAAAGCCGTTATAAACCAGTTCAGCGTATTTGGGCTGCATACTGTCGCGGGTGTGCAGCACTTCGCGGTCTAGGGTAATGCTTTCAACAGCGCGTCTCGAGTGATACAACAACGTGCCGCCCGGAGTTTCGTACACGCCTCGAGATTTCATGCCGACAAAGCGGTTCTCGACCAAATCTACCACGCCAATGCCGTGATTCCCAGCAATCTGATTGGCTTTCTCGAGCATTGCGGCGGGCGAAAATTTCTCGCCGTTAATCGCAATTGGGTCGCCGCCAACAAATTCGATTTCGACATATTCAGGTGTGTTTGGTGTTTCTTCGATTGGCTTGGTCAGTTTCAGCATTCCGTGTGGCGGTTCTGCCCAAGGGTCTTCGAGAATCCCGCCTTCAAAGCTGTTGTGCAACAAATTCGAGTCCACGCTGTAGGGTTTGGCGGCACTGACTGGTACGGGAATGTTGTGCTTGGCGGCAAATTCCATCAGTTCTTTGCGTCCGGCTGGACCCCATTCGCGCCATGGGGCAATAATTTTTATTTCTGGATTGAGGGCATACGCACTGACCTCAAAACGCACTTGGTCGTTGCCTTTGCCGGTTGCGCCATGCGAAATGGCTTCAGCATTTTCCCGAAAAGCAATTTCCACAAGGTGCTTGGCGATTAACGGGCGGGCAATGCTTGTGCCAAGTAAATAATAGCCTTCGTAGAGGGCGCTCGAGCGTTGCATGGGGAATACAAAATCGCGCACAAATTCTTCGCGCAAGTCTAAAGCATAAGCTGCCACCGCGCCAGTATTGAGTGCCTTAACTCGAGCCTCCTCGACTTCTTCGCCTTGTCCTATATCGGCGGTAAAACACACCACATCTAAATCTCGCTCGAGCTGCAACCATTTGAGAATCATGCTGGTGTCGAGTCCGCCACTGTAGGCAAGTACCACTTTTTTCTTTGACATTGTAATTTCTCCTTAAAGCCGTAGGGGAGAGGCGTGCCTCGCCCAGTTTTCCACGCCTAGCATAAACCACCATAAGCCACACAGGTGTACCTCGAGATTTCAAATCTCGAGGCTATGCAGGTCGTCGGGTGATATTCAACATTCCTGCATAATTATACACATATCTCGAGAATTTATGCAATGGGGCATTCTCCCAGTCAAAAAAACCTAGACTCTAGCCATGTGGTTTCTTTGTTTTGTCCTGCTGTTCTCGAGCCTGAGTTATGCCCAGCCCGCCGCACCACAAACCCAGCGCCAAGCCATCCTCGAGTTTGAATTTGAACCAGAGGATGGTGTGTTTATTGCCAGAGCGTCAGATGCAACTGGTGCGAAGGCTTTTCCAATAGACTCGCTCGAGCTTGAAGTCATTGATATTGATGGCAGAACCGTGCGGGTGCAAGCCCAGAAACTCGAGAAAAGTGTTTTTAAGGCAACCCTAAATTTAGCCCAAGGCGAACATAACCTGATTGCTCGAGTCAAAGTAGGTCAGCAAATTCTGGAAGGTCAGCACACCCTTGGGGTCGGACAATCCGTAACCGAAGGACGCTTTGCACTTGTACCACCCAACCCAGAAGTTGGGCGTTTAAGTTGGATTATTGGGGCGTTAATTGGTTTACCGCTTGGTTTAGGACTCATCATTGCAATAGTTGCACTGCTGCAAAAACTGATTAACCCAAAACCTCATAATTCCACACCAGCATAAATTTCTTCTAATGATAAATGCGAATCTAAACACGGGATGTAAAAAGCCCCTGTTTTCTCGAGAATATCCACCCGCCAACCCTTTTCATCACGTCGGTAAATGGTAATTTCGGGTTTATCTTGTCCAACGATGGCATAGGTCTCTAGGCTCAGAATTTTTAGATACTCGGTTACTTTTGAGCCTCGGTCAGTGTGTTCGGTGCTATTAGATGCCACTTCGATCAGCAAGCAAGGATTCTCGAGAATGTATTTATCTTTGTTGGGCTTGCAACTGATTAAAATATCAGGGTAACGATAACGGCTGTTCTGAGTTGGCGTTTTGATGTCAATGGCTTGTAACTCGCATTGTTTAGCTCGGGCTTTTGGACGCAGAATCTCTACGATGTTCAAAACAATGTTTCCATGTTGCCGACTTGTTCCTGGCATTGGTATCAACACTCCATCTACAAATTCATGACGTACCTCAGAAGTTTTTTCAAACTCGAGGTATTCCGTAACACTCATGGTGCTAAGTTCGCCAATCATGGATTTAGTGTAGCAGATATTCGATTAAGCCAAACTGCATGAGCATCACGGGCGTGTTGCTGCATATCAGAATGCCAAATCGGAACGTCCTCGAGATTCCAGTATTGCAAGCCTAAATCCTCGTGTGAACGGGTCAGCACGCCACCCATAACCTCGCATAAAAAAACCGTACTGACCAAGGTGTACAACCCGTATTCAGCACTTGGAAACCGCGTATAAACCTTGACCAACTCGAGAATCTGCACTTCTAAACCAGTTTCTTCTTTGGCTTCGCGGATTGCGCCTTGCTCTGGGGATTCGCCAGCTTCGACCAGACCACAAGGCATACACCATTTTTGATTATCGGTGCGTTTCATCAGCAAAATTTTGCCGCTCGAGTCAAAAATCGCGGCATCCGAACCCAGAATAGGGGAGACACCAAGTTTACCAAGGTCTCTTTCGAGGTTAGCTCGAGCATTGGGCGCGGGCATCTCGAGGGCATGACCATGAATACTCGGCTGTTAGCGCGAGCAGTTGCTCGTAGCGCTGACGGTCATAGATGTCTTTGGTGTAATACAGCCCAAGTTTGGCAATAGCTTGTAATTTCTCGAGCAGGGGAAGTGCGTCCATATTTTATCCTCCAATACGTGGTAAGTAATTCGGTACAGCCATTTTTGCCCCAACTTCGAGCAGTGCCAGATTTGTCATGGCGCATATTTTATCGTTTTTCACACTGCGATTGCACTTTTGCGTATAGACTGACCTTAATGAGCCTGCCGAAGCCCAATTATATAGATGCGCCAATTCTCAGCGCTCGCTTGCGGCAACCGATGCTCCCAGCCTTTCTTGAATACCTCAGCACCAGTCAACACAACGGTGTCCTCGAGTGCGAAAGCCCAGACGAGGCTCGAGCCTATTTTGTGATTCGTCAAGGCAAAATGGTTCGGGCGCTCTGCGAACACGAAGGCAAACTGCTCGAGGGAACAGAGGCGGTGCGAACCATGCTGCGCTGGCGTTATGCCCATACCAACTTATTCGAGGGTTTTATCACGGTTGAACCAAACATGACCGGTTCTATTTTAGGCACACTTTTGGAGGCAGCGCGGCTCGAGGACGAACACTTGCGCGAAAAAACCTTACGCCCAGAAGCCCATATTAAAGTCCGCAACAATGTCTCGGCTTATGAATCCTTGGGTGCGCCCGAGCTTGAAATTCTTAAAAAAGCCCGGTTTGGCACAACCGTCAAAGAACTGCGTGAAGTTTTTAAGGGCATCAGCATTGATTCAGCCTTGCTCGAGTTGGTGGCACAAGAAGTCATGGAAATTGAAGGCGTTGAGCCACCCGCTAAAGTCAACAATACCTTTGAAATGCGAGCCTTACTTGGGGTGATTGTTCCTAGTAAAATCGAACGTCGCTCGAGTTTTGGACGCGGTGGCTCGGTGGTGGGGCTGGCTGGAATTTACAAAACCGTTTTTGACTTAATAGATGGACAGCGCAATGCCGAGCAAATCCGCTTAGAGTTGCGGGTTTCTCGAGGTACAATTCGTGAAGTTCTTAAAAACTTGCGTGGTTCTGGTTCAATCGATTACTGATTGAGTCTTGTTTGAAATTCTTCTACCAGACTCGAGCCATAGGTTTCCTCGAGCCAATTGAGCATCGCAGTCTCAAGTCGGTTTGGATCGGATTCCAAAAACAGTTGCTGGTTGTTCTCAAGTACCATTTTGGCATTGACCCCAATGTGCTTAACCAATAAGGCTTCAAGGTTTGCCCGCAAGAAATCGGCTTGGGCTAGGCGTTCTAAGTTGGCTTCTCGAGCCACCAAACCAACCACATCTTGCGGAATTTGGCTCGGGTTATGCAATAAATGCAGTCTGCCAACCGCAAAGGACTCGGGTAAGGGTGGCTCGAGAAGCCGCCCTCCTTCCTTAAAAAACCATGCCTGAGCAATTTTTTGATGCTCAAAAATAACCAGCCCCGAAAATCGAAGCGCTTCTAATTTCTCGAGCATGGCTGGGATATTGACTTCGGGGGCTTGATAACTTTCGAGCCGCTCGGACAAGGTTAATGCCACGACTGCTGGAATCAGTTCGGTCGGCAGCACAAAAAAGCGCGTGGCAGCAAACTCGAGCATTGGCAATAAATTTCGGTACGCTTCGCTGCGGTTCTCGAGTCCACCCAATGCCCTGCGCCACGCCTCGAGTGCAAGACCTTGATAAAAAAGCACTCCACCAAGCCAATTATCTTCAAAAGCAAAGACTGCATAGCCCGTAAATTGCTCGGACTCGAGTCGTTGAATCAGACTCGTATCAAGCAGCGCCCCCGGAATCCAATCCGAATAGGCTTGGGTTTGCGGTAAATGCTCGAGCAAATAGACCAGTGCCTCGAGTGAAATCGTATCAATCATGCCTCTGCCTGCCATGCGCCTAGTCTACCCTATTGGCACAAATGTACTGTCTTCTTTTGGTTTTGTCCTGCTAGACTTCTAAAGCTGTACTGGAGATGAATGAGTTATTGGCGCAAACACTTAAAACCACTTTTAGATGATGAAATCGGCACAATTCGCCGTCATGCTTCTACTCGAGTTGCCTTGGGCTTTCCCAATCGCTATTCGGTCGGAATGGCAAGCCTTGGTTATCAAGTCATTTATCGGATGTTTAACCAAGAAGAGGGTTTTAGCTGCGAACGGGCTTTTTTGCCCGATGATGTTGAAGCCTTCCAAAAAACTGGCGAAACCCTGCCGATGCTCGAGAGTGGAAATCCAGTCGGAGAAGCCGATATGGTGGCGCTTTCGGTCAGTTTTGAACTCGACCTGACCAACATCATCCGTTTTCTCGAGTGTTCTGGCATTAACCCTTGGCGCGAAGAGCGCGATGAATCCGACCCAATTATCATTGTCGGCGGTCCACTGACCTCGAGTAACCCGTACCCAGTTTCGCCTTTTGCCGATATTATCTGTATTGGCGATGGCGAGTTAATCGTGCCAATCATTGCCGAGGCATGGCGTGAAGCCAGTTCTCGAGCCGAGTTTTTTTCTGACCTCGAGGGTCGCCCAGGAATTTATTTGCCGAGGAGCATGAAGCACGAACCACTTTGGGCAACTGCTCCTAAAGAAATGCTGCCAGCTTACAGCCAGATTGTGACACCACATTCTGAACTGAGCAATATGTACTTGGTCGAAGCCCAACGCGGCTGTCCGCGCCCCTGTACCTTTTGTTTGGCGCGAACCATGTACGGACCAAATCGCAACAACGAAGCCGACGATTTGTTGGCGTGTATCCCCGATTGGGTCAAAAAAGTTGGCTTGGTGGGCGCAGCCCTTTCCGACTTTAAGCACACCAAATATGTTGGGCGGACACTTACCGAGCGCGGTGTCAAACTTGGGGTCTCGAGTATCCGCGCTGACACGGTAGACGAAGAACTGGCACAAATTCTGCGCGATGGTGGCTTACGCAGTTTTACCGTTGCCTCCGATGCCCCAAGCCAACGTTTGCGCGACTGGATGAAAAAAGGCATTTCCGAAGCCGATTTACTTCGCACTGCCCATATTTCTAAAAAATTGGGCTTCTCGAGCCTCAAAGTCTATATGATGATTGGCTTACCACCCGAAAACGACGACGATATAACCGAGTTAATCCAATTCAGTAAAAAACTTGCCAGCATCACCAAAGTCGCCATGGGTATCTCGCCATTTGTGCCAAAGCGCCACACGCCACACCATGCTGACCCATTTGCTGGGGTGGATGTGATTGAAAAACGCTTTAAGCGGATTCAAAAAGAACTGCGCCGAGATTTGGAGCTTCGCAATGTCTCGGCAAAATGGGCATGGGTGGAACAGGTCATTGCCCGTGGTGACTCGAGCATTGGTAAAGCCGCATACCTTGTCAAAGACAACGAAAGTTATGGTGCGTGGGTCAAAGCCCTCGAGCAAATTGGCTGGAAAGACGAGTTCGCTGGCAACACCGTGACCTACGAGCAGCAACCGGGGCAAATCATTAAACCAGCCGCGCCGATGTTTTACGCCTAGAGGGGTTAGGCGACCCAGCCCGATAGGTGCATCTTTAGCGACCCAAGCTCCTCAGGTGCTATCTTTGGGGTCAAGAGGGTCAAGACAGCCTGCTTAACCCTCCTAGTCACCGATGACACAAATTACCCCCAAAATTCTGTATTTCTCGAGAAAGATTTGCATTTAGCCCATAAGTCACAATTTAGATTGCTTTATGAGTGCAAAACTCATGCAAGCCAGTACGATTGAGGTATGACAAAATCTTTTCCGCAAGCCTTTGCGAGTGTTGTGGTGATTGGTATTACCTTGGTTATTCTGGCTTTAATTGGCATTGGTGGCATCCAAAGTTTACGCGCCAAGACCTATACCACAACGGTCACGGGGAGTGCCGTCAAGACCATTCGGTCTGATTTGGCGGTTTGGTCGTTTAGTGTGGCTTATTCCAAGTACGATGAGTACAAATCGTTGTACTTAAAACTCAAACCCGTGCCAGAAGCCGTTGAAACTTACCTTAAAAAAGAGGGAATTGACGCTTCTGAAATTAAAGTCTGGGCTTCGCAAGTGACCTCAGAAATCCAAACCAAAGAAGTAGATTGTACAATCACCGACATAGACTGCAAAACCATTGTTAAAGATAAAATTGCATTGCGCTATAAAACCGTCTCGAGAACCTACTACACAGTCTCGAGGTATTTTACAGTCGAGAGCAACAAAGTCGATGTAGTCACCAAAGCCAGCAATGCGGTGGATGCGCTTTTTGACCAAGATATTCTCATCGGTAACTCCAACCTGAGCCTGATTTACACCAAATTAGCCGAATTGCGTTTGGAACTGGTCAAAGCCGCCTCTGAAGATGCTTTTAAGCGAGCGCAGTTAATCGCCCAGCCAGTTGGTCGGCGTATCACAATGATTGAAGAAGGACGTTTAGGGGTTTTCCAGATTAACGCCAAAAACGACCCAAGTATTTCTGATGTTGGCAATTTTGACACCAGCAGCTTAGACAAAGATGTCCGAGCGATTGTCAATGCGACGTATCGGATTGAGTAATACCAAATTTATTTAGATAGTATTGAATCATCAAGCCAACTAAATCCAGCCCGACCACGAACCAGTTCAGGATTCTGCATCAGAAAAGCACAACG
>JAYWGM010000036.1:0-31270 GCA_043778225.1 Deinococcales bacterium | reverse complement strand
CGAGACGCTTAAACTGTTCACGGGTAAGGCTACTGGTATGGGTTTTTTGTTTCACAGCTTAATTCTGACCGACTTTACCCACTTTATAAACACGCTCTAAGAGAACCATTACTGAGTATAAGTCAATTATCTGTTTTAGGGAAAAAGATAAAAATTAATAATATGAAATCTGAAGAAATAATTAAAGAAATTGAAAATATAAATACACAAGCACTAAACAGCAGTGATTTTTATGACCGAATTAAGCAAAGTTTAGATGAAATGAATTGGTATGACTGGCAAGGTATAAGGTATTTTCTATTTGAATATGAAACAAATCTCCAGACAAAATCGAAAACGCCAGATGAAAAGTTGAAGTGGGAAATCTTAAACACTACCCTTCAAGGGAAATTAACCATCGAGCATATATACCCACAAAAAGCGACATCTAATTGTTGGAAAAGTGATTTTAATCATCTTACACTTAACCAAAGACGAATTCTTTGTAACGCAATTGGTAATTTGCTTCCCCTCTCTCAACCAAAAAATTCGTCACTATCCAATAAGTGCTTCTCTGAAAAAGTGCAGTCCCATGATTCTACAATTGGATTTAAATATGGAAGTTATTCAGAAATCGAAGTGTCCTTACAGGATAAATGGACACCAAACGCAATATTAGAAAGGTCTTTAAAACTCTTATCATTTATGGAAAAAAAGTGGGGTCTAAATTTCGGAGATCGTGCCAAAAAAATCGAATTCCTTGATTTAGCATTTGTTGAAAACCCTATTAGTTAAAGCCTGTTGTGTTAAATTGATGAAATTCTTAATTCTGAACAACACCAATGCTTACAACTCTAACCCACGAGACTGTATTCGCTGTAAACACTGGTTCAAGCCTATCATTTTGGATTCAAGTGTATTTTTCTAAGATTGATTCAGCATTTGTTTCAATCCAGTATACTACTGCCATGCCTCGAGTTGCGCCTGTTAAAACCGAATTGACTTTTGAAGATTACGTGCGTTTTGAAATGACTTCTCAGGTGCGGCATGAATTCGTAGATGGTAATCTGTTTGTCATGGCTGGCGGCACAAAACGACACAATTCACTTGGGATTATGCTTTGTGCGCGACTTTTGCCTTTCGTGCAAGCTAAAGGTTGTTCGATTTACTTTAATGATGTGATTGCCCGAATGCCAAGTGGCAAGGGTTACTACCCAGACTTGATGGTGACGTGCGATTCAAGCCTTGACTCGAGTCGAACGGTTTTGCGTCCGAGTATCATCGTCGAAGTGCTGTCCAGCAGCACCGAAGCCATTGACCGTGGCGAGAAGTGGGAGCAGTACCAAACGATTGCATCACTCGAGCAGTACGTCCTTTTATCGCAGAACGAAGCGGTTGCCGAGATTTATTCGCGCCAAGAAAACAAATGGATTTATGAGAGAATCTCGGGCGATATGCGGCTGACCTTCTCGAGTTTAGAGCTTGAAATTGTGCTGTCCGAATTGTATCAAAATTTACCAGCCACCGAGCCAGAAGATTCGTGAGTCTCGAGATTCTAGAATTCAATGCGTTTACCACCAATGGCAAAGGTGGGAATCGAGCCGCCGTGGTTTTTGGGTTTAACCTTGAATCTGAACGCAAAATGATCGAACTAGCCTCGAGTATTGGCGCTCCTGCCACGGTTTTTGTGGGTATTTCCGATACTTTATTTGAGGACGAGTCTCCCCTACCGCTTCGTTTACGGTTTTTTACGCCTTACATCGAAGAAAATGTTTGTGGGCATGGCACTATCGCGGCGCTAACAGCCATTCAAGCTCGAGGCGGATTGAACGGCTGGGAAGTACCAAAAGATGTTTTTCAACTCGAGACAAATCTGGGCATTCAAAATGCAAAACTCGAGGCTGGAACGGCTTGGCTCGAATATCCAAATCCAAGTGCTTGGGCAATTACGCTCGAGCGAGAAGCCGTAGCAATTGCCCTTGGACTCGAGGAAATAGATTTACACGAGGACTTACCGATTATGGGTGCGGGAGTTGGACGAAGCAAAATAGTCTGCGCCGTCCCAAGCACAATTTTACTCGATGCCATCGAACCAAATCTCGAGGAAATTAAAGCGCTTTGTCTCGAGACTGGCACGACTGGAATTATGATTTTTACTTTCCCAGCCCGAGGCGGATGCTTTACGGATTCTCGGCATTTCTCAGTCCAAGAAAACACGGTTCTTGAGGATGCAGCAACAGGCAACGCACACTCAGCATTAGCAGCTTATTTGGGTGCAAATCAGTTTTTTGACAATGGGAAACGTTCTTTTAGTGGCGCTCAAGGCTATGCCATGCGCCAACCCTCAAAACTCGAGGTGCGCTGTGAGGTGCTGGATGGTTCTGTCTCTAGTGTCTGGATTGGTGGGAAGGCGATGGAGGTCAAAGTATGAATGAACCAACAGACCAAGATGTTGAGGCAATGTTAGAATCTCTAATCATCAAGGAATTCGATGCAACAAGTTTAATTTCTGGCGACTCTCAAAACGTAACAGTGATAGATGCTCGAGGACATGAAGACTGGTTTGATTATCATTCAATGATGGGCTTGGCTTCCACTTTTCAATCCACTCTGATTGCATATGTCTTAAATTCTGAACGAGAAGATTTTTGGGTCGAGGTCTACGATCAAGACGAACTTGCTACTCGAGAAAACTATTACTTTGGATTATTTGCAATATTTACCTATTTGCGGGGTGCTGATGAATTAGCTGATTCAACCCTGAATTTAGAGACCGAACACGATTTTGGGATTGTCAATGTTCGCCTTGAAGCTGAACTGGTATGGATTAAAGAACCAAAAGAATGGCACAAAGGTAACTCTTCGGAGCTTTGGCTAAGTGGGTCAGCCGAGGAAGTTCCGTGGTGAAATATTACGATGTCTTCAAGGCTGCTGCCAACGGCGGTAAGCGTTTTGCAATTATTGATGAACCCACGCCAGAATCCATCATGCCCGAAATAGCGGTCTCGAGCAACGCGCCTATCACAGCATTCATCACAAAACCCGTAGGGGCTAGGCTTGCCTCGCCCAACCATGCCAAAGCTGTTTTAGTCCGTTTTTTTACCAATGCAGGCAAAGAAAAGCTCGAGTCCGATTCTGGGGCGTTGGTCGTGGCGCATCACCTTGGGCAAAATTGCACCGTGCAAATGCAAGCCAGTATTCTCGAGGTGGAAATAAAAGATGGGATTGCGTGGGCTGCCCAGCCCGATACGCATATTTTGCCATTGCCGTCAGAGAGCTTACCGTGGCTCGAGGCGTTGAATCTACAAATTTCCGACCTCGAGACTGAACTTTCGGTGTTGTGTGCTGGGACGCTCGAGAAGCATAATGTAATCGTGCCTGTGCGTGAATCTGCGCTTGAGTTTAGCCCAAATTTTGAGGTGCTGGGTCAATTACTCAAAATTCATAACTTGAATGGCTGTATTGTGGTGTCGTTTACCTCGAGCCGCGCCAATCTCGAGTATCGTTTTTTTGCGCCGCACAAGGGTTTGCTCGAGGACAATGCGGGTTCGTTTAGTCTTGCCAGCCTTTGCGGGTATAAGGCAGCACATATGCCGAGTGGGGTGCATGATTTGGTGGCGGCTCAGGGCTTCCAGATGGACAAACCCTCCGAGCTTAGGGCGCGGTTTTTTTCTCGAGATAGCATGGCGCTTGCTGTTCGGGTCGGTGGACTTGTAGAGTCTGTGTTATGAGCTTAAAAGAGACTTTTGATTCGCTGCTTCAAGCCTTAAATGCCCAAGATGCGGTTGTTCTCGATGGATTAATCGCCGAGAATTTTCGCTTTACCAGCACCGTGGCACGGCATCAGAATAAGGGGCAGCGGATTAAAGGAATCCTCAAAAATCCAGTCTTTACCAGTTTGCAGTTTCGCAATATCGAATTTGAAATGCTCGAACACGTTTGTTTGGTCTTTTGTGAATTTCAATATCCGGGCAATCAAGACTCGAGTTTATGGTTTGGGCGCTCGACCTTTGTGTTTACCCGCGTTGGAGAGGCTTGGAAGCTGGTGGCACAGCACAACAGCCATGTTTCTGAAAACGAGTAAACTGTTTTATGCGACTTTCAAATACAGATATTTATGCTTTTAAGGCATTGGCTTTTCTTGGACTGCAAGACTCGAGTTCTTGGGTGCATGGCGACCAAATAGCCGAGGCAACCCATGTGCCAAAACCGTATTTGGTGCGTTTATTGGCAGCGCTGGCAACTCAGGACATTGTGGCAGCCAAAAAAGGGGCTGGTGGTGGTTACGCCTTGGCTCGAGAAGCCAGTGCCATTCCTTTATCTCATGTGCTGCGAGCCATTGATGGTCCTGTGGCGGCGTTATCGTGTGCTTCGCGCAACTGGCATAAAAGCTGCCCCGAAGAGCCACGTTGCCATGCCCGCAGTCGGATTTGGATTCGGGTACGCGATGCGATTTTGGCAGTTCTCGAGGATACCAGTGTGGCAGATTTGGTCGAGGATGCTAAAATTGGCGTGGATTATGCTCGTTGTTTGGAGCATTTGTTGCGTCCAACCGATTTTGGTGTCGGCAAACGCTAAACTCGAGCGCGTAAAATCTCAAGAGTCTTGGCAACATCTATTTGCCATTCGGCTCTGGCAATAAATGGTTTGAAACCCAAAGTATGATTGATTTTTAACATCGGTGCATTGCTATCGGCATTGCCGGTGCGGATTCGGTCTACGCTTGGGCGTTCAAGCAACATTTTTTGGATCATTGCAGCTTTGAGCCATGCACCAAGTCCGTGTCCTCGGGCTTTAGGGTCTACCCCAGTACCGTATTGCACCGCTATTTTTGGTCGGTTTGGATGCCAGCCAGTCTCGGTAAAACCATCATAAACTCCAGTCTCGAGGTTTTTAGCAAGGCAGAGCCACCATTGACGGTCTTGTTTTTGGTTTTCTTCAGCCTCTTCTCGGAGTTTTTTTGGAGTCATGACCCAATCGTTAAATTCTAAATCGCCACGCGGGGCAGTGTTCATAATCGCAAAGGCATCACAGATTTTTTGCAGTTCAGTTTCGTCGTCGGTATACGTATTTTCGTACCAGACCAGTTCGTATTTATCGGTTGGAGCGTTCTCGAGTGAGCGCTTTATATATTCATGGTTCATTTCGGAAAACAGCAATTGATTGGCGTGTTCTTCTTGTCCAAATTTCGCCCCAATTTTTTCGGCAAAAGGCTGACCACCAGCATGAATGTTAGTGGTGACAGCAAATAATTTTCTGCGACCATGGGCGTAAATATCCTCGAGCATGGTTCGCAGCAGTTTTGTGCCTAGCCCCTGTTGGTAATGGCTTGGCGCGACATACAAATCTAACCAGCCCGATTCTGGGTTCTCGAGGTCATCGCTTCGCCAATCAGCATCGGCGAGACCAATCACTTCTTGGTTATTTTTAATAATGTAAACTCGCCGCTCAAGGGCTGGTGGTGGTTCACGCCAGCCTTTACTGCGCTCTGACCACGGAATTGGCGGGTCATCTGGCAGTAATTCGGCTCTTATGGCGAGCCAGAATTCGTGCAGCGGTAAAAGTTCGGTGTCCGAGGCTGTCTTGAGGTCTATTTTCTGCGGTGTCATCTCAACAGACTACCCAACTACAGCGTTCTTAGGTATCCGTATTTTGGCGTATTTTTAGGATTGCAAAAAATCGTTTAGTTGTTCTTCTGGCACTGGTCGAGCAAATAAAAAACCCTGAACTGCATCGCACTGTAATTCACGCAACACCTCATACTGAGCTTGGGTTTCAACGCCTTCGGCAATGACCCGCAAACCAAGGCTCTGTGCCAATAAAATAATCGCTTTTGCAATAGCTCGAGTCTGATTTTTGTCAATTTCACGCACAAAACTCTTATCCACTTTTAATGCCGAGACCGGAAAGCGGTGCAAATAACTCAGACTCGAGTAACCCGTACCAAAATCATCTATTTGCACTTGGACACCCAATGCCCGTAAGGCGATTAAATTAGTTTCAGCACTTTCTAATAACGCACTTTCGGTAATTTCCAAAATTAGGCGCTTTGGCTCGAGTCGGGTTTGTACCAGCACTTGATGCACAAAACCAACAAACGAATCATTCTCGAATTGCTGACTGGAGACATTGACACTGATGCTATGGTTGGTTTTCCAACTGGCAGCGGTTTGACAAGCCAGTTGCAGGACCCAAGCTCCAAGTTCAAGAATCAAACCACTTTGCTCGGCAATTGGAATAAAAACATCTGGGGCTATAAATGCACCGTCTTCCATTTGCCAACGCAACAAGGCTTCAAAGCCAATCACTTTTTGGCTTTGGGTCTCGAAAATTGCTTGATAATGCAGCTTAAATTGCTGGTAAAGGATAGCTTGACGAATATCATTCTCGAGTTCAAGACGTTTTTGTAGGCGCACGGTCATCTCTTGATCAAAAAAAGCAATCTTTGAACGGGTATTTTTAGCATGATACATGGCGGTATCGGCGGCACTTAAAAAAGCATCGGCTTTGGTAAAGCCGCTACTCGAGTCCACAATACCAATGCTTCCACTGACCTTGATTTGGCGTTCACCAATCAAAAAAGGTTCTTCTAATTGTCGAATCAGCCGTTCGGCTAACATTGTGGTACTGATGTACTCAAGCGTTGTTTTATTGGGCTTGTTGCTGCGTTCGGCAAGAACTGCAAATTCATCGCCTCCCAAACGGGCTAGGGTATCGCCTTGTCGGACAGTTTTCTCCAAGCGCTTTGCGACCTGCAACAGCAATTCATCGCCAACCAAATGCCCCAGCGTGTCATTGACAATCTTAAAATCGTTTAAGTCTAAAAACATCACACAAAAAGCATCGGCATGGCGAATATGGCGCTGAATGGCACGCTCGATCGTCTCGCGGAACAAAACCCGATTTGCCAGTCCAGTCAGCGCATCATAAACGCCACTGCGTCCAGTGATGTCGGTCAATGAGCCAGCCATTCGGACTGTACGATTTTGATGCCGCACTGCCAAACCACGCATCGAATACCAGCGATACTCGAGATTGGCACACTTTAGGCGGGTCTCGAGGGCGAGAAATTCGCTTTGACCTTTTAAGTGCCGAACAACTTCTTCAACCACTCGCTCGAGGTCGTCGGGGTGAATCAGGTTTCGCCAGTAAACAACAGGTTTTGTGGCTTCAATTTCTGGATGCCCTAGCGAGGCGCTAAATCGGGCAGAAACCCGAACCAATTGTTCAGACACTTTCCATTCCCAAATACCATCGTTTGAGCCACGCAAAGCCAGTTCTAAACGCTCTTGAGACTCGAGTAATTCATCGGTCAAGCGGACATTGACCTGATTTGCCAGTATCAAACGCCAACCAGTCAAAAAAGCCAACAATGCAATTCCCACTAGAATTCCAAGCTCCACGATTTTAGGCGCTGTTTCGTGGGCTGGACTGCCAAAAAATTCCAAAAAAACCGCAAACGAAATTACAAAGACAACATAAGGTAAAGCATTAACGACTCGTACCCAATTTCGCTCAATTGTACTTCGGGTATCTGGCAAAATGCTGCTGACACCAGCCGCCGCAAAACAAAAATAGGCTACCGAGCCGAGTACATCTATGACATGACCTGTTTGATACACGCCAAAAGTATTGATCGCATCCACACCTTCAATCAAACAAGCAATTGCCAATGCCCCAAGCGTTAATAAAATACTGGTCAGTAAGCCGCGCCGTTGACTGAGCAAATACGAAAGCATAAAACCAACCAAACTCAGTCCAACAATTGGCGAAAGCACCTCGACCACCATACCAATAAAAGGCTGAGTTGCCACTTGAACGCCCAAAAACCAGCGCCACAACACCAAACCAAGCCCAACCACAATAATCATCGTCTCGAGCAACAGCGCAGTGCGTTCGGTATGATTGCGCGACCCGTAACCTAGGTAAGTCACTGTGGTCATCATTAAAAAGGTCGAAATAAAGTAAGGGACTGCCAAGAGCGGTAATTCACGCACAACAGCCCCGGCAATCACTTCTTGGTAGGCGTAGGTCAAATCGCCAAAGAACCAAAGACCGCAACTCAGCGCTACCAATCGCCAACCGACTCGAGTCCTTCCGAGGTACAGCCCAGACAGCTTCCAGAGTATCGCAATGGCGGCTGGCGCAATCAATAAACGTAAACCACTGCCAAGCAAAACCGAAGGAATAAGCAGCAGCAAAACAAGATGCAGCAGCACAAGCAGACCACACCAAGCCAATAAAACCACAAACCAGCCTGCAAGATTTTTTGGAGCATTTTGACGTAACCCCTGCAACATCTGCGCCTCCCAGCAAATTAATACCCCTAAACTACCACCGTTTCCCTACTTTTGCGCGTAAAATACCAGGGTGAGCCTTGAAACCCGAAAACTTAAACATATCCAAGTTTGTCTCGAGTACCCCGTGCAGTACAGTAGCAAAACCACAGGATTAGAGACTATACCTTGGGATTATAATGCCCTTCCCGAATGCAGCCTAGAAGAGATTAACCTCGAGACGACTTTTTTAGGAAAAACCCTAAAAGCGCCAATACTGATTGGTGCAATGACTGGCGGCGCAGATTTGGCTGGCACAATCAATAAAAATTTAGCGATTGCGGCTCAAACCCTCGGTTTAGGCTTGATGCTTGGTTCACAACGGGTGATGCTCGAGAACCCGTCGGCTCGAGCCAGTTTTGCGGTACGCCAATATGCTCCCGATGTGCTTTTAATCGGCAATCTTGGAGTGGCGCAATTCAAAAAAGGCTACACCAGTCACCATGCCCGCCAAGCCATCGAGTTGATTGGCGCAGATGCGATTGCATTTCATACCAACCCCTTGCAAGAAGCCCTACAAATTGGCGGCGATACCAATTTTAAGGATTTAATCAAAACGCTCGAGCAAATTGTGCCAGAAGTGGGTTATCCAGTGCTGCTCAAAGAAGTTGGGCATGGCTTATCGGGGGCAGTAGCTCGAACCGTAGCGGGGGTTGGTTTTGCTGCGCTCGATGTGGCTGGGGCTGGCGGGACTTCGTGGGCAAAAGTCGAGGATTACGCCCATAATGGCAAATTACTGCACCCCGACCTGTGCGAAATTGGAATTCCAACCCTAACTGCCTTACTCGAGTGTCGGGCGGCGCTTCCCAAAATGCCGTTGATGGCTTCTGGTGGGATTCGCTCGGGGTTGGACATTGCCAAAGCCCTGAGCCAAGGCGCAAAGGTTTGTGCAACCGCCATGCCCCTGCTCGAGCCAGCCACACGCAGCCCCGAAGCCGTGATTGAAGTTCTCGAGCGCATGATTTTTGAACTCAGGGTAGCGATGTTTGTGGCTGGCATAAAAAGCTTTCAGAACTGAGCAAAGAACTTCTCGAGCAGCGCCATTAGCTGGGCTTCAAAAACTTCTCGAGTGATGGAGGGCGTACCATCTCGGGCTTGAATGCCATAACGCCCAAAAAAAGCATGAATCCCACCGTTAATCAGTTCAAATTGTGTATTTTTTGGCAGTTGCGCGAGGCTATCGCGGATGCGCTGCGGACTGATTAACCCATCTAGCTCAGCCGCAATGGTCAGCGTTGGGATATTTCGGGCGCTGCAATCGGCGGCTGGAAAAGCTGCCAACAACACCATCCCATCCATACGTTCGCCAAAACCCGCCAATAAACCAGTCATTGCTCCACCCAGCGAATGACCACCATAAATAATTTTACGAAACTTTTCGCCTCTGTTCTCAAGCGACAAGCGAATTCTTGTGCCTTTGGTGTAATCAAAAAAAGCAATGCCAAGCGGTGACTCTGGAATAATCGTGGTGATGCCTTTTTTGGCTAAATTCTCGGCAATAAAACCATAGCTTTGGGCTGGAACAAGCCCGCCGGGAATAAAAATAAACAACACGCCATTGCTTTGACTAGGCGAGGCACGCCAATAACCGCCATCATCGGCAACTCGAGTCAGGGTTTGAGCCGAGGCACAACTCAGCAGTGCAAAAATAAAAGTCAAGAAAATTTTTTTCATCGCCTCGAGATTACGCCAGTTGCTGGGGTCAAAAAAGCAAGACAGCTTGCAAATAGTGCCTGATGGTGCTTGAATATCAAAATGAGATTGATTGTACTGGGCTTACTTTTAAGCTCGTTAGCGGTGGCGCAGACAAATCCTCGAGCCGAAAAAGTAGCCCAAGCCGCCCAGCGCCAAGTTGGTGTGACGCTGAGTTACGACCCTGCCTACACCGCACTTCAATACCCATTGGGCGATGTCCCACTCGAGCGCGGGGTTTGTACTGATGTGATAATCAGGGCATACCGAGCAGTTGGTATAGATTTTCAAGCCTTGGTTCACCAAGACATGAAACGGGCGTTTAGCGCCTATCCAAAACTCTGGGGGTTAAGCCGCCCAGACAGCAACATAGACCACCGCCGCGTTGCTAATCTCGAGGTTTTTTTACAGCGCCTTGGTAAACAACTGAAAAACTCGAGCAACCCAAAAGATTACCGCGCTGGAGATATGGTCACTTGGACACTACCCAGTGGGCGGCTACACATTGGGGTGGTGACTGCCCAACTCGAGAACACCAAGCAACGCCCACTGATGGTGCATAACATTGGGGCTGGAGCGCAACTCGAGGATGTGCTGTTTGCTTGGGATTTACGAATGCGGTTTCGATACTTTTAATAATAACCCAAAGCCAAAAACTCGAGAATCGTGGTGCTGGTGATGTCGGCTGGTTGCCCAACCAACTGATAGATTTCTGCGTATGCCCCACGAAACTGCAAGGCAGCATTTTCCCAATTCTGAACATAATTTTTTAAGTCTATTGGCAAGTTTTTGATCGTCTCTGGGTCTACATTTTTGTCCGCCCCTAAGGATTTTTGTCTAACTTCCGCCTCGAGACTGGTTGCAGCTTTGGCATGACGGGCTTTGATGCTACTCGAGGTCACCGCCCCAGATTTTGACAGCGCCAAGCCAATCACCACCCCAAGATGATACTCGAGGTAAGGCTCAAAAAAGTTTTGTTGGGTTTGAATGACACTGCCTGCCGAACCTGTGATACTCGAGTAACCACCATCTATCAGCGCAAAGAAAAATTGGGCATCAAAAAATGTGGTTTCTAGTCTTCGCAAACTTTCAATTCGCGCCATGAGTTTGGGATTATTCTTGAGCTTGGTGTTGTTGCTTGCCCGTTGGCAATTTGTCCAGATGGCAATAATTTCAGATTCGGGTCTCGAGTCGCCACGGTAAGTATTTTTTTCAAGATAGATTTGCACAAATTTTTGCGGCTCGAGTTTAAGGATTTCTGTGCATTTAGGTTGCCAGCTTTGAGCGGACGCTAGGCTCAGGAGCAGACACAATGCCAACCAAAGAAATTTCAGATACAACCCCATTCAAAACGCATTTCAAATTTTTTGTTATTCCAACCAAAGACTTCAAAGCCATAACCTTCGTAAAGTATTGAATTGACCAAGACTTCCATTTTGCCATCGCCGTCAAAATCAGCCACACCATTGACCCATTGTGCAAAACGTGGCGGCAGATTGGTTGTACTATTGACATCAAAATCTGCTTTTGCCCAGGCTTGACGCAAGACAAAGGTTTTTACACCACTCGAGGTCAGTTTTCGCACAATCGCCAGAGCGTAATCATGGGCTTTCATCGCATAACCCATGCCCACCAATTCGTAATTGGCACTTAAAGCAGGGCGTTGCGCCACCAGAATCACCTCGTCGGATTGGTCGCCGTCGAGGTCAGCTTTTAGAACTTGGGTCATCTGCACGGGTGCTTTGATGCCTCGAGCCACCAGTTCGGCTGCCATAACTTTTTGGTACACAGCATTATCTAAGGGCAGACGCTCGATTTTTCGCGGGGCAATCTTCCACGGGGCAACCAAGCCATAAATTTGTCTCGAGACCTTTGCAATTGGCTTGGAGATAACACCACAATTACCCACCTCGAGACTCCCCTGCATTTTGGCTGTACCGATTTGTCCTACATCAGTCAACAGCTTAACTGTTGCCCTCTGAAGCTGTTGTTTTTGGTTGGCTGGTAAGTCGTCATCAAGGGCTTTCCATTGCTTATCTAAGACCGCCACAACTAAACTTTCACCGTTTGAAACCTCGAGTAAAAAGGCTTTGGGGAGACTCTGGGAAAACGCCATCAGGCTCGAGGTAATCAGCAGCAAACCAAGGATTTTTTTCATTTCATAGCCTCCTAAAGCATCAACGATTCCATTCTCCTGACTCGATTACAGTATGCCTATCCCTGTTTTGACGATCACCTAATTCTAAGCCCGCTACATGAGCCTCTACAAAGTCAGTTGGCGTTTCCCAACACAAATTTGCTCTCCCCTCATTGTACTCTCGAGAAGACCTGCTGTAATACAAAGCGTGAAACGATTTCTTTTGCTGTTTGTCTCGAGCTTAGCCCTTGCCCAAGCTGGTTTTGTGGCACAACCTTATGGCGACCAAATCATTGCCGACGATGGCAGTGTGACTTTGCCCCAAGGTGGGTTAATCAAGGACAACAAACGTGGTTTTTCGATTGATGCTAAGTACATTGAGTACAAAGACAATGTGTATCTGCGTGCCAAGACCGCCAAACTTAAAAACAACACTGGTCAAACGGTCTCGAGTCCAAGTATTAATTACATCGTGACGGCTGACCGCATGGAAGTGGCTGGCGCACTGACCTATTCAGACGAAAATGTTTCGGGCTTAAATGCAGCTCGAGCAACTGTTTACCCAGATGCAAAACGAATTGTCGCTTGGAACATCAGCGCCTCGAGTCCAACCATCAAAGCTGACAGTGCTGTGTTTGACGACAACAAAAATGAGGTTTTTTTACTCGGCAATTACTTCTATAAGTCCACCGATAACAAAACCACCAAGCAGCGCAATGGCGTAAGTGCCATGCTGCTGGTCAATTTTAGCGATAAAAATCGCACCACCTACCAAGAAGGGTCTCAGATTCCAGCCGCAATTGCCAAGTCCTACATGGAGTTAATCGCAAAAAAGTAATCATTTCATTTACATCATGCCATAATGCCGCTCGAGGTTTTTCTAATGCAAAAATTATGGATGATTTTACTTTTCTTGTGCGGGTCGGCTGCTTGGGCTGCTCCAAAATGCAGCGACATTGATGTCAGCATCACCACCGTCGAGGGCATCGGCACAGTTTATGCCTCGAGTGATGCCTCGGATGCCACCCAAGTGCGTTTTTTTGATGCCTGTTTTGAGCGCAATGGCTGGATTTTGCGTGCGCCAATTTTAATCGTGCAAGAAGATGCAGCAGGTACTTTGGTGACTGCCGACAACGCCAAAATTGAATCCGAAGGCGCAAACGGCACAGTCAAACGCCTCTCAGCGCGAGGTGAAACCACCAACCTCGAAGGGCTGGTTTTGCGTCTCGAGCCAAGCTATAAAATAGATGGTTTTGCCAGTGCACGTTACGATGTGGTGGCAGAACGCGGCACATTGGTCGGCAAAAAACTAACTTTACAAACAGCTGTTTTTAATAAATTATCCGATTCTGGAGTTACCATCGAACGCTACAAAGCCGCCACGGCGGTACTCGAGGACAACCGCGCCACCCTCAATCAGTTGTTGTTTGGCAGTCCACAATTTGGTTTATCGGCACAACTTGGCTCGAGTGGTCAAGCTGGCGTACAACTGTCGGTGGTCAATGGTTCGGTTGGGCGCAACAGTGCTGGCTCGGAAGTAGGTTTTAGTGCCAGCAGTGCGCTGCGCCTCGAGAATGGAGTGTATCGGCTCGAGAACACCACAATCAACATTTTCGGCGTGCCTATTTTTGTTGGGCGCATGGATTACGACCCGCGCTGCCCGTTTGAAGTGCCGTTTGTGTTTGGCTTGGGCAATGGCATCAGTTTGGGTTTAGAAAATTTACTTTTAACTTGCGATGGAAAAACCCGTGGTACATTTGCGATTTACGATTTATTTGGCAAATCCACAACTGCGCCATTTGGTAGCATCACCTCACTTGGCTTATCGGTCAGTTATGTGGATGGTACAAGTTCGTATTTTATTGGTCAGCCAAAAGCGGCTTCCTTTCGAGCCTCGGTTTTGCACGAGCCATTGACTGGTCTGACCAGCGCTTTTGCACTGGACACGGGCGCAAGAATCGAATCAAGTTTGGTCAGTTTACGCAGTGCCGAAGGACGGGTTGGCATTGCTTACAATCTGGCAGCGAGTTCGTTTCAGCCATTTACCATCCGTCCAAAACTCGAGTTAGGCACTGTTGGCGAAAGTTTAGGGCTGGTGACTCGAGACTTTCATGGCTTTGTACGCGGCAATCTGGGCATTGGATTTTTCTATAACCTTGAAGGTATCACTTTTGCTGGTAATTGGAACGGACGCTTAACCAATTACTTTGGCGATAAATGGAACGGCTTTAATGTCGATTACACCGCCAGTGCTGGCATCAGCTATGCTTTAAGCGGTTGGGGCAGTGTTGGCTTGACTTTTAGCAACACCGAACAACCTTTTGCGCCGCCTTTTGCCACTCATGCGCTTGCACCAGCCACAACCTTTGGCGCAAATTTGCGCTTTGCGCCGACCATGCTTAAAGGTGAATTGGGCTACGCGGGCTTTCGGCTCGAGAATCCAGTGCTGAGTTTAATGTACTTGTATAACTTACGGCGCTGGTATTGGCTCAATCAGCGCACTGATGTCAGTTTTGATTTATCGTTCTATGATGGTTCAGTGCCGACTGACCACCTTGGCAACCCGTTTCAGACTCCTCTTTTGACCATTTCGCCAAGAGGATTCTATGACTTTGTACCCGCCGCAGGCACACTGACCGTGGCTGGCATCGGAGCAAATCTGACTTATTTTGGATTGAGTTTAGCTTACACCATCGGGTTTGAGGTGCTGATTCCAAATGGTGCATTTAAGTTTAATTTTGGCTTGCGCTTACGTTAAGGATTCCAAATCACACTTGGCGCAGCCGCAATTTTCTCTAAAAAACGATATGCCACTTCTAAAGCCGCTCGAGTATCGCCAGTTTGGACACTTTCGCTCGGATGATGCGAAATTCCGCCCGGAGAGCGAATAAAAAGCATCACAGTACGGGTCATACCCGCTAAAATCATCGCATCGTGACCCGCGCCAGATGGTAATAGAAAGCGTTTGCGCCCAGAGTCCTCAAGTGCGTCGCCCAAAAAACCAGCCAGCATCTCGTCCGACGGACTGGCAGCTTGCTCGAGGCGGATTTCATGACTAAAGCCCAAATCACGCCGACGAGCCGTGTGCCAAGCAAAATCAAGCAGTTCTGCAACCGCCCGTTTTCGCAGTGCATCCTCGAGATGTCGCACATCAAGACTGAGGCTGGTGCGCTCTGGAATGACATTACCAGCCCCTGGCAAAACCTCGAGCATCCCCACGGTTGCCACCAGTCCGGGTGTGGCTTTGGCAAAGCGTTCAACCTCGAGAACGACTTGAGCCGCCGCCGCCAGTGCATCTTTGCGTAAATTCATTGGAGTTGTGCCAGCATGACCCGCTTGTCCGACAAAAGTTAGGGTGGCTCGAGTCTGACCAGCAATGCCCTGCACCACACCCAGCGCCAAACCTCGAGCCTCGAGAACCGGACCTTGTTCGATATGAATTTCTAAATAGCCCAAAAGTGCTTTGGCTCGAGCTGCTGATAAATCAAATGGATTTAAGCCAAAGTTAGTAATCGCCTGAGCCAGACTAATTTTATTGGCATCTTGCTGCTCCAAGAGGTCTGGGCTAAGTGTACCAACCACCGCCCTTGAACCAATAAATGGCAAGCCAAAGCGCACCCCTTCTTCTTCCGAAAAAGCCACCACCTCGAGCGAAAAAGGCAAGACCAAGCCCGAAGTTTGCAGCGCTTTAGCAACAGCAATCCCCAGCATCACACCCAAGACTCCATCATATTTACCAGCATTTGGCACGGTATCAATGTGCGAACCAATCATTAGGGTACGAGTATCGGCTGCCTCGAGTCTGCCAATCACATTTCCAACCGCATCTATTCGCACCGTCAGCCCAGCCTCACGCATCCACATCGAAAGCAGGGTATGGACTTCTTTCATTGGATACGACAAAAAAGTGCGGGTGACCCGCCCAGTTTCTTCGGTCAGAAGCGCTAAATCGTCGCAGCGCTCGAGAACTTCGGAAACCAGCGTAGACAAAATACCAGCCTCGAGTGGCATTAAAAAAACCTCTTTTCTAAAATCATGTCGTTATTTTAACTCGAGCTTGCCAGAGACGTGCATCCGCAAAACAGCATACGAGTCCTGCATCGGTAGGCATACGAGTCCTGCATCGGTTGGCATACGAGTCCTGCATCGGTGGGCATACGAGTCCTGCATCGGTGGGCAGCATACGTCCCTCGAGAAACCAGCCATAATATCCACCATGGCAAGTTTATTTATTGGGTTATCTTGGGTAATTTTGGTGGGCTTTGCAGCGCTTGGCATCTGGGCGGGTATTTTTTTACGACAAAAAAAGGAATTACCTCCAGTTTTTTATTTGGCATTAAACGCTATCCATATTGTCTATATTGCTGCCCTGACGGCTGGTTTTCTCTCGGGTGGCGGCGCACTGGGAATTCGCTTTGTGATTGAGTACACTTTGGTCTATGTTGGCGGTGGAATTATCTACTCGAGGGGCTTAATCCAAGGCGGTTTTTGGTGGAAGGTACTGCGAGACCCGCCCAAAGTTGTCCAAGGGATGGTTTTAGCAAATGGTTGGTGTTTTGCAGCAGCACTGGGGTACTTGGCTCGAGGCGGCTAAACTCACCTTGCTCGAGGCGGCTAAACTCACCTTGCTCGAGGAACAAAACCCATTTATAGAGGACAGACACGGGGGTCTGTCCCTACATTTAATCCGAACTCATGTTGTTTAGCGCCGATAAATCAAAAAAGCCGCCAAAAACAAGACTCCAGCCAAGACCCATTTCGAGCTTGGCTTGGCGAACCAGTCGCTAAGTGGGTTTTTGACTTTACCGACACTTGTGCCACGCGTATCGCCACGGATTTCACGCACCGAGAGGCTCTGGGCTTTTTTTAAGTACCCCACGCTTTCACTGCGCTTACCCTGTTTTCGCATCACGGCAGCTAAATTGTTGTAGACCACACTATAATCTGGATTTAAGCGAATCACTTCGCGGTAGCGGCTTTCGGCTTCTTGTAAATGTCCAGCCTCTAACTCGAGGTTGCCCAAATTGGTCATGGCGCGGTAATGTCTTGGGTCGGCTGCCAAGGCAGCCTGAAAATGGCTTCGAGCAGCATCGCGGTTCTCGAGAACAGCTTGTAAAACCCCAAGTTGGTTTTCGGCTTCGGCTCGAGTCAGTGGGTGCAACAAGGCTTGTGTTAGTGCTGCTCTGACTTTGGATTCACCAATCCGCCAGTTGGCTTCGGCTTCGAGCAGTGCGGCGAGGGCTGGTTCTAAGCCGTCTTGAGTTATACCAAGGCGTTGCCAGCCATCGGTAGCGGTTTTGGCTGCCCCTACATAGTTTTTGGCACGCAGGGCATCCATAAAGTCGGTTATCAGCAACAAGGCTCGCTCGAGTTCTGGGTCGTGTTGCCCAACCAATTCAAGCGCCCGCAATTTTCCTAGAGCAGCTTCCCATTCGCGCTTCTCGAGATGCTGCTCAAGATTTTTTTGGATTTCAAGAACGGCTTCAGTCATCGTCGCCACCAGTCTGCACATTTTGGGCTGGCTCGAGTTTTGGGAATGCCATCTCCCCTGCTATTATGGGTACAGCCAGCCAATTTTCGGGGGGTGGAATCGGGCAAGACCAGCCTTCGGAATACGCACAATAGGGATTATAGGCTAAATTAAAATCAAGATTGACCGTGTTGCCATGCAGTTCTGCCTCGAGATACCGCCCAGAACCGTAGGTTTCTTGTCCACTACTTGCATCTCGAAAAGGAATAAAGACCTCTGTCGCATCGGGTTGTGCCTCACGCACAAAAACCGCCAGTTTTGAGGTCTGGTTGTTTGTTACAAACGAAACCCAGCCAAGCCGCAAAAAAACTTGCTCTGAGCCTGTACTGGTTTGCATCAGCACCGCTTCCTGAGTTGGGTCTGGCTCGAGGGCTGTTGTAAAACGCAAGTCTGGTTGCTCGGTAAAATAGCTTAAACCGCTAAAAACTGCCCGTATTGAAGCTGGTAAAGGCGAATTTCTCGAGCGAAAAAATTGGTCTTTTTCTTGTCGGAACTCTTGCAAAGTCATGCCTCACAGTATGCCCTATTGGCTGGTCGAGCAAGTGACAAGGGCGTGACAAGAAAAAACTCGAGGGAATAAACCTCGAGTTCTCACCAGCGCTTAAATGCGCCCAAGGCTAACCAAGAGCGGCACAAGCAACAACGCCACGATATTCACAACTTTAATCATTGGGTTAATGGCTGGACCAGCGGTGTCTTTGTAAGGGTCGCCAACCGTATCGCCAGTCACAGCAGCTTGATGGGCAAAGCTACCTTTTTTCAAGACATTGCCAGCTTCGTCTTTTAATTCACCAGATTCGATATACTTTTTGGCGTTGTCCCAAGCGCCGCCGCCCGTGGTCATCTGCACCGCCATAAAAATACCAACCACAATGCTGCCCATCAGTAAGCCACCAAGGGCTTTTGCACCCAGCACCAAGCCGACCACAATTGGCACACCGACCGACAACAGCGCTGGAACTCGCATTTCGCGCAGTGCCGCTTTGGTGACAATACTGACGCACTGCCCATAATCTGGTTTTTGGCTGTAATCCATGATGCCCGGTTTTTCCCTGAACTGACGGCGCACCTCGAGAACCACTGCTCCAGCGGCTCTTCCAACGGCTTCCATACACATGGCGGCAAAAATACAAGGCAAAATGCCACCAATAAATAAGCCAGCCACAACCATTGGGTCAGAAAGATTAAAAACCAGTTCAATGCCACGCTTTTCAAACTCGGCAGTAAAACTGGCAAACAGCGCCAAGGCAGCCAAACCCGCACTGCCAATCGCATAGCCTTTGGTCACAGCTTTGGTGGTGTTACCGACGGCATCCAGAGGGTCGGTGACGTTTCGCACGTTTTCGCCCATCTCTGCCATTTCAGCAATCCCGCCAGCATTGTCGGTAATCGGTCCGAAAGCATCTACAGTCACAATAATGCCGCATAAAGAAAGCATCGCCATGGCGGCAATCGCAATCCCATACAAGCCAGAAAGCGGATTATTAGCGTCAAACATCACAAAGTAACTGGCAAGTGTACCCGCCACAATCACCAAGACTGGAAACGCCGTGGCTTTCATACCGACGGCTAAGCCTGCAATGATATTTGTGCCGTGTCCAGTGATGCTCGCCCTCGCAATTCCGCGCACAGGTTCGTATGCCGAACTGGTGTAGTAATCGGTGATGTACATTAAGCCCAAAGTCACAGCAATACCGACCAGTGCTGCTAGAGTCAAGTTCAGGCTCGAGAGTCCCGCCACTGGAAACAAGAACGTGACAGCGGCAATACCGATGGCTGCCAGCACCGAAGAAATCCAAACCCCTTGGTATAAACCCGCCATAATCTGATCGCCACTCGAGGGCATTTTTACGCCAAAAACACCAACGATACCGGCAATCGCGCCAACCCCACCGAGCATCAGGGGGTACCAAACCGCCGCATCAGTCTTAAACGCCAAATGCCCAAGGAGCATTGCCGCAATGGCAGTCACAATTAAAGTCTCGAATAAATCGGCTGCCATACCCGCATCGTCGCCAACGTTATCACCGACGTTATCAGCAATCACGGCTGGGTTGCGTGGGTCGTCCTCGGGAATACCGGCTTCGACTTTGCCGACCAAGTCTGCACCAACATCGGCAGCTTTGGTATAAATGCCACCACCCAGACGGGCAAACACACTGATTAAACTTGCGCCAAAACCAAGCCCAATCAGGGCATCGGGGTTAATCAGACCATCGGGTAAACGCGGCGAAAGCTCGGTTAAAATACCAAGCACCAATAAGCCCAAGCCGACCACAAATAAACCTGTGACTGCCCCGCCCCATGTGGCAACCCGCATCGCCGCCGCCAAGCCATGGTTGGCTGCCTCGGCGGTGCGGATATTGGCACGTACAGCCACATTCATTCCAATAAAACCAGCCGCTCCCGAAGCCACCGCCCCGACCAAAAAGTAAATCGCGGTTGTTAAACCCAAACCCGGAATCAGCGCCAAAATGACAAATAAAGCCGCCGCCACCACCGCTACTTCTTTATATTGGGCGCTGAGGTAAGCACTTGCCCCTTCTTGAATCGCCGCCGCGATGGCTCGCATTTTGTCGTTGCCATCGGGCAAACGAAGAATGTTTAAGGTCAATGCAACACCGACGATAATCGCCAATAGACCCGCCAATACCGTAATCAATAAAGCCACGTTAGAACCCCCATCTCGAGAAAACTCGAACTGCCATTAAATTTTTGAATCTTGGGTATTCTAACAAGTTGGTGAGCTAAGTTTCAATTCTCGCGGCAGGGCTTGGCATCATCGTCAAAAATACCCGTTATTTCACCCTCAAGCACCACATCGTTGGTCTCGAGGTTATATTCAAGGCGTTCGGCTTTGATTTCGTCCGAGCCATCGAGGCGTTTTGAAACGGCAGGCTTACCAAACAGTATCGCACGGTTCTCGCGGTCATCGTATTCCACACGGTCAGCCGTGCTGCTGCGGCATTTGGACTCGAGCTTAACGTTGCCCTCGAGAAAGGTTTTTTCGTTATCCACATCCACCGTGATTCGTTCGGATGTACCACGCAGCACACTGCCAGCCGCTTGTGGGCGCTCGAAGGTAATTGGTCCAGCAATCACGGCTAAACCCGTTTCCTCGGAATACTGGAGGCTCGAGCCAGTTAATTTGGTTTTACCTTGTTCAACAAAAATCGAATTTGGTTTGAGGTCTTTTTTGATGATTGGTAAACAAGTTGGGTCGTCGTCGGCACGGCGCGTGGCTGAACCATTAAAAGCCTCGAGTTGACCATCGCCACGCTCTTTTTTGAGAGCAATCACGACTGGAGCGCGAATGATGTTTTTGTCTACCAAAACATGAACCAGATACGGCTCGAGGTCATAAAAAACACTGGTGGTGATTCGGTCTGGGTCGTTGTCGTTGGGCAAACAGTCTATGGATAAACCGGCTTCATCCGGACCGTACTTTATGGCAGTGATGGTGTTATCGCCGCGTTCGATAATCACCGTGGGCGGAAACGGTGTGGCTGGCACACTTGCGTCTGGCGCAGAAAAAGCCACGCCAAACAAAAGTATTAACCAGCCAAAACGAAAAGACAATGAACTCCTATTTGATTTCTGGACACTTAAATTGTTCAAACGGGATTTTATAGGCGTTGCCCAAACGTTCGACTTGGTTGCGTTTGGTGTAGTTAATCACCGAACCTGCCGAAATCGTCACGCCGCTTTTTTTGTTGGTGTTCTTGGCTGGGTTGCCAATCACCCAAGCGGTATCTTTAGAATCGTCGTAGTACAAAGACGTACCCGTGGTGACATTATCGCCAGCCTCGAGCCGAACGCCGCCAGACGCAACGAGTTTATTGGACTTGGTGTTGACTCGAGTTTCTTTGGCGGTAATCACCAAGCGCGGGTCGCCAGCTTTTTTGGGTTCACGAATAATCGTCACGGTTCTCGAGTCGGTCAAACAACCCAAATCCGACTGCTCATCGTAAACCACTTTGCTCGAGGTCGCGGTCTGCCCACCATTGACCAATTTTACACTGCCCTCGGAGGTCGAGACATTGGTATCCACGTCAAAAGTGGCTTTGCTGGCTTGGATGCTAACTTGATCATCTTCTTTTTTCTCGGGCGTAATTTTAATTTGCACCGGACCTGCCAAGACACCTAAGCCCGTGACCTCTTTGTACTCGAGACTCGGACCAGTTGCCGATAAGCGCCCTCGGGTGGCGGTTGTGCCGCCTTCAAACTGCGCCGTGCGCTTGCCCTTGGATTCGCTCAGGGTCGTGCCACTTGGCGCAGTTAGGGTCACTTTGGTGGCTTTGAGGGTTAGTTTTTGAACCGTGGCGGTAAAGTTACCTGTCCAAACCAACGGACCATTGCGTAAATCGCCACCCGGCGCACCACCTGTAATCTCGAGAATTCTTGAACCTTGAGCGAGGGCGAGGGTCATAACGCCAATAGCAACAACAAAAAATCGCTTTTTCATGATTTATCCTTTTGTCCAGCCCATTTCAGACCTGACAGTTTCACAAGATTCTTTGGAATCAATATCAGAAGAGTAGATATTGCGGTCATCTTCGGCAAATTTGGTGTTGTTCAGCGCAAACCCAGAAGTAAAACCATATAACTCGGACTTTGAACCTTTATAGCGCATATGGATAAACGGGGCAGCATAGCCATTGTTCTGGTCGATGGTCACAAAGCCAACCCCCTGCCCTTGGTCATTTTTATTTTGTAGCCGCAGCGCATAACAACCTTCTGGCACAAAAACGTCAGCTTTGAGTAAGCGCAAATTATCTTGAGAATCGATTGTCAGCACATCCGAGCGCAACTCGAGGTCTACTTTACCTTTGAGGATTCGTTGACCTGTGCCTTGTAACTGAACCGTGCTTTCTCGAGTCTCGGGGTTATAAATCACGTCCTTTGCCCCAAAAGTCCATTTGGCATCGGGGTCGGCGGCTGGGTAAAGCTCTAAAGTCACTTCCTCGAGCCGAACTTCTGCCAAGGCTTCGGCTTTGGGTGAAGGCAACACCGAAAGCACCACCCCAAAAACAATCAGCACGGCAAGAGCAATCAGGGCGAGACGGGTCATATAAAAGAATATCGCGCTGAACGCCATGAGTTACGTGAAGCAAGCCCTCGAGTCTGTGAGCGAGGTATTTATCAGACTTTTAGTTTTGGGTAAAGGGGTTACTTTACTCCTGCGTAAACGGATTCGTGGCTTTCTCGCGCCCAATGGTCGTATCGCGCCCATGACCCGACAGCACCGTTGTTTCGTCTGGCAAGGTATACAACTGGGTTCTGATGCGCTCAAGCAACAAAGCGGTGTCCGCACCTGGAATATCAGTGCGCCCAACACTGCCATAAAAAAGCGCATCGCCCGACAGCACAAAGCCAGCTTTTGAATACAGCGCCACGTGTCCGGGGGCGTGTCCGGGCGTAAACAAGGCTGTAAGTTCGATTGCGCCAAATTGCAGAGTCCCCAACTCGAGGTTGTGGTCTGGGGCTTCTGGCTGGACAAACGCCAAGTTGTAACGGGCTGGGGCAATGTGCGCTCTCGAGTACGAAGTCCAAGCGTCTTGGTGTAAATAAACTGGGCAAGCCAAAGCAACTCGAGTCACTTGCACTGCACCGATGTGGTCAAAATGGGCATGGGTCAAAAGAATGGCTAGAACTTTGACCTTCTCGAGCCGAATCACTTCTAAAATCGCTTCGGCATCATCGCCGGGGTCAATCAAAAGGGCATCGCCCGATTCATGGCAGACCAAATAGGCATTTTCTTGAATTTGTCCAGTCACCATTTGGATGACCTTATATTCTACAAAGTTGTAATCAAATCGCTTCATAGCAAAACCATATCGTAATTTCGTAGGGGAAAAACTCCCTCATTAAATTGGGTTAAAATTCTTTCACTACATGGGACCTATTCAGAATCAAAATTCACGCCGACTCGAGCCAAACCTGCTGGTCTATGGGGCGATCATCGTCTTGTTGGGTACGTTTTTGCTGCGCGTCAGTGGCGGCTTAGCAACTGGCACACTTAATTTTTACTTAAAATCGCTGGGGCGCGAAGGCTTAGAAGTGGGGTTTGTGGCGGCTGGGTACTATGCCACCGAATTTTTTCTTGCGCCTATCTTTGGGGCTTTAACCGACCGTGTAGGACGAAAACTACTGATGGCAATTGCACCCGTAATCGGCGCTGTCGCTTTGCTGCTCTATCCCCTAACCTCGAGTCTCGAGATGCTGTTTTTGATTCGGATTATCGAAGGAGTCAGCGCGGCGGCGGCGATTCCAGCCACACTTGGTTATTTGTCCGATTTAACCGATGGCAGTCCGCACCGAGCGCGAATCATGGGGATTTATGAAATTGTGACCTTACTTGGTGTGATTGGCGGCAGCATCATTCTTGGACCACTGCTCTGGAGCATTCTTGGCACGGGCAGTTATCCATTTTTGGCTGGGGTCTATGTGCTGGGGGCTTTGGTTTTTTGGTTTTTTCTGCCAAGTATTGGGGTGCGAATCGAAAAACGCCGCTCTTGGACTGATTACACCAAAGCACTTGGGAACAAGCGTTTGGTACGTTTTTTACCGGCTTGGTTGGCAGCCACCGCCGTAATTGGGCTATGGATTGTTCATGTTCAAAATATCTTGTCGGCGGCAAAAATCCCACTCGAGACCGGTCAAGCTCTGGTTGGTGCATTTAAGCCAGAACAGGTCAGTTTGTACCTTGGGTTTTTCGCGGCTGCCTTTTTGGCTGGACTGATTTTTTGGGCTGAACGGGCAAAATCTGGTAAGCGCAGCACCCCAATGCTGTATGCGGGTGGAGGCTTACTGGCGATTTCGGTCAGTTGGTTTTTCTTAAATCACCCAGAACTCGGACTGAACTTGGTGATTCCAACACCACTCGAGCCAACCAACATTTGGTTTATCATTCTGCTGGTTGGGGCATTTTTTCAAGCTGGCTTTACGCCCGTGGCACTTGCTTACCTCGCCGATATTTCCGAGGATTTCCCAGAAGACCGTGGTGTGGTGATGGGCTTATACAGCATTTTTCTGGCTGGCGGAAACTTAATTGGTGGCTCGCTTTTGGGCGGCATTTTTGTCTCGACCTTAAAGATGGATGGCGTGATTCTTTTAACGTTTTTGTTTACCTTACTGGCATTTTTTAGCGTCATCAACATTCGCCGCCACTCGAGTGACTAAACCATGCTAGGCTAAACCCATGTCCTACGAAGGTTTTACGCTCGAGTTATTGGTGCAGCGATTTGGACTTTCGTTTGTGCAGCACAAGGATTTGTTCTCGAGTATTGCGCCCCATGCTGCCAGCCAATTATTGCAAGCAGTGCTTAAACGCAACTTACCCTTGGTCTTTGGCAAGGGTACAGAAAAAGCCCGTTCTGAGCTTATTATTGCCCAAGTTTTGGTCGAGCTTCGAGAAATCCTCGAGCAACGGATTGCTGTTTTTTCTGGGATAGCTTTTAATGTGGACAAAAAACTGGGCTTACATGGAATTTTGGTCTTTATGGTTTCACGTTCCGATTAAGCTGCAACTTTTTCACCAAAAACAACGTACAATACAATTATGAAAGAAACAGATTGGCGCAATACGCTCGAGGTTATCGTCAAAGGCTTGGTCGCTGTGGTCGTCGGCTTGGCTGGTTTATACTTACTTGGTTGGCTGCTGAGCCTATTGGGTGGTTTGCTGCTTGGTTTTGCCAGCATCATCGTGGCATTGCTGCGTTGGCTTGTGCCAGTCGCTATTTTGGTGGGGATTGTCTACTTTATTGTCACGCAATTACAATCCAGAACCGTAAACGCTTCGCGCCAAGTTAAAACCACCACGGTCAGCCCAGAACCAGAATTTCAAGAAAAAATTGTTGAACTCGAGAAGCTAGAAGCTGTTGACCTCGAGAACCCGCAAGCGGTTGTTGAACTCGAGAAACCAGTTGACCTAGATAAACCCAAAGCGGTAACTACAGACTCGAGCAAAGAAGACCAAAGCACCTAAACCCCCTCAACGAGCGACCCAGCCCGTCAGGTGCTGCTTTCAGGGCAAGAAGGCGGGGGAGTTCGTAGGAACATACCCTCGTCCTACGAACTCCCAAGCATTAGGATAGCGCCGTGAACCTTGCCCAAGAAAACACTTACCTCGAGACACTGCACACCACTCGAGGTTTAGCCGCCACTGGGCAGTTAATTGCCCGAACCGCGCTGCAACTAAGCGGGGCGCAATCGGTGCGGGTGCTGCTCGAGAACCATGAGCGGCGTGAAACCGTGGCGGTTGCCAATGCGCTTGGAGTCTCGAGTTTAGGCGGCGATGGTCTGCGCTTTGAGGATTTACCACTTGGTTTAGCGCTAGAACAAGCTGTGCCACTCGAAGCTCGAGGACGGCGGATTGGTTGGCTCGAGACTCGCGGGGCTGGGTCGCTCGAGCCACATTTTTTGGCACTCAGCGGCATTGCCCTAGAAGCTGCTCGTTTAGCTCGAGATGCGGTGCGCCGCGAAAAAGAAACCAAAGCCTTGTCCGAGCTTTCTAGGCAGGTCTCGAATACCTTAGAACTCGATAAAATTTTGCTGCAAAGCCTGACCCAGACTGTCGAAGCCTTAGGTTTAGAACGTGGATTATTGGGCTTATTCTCGAGCGCATCCGAAGCCGGCGCGGAGGCTCGAGGTTATTTTAAGTACCAGTTTCCAGAACTCGAGTCCGACGAAGTGCTGGCAATTTCGGCAGAAAGTTTTGCCCGTCTGCACCGTGGGCAGCCAATTGTCTTAAACGAAGTCAAGTCCTCGACCAGAAGTTTTTCGAGTACCCCACGTAAATTTGGTGCAGAAGCCTTTTTGATGCTACCGATTGTCTCGAGGGGCGAAACACTGGGGGTCTTGTATGCCGACACCACTCGGACTGGCATCGAAATCTCGGAGCGAATGGTCTCTTTGGGGCAGGCAATGCTTGAAATTGCGGCGCTGGCTATCGAAAATGCTCGTTCTTATCTGCTCGAGAGTGCCAAACGTCAAAGTGCCGAAGGCTTGCGGCTGGTGATGCAGCGTTTATCAGCCAGTTTAAGTATTTCCGAGACTTTAGAAGCGATTCTCGAGACTGCCGTGCTGTTGCTTGGTGCAAATGCTTGTGCGGTCTTTGAACGGGTGCGAAATGTCCTCGAAGTCCGAGCCAGTTATGGGGTTGAGGATGATGGCTTGCTCGAGCGCGGCTTAGATTTACTGCTCGAATCCACCCGAGTTGCCGAAGTGATTGCGGCGGCTGATTTACTGGCAGCGCCACTGATGGCTCGAGGTGAAGTTTATGGCGCATTGGCGTTGTATTTCCCGCAAACTCGAACCTTTAGCCCCGACGAACTCGAGACTTTATCGGCATTTGCGGCACAGGCTGGGGTGGCACTGGGCAATGCTCGAGCCTTTGCCGACGAGAATGCACTGCTTGAAATGGCTCGAGTCACCAGCAGTACGCTCGAACTCGATGAAGTGCTGGCTAGGGTTTGCAGCGAAGCGCTCGAGACTCTGGATTTAGAACGCAGTTTTATTGGTTTTTTTGACCTGCTCGACATCGAAAATCAACGTGCCGAAATTGGTAAACTCTATGCTCAAGGGTTTAAGGATGGCTTAGAAGGTTTTATCAAACCCTTTGTGATTAGCGACGATGCCTTTGTGAAACTGATTTTTGACCTCGAGCCAATTGTGATTAACGAAGCCCAAGACGAATCGCTCGAAAGCGAAGGACCAACCCTTTTGGGCGCTCAGGCATTTGTGGTCGCTCCAATTCAAGTACAAGGGCAAGTGCTAGGAATTTTGTACGCCGACAGCACCAGAACCTCGGAAATCACGGCTCGAGAATCGCGTTTGGCTGCCGCCATTGCCCAACAAGCCGCGCTTGCAATTCAGAATGCACGGCTCTACGAACGGATTCAAGCCCAACAGCAGCAATACAGCTTACTTGCCGAGGGGGCAACCGACTTAATCATCTCAACCGACCTTGAAGGACGTGTGACTTATGCCAATAATGCGGCACTCGAGGTCTTGGGTTATGCCCCCTCCGAACTGCTTGAGCGCCGTTTTGACGATTTACTCGAGCCAGAAAGCAGCCAAGCCGCTCGCCAAGCGTGGCGCACAATGCGCGAACAAATTTCCAGCACCTTCACTGCCCAAGTCAGACGAGCCGACACCAGCCTTGCGATGCTCGAGATAAAACTATCGGCGCTTTATCGCAATGGCGAATTACAAGGCGGCTTAGTGATTGCCCGCGATTTATCGGAGCAACAAAAACTGGCGCTCGAGATTGAAGGACGCGGACAAGCTCAAGCCAGAGCTACGGAGTTACGCAGTTTCCTAAGTTTATTTACCCAAGCCCAAGAAGAAGAACGCCGCCGTATCGCCCGAGAACTGCACGATGACACCGCCCAAACTTTGGTAGCGATCACACGGCGTTTAGACCGCCTCGAAACCGCCCTCGAGACGATGCCAACCCCCGATGCCGTGGCTCGAGTGCGCGATATTCGCTCCGATGTGGATGCTGCGATTGCCAGTGTGCGGCGCTTTAGCCGTAACTTACGCCCCAGTGCCTTGGATGATTTGGGGTTGCTGCCTGCTCTCGAGTGGCTCTGTGAACAAACCAGCACCGACGCACGGCTCGAGATTCAAGGAACTGAACGCCGCCTCGAGACGGCTTTAGAACTGACCATTTACCGTGTGGTGCAAGAAGCCCTGACCAACATCGAAAAACACGCCCATGCCAGCCATTGCTCGGTGCGCTTACGCTTTCTCGAGAAAACCCTAGAAGTGCTGGTCGAAGACGACGGGCGTGGTTTTGCGGTACAAAACAATCAGGGCTTGCTCGAGGGGCATTTAGGCTTGACTGGAATGCGCGAACGGGTGGCGCTGGCAGGCGGTGAGATGGCGGTCTCGAGCCAAGAAAATACTGGCTCGAGTCTCGAGTTTACTTTTCCAACAGCGTAGAATAAAACCATGCAAGCCATCGCACAAGGAATTTGGGCAGTTAATCTCGGTATCGCTAACATTGGTATTCTCGAGCTACCGAGTGGTGGTTTAGCCCTGATAGACACTGGCGGTAATGGCTCGAGTGCAAAAATTCTCAAAGCCTTAGCAAGCAAAAACTGGACACTCAAAGATGTCAAACACATTCTGATTACCCATGCACACCCAGACCACATCGGCGACCTCGAGCCATTGGCGGCAGCCTCGGGGGCGACCGTTTGGGCACACGCCAAAGAAGCCCGCGTAATTCGCGGACTCGAGCCACAAAAGTTACCTGAAGACCAGACCTTGAGCGCCTTTGGTCGTTGGATGAAACGCTCGGTACAAAGCGCCCAAACTAAACAAATCCCAGTCAAGGGAGTCGTCCATCAGGAATTACAAGGGGCAGACAACCTCGAGTCGGTCATGGCTGGTTTAAGCACTATCGCTTTGCCCGGACACGCCCCGGGGCAACTTGGCTACTTTATCCAAAGCAGCCGCACTTTGTTTGGCGGCGATTGTTGCGTCAACATCTTGGGTCTGCGAGCGCCAATTGCCGCTTTTACCCCAGATATGCCCCAAGCCAAACGCAGTTTGGCAGTTGCCGCCAAACTCGAGCCTCTGAATTTGGTGATTGGGCATGGTGCGCCAATTCTGGGTGTTGCCGCAGGTGCGCTTGAACGCTTGGCACAGAAGCTCAGAAATTAGCTACTCAACAATGTATAAACTTTTTGCAGTATATGCCAGTACAATTTGGGTATACTTGTTCACAGATTTTTTGCTGATTCAAAGTTAGAATCAAAAAATGAGAATCTGGCAGCGAAGTTATCTCCTCTTGGCAATAATTGCCTTGCAGGTTTCATGTAGCCCCCAACTGGCTCAACCCGAGCCGCTTGTAATGCAGAGCCACCGCTTTGAAAAAACCGATGGTGCAATAAAAAACCCAATGAAGGGCTGGAACGTTGGACAATGGGACAGTAACGACGAATCAAGCGTCGCTTTTACTTACATTCCTTGGAGGGACTTTGAACCCAACGATCAAGATTTCACCTCAGCAAAAATAGAAGGACAGTGGGCGTTAGATTGGCATTTGAACAGAAAAGGTCCAAACAACAAGCACCTTATTTTGCGAGTCTTTTGTCAATGGGATGGTTCAGAGACAGACAAAAACAAATTGGCTTGTCCAGCATGGCTGATGCAAAAAGTGGATTTACTGACAGGTAAAAACACCTTGGGTAAGGGTGGTGGTACAGTTGTTGATTTCAACAATCCATATTTTGTTGAACAAGCCAAACAAATGATTGCTGCTCTGGGACAAAGATTCAACAACGATCCTAGAATCTATGCGATACAACTAGGTATTATTGGTTACTGGGGTGAATGGCACGCATTTCAATTCAAACCCGAGGCTGGAGGTCAGGGGTACAAACTCTCTAATGATACAAAACAGCAAATTCTTGATGCTTACAAAGCAGCCTTCCCTGATAAGTTGCTGATGGGGCGATACTTGGATGATCCAGTCTTAAAAAGCGATAACAAGGTTGGTTTTCATAACGACTACTTCTGGACAGGAAATAGTCATAATAACGCCTTTGAGTACAATGTTGGAGAGAAATGGAAGCAAGGACCAATTGGCGGTGAATCGCCACCAGGACCAAATGGCAGTGAATTTTATTTGGCAGGAGCAGGTCTGCAATCAATCCAGCGAGCGCACTATTCGACCATGAAAATCGGTGCTTTTTATCGTGAACCGTTTGATGCCAGTAAGCACACACAACAGTATGGTTTGGAGCGCGAAGAATACATCAAAGCCCATAAGCAGATGGGTTACAACTTTCAGATTGAACAAGCTTTATTTCCCTCGAGCCTACCAAAAGGCACAAAAGCCATTTCTCTGTCTGTCGAAATCAACAACATCGGAATCGCTCCTTTTTATTACGATTGGGATATTGAACTGGCTATACTTGCACAGTCCACTGACACGCCACTGAAAGTGATTCAATCTAGCCAAAAACTATCCAATTTTTTTACAGGAAAAGCGAATAAAGTCATGGCAGAACTACCGATACCAGCAGACAATCAAAGCAGTTATCGCTTGGCAATTCGGATTGTGCAGCCCGATGCAACAAAAGTAAAACCTACAGCTTGGAAACTTGCCGCACGTCAGACATACATAGAATTTGCCAATCAGATCACAGTGGTCAATGCCAACTGGGATTCAAGCTTTGCTTTGCAAGGCGGCTGGTCTGTGTTGGGTACTGTGAATATTCTGGAAAAATAAGCCTGAGCATTAATGTGATTGCGTCAGGCTTATACCGAATTAACTTAATCACTCTCGTTTGACCATCTTGACCCCTAGAGCAGCACCTCACGGGCTTCTTGCCCTTAAAGCAGCACCTCACGGGCTTGGGCGCTTGGGTCGCAAAAAACAGGTCAAATCGTTCTTGACCCCTAAAGCAGCACCTGACGGGCTTGGGTCGCTTAGTCGGTTAATCAGTCAAAATACGCAACTGATTAACTCAGTTTGGTATTATACCAAGTTAAGCTAATCAGTCTCGTATGATTCATCTCAATGAGAATATATTTGCTTGACTGACGCATTCGTAAAATTCATGAAAGATTTTTAAGTGA
>JAYWGM010000035.1:0-31496 GCA_043778225.1 Deinococcales bacterium | reverse complement strand
CTAAGCGACGGAAACGTTTGAAGGCGTTATTACATGATGATTACTTGCTATCGTTACTTGGTTTATCAGGCAAGGCATAGTTGGTGCGTTTGCCCTACGGCTCGAGGTGGTTTTCTCGAGCGATAACACTGCCCCAAAAGCAGTTTTCTCGAGTGCCAAACTCGGTACAGCAGCGCTAACTGTGCAACCAGAAGCATCGTTTACTTTTGTTCCACCAACCAGTGTACTGACTCGAGATGAAGCTGGGATTCGCACCCTTTCGGCAACTTTTGGACTGAGGCAAACCAGTGGTAACATCTTACAAAACATCATGCTGGTGGCGTACAACCAAGCCTCGAGCAATGTCGGTGGGACGGCTGTCAAAAACATTTTTACTTTTGGTGGCACTGCCTCGAGTAGCAACGCCCAGAGCATCAAACCAGCCCACGGAACGAATGGCTCGTTGGCGGTTGACCCTTTTCGGGCTGATATGGGTATTCTGTTACCACTCGAGGCAAATAATTTAACAATAGCGGCGCGTAATGCTGGTGTGATTGGCGCATCCGACACCGCGCTCGAGTATGGTTTTATTGCCCGTAGAAGTGCCACTTCGCACCTGAGAAGCATTTTCAGTGGCAGCATGGGGCAAGTCACACTGGCGGTGCAGCTTCCTACGGCACAGGATAACGCTGCCACAACCGCGCCGTACCGTTTTGCACTAACCTTTATTGTCAGTACCGACGACATCGGTGTTGTGACGCAAAGTCAAGCCGAACAAAATAATGATGGGCTTGTTCTGGCTCGAGCGCGGGGTGTGGGTAGCTTGGCTGCCCCTGCACTGGTGCGAATCATGACTGGCTCGAGTTACGCGCTCAGTGCCAGCCAAGCACTGTGTGGGGTGCGAACAGCTAACCCACTTGTGGCAACCCAAGGCTTCACGCTCGATGGGCGCATCACAAGTTCAAACCTTACGCCTGCCCCAAACACCATGTTTAATCCTATCAACTCGAGTGTAACAGCGACTTTTCCATCTTTGCTAAACACCAATTTGGGCTTGACTGTGCGTGGTTTACAATCTGGGACTCGCTCGAGTGGCTATTTGGCAACGGGCAATAATTTAATCCAAACCAATAGCCAGGCTTTTTTTCCAAGCGAAGAAGTCGAAGTGGCGCAAACCCAGAACATCAGCACAGCTTCGGGGTCAAGCTCATGTCGTCGTGTCTCGAGGTTTCGGGTTGCCAGTCTGCCAAAAGTGGGTAGCAGCATTCCAAGCGTGGCATTGGTGGGTCAGAATTTTGCAATTGGACTTAACAGTGAACTGGGCAGTTTAGGTGATTTTAACAACGATGGCAACCTCGATACGATAACCAGTGATCAATCCGCCAACACGGTGGTGGTGCGTCTGGGCAACGGACAGGGTGGCTTCACCACCGCCCCAAATCTTAGCTTTGCAGTTATTGCGCCTAGCGCTTCGGCGTTGGGCGACTTGAACGGCGATGGCAACTTGGATGCCATGATTGCCACTTTCGCTGATGGGGTGGTCGCGGTCAAACTGGGAAACGGCGACGGAACATTCTCGAGCGCTCCAGATGTGATTGCTGGCAATGCTCCAAAGTCACTGGCACTCGGTGACTTTAATAACGATGGTCAACTCGATGCCGCCGTTGTCAACCTGAGCTCAAACGATGTTTCGGTGCTGATAGGCAACGGTCTGGGTGGTTTTGCTAAAATCTCGGAGGTTGCGGTTGGGGCATTTCCAATTAAAATTGAAATTGGCGACTTCAATAACGATGGTTCTCTTGATGCGATGGTTTTTAACTTAAACTCGAGCAGTGCTTCGGTACTGATTGGTAATGGTTTTGGTGGCTTTGTCAAAACCACAGATATTGCGCTGGATACCACGCTTGGAAACGCAGTCACTTCGATTGCCCTTGGCGACTTAAATGGCGATAACAAACTCGATGCACTGGCGGTCTCTGCCCTTGCAGTCCTACCATTATTGGGCAATGGTCAAGGCGGATTTAGCTTTGGGACAAAGTTTAGTTTTACCCAACGGGCGGATTTGGTTTCCTTAGGCGACCTCAATGGCGATGGTAAACTCGACGCAGCCTTGCCAGCCTACACCTCTGGAAGCAAAGTACAGGTACTGATTGGCGATGGTCTGGGCGGTTTTAGTAATCCTGTCAGTCCCACAATCGGAGGGAACTTCGCTTCTGCGGTGGAATTGGGCGACTTCAACAACGATCGAGCGCTTGACATTCTCACCATCACCGATTCTCCCTCTGGCGTTATTTCGGTTTTGCTCAACGCAACCAAGAACTTTGCTAATGCCCTCAACTTTGGTGGTTCACGCGATGCGGTTGTATCCGCCACAGATAATACCCTGACCAGCGCAACCGCCCAAAGTTACACCGTCGAAACTTGGGTCAAGATTCCCAACACGGCATTTAACCAAAATGAAACCTACCCGATTGTCAGTATGCTAAAAATCGGGAAGCAACCATTTAATCTCTTTTTTAGCAACGGTAAAATTGGTCTTGAATACTGCGGTACGAAAACGGGCAGCTTTCTAACTTGCGATGTATCTACGCTGCTCTCGAGCCAATTGGTCAACGACAACCAATGGCATCACCTTGCCTTTGTGCGGAACGCCGCAAGTTCTTTAACTTTGTACCTAGATGGTGTGCTGGCTGCCAGCGCCACCGATTCCACCGATGGTTTGCAACTTTTCACGCCCTCTACGCTGCTGATGGGACGCAACAACCCTGCTCCGGGTTTTGGTGGCGTACTCGACGAGGTACGAATTTGGAATGTGGCTCGGACAAGCAACCAAGTTCAACAAGATGCACTTCGTGAACTCAACGCCCCGTACCCAACAAATCTGGTCGCCTATTTCAAATTGGACAGCCCAAGTGGGACAACCGCACTCAATGAAATTACGGATGGCTCGAGCGGAACGCTGGTTAATTTTCCTGCGGGCAATCCGTGGCAAGCTCGGTGAGGGGTGACAATCAACTGCTCGAGGCTGTAGATTTTGCTGGCTCGAGCCAAGCGTCTTTGTTTGCCAGTGCAAACGCCACAGCTTCTTGTAGGCTTAAATTCTGTCCGCGAAGCTCGAGTGCGAGAATGTCTAAGTCGCTTAATTGGCTGGCTTGGCGTAAATCATCGTGTTTGGCTGTCCAGTTTCCCGGTGGACTATGCCGAGTTTGACTGACCAAATTACTGGCTGCTGCCGCCAGAATAATTGCGGTTTTGAACTGCTTGGTTTTTCCAGCAATTCTCGAGAAGTCCTCTAAAATCACTGAACTGGTATAACGTTGTCCTAAACGCATAAAAATCTCGAGTGAGGCTAAAAAATGCGGTATCGCGCTCTCCAGTTGGTCTTGGTCAAGCGCATTTGCACCAAGCGAGTGATAGCACAAGCCAATGCCTTTTTGATCGCCCAGTTCGCGTTTTAGGCGCAACGATTCTTCTTGCAGGGTTTTCTCGAGCGCAAAATCTTTTTGTTGCCCAGCGATGTTAGCAAGGTTGCCGATTGCATAAGAAATGCCCTGCTTATCGCCAATACGCTGCTTTAAGTGCAATGATTGGGTGAACAGTGCTTTGGCGGTTTCAAGGTTATCTTGCCTATAATACACAGCCCCAAGGTCATTAAGGCAAATAGCAACCTTATTTTGGTCATTTTCTTTTTGGTAGAATTGTTGGGCATTTTCTAAGTGAATTTTGGCAAGTTCTAAATGACCTTGGTCTAACTCGAGAACGCCCAAAAACTTCTCTGCCCCTGCAATGGCAGCTTGGTCGTCAAGTAACTTGGCAAGGCTATGGTATTGACTTAAAGTGGCTCGAGATAAATCATAATCGCTTAATTCTTTGTACAGCGTGACTTGCACCCAAATTAACCGTAAGCGAATGCTGTCTGGCAGACCAGAAAAAGCCAGAAATTGGGCTGCCAAATCAATTCCTTCGCGCCAATAACCTCTTGAGTACCAGAAATGCTCGAGATTACCGACAATCCTTGCTCCAAGTAGACTGTCGTTTTGTAAAATCCATTGTAGTAATACGCGAATGTTGGCAATTTCATACTCGAGTCGCTGGCTCAGTTCGGTTTGGGTTGCATCCATGCTGTGTTCATACCAGTGCTTAGAAAGATCAAAGATGATTTTACCAAGTTGCTGCAAAGCCATATCTTTTTGCTCGAGAGATAATTGTTCTTGGCTATACTGGCGAATCATTTCGTGCATATAAAAGCGCTGTCCATCTCGAATAATTAAGGATTTATTGACCAAGCGCAGCAGTCTTTGTAAGCTCGCACCCGCAATTTGGTTTGCCATGACTTTATCAAAACCACCGCGCAGAACCGATAATTGCGCCAAGGCATTTTGTTCGGTGGGACTTAATAATGTCCAACTCGAGGTAAACACCGCTTCTAAACTCTGATGACGCTGCGGCATATCAGGTGCATTGATGCTCAGAACATCAAGGCTCTGCTCGAGTTCGGTGGCAATTTCGGCGAGGCTTAAAATTTTTGTCCAACTGGCAGCCAATTCTAAACCCAAAGGAATACCATTGACGGCTTGTATAATGCGCTTAAAAGGTACTTCGTCGCTGTTATAAAAACGAAAACTGGCTTCGTTGCGCTGTGCCGCCTGTAAAAAAAGTCGGGCTGTATCTTGTGCTTCAAAGTCAAAAGTGGTGTCTGGCATGGCAAAGCCTCGGACTTCAAAAACCTGTTCTTGGACTAAACCCAAGTTCTCACGGCTGGTGATTAAAAATCGCACCGTTTGATTATGTTCCAGTAAAAAAGCGATGTCAGTTCGAGCCGCCATTAAATGTTCAAAATTATCGAGCAGCAAAAATAATTGTTGTTGTTCTAAAAGCTCGAGCAATTGCTCTAGTGGTTTTTCGCTAGAACGTTGTCCTAATGCCTCGAGCATCGCCATTGGAACATCTTGGCTGTTTGTTAAACGGGCTAAGTCCACAAAAACCGTGTTAGGCATTGGCTTGGTTACTTCGAGTGCCAAGCGGGTTTTGCCAATGCCACCCATGCCAACCAGACTGAGTAACCGACAATCAGGATTGCTAAGAATTTTTGAAATCGAATCCAACTCGAGTCCTCTGCCGATAAAGTGATTGATTGTGGCTGGTAATTTATTTTGATTGATGGCTATTGGCAATGTCTGTCCAAAATGACCAAGCGCTTCTTGAAAATCTCCACAATCAGCATCGAGTTTCAAGGCATTCTCGAGCAACACCATCGCTTGGGGTTTTTGAACACGCCAAATTTGCTCGAGAACTGCTTTTCTAAACTGATGGCGCAAAGCATCACGTTCAAAAGTAAACCACTGCTCGAGTTCGGGGTTGTCAAACTTGGCGTATTGCAATAAATCACCTTGGTAGAGGTCAATCGCCGCTCGCCAATTTTGAGCCGCGATTGACTGGCGAAAGGCTGTGATGTCCGACATCCCCACATAACGCAACTGCGCCCGAGTGACTTCTAAAGGCGTTCCATAAGGCAAGTGTTTAGTTTTATAGAGCAGTTGTCGCAAGCGCTCAGGGTAGACAGCATCATTGTGCCAGAGCAGCAACTTAGCTTCATCTCGAGTCACCCAAGTGTCTTGACAGACCAGCAGTGCCACCAAGTACAAGGCACGTTCAAGCGTAATCGAAATTTCTTGGTACGAAACCATGCCAAAAAGCCGAAGCATAGCAACAGTCTACTTTACTTTCTAAAGTCTCAATATTGGCGCAATATCCTAATAGGGGTTTACTATTCTCGAGCAATTAAGTTGGCAAGACTTTTAAGTCATTTTCCTCGAGAATTTCGCCTTCAAAGCCACGAAAGAATAAATCGGTTCTGTAGCCAAGCGAACGAATCATGATTGAGGACTCCAAGCACCTTGCAAACGCCTCAGCAGCACAATCTGCCCAAGGTGATAAGCGTTATGCAGTGCAAAATCCAGCAGCGCCTCGCCAATCGTTTCGGAGGTGTGAATGTATTTTTGCTGCAATAGGGCTGGGTCGTCACAGCATTTTTTTAGTTGCTCGAGACCATCCAGAAAATCTTTTTGCACCGCCTCCCAAGCCTCGAGCGCAATCGTGTTGGGAAATTCGTCGGTTGTCTGGCGTTGGCGTTTGCCAAGTTCAATATCGAGTAGCATTTGCCGTTGCCACCATGCCATATGCGCCACATGACCCGCAATGCTGTGAACGGCATTGGCTGGAATTTTAAGCGCGATTTCTGGCTCGAGGTTGGCTAAAATTTGGTTTGCTTGCCCAAAAGCATGACCACTACCAAGCATTCGTCTGACGGTTTGGTTGTTCATTTTCCTGCCTCCCGATATTTTTGTGCCGCGACTCGAGCCAATTGGTCACAGCGTTCGTTGAGGTCGTTGCCCGCATGACCTTTAACCCACGCCCAAGAGACTTCATGCTGTGCCTCGAGCAGCAGCAATTTCTCCCAGAGTTCTTTGTTTTTGACTGGTTGCTTATCTTTGGTTTTCCAGCCGTTGCGCTGCCAGCTTTTAAGCCAGCCCTCCTCAAAGGCTTTACGCAGGTATTGCGAATCGGTGTAGAGCGTCACCATACAAGGCTTATTCAGTGCCTCGAGCGCCCCGATGGCAGCGCTCAGTTCCATCCGATTGTTGGTGCTGTGCGCCTCACCGCCGCTTAACTCGAGGGTTGTGGTCTGACCATTTTTGTGTTGGTACTCGAGGACGGCTGCCCAACCACCAGCCCCGGGGTTTCCAAGGCAACTGCCATCGGTATGAATTGTTACGGCTCGTTTCATTAGCAACTAGAATACCAGAGACTCGAGACTGGATTCGCTTTTTTAAGGGCAAAGGTTTAGAATTTTTGGTATGCAACGAGTCGCAGATTTAACAGTAGCCGAATTGCGTTTTATTATTCAAGAAACTGTACGAGAAACCATGCGTGAAACAGACCCCGACGCAGGTCTCGAGTTGCGTTCTGAAATCATTGAGCTTCTAACCGAACCTATTGACCCAAGCGATTGCATCAGCATCGAGCAACTCGCCGCAAAGCATCATTTCAAATGGTGAGGTTTCAATTGGTATTTGCGCCAAAAGCAGAGGCGGACAGCAAATCCCCTTCATAAATTCGGCGAATTGTGGCTTCGATTTCGGGTTCTTCAAGGCGTAAATCCCGAATGCTGTAGGCTCGAGAAATTTGGGCAATCAAATCCATCACGCCAGTCTCTTTGTAAATTTCGAGCGTCAGCCTTGAGCCAGCTTGGCTAACAACGCTTGCACCTTGCACCTCGAGCCTTTGTGGCGCGTCTTCAAAATCCAGAATCAAACGCCGCAGTCCACCAAATTTGCTGGTCAAGTCCTCGAGTTGCCCATCAAATAATAATTTTCCATGGTCAATAATCATGGCTCGAGAACAAAGTTTTTGCACATCGCTGAGGTCGTGGGTGGTCAGCATCACGGTTGTGCCGCGCTCCGAGTTAATTTGCTTCATAAATTCACGAATTCGCTCTTTGGCAACCACATCTAAGCCAATCGTTGGTTCGTCCAAAAAAAGCAATTCTGGGTCGTGCAGCAGCGCCGCACATAAATCTGCCCGCATACGTTGCCCAAGGCTTAAAGAACGGGCTGGGGAGGTGATAAATTCGTCCAAATCGAGCAATTTCTTAAATGCTTTGAGGTTACTCGAGAAGCGAGGCGTTGGAATTTTATAAATGTGTTGTAGTAACTCGAGACTCTCAATAACTGGTAAATCCCACCACAGGCTGCTGCGCTGCCCAAAGACCGCGCCGATTCGTGCCACATAGGCTTGGCGTGATTTCCATGGCACAAAACCAGCCACCTCGAGCCGCCCCGAAGTTGGCACAAGTAAGCCCGAAAGCATTTTTAGGGTGGTGCTTTTGCCTGCACCGTTTGGTCCTAAATAGCCGACCATCTCGCCTTTACTAACCGTAAACGAAATGTTGTCCACGGCTTTAAGGGTTCTCGAGTCGGGCTTAAAAAAGTTTTGCAGCACCGCTAAACCGCTCTTATGGTGGTTGCGAATTTCAAAGTATTTGCATAAATTTTCGACTTTAATCATGACCCAACACCCTGATAACGTATTAAACCAAATTTCCAAAACCTGAGCGCCAACAAAAACATCGCTATTCCAGCCAACGGCGCAAGAAACGGCATAAAGCTCGGAAAGCCAAACGGGTCTGGTTTCTCGAGAAAAAAGAGTGCTGGGTAATAATTAACAAGTGCCACTGGAAATAAAAAGGTAAACATAACTCTTAGCCAATCGGTGTAAATACTCATCGGATAAGACATCATATCTTTACCGCCATAAGTCAATAAATTCATTGCGTCGGTGCTGTCTACTGTAAAAATCGTGATGCTTGCGCCAATCAAAAACAGCGCCCCAAAGTACAAAGCCATTCCAAAAATCACAAGCGGTAAGTAGAGCATTTTCTCGAGTTGCCAGACTTGGGGGTTATGCAGCAGCGCATAGGCAAAAATACTCGCGCCAAACAGTACCCGTCCGATACGCCGAAAAGACAAAGACGAACCAAAAATCTGAATCATCAGGTTGACAGGACGCAGCAAAAACTGGTCGAGTGTACCTTTGCGAATATGTTGGGAAAAGGTTGGCGAGTCAAAGCCATCAAAAACCATATCGGTTAAACCAAAAGTAAACTCAACCAAGCCGTATAAAAACATGATTTCGACCAGTGTCCAACCGCCCAAGCCCTCGAATCGTGAGAACACCAGCACAAACGCCGCGAACTCTGTAACCGTCACTAAACTGGTGCTGAGAACATCCAAACCAAAAGACAGACGGTACTGCAAAGCACTGCGGAGTTGTGCCAGCAATAAAAAACGGTAAAGTCGTAAATTCTCGAGCAGCACGGTTTATCCTCCTAAAATCACTAACCTTTTGGTGGCTCGAGCCAAAATGAGTTGGGCAATTAAAGTCAGTACGATTGCCCAGAAAAGCTGTAAAGCCAGTAGCTCGAGGGTTTTATTCGAGCCAATATAGATTTCGATCGTGCTGTTCATCATGTGTGGGAATGGGGTCAGTGCCAAAATTTGCTGTAGCCAATCTGGAAAAAAGCGTAAGGGCATTAAAAAACCACTGGCAAAACCAAGCACAATAAATGCAAATCGGGCAATGCCTTTTGCATCGGGCGACCAAAAGGCGGCTAAATTGACGATAAAACGAAACGCAAAACTGAGGCACATTGCCAATCCAAGCGATAAAAGTACCGCTAACCATTGCCAGAAATTGTTGGGGACTCGAATCGCAAAAAAGAGCCAACAGACCAGCATGATGCTGATGCCTCGAGTCAGAAGGGCAGTCAAACCACGTCCAACATCCTGAGCCAACCAAAAAGTATACAGGCTGGTTGGGCGCAGCAATTCGGCAGCAATTTCGCCGCGATAGACCGTGTTCATCAGTTCAGACCAGCCAAAAATCGAGACCACCATCATCAGGGCTTGGGTTAAAGCCACATAAGTCACGATGTCTTGGGCATTCCAGCCGTTGGCGCTGTTCGAGTTGCCCAAAAGCGCCAAGAGGACACTGGCACGCAAGACACCAAAAAATAAATTGGTGATTAAACCTGTGATTGTGGCAACGCGGTACGTCAAATGCCGAGCCAAGGCGCGTTTGGTAATTTCCCAGAATAAACGCATGGCTACAGTCATAGCATTTTAGGCGTGGCTCGAGAAATGCGCTATTTGGCGTAGAATTCAGAATACCTCTAGCGTAAATTTTTTCACATTTACTCAAAGATTTACTTGCTATACTACAATTTATAAAGTCTACACTCGTACAAACGCAGTGTGATTTTTGACCAGTCGCCTTGGTATATCCAAAAGAAAAAAGCAATCCTAGAGGTCTTTTTATTTCTTTTGTCGCCGTAAGTACATTGTAAGAGAACTTTAGTACCATGACTTTCAGTTGTATTTTCGGGAGATATTCCAAATCATGAAAAACTTTTACTTCAATAAACAACCCATTCTGCTCAGCCTGCTATCGGCTTGGTTTCTATCGGCTTGCGGTGCGCTGCCAACCCAACAAACAAGCAGTCAGCAGGATTTTGAGTATGTTCTCACGGCTAAAATTACGAGTACAGACAACCAAGAACAAATCGCGGCGGCATATGGCGGTAAAATTTTAAGCTGGCATCCCGAAGAGGGTTTTGCTGTGGTCGGCAGTAATCAAAAGCGCCTAGAATTACAAGCCTCACAAAACAATGGTTCGGTCTCGAGCAACAAAAACTCGACCGCTTCATCGGTGATGGCACTTGGAACATCCACTTGGAGCAATGGCACAAGCTCATGGGCTACTGGGACTTCAAGCTGGGCTACTGGGCAAGTCAGTAAAAACATTGATAACTTAAATCAGCGTATTTGGGATTTAACACGACTTCCCTCTGCCGTGGCTCGAGCAGCAAGCCGTGGGGCTGGAATAACCATTGCAGTGATTGACACCGGCATTGACCTTAAACACCCCTTGTTTGCAGGGCGCTTGGTGGCAGCTTCGGATATGTACGATTTTTCCAACGAAGACCCCGAACCAAAAGAAGTCGAAGGTACTGGTCCTTTTGGACATGGAACTGCGGTGGCTGGAATTATTGCCCAAGTTGTACCTAACGCAAAAATCATGCCACTCAGGGTGCTTGATTCGTCTGGCTATGGCGACATTAGCAATGTGATTCGTGCGATTGAATGGGCGCGTTCCCGTGGGGCAAAAGTCATCAATTTATCTTTAGGTAGTAAAGTCAGTGACCCACTCGCTAAAGCAATCCAAGCTGCCGCCAAAAGTGGTATCTATGTTGTGATTGCCAGTGGTAATGATGGTAAAAATTCGGTTGGATTTCCTGCTAATCTGGCTAAAAGTCTGCTCTGGACTAAAAACATCACATCGGTTGGTGCATCTACCCTTAGCGATAAGCGAGCCAAGTATTCCAATGTCGGCACAGAGTTAAAAATCTTTGCCCCTGGTGATAACATCTGGTCGGCGTACCCCGAGAATCGTCAGGCGGCTTGGAGTGGTACATCCATGGCGACCCCTTTGGTGGCAGCCGCTTTTGCTTTGGGTTTATCGGACGACAAAAAAGCCCTCGAGGAAATGGATGATGCGCTTAACTATGGTCTACCGATGCCAACCGATTGTCTTTGCCTGAGGATTCTCTCTAATCGTTTAGACTTTTATAAATTTACCAAGTAGAACGGGGCTTTTTATGAACTCAAGCCCAGATGCACAAGCCATGTTGCTTCTTCGAGAGGCATGGTCGTTGCGTCAGCGTGACCATCAAGCCTGTTTAGCCCAAACCCAAGAAGCCGAACAACTTGCCGATACCCAAGAAGTACAAGGTTATGTCCTCCGCAACAAAGGGTATTATGCTTTTTGCACGGGCGATTTCCCAAAAACCCTGCAACATATGTTGGATGGACGCGAGATTGCGATTGGACTCGAGGATCGTTTGTTACAGCGCGATTGCAGTAATCTTGTTGGTGCGGCATTGGTGCGCTTGGGCGACCTCAATACGGGCAATCGTTATGTCGAAGAAACCTACCGCTTAAATATGTTGCTTGGCGATGAAAGCGGCATTATCGGTAGCTTAATTAACATTGGATTGCTGCATTTTGAATCACAACAATTCACTTTAGCCGTTCCAGTCTTTGAAGAAGCCCTAGAGCGCAGCCGTGCCAGCCATGATGCCGTGCGTGAAATACACGCCCTGACCAACTTAGGTACAGCCCGTTTTTCGGCATTCAAAGACCAAACCAGTCTTGCCTTGATGCGAGAAGCCTATGCGCGTTGTACCGAACTTGGTATTCGTGGCGATGCTGCCCGTAATCTTGCCAATTTAGGCGAGGCGATGCTTGAACTCGAGACTCCCCAAGCGGCACTTGAAGTCCTGCACCAAGCCAGAGCGGCGTGCCTTGAGGTCTCCAATGCCGATGCTGCCGCTTCGACTTTGCTCTATCTTGGTCATGCCCATATTAAGCTGCAAGAATTTAGTGCGGCTCGAGATTTTTTAGAGCAAGGGGTGCGTGAAGCTCAGGATTTATCACACAAAGCCCTCGAGATTGATTTTGAAAAGGCGCTTTGTGACTTGTGCATTGCCACCCAAGCCTACCAAGAAGCCTTAAAACATCATCAGCGTTTTTATATTTTAGAACAAAAAGTTCGCAATGAAAACACCGATAAAGCCACCCGAGCTTTTGAAGTGCAAATTGGTCTCGAGAAAGCCCGTGCAGAAACCGAAAACCATAAAGCCCGCAACCTTGAATTAGCCCAAGCCTTGGCAGCCCTCGAAGCCAGTAGCCGCGAAAAAACCGAATTGCTCGGGCAGCTAAGAATTACCACCTTTGAATTACAGCAACAGGTGATTCGTGACCCTTTAACTAAACTTTTTAACCGTCGCTACCTAGAAGAGCGCTTGACCTTAGAATTTCAACGAGCCTCGAGAACAGCTTCATTATTGCCAGTTGCAATGCTTGATATTGATAATTTTAAGGACATTAACGATACCTTTTCCCATCATATTGGCGATCAGGTCTTGCGCGAAATTGGTGTTTTGCTGCATCAGGCGTTGCGCCCTTCTGACTTAGCGGCTCGTTATGGTGGAGAAGAATTTGTGATTGTTCTACCCAATGTTTTACCCCAAGCTGCTGTGGTCGTTTGTGAGCGTTTGCGTAAGAATGTCGAGCAGTTTAATTGGCACACCATCCACCCAGATTTAATCGTTACGGTCAGTATTGGCATTGCCTGCGATACCACCGTGCAGACCCATGAAAAACTCTTATCCTTAGCCGATGAAAAAATGTACCAAGCCAAACGAAGTGGAAAAAACCGCGTTTGCAGCTAGTTTTTATAAGGCGGCTCGGGCAGCTTTGACGGTCTCGAGGGCGTTTTCACCCAGTGCAGTTAAATGCCCCATTTTACGTCCGGCTCGAGCCTCGTGCTTTTGGTAAAGGTGCAGTTTTGCGCCTGTCTCAAGCGCTGCTTGCCAGTTCGGTTCGCCGTTTTCCCAGAGGTCGCCAAGTAAATTTGCCATTGCACCGCTTGAGTGTAAAGCGGAACTGCCCAATGGTAAATCGCAGATGGCACGCACAGCTTGTTCAAACTGGCTGGTGAGACTGGCTTCGATCGAGACATGACCACTGTTGTGCGGGCGCGGCGCGATTTCATTGACCAAAATTTGGCGGTTGTTGGTGACAAACATTTCGACACACAGTAAGCCATGTAACCCAAGGCTCGTGGCAAGTTTTACGGCGATTTCTTTGGCTTTTTCTTGGGTTTCTTCGGGGATTCTGGCTGGCACAATGGTGATGTCTAAAATGCCGTTTTGGTGTTGGTTTTCAAAGACTGGAAAACATTTGGTTTGGTGACCAGAACGCGCCACAATGACGCTAATCTCGAGAAAAAAATCCACGATTCCCTCAAGGACACACGGCACAGACCCAAAGCGTTCAAACGCCCGCAACGCCTCGAGTTGGGTATAGACTTTGGCTTGCCCTTTGCCATCGTAGCCTTGGGTGGCGGTTTTAAGAATCGCCGGGTAACGGGCATTCTCGAGGTCGCTAGAGGTATAAATCGCTTGGAACGGCGCACAACGCCCACCGGCTTTGGCAATAAAAGTTTTCTCGAGGATTCTGTTGCAACTGATTTCAAGGATTTTTCGGCTCGGGCGAAGCGGCACACTTTTCTCGAGCAAGGCTAAATGTTCGCCTGCTACATTTTCAAACTCGAGCGTCACGACATCACAGACCTGAGCCAGTTGGGCAAAGCTATTGGGGTCGTTAAAACCACCAACAATCACTTCATCCACCACGCTCGAGGCGGGGCAATCGGGGTCTGGGTCGAGTGCCACGACGTGATAACCCATCGGTTTAGCAGCCAACGCCAGCATCCGTGCTAATTGTCCACCGCCCAGAATACCAATCGTGCTGTTTGGCAAAATCACAGCCAAGCCTCGAGTACCTTTTGGGTTTGTTGCTGGCGGTACAAATGCAGCTTGGCTCGAGTCTCTGGGTATTTATTGCCAAGAATCGCCGCCGCCAAAAGTGCGGCATTAACTGCTCCAGCCCGTCCAATCGCAAGCGTCGCCACTGGAATACCTGCTGGCATCTGGACAATACTCAGTAAGCTATCTAAGCCGTTGAGGGCTTTACTTTGCACTGGCACACCCAACACGGGCAGCACCGTCTGACTGGCAGCCATGCCGGGCAAATGGGCTGCACCACCCGCCCCAGCCACAATCACTTCTAAGCCTCGAGCTTCGGCACTTTTGGCGTACTCAAAGAGTAAATCTGGGGTACGATGGGCGCTGACGACCCGCATTTCAAAAGGAATCTCTAGGTCGCGCAGTGTATCGGCGCTGTACTGCATCGTCTCGAGGTCGGATTTGCTGCCCATGATGATGCCAACAAGCGGATTCACACCTCATGCTACCAAATTTTGGTCTTCGTAGTTGGGTTCACTGGTTTTTTGTAAGGCTGTTTATTGTGGTGAAACAGTCATCAAAATATGATGGTTGCGTTTTCAATTGCTCTGCGGGCTTCGCAGTAATCAGGTCTTGGTGGCGACCACTCCCAAAACCAGCAGTCGGAGTTTTCTAGGCTCGAGCCGCAACAACTCGAGTGGAGGTTTTATGATTACGATTGACAAGTCCATTGCTATTCACGCCCCAATTGGTCAAGTGTACAAATTCTGGCAGAACTTTGAGAATTTTGCCGAGTTTATCGGCAGTGTCGAATCCATCAAGCGCACTGGCGACGACACCAGCCATTGGGTGGTGCGTGGACCATTGCGTACCAAGGTCGAATTTGATGCCAAAACCACCCAAAGCATCGAAAACGAATTGATTAAATGGAACAGCATCCACGACGAAAACGAGGCTGAGTCGGTCAAAAGCGAGGGCAGCCTGAGCTTTAAGGAAGAAGGCGGCGCAACCCATGTGCAACTGATTTTTAGCTACAGTTTGCCCAACGCGATTGCCAATAAAGTTGCCGAAACGATGAATGCTTTTGGTTTTCCACAAAACGACTTTGACAAAGGTCTCGAGACGATTAAAAGTAAAATCGAAGCTGGCAGCTAAGCCTCGCCCCCAAATTTGGGGGCTTTTTTAGAGCCTCAGTTTCTGCGAATCCTTTGTGCCACCCCAAAGTGCTTTTTCTGTACCTTTGGCAGTCAAGGTAAAAGCATTGACATCATCCTCGAGTTGGGCGCGTAAAAGTTTTAGCACCCGTGTTCGGACGGTTTTGTCAAGAATTGGGAAAACAAGCTCGAGTCGTTTTTCAAAGTTGCGCGGCATCCAGTCGGCACTGCCCGCCCAAACTTCCCAATCACCATTGCGCTTAAAGGCAGCAATTCGGGCGTGTTCTAAAAAGCGCCCAACCAGACTTCGCGCCTTAAATTTGGGGTGAATTAAGGTCAGCGTACTGCGAATAATCAATTCGACTTTTGCCCCAGCTTGGGCAGCTTGCTCGAGCGATTCTAGGACACTTGGGTCGGTTAGGTGATTCAGTTTTAGAATGATATGCCCAGTTGGGTGGGCTTCCTCGAGAATTCTGCCAATCAGGGTTTCTCGAGCTTGAATGCCAACTTTCATCCACTCGAGTTTTGGCAAACGGCTTTCTTCAAGAGCTGTAAAAAATTCTAAAGCATCTTTGGTCAGGCGTTTACTGGCAGATAAAAGGCTTAAATCAGTATAGAGTTTACCTGTGGCTGGGTTGTAGTTGCCTGTGCCAAGATGCACAAAGCCTTTGCCTTTGCGGCGCACATACAAAGCCTTGGCATGAACTTTGAGGTCTTGTGGGTAAGGCAGAACCCGCACCCCACCAGCCCGAAAACGCAATGACCAGTAGAGGTTGGCAAGTTCATCGAACCGCGCTCGTCCCTCGAGAAAAACCGCCACATCTTTGCCGTTTTTAGCGGCTGTTAAAAGGGCTTCGGCAATCGGGTTATCGCGCCCCAGTCGGTAAAGGGTGGCACGAATTTTATCCACTTCGGGGTCTATGGCGGCTGCCATCACAAAATGCACCACCGTGTTGTAATCGTCCGATGGGTGATACAGCGCCATGTCTTGCTTTTCGATAAATCCAAATGGGTGGGTGTGAAACTTGGTGCGCTTGCGCTGCACAAATGGCTGGTATTTAAGGCTTGCAATAGCTAAATTGGCAATCGTGTCAAAGCAGCGTAAATCGAGCATGGTGGCGCTACTTATTTCTTCCTGCCATAAGCCCAAGGTTTTTTGTACCGTCTCGAGCCACGGGAAACCAGTCTGGACTTCAAGCCGACTGACTCCACCATCGAGGCGGCTCTCGAGCGCATGAGCTACATCTTCCCAGTCTATTTGCCCTTTAAGTTCGATGTTGGCGCGGCGGGTTAAGCGCAAGGCGAACATCGGGCGGGCTTCGGGTAAAAACAGGTCGTTGCGCCACTGCATTAAAGTTTCTAGGCGCACAAAACTGTTTTCCCGTCCGGGGACAGCAATAAAGTGCGCCAGACGATCTGGAACACGAATAATTGCTTCTAAGGTCTCGAGTCCAGCTGCGAGGTACAACGCCCTTGAGTCTAGGGCGCTTAGGCTTTCGGGCGGCAACACATCGGTGGCTGGAGCAATGCTTTCTGCTAAATACGCGCCAAAGTAATTTTGTTCATCGGCGGTTAAATCAGTTGGCTCGAGCAGATGAATCCCTGCTTGGTGCAACTCGGTCAGCACAGGTTCAAGCAGGGTCAGGGCTTTGGCTTGTTGTTCTTGGGCGGCGGCTAGGTAATCCAAGTAAATTTTTTTCTCATCCAAACTGGCTTTGGGCGCTTTGGCAATTTGCTGACTGGCTTGCGCTCGAGCCGTAAAAAACTCGTCGAGGTTATTTTGAAAAATACTAAAAAAACGCACTCGCTCGAGCAATGGAATATCGGCACGGGTGGTTTGCAGCAGCACCCGACGATTGAAAGCCAGCCAAGAGCGTTCGCGTGAAGAAGTAAAAGAGGGCATGATTTTGGCATTCTGACAGAATAAGTGTGTCGAATGTGTCAGGGATTCTTAGTTTAACAAAATCATCAAAGACGACTCATGATAAAGTACCAGAATCCGAAAAAATTATCGCACGACGCAGAAAAAAAGAACTCGAAACGCGACTCGAAAAAGAAGCCGAAGAAGCTGCCAAGCAAGTCAAACCCGAACCAAAAAAGAAAAAAAGGTGACTGATGAAGCCTAAAAAAACTTTGCCCATTGGGGCAAATACCCTAAACGTCCTCGAGTGGTTAGACAGTATTCTGCCAGATACCCCAAAAAACCGAGCCATTGCTGCTGAAGAAGAAATTAAATATAACCTCGCTGTTGCCCTAACCCAAGCTCGAGAAGCCTCTGGACACACCCAAACCAGCCTTGCCAGCGAACTTGGAGTGCGTCAAAGTCTGGTCTCTAAATGGGAAAAAATAGACCATAACCACACCCTCGAGACGTTGCTACAGCTTTGCCAGACCACTGGTGCAAAATTGGTGATGGGTTTAGAAATAAACGGCGAACTTGTACCCATCACACCAGCCGCCCAACGCTGCATACTCTTGTCTGAGGCAGCTTATGGACAACTCGAGCAACAGGCTACAGCGGTTGGTTTAAGCCCTCGAGAAGTTCTGCTTGCCCCAATTGCTCGAGATACCACACACACTTCTGTCCATGTACTGGCTCATCCTACGGTTCAATACTGACGCTGTACTCGAGGTGTATCACGGATTTTTACACCTCTCGATGGTGTGGCGCTTATCCCTTTTGGCGTAGTGCCAATCACTTCTAAAGCCAATCTGGGTGGCAAACGTGGTACAAATTCTTCTTCGATAATTTGGCGGCTTTGCGCTACGGCACGAAACATATTCAGGTCAGTCATGATTTCCTCCTGCACTCAACTCGGCTCACGGAGGTTCACCGAGTTAAGCGCTAAGACAGACTGTACAAAGCCACCAATAACAAAGCGTTAAATCAATCGTTAAATTTTTTGGTGCTTTGAGTTGCGTATAATTTGCCATGCTCGAGTTGATGTTTTTAGGTAGTCCTGTGGTGAGGTTGGCTGGTCTCGAGGTGCGCCTCAAAACCCGTAAAGCCTTGGTCCTGCTGTGCATCTTGGCGCTCGAGGGGCGGGTTACTCGGGAGCGTTTGGCATTGTTGCTCTGGGCAGATTCAAAAGAAGCCAAAAACAGTTTACGCAATGCCTTATCGAGTTTACGCTACAGCTTAGGCAGCACACTCCAAGCTGACCGAAATCATGTTTGGCTGACCGATTTTCGTTGCGATACCCTTTTGGTGTTGCAGGGTTCGCTCGAGGCAGCGCTCAATTATCGTGGTCAACTGCTGGATGGAATCGATGCACCCGAAGCCGAAAATTGGCTCGAGGCAGCCCGCAGACAGGTTTTAGAAGCTGCCCTAAAAAGCCTCGAGATAGCTGAACCAAACGAGGCGGTTTTGCTCCAGTGGGCGAAGCTCGAGCCATGGTCCGAAGTGGCGCATTTGGCGTTGTTACGTTTTTTAGCCGAAGCTGGACAGCGCTCAAGGGCGCTTGAGCTTTTTTTAGGATTCAAAGCACGCATCCAAGCCGAATTAGGGATTTTGCCAAGTCCAGAAATCTTGGCAATGGCAGATGCCTTGCAACTCGAGCCACGGGTTGGGCGGATGCCAAGTCTGCCAAGTTTGCTGCTCGAGTCAAGGCTGGTTGGACGGGTCTCAGAATTTCAGCGCCTTGTGGCTGCCTTTTACAGCAGCGCCCAGCAAACACCCAGTGTGGTGGTTTTGACGGGCGAACCAGGCATTGGTAAAACCCGTTTGGCGCAAGAGTTTTTGGCATGGGCAGCGGCTCGAGATGCAACCGTTCTTTCGGCTCGGGCGTTTGAAGGAGCGGCACTGGCGTATCAGTGTATTGCCGATGCGCTGCGCCGTATACCCAACCTCGAGACCTTGCTTTCGCCTGTTTGGTTGGCAGAATTGGCGCGGTTACTGCCTGAATTGTTGGACATCGCCAATTTACCTTTGCCTGTTTCGGATGAATCGCTTGGGCGCTCGAGGATTTTTGAAGCGGTGGTCAAGTTATCATCTCGGTTGGGGCATCTGATTTGGTTACTCGACGATGCCCAATGGGCAGATGCGGCTTCGCTCGAGGTTTTGTTGTTTACCTTGCGCCGCGCCGCGCTCGAGAAAACTCCAATTTTACTGCTGGTGACAGTTCGTAGTGAAGCACTGCTCGGGTTACAAACGTGGCTGGGCAGTTTAGCTCGAGATATGCCGCTTGAGCAATTATCACTCGAGGCTTTTTCTAGGGATGAAACCTTGCGTTTACTCGAGGATGTCGGTGTGCCGCCCGCCGCGCTTTTGGATTGGTTGTACCAAGAAACCAGTGGGCAGCCTTTGTACATCGCCGAGACCCTGCGGAGTCTTTCGGAAAGTGGGGCATTGTTAGCCAACCGCGATGGCTGGACAGTCCAACTTGGCGACCAACAGACCGCCCCCGGGGTTCGCACTGTCATCGAGGCTCGGTTTGCCCGTTTAAGCAAAGCAGCACGGACTTTACTCGAGGCTGGAGCGGTCTTGGGGCAGGGGTTTAGCTTTGCCGATGCCGCTAAGGTGGCACAAATCCTCGAGCCAGATTTGCTGCTGGCACTCGAGGAATGCCTTCGCGCTCGGGTGCTGCTCGAGTTACCCGCGCTTGGATTGGGTCTGGTCAAATACACCTTTTCGCACGATAAACTGCGTGAAACCGCTTTGCAGCGCCTCAGTGCGCCACGCTTACAGGCTTTGCAACAACTGGCATTGACTCGAGTTTCTGGCAGTGCCGCCCAACGGGCGGGTCATGCGTATGGGGCTCGGGCGTGGCTTTTGGCGGTGCGCTTTTCGGTGGCGGCAGCCGATGATGCCAAACGAATTTATGCGTGGCGCGATGCGGTTTTTCATCTCGAGGCTGCCAGACGTATTTTGACCCAACGCCCCGACAACACGCCGCTTGGTTTAACCTTGACCACCGATGAAATCGGACACCTGTACGGTTCGTTATCAAATTTATATGTGACCTTAAACGAACCATCCGCCATGGCTGCCAACTTAGCCCAAGAAGCGCTGGGATTGGCTCGAGAACTGGGTGATTTGAAACTCAAAGCCCACACCTTGGTTTTTGTCGCCAACACCTACAGTTGGACACAAGTCAAAGTTGAAAAAATACAGGATTTATTTGCTCAAGCCAGCGCGATTTTTACAGAATTAAACGATCCAATCGGCTTAATAGAAGCCGCCATGTCCAATTTGCGCCATCAGCGCCTGACGACTGGCGATAACTACCCAGTTGAACCAATTCTTGAATTGTTGACTCGAGCCAAAAAACTCAGCCCAGACCATGAGCGTTGGGCAACGGTGACACTTGCCGACGCTTATCAATCTCGTGGCGATTGGCAAATTGCTACTCAGCACTGGCAGGATATTCTCGAGCGCTTTGAGTTACAGCCAATCAGCGATACCACTGCCTACTACCTCGAGAATTTGGCTTTTTGTCGAACCAACACCGGTTTTTACCAAGCGGCTATTGATGATGCCAGACGCGCCCTGAGCATTAAGCAGCAAATAGACGACAACCCGATTTTTACGGGTATGGCAGCCGTCTATTTGGCGTATCCTTTGCTCGAGACTGGCGCGTCCCAAGAAGCCTTGACTCTATGCCAACAAGCCTTTGACCTACGACACCAAGCCGCCGCTCGTATTGCGATCGAATTTGAATTTGCCCAATCAATCATGCTGCTCGAGCAAAAACGCTTCTTAGAAGCCAAAAATATACTGCTCGAGGCAAGTGGGCGTATTCCAGAATTACTCAAAAACGAGCAGCGTTATGCTAATTATATTGAATCCAATCTGTGTGCCGCTTGTGTTGGCTTAAACGATTGGGAAATGGCAGCCCAACACGCCAAAAAGGCTATTTTTATCCGCCAAGAAAGCAACTATTGGCGCGGACTTCATGCTCCCAAATTGTACCATTGGCTCGAGGTACAAGCCCTAGAAAAAGTTGGGGATTTGGCAGCCGCCAAGCTGATTATCTCGAGTTTAGTTGGCGTAGTCCAAAAAGGCGAACCGCTCGAGGTCAATCTGGCGCTTTGCCAAAAACGTCGGCTCGAGGTCAGCGAGGCATGGGTATTAAGAAGAAAATGGCTTGGTAACTATGAAGGCTGTGCCAGCGTTTCTGAAAGCATATAAGTATTGCCGTCTGGGTCATAAAAACTTGCAAGGGTAACAAGGTTGGGGATGGTGCTGGTTTCTCCTGCAAATTTCACGCCTGCTTGCTCGAGCATGGCTCGGGTGTGGGCAACATCGCTGACCTCCCAAGTTAGCACTGTGCCTTTGGTTTCTGGGCTTTCGACTTGTGATAAACCAATCGTTACGCCTTGTACAGGGCTGGTCAGTTCGCACCAAGCAATTTCGTCTACTTTGTAAATCAGTTCAAAGCCAAGTTTTTCCGAGTACCATTTGATACTCTCCTCGAGATTGCTGACATTGGTGGAGGCAACGACGCTGGGTTTGAAACCAAGGGACTCGAGACGATTTTTTGTGGACATGATGTTCTCCTTTTGGTACGATTTTTATAGCAAACGCAGGCTGAGTTATTTCTAAATAGCAATGCACCTTGCTGACACCCTCGTTTGTTAGTGGTACTATTTTTATACAAAAACTTGATTTTGTCAAGAGCATATTCAACAAATAAATTCTGTATGAAAACCAATTTAATCGAACTCTGCCACCATCGCTGGATACTGCCAATTCTAGCCGAATTGCACCGCCAAAACGGTGGTAGCAAATTTGTGACGCTGATTAACCGCTTACAACTCAGCCGCGATTCACTCAGTCGCACTTTGAATCAAATGCAAACCCTAGAACTGATTACCCGCAACACAGTTTATGCCCATCCGCTCCGCCCCGAATACATCCTCACAGCCCACACCAAAGCGCTTGCCGCCAGTGCTTTTACCTTGATGCAGCAACTCGAGCCACAAGACACTTTACTCAACAAATGGGCATTGCCGACGATTCAGGCATTACAACAACAGACTCGCTTCTCGAGATTGCTGGAAGTGTTACCCAATATCACCTCGAGGGCTTTAACCATGACCTTAAAAGACCTCAAGCAAGGTGGGTATGTATGGCATTTGCAGCGCGAGTACAAGCTGACCAAACAAGGTGAGGCACTTGCCAATGCTATACAGCAACTCGAGACTGCCTTGATACAGTCCAATAAACCACTCGAGGTCAATTGAGGGCTTTGTCAAAAACGAGCTTACTGAAAAGAGAATGGCTGTTGGTCTTTGCGGATGCCCGAGCAAGGGGTGAATCTGCGGACAGGTATAGCGCTAAACACTTCTTAACCCAAGCGCCTATAATGTCCATTATGCCAGATACTTCGGAAATGCAAATTGCCACGACACTCAGGCAAGCCATACCCAACCTTGACCCGACACGCTCATTGCAAATCAGTGAACTCGAGCGTTTTTATGAGGACAGAGTAGAAGTAACCGAACTTCTGAAGCGAATGGAAGTGGAGTTACAAGTACAGAATAATTGCAAATTTTTACTAACTGGACATCGTGGGGCGGGTAAAAGCAGTGCCTTAACCAAGCTCGAGCAGATGCTTGAAATCGGTAATGGTTTATGGGTTGTACCGATTTCGATTCTTGATAAACTCAATTTGAGTGATGTTGACAGCAAAGATATTATTTTCTTGATGGCACTTGAAATTCTCGAGCAATGCAAAAAACATAACCTCAAATTGAGTAAAGCTGTGCAGCTTCGACTCGAGACTTGGAGTAATGAAATTGAAATTGTTAAAACGATTGGAGAATCAGCCCAGATGAGTGCTGAAACAAAAGCCGAAATAAGCACACCAAGTTTGGGGTGGCTGACCTTGCCTGTCAAAGCCTTATTATCTGTTGGTGGACGGGTTGGCAAAGAAACAGAGACCAGAGAAGCCATTCGTAAAACCATCAAACCAGCCTTTTCTGAACTACTGGCAATTATTGACGACCTACAACAAGAGATATTTCGTTTAACCCAAAAACAAGTTGTGTGCTTGGTAGATGGTACTGACAAAACCACCATAGAGATTGCCGAAACCCTGTTTTATAAAAATGGTGCGGATTTAAGCGCCCCACAAGTTTCAGTGGTTTACACCTTCCCTGTTGCCTTACAAAGTAGCCAAGAATTTAATCAAATTACCGCTTATTTTAACGATACTTTTGTGCTGCCTAATTTTAAGATTCAAGCCCAACAACACCAAAGTACCCAAGCCGAAAAAGATGCAGAACTCGAGCATTGTAAACACGGTATTGAAGGACTACAGCATATTATTACGCGGCGCGTACAAGCCAACTTATTTAATCCAGTAGCCTTAAAAGACATTTGTCAAGCCAGTGGCGGTATTCCACGTATTGCACTGCAATTAGCGAAAGCAGCTTGTGTCAATGCTGTGGTCCGACAAGACACCCAAGTCAACACCGATGATGTAGCACGAGCGATTACTCGAGAACGCCAAGCCTTCCAAAAAATGTTGACTTACGCTCAACTTGAATTACTACAAGACGTTAGAACCAAGAAAACTATAGATACAGACCCCGAAAAAGGTTATTTGCAACTGCTCCATAACCTCAGTGTGATTGAATATGTCAACGGCAAAGTTTGGTACGATGTCCACCCAATTGTTCACGATTTGCTATGAATACTGTTCTCGAGCCAAGCACCCTTGAAACCAGCGAATTAGACCATCTCGCGGTGCAACTCGAGTATTCCAATACAGGTTCACTGACTTTTTGTATTTACCGCATCATGAACGACATTCAAGAGGTACAAAATGCCCTCGAGCAACGCTGGAAAACAAAGATTCCAAGATTTATTTTGAACAGTCAGCAATTAAATCCATTGCGCCCCGTTTTAGACTTACCGCTCGAGCCTAAGCAAACCGTTTTTATGATTTACCAAGGGAATTTACAAGAAGAACTTAGCCAAGCTGCGGGTTACGCCAATGTACAACGCGAAATCCTGAATACCATTCCACACAATGTTGTCTTGTGGTTTGGAGAAGAAGCCTTTGCCAGATTTGCCCGTCAAGCACCTGATTTTTGGGCTTGGCACGGTGGGTATTACGAATTCTTGAGTCAAACCCAACCTTTCACTGCCCCAATTCTCGAGAAACTGCGTGAACTCGAGGCGGCAAAATCCGATTCTTAATTCATGGTAATTTTTACCCAATGGAACTCTGGCTTATTCGGCACGGCGAAACACTTTGGAACAGGGAACAACGCGCTCAAGGGCAACTCGATGTCCCACTTTCACCGCTTGGCATTGCCCAAGCCCAAGCACTGGCAAAGCGCTTGCAGCACACTAAATTTAACTCCATCATCTCGAGTGATTTGTCTCGAGCTTACCAAACCGCCGAAATTGTCGCGGCAAAACTCGAGCTACCGATTCGCTCCGATACCGCGTGGCGCGAAATTCATATGGGCATACAGCAAGGTTTAACCTATTCTGAATTGTTGCTGACAGGAAAAACCCGCTATATTCGCCCAATGACCGAGCCGTGGGAAGGTGGCGAATCCAAACGCGATGTGATGAACCGTGTAGGCGCTGCACTCGAGCAACTGTACACAGAATTTGCCGATTCTCGAGTTGCAGTTTTTTCGCATGGTGGCGCAATTCGCGGCGCGATTCATGTCATTCTGAACGACCTCGAGCAACATCTTGACCTTGCCGAGCGCGGCAACACCAGCATCTCAAAACTCGAGGTCAAGGCAGCCAATAAAGGGCGTTTATTGGTTTACAACGACACGGCACACCTCGAGTTTATGCCAGACGCTCAAGAATTAGTGGTGCAGCCTTGACTTGCTGTTGCACGACCGAAAAAGCATTCTCGAGCAGGGTTTTGGCGGTCTCGAGTCCGCGCTGATTGTGGTAAATCGTAGCCAGTGGCGCACCTGCTTGGATTTTATCTGAAGGTTTGGCATGAATTTCCACACCGACACTGTGGTCTATGGCTTCGCCCTTTTGTTCGCGCCCGCCGCCCAGTGCCAGAACCGCCTTGCCGACCGCCAGCGCGTCCAAGCGCTCGAGATAGCCGCTTTCTTGTGCCACAATCATTTGCTGCCCTGCCGCAATCGTTAATTTTTCTGGGTTGGTCACAAAACTTGGGTCGCCGCCTTGAGCCGCAATAAACAACCTAAATTTCTCGAGTGCCTCCCCAGAGTCGAGGGCTTTTTGCGGCAAGGCAAGGGCATCTTGGCTCGAGAATCCTTCGGCAAGCAGTGTTTCTTCCGCCAATGCTAGACATAATTCTCGTAAGTCTGTTGCGCCATGCCCTTGCAAAGTATAAATCGCTTCTTGGACTTCGAGCGCATTGCCCATCATGCTGCCCAAAGGTGTTTCCATATCGGTCAGGATGGCTCGGGTGTTGCGCCCAGCCAAGCGCCCAATTTCAAGCATCGCCTGTGCCAGCGCTCGAGCATCTGGTAGGGTTTTCATAAATGCACCTGCGCCAACTTTAACATCCAGCACAATGGTTTTTGCGCCACTGGCAAGTTTTTTACTCATGATGCTTGAGGCGATTAAAGGAATACTCGGCACGGTGGCGGTGACATCACGCAGCGCATAAAGCAGCCCATCGGCGGGCGCAAGGTTTTTTGACTGCCCAACCAGCACCAAACCAATTTCTTTGGCTTGCTTCAAAAAAGCGGCTTCCTCGAGATTCGGCGACCACCCTGGAATACTCTCGAGTTTATCTATTGTGCCACCCGTGTGTGCTAAACCGCGCCCGCTCATTTTGGCGACCGTCACGCCGCAGGCTGCCAGCATTGGGGTCAAGACCAGACTGGTTTTATCGCCCACCCCGCCAGTGCTGTGTTTATCGGTGGTGCGCGGCAAGCTCGAGAGGTCGAGTTGTTCGCCACTGGCTGCCATCACTTGGGTCAGGACAGTGGTTTCTTGGGCAGTCATGCCACGTATAAAAACCGCCATCAGCCACGCCGCAATCTGGTAATCTGGCACACTGCCAGCCACAAAACCTAGGATAAGTTGCTCGAGTTCTTGGCGGCTGTGTGTGCCGCCTTCGCGTTTTTGTTCGATGATTTCTGGAATGGTCATAAAGGCATTCTAATTGATTTGGCGGATGGCAACAGCCTCGATAAAAATTAAACTGCCTTGCTCGAGTTATTTCGAGCCAACGGAGGTTTTTATGGTGCATCTACTTGAGGAACAAGACTGCTTTTGAGGTCATCAGTAAACGCCGCAAAGGGTATCCATCCGAAACAAAAGTCAAACGTGGTCAGCGCGTGGTGCATGGCAACAAAGAACTGCTCGAGAAACTTGGGCGCAACGACCCTTGCCCATGTGGGGCTGCAAAGCGTTTTAAGCATTGCTGTATGAAGTCTGGACGCTTTTGATGGCGTTGGACGAGCCTATTACAGCCGATAAAAAAATCCCCCAATTACACTTGGGGGATTCTCGAGCCACGTATTTTTAACTGTCTGGCTGCATCGTCAAGTTGATATTGGCTTTGTTTTCGCCAGCCCCAATGGTTATATCTAGCGAAACTTTTGGCTCGTTGGCATCGGGTGCAGCATTGCCGTTGAGGTCGTCGTAAGCCGTGACTTTGTATGTTCCGGGAGCAAGGTCGGTCAGGCTGTAAGCAACGGCTGTTTTGGTGAGGTTAATTTCGACTTGCTTGACTTTACTGGCATCGCTGCTGTCCACTGCCCGTACAAAATTCTTGGTGGTTTTGACGGCGGGCGGAGCAGGTGGGGCAGGTGGTGGTGGTGTGACTGGACCACCCAAAGCATCTTTGACGGCTTTCAGGGTTTTGGCAGCATTGACCAGACCAGAACCACAAAAGGCATCGGTGACTGTGGCATTGCCATTGGAGCAGTCACCGGCAGCTAATGCCGTGGCATTGTTTTTGAGGAAAGCCAGCGTTTTGGTGTAATTGAGCGTTGGGTCAATACCGACCATCAAAGAAACCAAACCAGCCATGTGTGGGGTTGCCATGCTTGTGCCTTGGATTGACCCAAGGTTAAATGCGTTGCCGTTGGCTTTATCGGCATAGGTGCTAAAAACACCAGCTTGGAAATCTTCGCCACCACGATTGACCGATAACTCGAGGTCGCCACCAGGTGCCATGACATCTATTCGAGCGCCAAAATTCGAGTAGCCAGCCCGTTTATTGGTTGGTCCAGTCGCACCAACCGTAATCACATTGTTGCAATTGGCTGGGTTCTTATCGGCGGTATTGGCGGTTTCGTTTCCAGCCGCCACAACCGCAATTACACCCTTAGCCGTGACTGTATCAAAAGCAGTTTGATAGGTCGCGCTACACGCACCATCGCCACCGAGACTTAAATTCAGCACTTTAGCGGGGTTTGGATTGACTGGAAGTCCATCCACTGTTTCCCCGGCTGCCCAAAGCACACCATCGGCAATATCAGCCACCGTGCCACCTCCATTGCCCAAAACACGCACGTTAATCAGTTTGGCATTCCAGTTGACTCCAGCACCAAATTTATCGTTGTTGGTAGCAGCAGCAATTGTTCCGCCAACGTGTGTACCATGTAAACCAATCAGGTTATCGTAGGGGTTTGCGTCGCGTCCATCGCCGTCGCCAGCCCCATTGGGATCGCTAATCATGTCGTAACCGCCAATCACTTTCCCAGCAAAATCGGGGTGGGTTTTTGGGTCAGTATCGGTCAAATTATAGAGCATTCCATCATCTATCACCGCAACCACGGTACTGGCAACACCTGTGCTGATGTCCCATGCGGCGGGTAAGTTCATGTTTTCGTAGTGCCACTGACGAACGTATTGTGGGTCGGTTGGTACAGCCATGGCATAGTTAATGCCGTTGACTTCGGCGTATTCAACATCGCTACGGCTGCTCAGTTGTTTGACCAACTCGAGCGTTTTGGCGTGGTTGGCTTGGCTGCGGTACAAGCTGGTGCGTGCCAAACCCAGATTGCGAACTCGAGCCAGTTGTAAACCGCCAGCCTGCAAAGTCACCGCACTGGTGGCTTGGATTTTACTGCGGAATTTAACAATCACTTCGCCAGCCACAAAGGACTCGGCACTCGAGGGTTTGGTTGCTCCGGGGCTAACTGTACCCGAAATTGAACCGTTGCCACCACCACAAGCGATAAGTGCCATGGTCAGTACGGACAGCATAGAAAGTTGAGCCACAAAACGTTTTTTCTGCATGGTTGTTTCTCCTGTTAAAGAAGGCGGATGCCAAAAATACCGAACCGAGAAATTGAATCTCAAACCTACTCTAACCTTAGGTAGGCTAGATAAGCGTGAGACAAGCCCCAAACTCTCGAGCCTCAAGATAACAAACTGTGCGTCGCACCAGCGTCGCATGGGAATCTGCACCAGCGTCGCGTGGGAATCTGCACCAGCGTCGCATGGGAATCCGCACCAGCGTCGCATGGGTTGGGTCAAAGCGCCAGTAAACAATGATACGCTTAGTCCCATGCAACCGACCCGCCGCGCATTGCCTTTTTTTGGCGCTCGACTCGAGACCGGTCGGATTGTTTTGTACAGCATTGGCACTGGCTTATTGGTCGGCATGGCTGGAACACTTTTGGCGCTGCTGCTCGAGTTTTTACAAGAATTTTTTTTGACGGGTTTAACCGGTTTGCGCCCACCGGGCTTACCCAATGAAGGTGGGGTTTTACAAGCCTATGCGCCACAAGAGACGATTTCTTTATTTGGGCTGCTGGATATTCCAGTTGCGCCTTTACTGCCAATTTTAATGATTTTCGGGTTTTCGAGCATCGCTTTTTGGTACAAAAAAAATACTGTGCCACTCGAGTCCGATGGGGTCAATGCGGCTTTGCAGGCATTTCATCAAACCGCCGCCAATGCCGACCCACGCCGCACCAGTCTCGAGGTATTGCAAGGTGGCTTAGCCGTGATTGTTGGTGCGCCAATCGGGCGCGAAGGAGTTTTTGCCAGTTTAGCGATGCTGCTCTCGCCAGTTTTTGCACGGCTCTCGAGGTTATCCGACGAAGACCGCCGTTTGATGTTTGTGGCAACTTTAGCCGCCATGCTTGGCTTGGCTTTACGAGCGCCACTGGCGGCGGCGGTTTTGGCGGTCGAAATGTTATACCGCCGTTTTGAATTTGAAATCGAAGCCCTGATGCCGGCGGTGTTCTCGAGTGTCGTGGCGTTTGCGGTTTTTGGTTTATTTCGTGGTTTTGAGCCTTTGTTTGAATTGCCGCAACTGAGCGGGCAGCCGGCGGCATTGCTGCCTGCTTTTTTTGTGCTGGGTTTACTCGAGGCACTGGCGGCGGCTGGCTTTGTGCTGGCTTTGCGTGGACTGCGCCTAGGCTGGAGTCTAAGTAAAATCCCGCCGTGGTTGCGACTGGTCTTGGCTGGTGGTCTGATTGGCGTTCTGGCAATTTTTACACCCTATGCCCTCGGTGATGGCTTAGGCTGGATGCAGTTATCCTTATCTAATTTTTTACCGCTTGGTACGGTCTTGGCATTGCTGATTCTGCGCTCTGGAATTGTGCTGCTGGCTGGCTCGAGTGGCGTGACGGGTGGTTTAATCACGCCAAGTCTGGTGCTTGGTGGGTTAATCGGCAATTTATATGCCCAAGGCTTAAACGCGATTTTTCCAAGTTATCCGATCGAACCTGCCGCTTTTACGTTGGCTGGCATGGCGGCTTTTTTGGCTGGGGCGGTCAACGCACCCCTTGCGGCGACGCTTTTAATCACCGAATGGAGCGGTTATGGCTTGCTGACCCCACTTTTACTGACCACGCTGGCGGGTTATGCCCTGACTGGGCGCGAAAGCATTTTGCCCGCCCAAGCCGAATCGCGCTCGAGCAGCCCAGTCCATATCAACGAATACTTAAAACGCGCCACGGGTTTGCGCGACACCCCAGATTTACTTGATTTACTCGAGCGCGATGCCCTGATTGTTTCGGATACTGACGATGAACGCTTGTACCGTTTACCAGTTCCAGAGGCATGGCGTGACCAAATGGTGCGCGATTTGGATTGGCAAGACACACTTTTGGTGGCAATTTTGCGCCAAGGTCATGTCCGTGTGCCACGTGGCAGCACCAGCCTCGAAGCTCTGGATGAATTGGTGGTCATGGCAGACCGCCGCTCCTATGCCCGTTTGACAGGTCAGCCACTCGAGGAAACACCCGCCCCCGAAGCCCAGCCCGAGCCAACGGCTGAGCCACTCCGAGTACGAATGGGCAAATTGGCACAAGGGTTTTTGCAGCGTTTCTCGAGAAAAGAAACCCCCAAAGAATAGAATCCCGACAAGGAATTTAACACATACAAAGCCAATTCAAAGAATGCTAACCTAGTTGTTATGACCCCCCAAACCATGAAAGCTGTGATTGTAGAAAATGTTGGCGGACCCGAAGTCCTAGAAATTCAGACCGTTCCTGTGCCACAGCCACGTAAAGGGCAGGTGCTGCTTAAAGTCTCGAGCGTTGGCTTAAATTTTGCCGATATTCTGGCAGTACGCGGCGAGTATTTAACCCGCACCCGTACCCCGTATACCCCCGGCATGGAGTTTAGCGGTACAGTCGCCGCCCTTGGCGAGGGCGTAACGGGTCTCGAGCTTGGGCAATTGGTGGCTGGCTTAGGCGGCAGTGGCGCATTTGCCGAGTACGCCACGATTCAGGCTGGCGCTTGTCTGCCGATTCCAAGTGCCTTGAATGCTCGAGAAGCCGCTGCCCTGCCCGTCTCGTTTTACACCGCCTATTTTGCCTTAAAAACGCTTGGGCGAGTCCAAGAAAAAGAAGTCGTTTGGGTCGAAGCCGCCGCCGGTGCGCTTGGCACAGCCAGCATTCAATTGGCAAAAGCCATGAACTGTACCGTGATTGCCACCGCCAGTACCCAAGCCAAACTCGAGCTTGCTAAAAGCCTTGGCGCAGATGCCGTTTTTCTTGGCGGCGACGAGAATTTACGCCAGAAAATTATGGATTTTGCACCAAAAGGCGTGGATGTCTATTTATCGGTGGCGGGTGGCAGTGGTTTCCAAGACCGCCTGAGCGTCATGAATCATCTTGGGCGGGTGATGGTGATTGGCAATGCCAGCCGCGAAGCTGCCAGCCTGACCCCGACGGCTTTAATGAAAAAGAATGTCGCCGTAATTGGTGTTTGGTTGACTCCTTTTATGGGTATCCCCGAAGAATTACAAGCCGCCACAGCCTTTATTTATCCGCTCCTCGAAAGTGGCAAAGTCAAGCCGCAAGTTGGACAGGTTTTTAGTCTCGAGGAAGCTGGGAAAGCCTTTGAATTTGTGATGTCGAGGGCAAGCACAGGCAAAGTTTTAATCGAGCCATAAAATCTGTGGTCGTCAAAAATCCGTTTCTCGAGTAGAGAAAACGAACCTTATTTGTTCCAATCAAAGCCCTAAGTACATTGTTTACTAAATGCTTTGACTATTTTCCGCTTCGCTCCAAAGAGTCTCCGCACTCGTCAACAATGTACTTTGTGTTCACTCGCATAGCTC
>JAYWGM010000034.1:0-33482 GCA_043778225.1 Deinococcales bacterium | reverse complement strand
AGTGTTGCAGACTCGTCCGAAACTTTACAAGTTCGTAATGGCGAAATGATTGCCACATTGGCAGATGTTGAAACTGGAACGGATTTACCTTTGGTTGTCGAAGGACGTGATGTTAATAATACTTTACGTTATCAGGGTTCGCAAAGTATTACACTTAAAGATACTAAACCAGCCAAATTTGTTGTGGTTATTTCAAAGGTCAGTGCCATTGATATGCCACCCATTTTTAATAGTGTTGCTTTGCCAGACAAAGCCGATATGAAAACATCGGTCAAATTGTCATTAGCGGCTCAAAGTGCCGATGGTGCTGCTTTGGGTAAGGTTCTTGTACTTTGGGGCGATGGTAAATTTAACATACAAAATGTACCCGAATGGCTTACAACCCTTGACCTCGAGCATACTTACACCAATGCTGGTGTTCAGGTAGTCACAGCTTGTTTTATTTCGCCCAAATTTCGTTTAACTTGTGTGTATCGTTTTATCAACATCATTAACCCTAAACGCCCAGATACCAGTGGGTCAAATAGTATTTTGCAGTTGATGGTCAATAATGTGCCTTTGTATGCCAATGCTTTAACGGCAATTCTCGAGCCTCAAAATGTTGTCGGTGGGCGGGATGGCGGAGTTGCTGCTAAACGAACAGTACAATTAAGGCGTGAAGGGTTACAGACTTGGACGGGCAATGTTCGTTTGCGTCGCAATGTCAACTACACTGCTGTGATAAAAACAGACCTTGATACGTTACAAACAAGTGCGCCACTACAAACATCTATTCTGTTAAGTAACCGTGTTCAAACAGCAATATTTACGCTACAAGCACCAAGTTTTGACATAACAAAACTTCCGAATGCTCAAAAAGCTTTGGGAAGTGTCAACAATTTTTGGGCAGCAGATGTTAATTTTCGTCTTGGTAATTTCAATCCAAATACGGTCGAGATTCAAACCGAAACAATACTAATGAGTAATGTTGTTGGGAAAAACGTAATTTCTACGTTTATTGCTCCAGATTCTATTCATTATGCTTTTTTGCGCGACCAAAATAAAAATGTTTTAGCAATGGATTTTGTGATGCCAAGTAAAGCATTTTTATCGTTTTCTAAACGCAATACTGCTTTGGCACTTTTAGCTTCCGAATTCGATGCCAATACACGAAAATTTAATGTTACAGACGAAGTTATTTCTATGTTTATATCTCATCCTAAGTGGAACGAATTCTATTCGTTGGTTTCAGAACTAACAACCATTACACTGACTGTAAAGCAACGTGAACTTGCAGCAGAAATCACTTCAAATATCATTTCAAACTTAAAATTACGAATTCCAATAGTTCTGGCTGCGTTACCAAAGTCCGATGAAACAACCAATACGTTCGACATGACACTGAAATCACTTTTTTCTGGTTGGGCGGCAACCAATAAACCAGTTCAAAAAAACTTTGCAAAAACAGATGCCCAAGAAGTAGGAAAACCTAAGCCAAGTGGTAATCAGGGAATATACTCCAAGGTGCTTAATAATCAGCTTTTGACTTTGGCACTGATAGACCAAGCAGCAAAAAAAGAGTATACGCTTCGGTCATTAACTTCTTTGTACACCAGTTTTTTTCCGAAATTAGAGGGTAGTGCCGTGTATGAGCCAAGAGTTTCTTTAGGCGGTGCAAATGATGTCACGGGTGTGGATTTTGTAGACATATTTATTAACGCTTTAGCCAAACCCATTATGTTTCCAATGCCAGTTGACGATTGTAGAAAGGTTGATTTATTTTATTCCCAATTTTTTGACCCTCAAACAGGCAAATTTACCTCAGATGGTTTTTATAACATTATGGTGGTTGCAACTGGTTTAGCTGACCTTTTTGGACTTTCTTTTGACTTTAAAAACTTAAAGCCATCCGAAGTACAAGAAGTCTATTTGGCTTTTTTGCGTTTGGCTAGTAATTTTTATAACGTCTCTCAGCAGTACAAAAACTTTGATCCTAAAGTTGCTGCTCCAACAGATTGGATAAATATAGCAAAAGCATTCGCACGACCAGGTGCTACTTTTGCTGCCGATATTATCAGTAGTATTACAGGTGTTGCTCTGGGAGATAAACGGGATGCCTACATTGACAATTTAACAGGTGTTGGTGTTGACCGCTTAAAAAATCTTGCCATGTTCTTAAAAATAGCAGACCTTCTCTCTACCGTAAAATCTCTGGCTGAACTTGGGTCAAGTCTTGTAAATGAAAAAGATGGAAATTTTTTAAGCGCACGTCTTCAAAACGATCCTGAAATTTCTTTCAACTTTGCACCAATAAACATTGACCTAAAAAAATTAAATAGTGGTGTTGATACGCAAACTCAAAAGATGACAATCACAAACTCTGGTTGTGGTGATCTCAAATTCAAATTCAAGTATGAAGAAACACCAACGAATGACCCTGCCATTGTCCCATTAGTTATAGAACAAGAATACACCGTTTCCCAAAAAAGTATATTGGAAGTTGAAGTCGGGGCAATATGTGACAGCACAAAATTTCAACAAAATCAAAATCGAGCTGACGAAAAAGGTTGGTTATCCATTTCACACAATGGTTGGTATGGTGAGATACCTGGTGATACCAATCCTTTTAATCCTCCAAATACGACTTTATCAAAAGCACGCGCACCAGCCATTTCAATTGAGATTCAAGGGCGTAAAACTAACCAAGTTGACCCTATTCCCATGAATTTCGTTTGCGAAAAGCAGCCCCTCGACGCAACCCCGAAAGTTGTCAAAGTCCAATCTATGGCAGGTAAGAAACGCCTTGCAAAGTTTGCTCTTGAGCGCACAGAGCCAAACGCTCAACCAAAATTACCTATTAATTTTGAAATAGTAAGCAAGCCTGATTGGGTGTCACCAATCAGTAACGGCGTGGTTGCTGCTACAGAAAATACAAAGCCTGTTTCTTTTGAAACCACCTGTCCAAATGCAGATGAGTCAAAAATTGGTTTTGTTAATTTGAAATACACCGCAAATGGTGTCACAAGTATAGACCGAGTTCAAGTAGAACTGGAATGCGTGAAGCTCGAGCCTACTTTTATACTGGCGGGAGAGCCAATTACCGAAGGCGCGATTCTTGAATTCAAAAAGAAAGAATATGATCCCAAAGTTTCAGATTGTAAAGGGAAAAACGTTGATCCTGATCAAAATCTGGATTTCATTGCAAAGATTAATTCAAAAGCGGCGGAAATGAGTGTGGGCGAAATTTTTTATGATTCTTCCCCTAAAGGCTTTTTAGTACCTGGTAATCAAGTACGCAGTTTAACCTTCAAAGTACCCTTGGCGGCTGGTGGTCATTCGAGCCAGATTAAACTAAACTACAATCCCACAATCACAGAACAAGAACCAATTTCGTTTACACGTAATTTTCAGATTAAAATTTTAAGTGAAATTGAGAAAATTAAACCGCCAGCTGGTGCTGGTGGTACTTGTGACGGTGGTCCTGGTGGTAGCAGTTCTCCATCCACGTACTCTGGTTTGCGTGGTGGTATTCCACCTATCCCGAGTAGTGGTTCTGGTGGTTCAAATTCTAATGCTGGTGCTGGACCACCTAATCAGGTGGCTCGTGCGGTCAATACTTCTGGTCAAACCAACAATATGCGCTCTGGTTCTGCACATGGCGATCCACATATTCAAACCCCAGATGGGTTTGGCTTTACCAGTATGGAGCTTGGAGAGTTTATTTTAGCTCGTTCAAATGTGCCTGATGGTGTTGTGGTGCAGTCACGGCATGGTCGTTTGGCGGGGTATCCGTTGTGGGCTTCGTTTAATACGGCTGCGGTTGTTAAAGTTGGCAAACATACCATTGAAGTGCAATTGCCTAAATCGTTATCTGTTTTAGAGCCTTTGGTGGTACTTGTGGATGGTCAGAAGGTCAATTTGGCAACGGGTGAGTATGCCATTGACGAGGCTGTTTTGGTACTCGAGAAGAATGGCAATGTGGTTGTTTGGTGGCATGAGTATAACTTGCCTGTCGATAAAGTCGGCTCGGCTCAGGGTATTTCGAGGTTGCAGATGGGGATGAATCCGCAGTCTGATTTTGTGCGGGCTGATACAACTGAACTTGCTTCTTCGTTGACTATTGAATTTACAACGCCTGAAGCTGGTCGTTACTCTGGTGTATTTGGTTTAATTAACGGTGATAAATTGGATGATTGGGCGTTACCATCTGGTGTTCAAGCCACATCGCACTCGCAATTTATGGAGGCTTGGCGTACCACACCGCAGAATTCGTTATTTACTTATCAAACTCCCGAATCTCACGCGACTTTTAACATTGTGCAAACCGAATTGCGTCCAACCGCACAACAATTATTAGATGGTGGTTTTGTGGCTCGAGCCAAGACATTACTTGGGGTTTGTCAAGCCAATTTAGCGGCTATTGGGGATGTGTATATTCAAACACTGGCGCTCGAGTTAGCAGTGGGGCGTACAGAAAAGAATTTGTTAGCCAATGGTTTGTGCTTCGAGGGTCGTGTGGCTAAAATTACACCTCCTGCGCCGTTTATTCGAGTATCTGTGAGCGGTACAGTTACTTTGTCTAATCTGTCTGATGCTCGGGTGGCTGGGGTGACAGTGCTGATTTCTTCGCCGCAAATTGGTAAGGTTTGTGAAGTCGCCACCAATGATGCTGGTATGTACAGTTGTAGTGTTTCTGTTCCACCGCCAAGTGCCGCACAAATTCAATTGAATTATCGTGTGTCTGGTCGTGGGACTGTGCAGGAACGTAGTGTGATGGTGGATACGCCTGCTCATTTTGCTGGGGCTGGTGTGAATCAGGACTTTACGACGGCTGTTCAGCGTGTTCTTAGACTCAAAGGCATAGTTTCTGGGGTTGGTGCAGCGAAGGCAACCGTGTTTGTTTCGGGTATGGCTTCTGGGTCTGTGTTTACGGGTACAGATGGTGCTTATGAGTTGCTTGTGCCGTTACCAGATGGTGTGGATGCTGGTCGTTTACGGTATGAAGTGACTGGCGCAGATCGGACAGCTCAGAATATTTTTGAAGTCAATGTTGATTCGCTTGCTTTAGGTATGTCGAATTTAACTCGAGATATTGCCTTGGTTACTTTGGCAACCCCAGTTTTGCCTGTGCGTTCTTTAACCCCTGCGCCTGGCAAAATCATTTTTAGTGGTTTAGTCTTAAATGATTTGGTAGCGAACACACCTGTGCCTGGAGCTAAAGTTTCGATTCGTGGTGTTGGTGCGATTGTCGGTGATGTTTGCGAAACCATGGTGCAAGCCGGTGGCGGGTACTTATGCTATGCCGACGTGAAAGCAACGCAGCCATTCAAGGTCATGGTTAGTATTTCTGGTTTTGGTGCTTTTACACCTGTAGAGGTGGATGTTCCTGTTGTGCCTATTGCGGGGTCAGATACTCGTTTTGAATTACCTGATCTAAAATTGCGTCCGACGACCTTAAAACTCGAGGGTCTAGTTCGTGGTGGTGGGCGTGATCTACCTGATGCTGATTTGAATTTTGTAATTCGGACAGCCACATGGTCAAGAACTTTTACTGGTAAATCAGGTTCAGATGGACATTACTTGGCTTATGTTGCAATTCCAGATTCACAAACTGCTCCTATTATTGTGGATTACACGGTCAAGGCGTTGGGTGTTGAAGCTAAAACAACAAAGCAAATTGATAGCCTGAATGCCAATACCATCTTGGTACAAGTTCAGGACTTGGTGGTTGAACAACGCACACTGGTTTTTACAGGTAAAGTTTCTAATCAATTGGCGGATAATGCACCAGTCCCCTATGCCAAAGTGGTGATTAAGCGTTTAACCCCAACCAACATTCCAATTTGTATCACCACAACCAATGTACAGGGTTTGTATTCTTGTGATTATCCTCTGATTACCCTTGAGCCATTTAAGGTTGAGTACACTGTCTCAGAGCGTGGTGTGGCAACCATAACGGGTGTTGATGTCAACCCAGCCGAAGGAACTTCAATTCGTCCTGCCGTAACTCGAGACTTTGCGGTTTCCCCAACCACCTTAAAAGTAGTTGGTCAAGCCACCGATGCACAAGGTTTAGCCCTGCCAAATGTGGTCATTAACGCCCAGATTGGTTCGGATTTATTTTCTGCGGTTGCCAATGCTAAAGGTATGTACAGTCTTCCCATTGCCTTACTTGCTACCCAAACCTCTGGAACTATTCAACTCAGTACCTTCTACCGTGCGCCACCGCCGCTGACCTTAGAAGCCTCGGCTACTGCCACAGTTAATTTTACCAGTCCTGCTGTTGGAACAGCCCTTGAAATACCAAAGAACTTGGCTTTAAGTGTGAACTTAGATAGTGATGAGGTTTATTTAACTGGTCAAATTACAAGCAATAACACTATTAATGCCTCTGGGCTGAAATTGGTTATCTCAGGGCAGGGTTCATCTGAGGATGTCGGCATTTTATGCACAACTGATGTCACTTCGCTTGGTGGTTATTACTGCCCAACCAAGCGTATTGCTCGCCGTTCAAAACTTGATCTCGAGTACCGAGTTTTGCTTGGTGGTGAATTGGTCAGTGCGGCAACACAGCAGAGTTTTGATATTATTCCGGCTAACCCCCAAGCCACGCAGCTTGAAAAGAATGTTGCGATTACACCAACCATTGTTCAATTTGGTGGTTTAGTAACCGATCAAACTGGGCGAGCCTTGACCAATGCTGAGGTGGTTATCTCTGGAATCCTGCAAAAAACCTATACTGATGCACAAGGGCAGTACACTGTAAATATGGTCTTACCGATGGGGGCGACAACAGGTAAGGGTCTTGGCAGAATTCAGTTCAATCCTGGTGCTGGGTTGTTTGCCAATGTCTTACTCGAGGAGCAAACCTTTATTATCCCTACAGGTGTTGTAACTGCATTACCGCGTGTGATAACCAAAATGCCGTACACCAATCTGCGGATTTCTGGTGTGGTTAAACAAGCCGATGGTCAAGTGGTTAATAAAGCTCGAGTTGAATTGAAGTTTGCTACCACCCCCACAGAATTCTCGTTTACAAACCTAGAAACCGATATAGATGGCAAGTACACGGCTGTACTGACAATGTTATCTTCTCAAAACAGTGTTGAAGTAAAGGTGAAAGTCACGGATGGTGTCAATACATTCAATACCAATGTTGCTTCCCCACTTCAAGCACTAGGACCTAATGTTGTCGTTAAAGATGTTATGTTGGTCAACACAGAACTTGGGACAGTTCGTTGGTCTATCCCGCTTGATCCGTCAAACGTCTCTAACCCAGTTTTAGGTACAAATGGGCTTGTTTACTTGGTTGCCAGTGGCAAGTTGATAGCTTATAACGAACCGGGTCAAAAGCAATGGGAAACCTCTCCAGCAACAGGGCAGTTGGATAGAAGATCACCATTGGTTGCTTTTGACCAAAGTGTGTATGTCTTTGGTAGTCTTGCTAATCAACCTGCATTGTTTCACTTTTCTCAATCGGGGCAGTTTTTACGAACGATTACTTTGAGTACCGCTTATGATTATCATTTCACCATCGTACCATCGGGCGTGGTCTATGCCGTGAGTAGTGCAGTTTCTGGTGATGGGTCCAAGCTCGAGGCGTTTAATTCATCAGGTCAAGTAGAATGGGTTGTTCAATCTGGACAAGTAACCAATAGGGCTTTTGCGCCAACAAAACCCATTGTTGCACCAGATGGGACGGTATATGTTGTGCTTAAAGACGGACTTCGAGCGGTCAATCCAGATGGTTCAACACGTTGGCACGATAAGTTCTTAAATTCGTATGGTCAACCTGTTTTGCTTGGCATCGGTTCAGATTCTCGGTTGTTCTTTACAGATCCAAATTCAGGTCTTTTAACTGCTCGAGCTTCAAATGGCGATGATTTATGGACAGCCCAAGAGGGTGGGGGCAACTTAGCTATTATTGATAGTGACGGGTCTATTTTCTTAACTACCCGCTATGGAACGAACGAAGTTATCAAATACAATTCAAGTGGTCAGATTGTCAAAAGGTATACTCTACCTGTAAATGATCGCCTTCAGTCCATGTTAATCACATCGGACAGGTCACTTTTAATACAAGGAAGTTTTTTCATTAAGGCAGTACAAGCTGACGGAACGCTTTCGGCTTGGACATACCCAGAATATAATGCTTCTGCTTCGACCCTAAGCCCAAGTGGTGTTATTTACACAACACTTGCTAATGGGAAGTTAATTGCGCTTAATGCCAGTAATGTCGGCTTGGCGACCTCCTCATGGGCAATTAGTGATTCGGGAAATAATCAGAACAATAGTGCCATGCCTGCTATCAATGTCTCGCAACGAATGATTCGATTTGTGGGTGTGGTCAGGAATGTCAATCAAGCTCAGTCTGGCTTACCAGATTATCAGGTCAAAATTCAAGATAGTGCTGGCAAAACACTCTGTTCGACATGGACAGATACCACAGGGCAGTATAGTTGTAGCGCTCCCACAACTGAATTTGGTGGGATTCAAGCAACAGCAAAAGCCATAGGTGGATTTGGCGAAACCAGTGCCTCAGTAGCCATTGCATCTGGTGGTGTTGGAACAGTTCAACAAATCACTCAGAATTTAGGTATTTCAGTCACTACCCTAAAAATATCTGGTGTCGTTACCAATGATGTAGGACAACCTGTTGCCAATGCCAATGTGGTGATTTCTGGTGATGTCAGTGCCACCCTCGTTGCCAGTACCACAGGTAGCTATTTCATCGAAAAGCGTTTCCCGATAGAAAAAACAAGTGCAACTTGGACAGTCCGAGCCTCGAGTGGCACGCTTTCTAGTGCCAATGACCATGTGCTGGCTTTAACGAATGGTGTTTTGAACCAGAAGACCATTAACTTCACCCTTGATGCCAATGCACCTGGTTCAGCCCGTTGGACTTTGAATCGAGCCGGACCTGTTGTGGGAACAGCTTTATCACCAGATGGTGTTTTGTACGCGCTGGTCAATGAAAATTCTGGTGGTAAGTTATTTGCCTTAAATGCAGATGGTTCTGAACGTTGGAATGTTAGCTTAAACTCACCCGCAACAGGTTTATCGGTTGATCCAAGTGGCATTATCTACGTTGGTACTGGTGGTTATAACAATGGGGCGCTTAGAGCATTTAATGCCAATGGCTCAAGCAGTTGGACATTTACTACAGGTTATCCTGCCTCTGCCCCAGCTATCGGTTCAGCTGGAACACTTTTTTTCACCACCGCAACTCAGCTTTTTTCTCTTACCGGCACGGGTAGTCAACGCTGGGCAGTGGATTTCCCAAGTGGTGGTTATGCCCCTGTTATTGGCGCAGATGGAACAATCTATGCGACCAACCAAAGTAACCAAGTATTTATTTACAATTACGATGGCTCGTTACGCACATCATCAAATTCAGTTGGTAGCGTAGCTGTTAATGCCAACAATGAAGTATTCTTTAGTTCAACAAGAGTTTCCCCTGTTATTACTGCAAATGGTTGGATTATCACAGCCAGCGACAGTGCTTACTATTATAACCAAAGTAATATCAGTGCAATAAGTAAAACTCAACAAGGCGATCAGCTTCAATGGCAAGTAACTACCAACGGAAATGTTCAAGCCCTTGCAGTTGGGGCAGATGGTTGGATTTACGCAGCCACAAACACTGGTAGATTGTACGCCATTGAAAATGGGGCTGTGCGATGGTTTTACGATAATTCTTTGTCACTCGAGAATTTTGTACTTGGTAATGACGGTACTTTGTATGTTGGTACTTGGAATCGCTCAAATAATCTAGGCGCTGTAATTGCAGTAAAGTCTTTATCTCAAGGTTTAGCAGTTTCTGATTGGGCAAAATTCGCACGAAACAACCAAAATAGTAATCAAGCAACACCAAAGGCTGGCTCATACCGCCTAATTGAATTTAGCGGCACGATTTTTAATGAATACCAACCAACATCCTCCATTCCTGCCACCGTAAAAATCAAAGATATGGACGGGCAACTTTTGTGTCAAGACGAAAGTTCCAACGGACAATATATTTGTACAGCAATGGTAAACCAACTCTCGGGTTTTAATGCCACAGCAGAAGTTACATCCACCTATGGCTCAAAGACGATTAGCCTAATTTCCCCTTCTGGTTCGGTTAATACGACTTCTCGAGTCAACACCCAAATTGCAATACCCATCACAACCATAAAACTAAGTGGATATGTGCGTGATGGTTCTGGTCTAGCAATCGCAAATGCCAAAGTCAACATCGGCGGATACTTTTATAACTCATTAGTAACCAATTCTACTGGCTACTACGAAGCATACTTCTTACTTTCAGAACAGTCTAATACCCTAGCAGAAGCACGAATGGAAGTTACTGCTTCAGACGACCTGAATTCTGATTCAAAAGTCTTTAATGCACCAATTATACAAAATCAAGTCTCAAGCCAAATCAGCAATCTGGTTTTGGATAAACAGCTACTAGGTGCAGCAAAACAAGCCTTCAATGATGTTGGCACTTCGGTTGCCATTGCACAAGACGGCAGTTGGTACGCTGGAAATATGGATGAAATTGTGGCATTCGCAGCTGATGGTACACAACGTTGGCGCAAATCAGTTGGTGGGTATGTAAAAAATATTATCCTAACATCAGAGAATCGCTTATATATCAGTGTTATTAAAGAAAATTATTACTCCGAATCTATGCTCATGGCATTTAGTAAAACTGGCACAAAACTTTGGGAACAAAGCATTGGTTATCAAATTAGCACCATGCCAATGGCTTTAGCAGCAAACGGGGCAGTGGTTGTCCATAATGGAAGCAACTTACGATACTTTAACGCCAATGGTATTGAAATCTGGCAACAAAGTATTTATGCAAATAGTGGAGCACTCTCAACATCAAGTGATGGCACAATCTACTTTAGTCATTGGCAATACTCAGGTGGAGGTCGTTGTTACCTCGATACCATCAGTGCAACAGGTACAATGCTTTGGCAAAAAGAGTTGGAAATGCAATGTATTCATGAGCCTGTGGTTGGTATCAACAACCAAATCTATCTCACTACAGGATCAAGGATTTACGCCTTCAATCCAAATGGGGTTCAAGCATGGACACTGAATTTCCCAGATGAACAACTAAGCAATTTGGTTATCTTGGCTGGTGGGTCAATTCGAGTAGCTGGTACACAGCTTTATACCGTCTCCAGTACAGGTACATTAATGACCAGTACCACTCTGCCAAATAATGGCGAATCACTTGTCCTTGCTTCTGATGGCACAACGTTCTTAATCTCTGGTGGAAAACTCTTAGCCATTGCACAAGACGGAAGCATTCGTTGGCAGTTTAGATCAGCCACCTCGAGCCTTTACGATCCAGCCCTTCTGTCCAACGGTACTGTACTTATCTCGAGTTATAACGGATACTCTGGTAACGGTGTTCGTTTATATGCCCTAAATTCAGGCAACGCAGGTTTAGCTAATACCTTCTGGGCAAAATCAGGACGTGACTCGGAAAATACATCCAGAGGTACAGGAGCAACACTCTATGCGACTGCCACACAAAGTATAATTGATCATTTTAGTGTCCAATTGCCAGAGCCAAAATTGACCAGTCAAACTCAACAAAATGCTTCTGTTTTGTCAAACCCTAGGCTTCACGAAGAAGTTGACACGTATTTAAGGGATGGGAAGCAATGAAAAAGAAGCTAGGGTTGATTATTTCCCTTTTACTCAGTTTGGTACTGGTGGGTTGTCCACCAGTACCATCAAAATACACGCTCGAGGTCGCTGGAGGTTCTTATGTCCAACAAACTAATGTGGGACAACCAGAAACAAGCATGGGTACAAACATTGTCGTAAAACTTCGTACCTTGCAAGGTAAACTGCCGATTACAAACGGACAGGTAACTTTTATGGGTCCGAAGACATGGAATAATGGTCAGCCTATTTTCTTTTCGTATCCCGCAGGTAGTTCTTGGGTAAGTGCGCCACAGGCAAAAATTCCCTTGGTTGTGGGTCAGTATGTGGTGCGTCTGGTCATTGATGGGGAACAACTCGAGTCAAATTTCCAAATTATAGATTCAAATAATCGTTTGCCTTTAACCACAGGTACAACCGCTTATGTCAATGAGAATAACTTCCAAAAAGTCAGGGTAAATTGGCTGCCTGTCATGGGTGCAATTGGCTATTATGCTCGAGTTCTTGATGCCTCTATCAATCAAGTGGTCTCAAGTACAATTTATACCTTGGGAAATACTGTGGAGATTCCAGTCGATGTTCTCAATCCAAGTCGCGCCTACTTTGTGGTGGTGGTTGCGACAACTTTAAATACCGTTGTGGACAATCCAGCCATACCAACAGTATCTAACTCGTCAGATAGTCTTATTGCATTGGATATTGCTTTAGGAACTCGATCTAAAATTATACCAATGAAAAACTTGAATCAAAGAGAGGTTTATACCCTCAAAAAACCCTGACTCTAAATATCGTAAGTCACGCGCTGACTTAAAATTCGGTTCTGCACCAACGTGACCACAAAGACAATCACAAACAGCGCAAACGCCATCGCGCTGGCATAGCTGTAGTTGCTGTCACGAAAACCCTTGTCGTAAAGGTATTTGACAATCGTAGTGGTGTCTTTGAGTTGCCCACCATCTGGCGTAAGCACCAGAATTTGCGTAAAAACCTGAAATGCGCCAATTAAGCCCGTAATTGCCAAAAAGAAAGTTGTGGCAGAAAGTAGCGGAAAAGTAATATGGCGAACTTTATCCCACCACGTTGCCCCATCTAAACTGGCGGCTTCGTAGTATTCGGGCGGAATGGTTTGTAAGCCAGCCAATAAAATCACAACGCTATAACCCAAATGATGCCAGACACTCATGACCATAATCGAACACAATGCCACACTTGGTCCGGCTGCCCATTGTGGTAACTCGAGACCAGTTAAAAGCGCAAAAATACCGTTGGGGTTATCAAGCCACGCGATTTTTGTGCCAAGTGCAGCATTCAATAAGCCAAATTCTGGGTTGTAAATCCATTTCCAGACGGCGGCGGCTGCCGTTAAAGCCGTGACATAGGGCAAAAAATAGAGGGTGCGAAAAATTGGCAAGCCACGAACTTTCTCGTTCAGCAAAATGGCTGTGATGGTGGCGATAAAAATTCCAATTGGGACTGTGCCAACCACATACCAAAAACTATTGAGTAGGCTCTGCCAAAAAACGGGGTCGCGGAGCAGGGCAGTGTAGTTCTCAAGTCCAGCAAATTCTGGCGGTTTTAAGAAATTAAAATCTTTGAGGAACGATAAAACCAAAGCATACAAGGCTGGGGCAAAATGCCAGACAATCAGTAAAAAAACCGCCGGAAAAACAAAAATCCAGCCCCACAGGTCGGCTTCTGAACCGCGTGGTAAATCTCCAGCCCGTGCCAATAAAGGCAGCAAACTCATAAACGCCACTAAGCCCGGCAGCAACCACCCCCAAGCACCAAGCAGCACCGCCAGCAGACTCGAGACCAACAAACCTAGACTGCTCGAGACTGCCCAGATTTGCCCAGTCAAGCGAGCCACCAACCAGACAAGGCTCAAAACCGCCAAAGCACTCGCGGGAATCAAAAATAAAGCAAGGCTGCTGTCTAAAAAATTGAGGGCAGCAGCCAAGCCAAGGCTGAGGCTCGAGAAGCTGCCAACCGCGTACCAACCAAAGACATTTGGTGATGCTTGCGGACGTGAGGCGAACATAGGGTGCAGTATACTAGGCGAACATAGGGTGCAGTCTACTAGGCTGACATAGGTCGTGGTGTACCATAGTTTCACAGTCCTCATTTGGCTTAGGTACAATTAAAAAATGTTCGAGAACCGCCGCGCTCGTTTTGAATTTGAATTGCTTGACCGCTTTGAAGCAGGGGTCGAGTTGCGTGGCACAGAAATTAAATCAATGCGTGGCGGCGGGGTGGATTTCCGCGATTCCTATGCGCGATTTGAAGGCAATGAGCTGTTTTTAGAAAATTTGTATATTCCGCCTTACGGCAAGGCTTCGTACAACAATCACGAAGCACGTCGCAAACGCAAATTATTGCTGCACCGCAAAGAACTGACCGATTTATTTGGTTCGGTGACTCGTAAAGGCTTAACGATCGTGCCGGTCAAATTGTATTTTGTGAATGGACGAATAAAACTCGAGATTGCGCTGGCTCGAGGCAAAAAACTGCACGACAAACGTGAAGCTGAGAAAACCAAAACCGCCAAACGTGAGATGGAGATGTACCGATGAAGCGCCACGTGGAGATGTACCAATGAAGCGCTTTATTTGGCTTGGCTTATTGCTGACAACGGCTTGGTTGGCACTTGGTCAAAGTGTCCAGTCTCGAGATTTGCAAGTGTTGGGCAGTAACTACAAAGCCTTGATGTACAATGGTTTTGCCTATTCTGGACTCGAGGTTGCGGCTGCCCTTGGACTCGAGTACACAGTCACCAACGAAGCCGTGATTTTAACCCAAGGTGGCAAAATTATTCGCCTCGCACTTGCCGACAATGCCAGTGAAGCCTCGACCCGTTGGACCAATGGTGTAGAAGTCAATGGTATCAAACAAAAATCGCCCGCCGCCGGTTTAAGCAGCACAGGCAAGTTGCTGATTCCAGTTCGCACCGTTGCCGAAGCGGCTGGTGCGAGTTTTGCAGAGTCTGGTGGTCGCTATCTGGTGGGTATGCCACAAGCCCGTTTGACGACCGTCTCGAGCGATAAAACCGACCAATCTGACCGCATCGTTCTCGAGGTAGACCGCGACGTTAGCTTTGCGGGACGAATTGAAAAAAACGAGTTGATTGTGACCTTGCGTTTTACAACTGGCGATGCCGCACCGTACCAAGTTGGCGGCAAATTTGTGGATATTTTTGAAGTCAAACAAAACGCTCAAAAGCTCGAGGTCAGAATTAAGCTCAAACCCGATTATGGTTTTAACGCCTTTGCAGTGGCGGCTGCGCCAAGTATTCCGGCTCGCGTGATTATTGATGTCGGTCCACGCTTTGGTCGTTTGGCGGTGGCACTCGAGGCACGCCCAAGTATTGTGGTTCTCGACCCCGGACATGGTGGCAACGACCTTGGAATTGTATCGGGTGGTCTGCGCGAAAAAGACATTACCTTATCCATGGCACGGCGCATTGCAGCATTTTTAGCGCCACGTGGCATTGCCATGAAATACACCCGCGAAGGCGACCAGACCGTTTCTAACCAGCAACGCCAAGCCCTCTCGGTTAAAGCCGATGTTTTTGTCTCTTTGCACCTCTCGAGTATGCCGCAAACCAGTTTGAACGGCGCAGAAATCTTTTATCTATCGCCAGACGCACCCGCCGAAGGAATTCTCGAGGCTGGGCGAAGTGCGCTCGAGAACCCAAAATCGGAGCGTGACCGAAAACTCTTGGCGCGTTTTCTTGCCCCTAGAGCAGCTTCACAGCGCCTTGCCGACACCATCAGTGCCAGAATCCTGAGTGTGCCACAAGGGGCAGCGCGGGTCTCGAGCCTGACCAGCCATACGGCTTTAGAACGCGCTCCCAAGGCAGCCGTGGTTTTAGAACTGGGGTATTTATCGAGCCAAGCCGACCGCTTAATTTTACAAAATGCCGACGAAAGTGTACAACGTGCCGAAGCGATTGCGTATGGGATTCTCGAGTACCTTGGTAAACCCGTGCCGGTCAAAAAACCAGTTACTGGAGTACCGCCAAAATGAGGTGGGTCAAACTTTTTTTTCGCTGGTTGTTCTCGCCTTGGAACATTATTTTGGTCTTGCTGTTGTCGGCTACATTAACGGTGCGCTATTTTCAGACCCGCCCAACGGCTTTAGCCATAGACCCCAAATTGTTGCAACCCGAAGACCGTTCGCGTTCGCGCTTACAACTTGAATTGTACTTTGTGACTCCAGATGGAAAATCCTTTGCGGTCGAAAAACGCGATGCGGGTTTAGAACTCGACGACCTCGAGACTCGAGCCAGCACCGCGATGCGAAATTATATCGAAGGACCAAAAGTCGATGGTGCTTTAACTTTGGCTAAAAATTTGCCAACACCGACCGTTTTTGCCAACAAAGACACGGTTTTTATTGATTTACAAGCCGCTTGGCAAAAAATTCAATTGGGTACTCAAGGTGAATTATTGTTGCTTTGCGGCATCACCAACACGATGCTGGGTTTAGAAGGGGTTCAAAAAGTCAAATTTTTGCTGGCTGGGCAACCGGTTGCCAGCGTTGGCGGACACATCCCGACCAGCAAGCCATTTACCAATAAGGAATGCGGTTCGTGACGATTCGTATTCGCGGTATCACGATTTTAGGCTTTAAGAGTTTTGGCGAACGGGTCAGACTCGAGTTTTCACCCAAAGTCAATGCCGTAATCGGACCCAACGGCTCGGGCAAATCCAATGTGATTGAAGCCATTCGCTGGGCAAGCCACACCGCCCGAACCCGAGAATTGCGGGTCAAAGAAAGCACCGAACTGATTTTTCATGGCTCGAGCGGTAAACAAGCCCTGAATTTAGCCGAAGTCCAAGTTGAACTCGAGCAACCTTCGGGCGGTTTAGCGATTACACGGCGCTTATACCGCGATGGCGACTCGGAGCTTGAATTGGGTGGCAAGAATGTGCGTGTCCGCGATTTACACGATGCACTGCGCGGTTCTGGACTTGGACCGGGCGGTATTGCGGTGGTTGGACAGGGTGAAATTGGTGCAGTCATTAGCGCCAACCCAACCACCATGCTTGGCTATCTCGAGGAAGCGGCTGGATTGTCCAGAGCCACCCACCGCCGCGCTCAGAGCATCGAACGGCTTGAACAAGCCAAGCTGCATTTATCTCGAGCCGAGGATTTAACCCACGAAGTCCGCAATCGGGTCGTCAAGCTCGAAAAAGATGCAGTCATTGCCCAAGAATATGTGGCGCTAAGCCATGAAGTCAGCGCCCTCGAGTCGGCAATTCGCCGCTCCAAGGTGCGTGTACTGCGCGAGGAAATTGCTAAACTGAATTTAGATTTACTCGAGACCGAAACCCGAGCCGAAAACGCCAGTCAGAGCCTTAGCAGCCTCAGCACCAGCCTCGAGGCACTGCGGCTGACCCGCGAAGCCAAACAAGCCAGTTTTGCCCAACTGACCGCCGAATTTGAGCGCTTACGCGGCGAAGCCAAATTGGCTCGAGAACGGGCTGCCAATGCCGATACCAACGCCAAAGCCTTGGAGTCTGAGCGCTTGCGGCTCGAATCCGAAATTCAGGTCTTGGCAGTGCAAACGCTGCCACTCGAGCCAGAAGCGCCCAATACCGACTTGGCAGCCCTTGAGACGGATTTTATGGCTGCCAAAGCTGCTTTGCGGGTTGCTTCTCAGGCTGAATTGGATGCCAAAATTGAACTCTCAAAAATGCGCTCTGAGCGCGATAAACTCGAGCGTGAAGTTCGGGTACAATCGGAAATGAACGCCCGTGCCGACGAACGGCGCGGCACACTTTGGCAAGAACTCGAGCAAACAAAAAGCGAACTGCTCCCCGCCCAAAAAGATGCAGCCAGCAGCGCCCAAGCCCTCGAGCAATGCAAAATTGAACTCGAGAGCGCCCAAAAAGGGGCGGACAAACTCGAGCGCGAAGCTGGCAGTATCACAGCGCGGTTAAGCCTTGGTGGCTCGAGACAAATCGAATTGCGGGCGGCTCGAGCGCCACTGCAAAAAGAATTTGCCCGTTTAGAAGCCGCCAAAAACGCCCACTCGTACCTCTCCGAAGGTCCACGGCGGGCGCTTGGCAGTGGCATCAAAGGCATAATTGGACCTGTTTCAGATTTGTTGCGTGTGCCGCAAGACCTCGAAACGGCGGTCGGGGCTGCCCTTGGGCGGCGCATCGAAAATATCGTGGTCGAAAATGGCGAGGTCGCTAAAAAAATCATTGAGGGCTTAAAAAAGTCTGGCGGACGGGCTACGTTTTTACCGCTCGATATTCTAAAAACCCGACCACTACGGCGCAATTTACCAATTGCCTCGGAGGATGGCGTGGTTGGCTATGCTGCCGAACTTGTTGAGTCGGGCTATCAGCTTGTTCTCGAGAGCTTATTTGGCGAGACTTTAATTGTCCAAACGCTCGATGTTGGTTTGCGGTTGGCTCGGGCATACCGAGACCGACCGCGCTTGGTAACTCGAGAGGGCGAATTGCTCGAGGCGGGCGGGGCAGTCACGGGTGGGCGTGGGCGCGACACAACAGGTGAGACTTTTGCCGAGTTGCGGCGACTCGAGGAAACCAAAACCGAACTCGAGGGCTTAGAGATAGAATTTACCAAACTCGAAAAAACCCTCGACACCGACCGAGAAATGGCTCGAGAAGCCCGAGAAGCCGTGACCCGCATGGAAACCCGCGTGGTAGACCTGCGCCGCCAAACCGATGCGGCGCGGCAATTGGCAGTCCAGTCCGAAACCAAGCGCGAAAGTCTGGCGAATCGGGTGGCACAACTCGAGAACAGCCTTGGGCAACTTGAGCCAAGCACCAACAGCACCATAGGCGATGCCAGTTTGCCCGATTTAGCCCCCCAAGAGCAAGTTGTTCTGGCTGCCACCAGCCAACTTGAAGTGGCTCGAGCCACCGAGCGAAGCCGCGAAAATACATGGCGCGAAGCCCAAAACCAAGCTGCGTTGTACCTCGAAAAGCAACGGGCATACCAAACCGCCCTCTTACGCAGCCAAGAAAATCAGGCTCGAGCCAGCCGCATCGGTGAACGACTCGAAGAAATTTATTTACAAGAACTTGAATTGAAAACTCGCTTAGAAATTGCCAACCCAGAAATTGTCGCCCTCGAGACCCAAGCCACCAATCTTGGTGTGCAAGAAGCCAAAGAAGAACTCGAGCATTTGGAAAAACAGCGCCTGTTGCTCGAGACCGACCTGAGCAGCACCACCCGAAAAGTTTCAGTTGAGCGCGAAAATATCGAAAATGCTCGCTTAGCCATTGCTCGGCGCGAAACCAACCTCGAGACGACCGAACAAGAACTGCTGACCGGCACAGAATTTACCGACCGCCAAAGCCATATTCAAACTTTGCTCGAGTTACCCGACCCAGACGGCACACCGCGCAACTGGACAACCCGTACTAACCAAATTCGTCAGCGACTCGAGCAGATTGGTGCGGTCAATATGCTGGCAGCCGAGGAATTTAGCCGTGAACAGCTACGACTGTCTGAACTCGAGCTTGGGGCTGCCGATTCGTTAGCGGCGGTTGCTGAACTTGAAGTGGCACTGGACGAACTCGAGCGCGATGTCACAGCGCGGCTCAAAACCAGCATCGGCAGGGTTGCCAAAGCCTTTAAGGAATACAGCAGCGAATTGCTTGGTGGCGAAGGCGACCTCGAGACTGTACTTGACGAGACTGGCGCACTCGAAGGGTTAGCATTGCGGGTCACACCCAAAGGCAAACGCACCCGAGCGCTGCACTTATTAAGCACCGGCGAACGCACCATGGCGGCTTTGGCGTTTTTATTTGCGCTCTCCAGAGCGCCCGAAGGTCATGCAGGATTGCCTTTTGCGGCACTTGACGAAGTGGATGCACCGCTTGACGAAGCCAACATCCGACGTTTTACCCATTTTTTGCGCTTACTTGCCGACCAAGGCACACAGTTTATTTTGGTGACGCATCAAAAAGCCACGATGGAAATTGCCGATGCGCTCTGGGGGGTGACCACCGACACAGGCGGTATCTCGAGGGTCTACAGCATTAAAAACGAAAGCCAAAGCATGGCGGCTGATTAAAATTTCATTCGCCGCGCCAAATAGACAAAAAAAGGTGCGCCAATGGCGGTGATTAAAATACCCACAGGAGTCTCGAGCGGCATATCCACAACCCGCGCGCCGACATCTGCCAGCAGTAAAATACTCGAGCCTATTAGCGCAGAAAGTGGCAGTACAACGCGGTTATCTGTCCCAACCAAGCCACGTGCCAAATGCGGCGACATCAGACCCAGAAAACCAATCGGTCCAGCCACACTGGTGGCAGCACTGGCAAGCAGCACCGCCAAGCCAGCCAGTCCAAACCGTGCCAGATTGACATTGACCCCAAGCCCTCGAGCCACGTCCTCGCCAAGCGATACCAGATTCAGCAACTGACTCGAAAAGAACGCCAGAACCACACAGACCATAAACCACGGCGCAATACTTTGGGCGTGTTCCCATGTCCGCCCAGCCAGACTGCCCGCTAAGCTAAAAATCGCGGCTCGAGCGCGTTCCTCGAATAAAATCTGAATACCACTTGTTAAAGCTGCCAACATTGCACCCACGGCAATACCAGCCAGTGCCAAACGCACTGGGGTGATACCGACTGCCGCCGTCACGCCAAAAGTCAGGGCTGCCGCACCTACCCCGCCCATAAACGCCATCAGAATAAAAAGCCCAGATGGTAAGCTGGGGAAAAATACAATTCCAACCAGAATGCCAAGGGCAGCCCCAGCATTGACTCCGAGAATGCCGGGTCCCGCCAATGGATTGCGAGTCACGCCCTGTAAAAGCGTAGCGCTGATGGCAAGGCTTGAGCCGACCATCAAAGCCACCACCGCCCTTGGAAGCCGTAGCGTTTGCACAATTAAACTGTTGGTTGTGTCGTCTGGGCTGAACACCAGTCGCCAAACCTCAAGTAGAGGAATGTTGGCTGCGCCCACCGAAATCGAAAGTAAAAAAGTAAATAGTAAAATGCCCAACAGGATTAGAAAAACCAGCCATAGCCACAAAACCCGCGAGTCTCGAGCCTTGGCTAAAATCATTTTGTGACCGCCAAGGCAAACGGAATCACGTGTGGTTTGCCGTTGCTTGGGTCAAGAATTAAGTGCGCTTCAATGCCAAAAACATCGCGTACCACTTGGTTGGTCAGCACCAGCTCGGGCGTGTTCTGTGCCATCACCTGACCGTTCTGGACTGCAATTAACTGATGGCTGTACCTTGCAGCTTGATTCAGGTCGTGTAACACCATGACCACAGTTTTACCTACTTTAGCATTGAGTTCCTCAAGCAAATGCAGCACCTCGAGTTGATGCTTAATGTCTAAATAAGTTGTTGGTTCGTCAAGCAGCAGTATGGGGGTGTCTTGGGCTAAACTCATGGCAATCCAAGCCCGTTGGCGCTGCCCACCAGAAAGCGTCTCGAGCGGACGGGTTCTAAATTCGGTCATTTTAGTTTGCTCGAGTGCCTGTTCGATGATTTGGTTATCGTGCGGACTGCGTTGTTGCAAAAAATTTTGATGCGGATAACGCCCAAACTGTACCAGTGCCTCGACCGTAATGCCCTCGGGGGCAGTTGGGGTTTGTGGCAGAATCGCCAGTTGTTGCGCCACGATTTTGCTGGGCAAGGTGTGAATCGCTTTACCATCAAGCAGCACCGCGCCGATTTTAGGTTTTAAGAGCCGTGCGATGCTGCGTAGAATTGTGCTTTTACCGCAACCATTGCTGCCGATAATTGTGGTAATTTTACCCATCTCGAGCGTCAGATTCAAATCTTCGACAACAATTTTATCTTCATAACCAAGGCTTAAATGCTGCGTCTCGAGTTTCATTTTAGCTGTCCTTGTTGGCGCATTAAAATTAAAAAATATGGCGCTCCGATTAAGGTGGTTAAAATACCGGCTGGTACTTCGATTGGCGGAATCAAACCGCGCCCGAGTGCATCGGCACAAACCACCAGAATCGCGCCAAGTAATCCACTGGTTGGAATCAGCAGCGCGTGTCTCGAGCCGACCAAAAGCCGTGCCGCGTGCGGTGCAATTAAACCCACAAAGCCCAGCACACCCACGCCCGTCACAGCAGCCGCCGCCAATGCCACTGCCACGCTCATGCAGACCACTCGAGCCAACATTAAACGCATTCCAAGTCCACTGGCAACATCATCCGAAAACGCTAACACATCGAGTTTATAGCCTAAAACCCACGCGACTGGCAGCAATACCAACCACGGCAGTAAGCGCTCGACTCGAGACCAATCTGCGCCGTAGACTGTACCTGCCAAAAAAGTTAAGGCGCGTCCGATGTCGTCTGGCGCACGCACCAAAATCAGTTGCTGGATTGCTCCGAGTGCCGCCCCAACCGCAATACCAATCAGGGCGACCCTCACAGGCGTGATTTCATTATTTTTGTACGCCAGTAACAGCACCAACGCAAAGCCAAGCCACGCGCCAATAAACGCCCCAACAGGTAACAACCAACTTGGTGCAGTCGGCAGTAAAATCAGGGTGATGACCGCAAAAACCCCAGCGCCCGCGCCAACCCCAACCAAATCTGGGCTTGCCAATGGGTTACGCACCACACCTTGCAGCATTGTGCCAGAAACTGCAAATAATGCGCCGCAGATTAACGCCACCATAATTCGTGGTAAACGCAATTCCTGAACAATCCGAGCATTGATGCCGCCAGACGAATCAAACAATGCCCGTACAACCTCGAGTGGTGGAATGCGAATCGCACCAATGCCAATTGAAACGATGCTGCAAATTACGACGATAACCAGCAACAACACAATTATGGTCTGGCTCGAGACATGGGGTTTTGTTTTAGCAATCAGCACAGCGTTTTGTCCTTACAGCCTTAGCTTAACTCGAGCTTTATCAGCAAGATGAACCATATTTTTAGATCTCTCTCCAAGTGGCAATGTCCTCGAGATTTGGGTAGACTCGAGGCTTTAAGGCGTGTTTGACAAAGCCCATATAAAACAATCCAAGCAATTTATTGGGTGCATCCGCCCAGCCAAAATCGGTTGCTAAATCGGGATGGGTAGAGACCCGACCACTGAGCCATAACCCGCCCAGTCCTTGGGCTTCTGCCATGAGATGAAAATTTTGCACTGCCATTGACACAGCAGCCAGTTCCTCCCATTCTGGCATCGGTTTCTCGAGCCGAGGAGTCATGCCAATCGCAATCCAAGCGGGGGCAGCGGCGATCATATCGGTGTAAATTTTATCGTAACTGGCTGGCATCTCGAGTTTTCTGATAATCTCCAAAAAACGCGCCAGCAGTGCTTCTTTAGCCGTTTCGCCGGTAATGATCATAAACCGAAATGGATTGGTACGCCCATGATTTGGAGCAAACCGCGCTGCATTGACACAGCGCTCGAGTAGGGCTTTGGGAATTGGTCTGGACTCGAGTTTATCCATTGGGTACGAACGCCGCCCAATAATAATTTGTTCTAAAGCATCAGGATTGTATTGTGCTAATGGCAATTCGGACATTATTTGCCTATCTTCATAAATGTCTCGAGTTTCTGGGCAATCACCAGACTGAGTTTCCTAAGTTTTTCTTGGTTTTCCTCGAGTTCAGATTCGGGAATTGGTACGCGATTACTGACTTGAACCCGAATTTGGGTGCTTGTTTCGATTGGCTCGAGGACAAAGCCTATCGAGTGGGCATGACCAGCCTTTTCTTGCCAGTGCAGCAGCGTATTTTCTTGGTACTCGAGAATTTCTATATCCATTTGGTTTTCTTGTCCGCGTACCAGCGCCGTAAAACTCGAGCCGAATTGCAGTTTTTTATGACTGGATTTAAGAATTGCACCAATCGGTGGCAACCAATTTGGATAGTGCTGCACGTCACAAAGTGCTGTAAAAACAGTTTGATAGGAGAGTGGCAGGACGAGAGTCGCATTTCCAATCACATCGGTCACAATTTTTACTTCTGGAATAATGCCCAGTTGTTCTCGAGCCGTATCTACCAAGCTCATGAACAGTTCTTCAATGTCGCTTTCTTCCGAGGCAGGGGTAGCAAAAGCAATCCGACAAATCTGGTTTCTCGAGCCGTGAAGCGCAGTAAGGCTGACTCCATGAAAATCAAAATCGCTTATTTCGGCATCGGTTGCCCAAGCTGCATGACCAAAGGCTTGAGCAAGTTGGGTCAAGTCAAGACGATGCGTTTGATTGAGGTGTTCAATCACATCATTTCGCATTTTAGTAGAAACTTGGGTCATGCTTTATTTCCCAAGAATGCTTTTGCTGTAAGCATCTAATAATTGCGCTTCGGAAAGTGGTCCTAACCCAGAACGGCTGGCGATCAGAATGTCTATACTGTAAACACCCTTAAAGTTTCCGCGTTTCAAAAGCGCAATGGTGTTCTCGAGAATTTCTTTAGGAGCGCCAAAATTCAATAGCATCGCACGGTCAGCCTTGAGGCTCAGTAAGCCTTCGCTGGACATTGGCGCAAAGACAGGTGCGTTGGTGGGTGCAACATTCTTAAAACCAAGTTGATTCAGCAATCTTGAGGGTGCAAAACCTAAGCCTGTACTGAGCAGTTGTGGTCCACGCAGCGCAAAAACTGCAATTTTATTACCAGCCACCAAAGTTGGTGCAAGGCGGTTACGGTTGGTGCGGGCTTTGCTCTCGAGGTTACGAATAACTTGTTCGGCACGTTGTTCTTTACCCAGTAATTTTGCCACGTCGCGCAGTCCTTTTTCCCAGCCGCCAGCCGCCGCGTAATTGTAAACCAGTGTTGGTGCAACTTTAGAAAATTGTGGGAAAACATTTTGCGCCGCAAACGCAATCGACAAAATTAAATCGGGTTTTAAGGCAGTCATGACCTCAAGTGACGGCTCACTTCCAACATGAACGGGTTTAACGGGTAGTAAATCATCGAAATTTGGTACGCTCATCGCATTTTTTCCCAGCAATTCCTCGGTCATTAAACCGTAAGCGCCGATGCCAACGGGTTGTACGCCCAGTGCCAGCAGCATCTCGAGACTGGTTGGGTGCAGGGCAATAATTCGTTTGGGTTGACTCGAGACAATTGTTTCGCCAGCATCGTGCTTGATGCTGATTGGGAAGATACCTTGCGCGAGACTCGAGACAGCTACAAGTGCTATTACTGCACTAAAAAGAATTTTTTTCATTTACTTTTTGTCCGCAAGTAACCCAGAGTCAATCGCTTCGGCAACAATTTTCTTTAAGGCAATTGGTCCACGTGAACGAGTCCAGAGGTCGCGGTCAAAAACAAACACACGATTGCGTTTGACTGCCTCGAGCTTTTGCCAGAGCGGATTTTTTGCCCATTCTTCGGTGATTGGTTTTTCATCGCTTGCCGTAAACAGTGCCAATGTGGCTGGATTAAGCGCAATCAGACCCTCGAGTGAAATTTCAAATTGGGTCAGTGTACCTTGTGGTTTAACCGCATTTTTACGCCCGAGTCGCTCGAGTAAACTGCCAATAAACGATTCGCTGCTGTGCAGCGTTAAACTGGCTGGTGTGGCGACAGCCGCCACAAAACTCGGGGCTTTGGGGTTGGCAAAGGCTTTGGCTTTTTGGATTAAACGCGCTTGTTCCTCGAGTAAGGTCTTAGCCAATCCTTCTTTACCGACCAATTTAGCCAATTCCAGAGTTTGGCTTTGCAGGTCATCGTAACTGCCGCGCCGCGAGTTAAACATAATGGCGGGGGCAATGGCTTTTAAGTTTGGCTCAAGCGTTTTATGAACAAAAGCATCGGCTACAATCACATCGGGTTTTAAGCGCAGCATCACTTCTAAGTTTGGCGCGGCTCGAGAACCGACTTCGGTGATGCCACTCAGTAAAGACCGCAAATACGGCGGTGCGCCGCGGTCACCAGCTTGTGTACCAATCGCCGCCCCGACAGGTTTGACACCAAGGGCAATCAGGGTGTCTAAAAAGCTGTACTCGAGAACCACCACACGTTTGACGGCTTGCGGGGCAGCATATGTGCCAGTTTCATGTTTAATGCTGACGCTGTTTGTCTGGGCGCTCGAGATTGCCACTAGCCCGAGGCTTGAAAGAAGGATGAATTGGGTGAACAGTTTTTTCATGATACTCCTATAGTAAAGTAATCCGACTGTTTTACTATAGATTAAAATATCGGGTTTGGCAGCCAAAAGTCAAGGCGCAGAATCATCCCAAGTATGTCATCTTGAGTTTTGGCAATAGGCAGCGACGTATTGGCTTGGTATTTCCAAAGTTTATGCGCTCAAGAAAATAAAACACAAATCCATCACATGGGATGTCTGTTCGCGCTATCCTAAAACCATGAACCTCTCCGAACTGCTGATTCAAGCCAAAATTAACCACGCCCCCACAAGCAACCCCGAAATTACTGGCATTGCACTGGACTCGAGGCTGGTCAAACCCGGATTTATTTTTGTGGCTACATCTGGAATTCCATTGGCGGGTCGCGCACCTTTAGATGGTCATGATTTTATTCAAAAGGCACTCGAGCATGGCGCAGTAGCTGTGGTGGGCAGCCAGACTCTCGAGTTGGGTGTGCCGTATATCCAAGTCCCAAATCCTCGAGAAACCTGCGCCCTGTTGGCAAAAGAAATCTGGGGTCGCCCAGACGAAAAAATGAAAATAATCGGAATTACAGGTTCTAAGGGCAAAAGCACCACCGTTGCCTTGGTGTATCATTTGCTCGAGTCGGCTGGATTAAAGGTTGCTCAGATGAGTACCGTGGCGGTGCGTTTTGCTGGACACGAAGAGCATTTGCCAGGGCATTTCACCACCCCCGAATCACCTCAGGTCTACGAATTGTTGAGTCGGTTTCTTGAGGCTGGTTGTACCCATGTGGTCATGGAAATTTCAAGCCATGCACTTGACCTCGAGCGAGTGACAGGAATAGCATTTGAAATTGGAGCGCTGATTAATTTTTATCCAGACGACCATCTGGATTTTCATGGCTCGGAAGCTGCGTATTTTGCCGCCAAAGCCAAACTTCCAACCAGAAGCCGTGTGGCGGTGATTGAGAAAAGTCTTTTGCCGCAATTTTGGTCGGAGTTTGCAGCCATTCGAGCCAAAACAAAGCTCGAGTACCCGAAAATTATTGCTTTTGGTGATGAATTTAACTGGCAACCCATCAAGCTGACTGAAACGGCTTTTGGAATAGAATTCACCTTAAAAAATGGTTTTGAGGAATACGAATTGTTTTTACCAATGATTGGTGGATTTAACACCAGCAATGCCGCTTGCGCTTACACCATTGGTGATTACCTTGGGCTGACTGAAACTCAACTTGAGCAGGGTCTAAGAACCTTTGCGGGTGTCCCCGGACGGATGCAGATTCTACAAGCCGAGCCATTTCGGGTGATTAACGATTTTGCCCACACGGGCGCAAGTCTCGAGGTGGCTGCTACGACCTTACAGCAAACCACGACAGGCAAACTGATTCTGGTGATTGGTGCAGCTGGACAACGCGACCCAAATCGGCGGACAGGCATCGGTACAACCGCCGCCAAAACCGTTGACCACGTTATTTTTACCGAAGAAGACAGTCGTACCGAAGATACCAACCTGATTCTCGAGAGCCTGAAAACTGCGTTTCTTGCGGCTGGTGGCAGCAGTTATGAACTTATCCCAGACCGCCGCGAGGCGATTCAAGCTGCAATTGAGATGGCAAAGGCTGGCGATACGGTTTTACTGGCAGGCAAAGGACACGAACGCACCTTAGAACGCGGCGCGGCAATCTTGCCATGGGACGAAAACGCCGAAGCTCGAGCCGTGATTGAAGGTCAAAAGGTTAAAAGGTCAAAAGGTTAAAACACCTCTTTCCCTTTTCTACTTTTCCCCTTTTAACCCTGCTTTACAAAACCGCACTGATTCGCGCTCCTAGCATCTCGAGGGCTGGCTGATTCATGCCGCCATGCGGAATAATCACGTCGGCATAGCGCTTGGTCGGTTCAATAAATTGTAAATGGCTTGGGCGAACAAGCTCGAGGTACTGATGAATGACGCTTTCTGGGGTGCGCCCACGCTCACGCACATCACGCTCGAGTCGCCGAATAAAACGTACATCGGGGTCGGCATCCACAAAAATTTTGAGGTCAAAAAGCGAACGCAGTTCTGGGTCATAAAGTGCTAAAATCCCCTCGATCACAATAATTGGCGCAGGTAAAATCGCAATCGTACTGCTGGCGCGGGTATCGTGGGTAAAATCATAAATCGGCGAATAAATCGGTTCTCCATCGCGCAAACGCCGCAGTTGCTCGAGCATTAGCGTCCAGTCAAAAGCATCTGGGTGGTCGTAATTGATATGTCGGCGTACTTCGGGCGGTAACTCGGCTTGGTCACGGTAATAACTGTCTTGGGCTAAAATCGCCACACTGCCGACCCCAGCCACCTCGAGAACTCTTTCGGTGACTGTGGTTTTGCCACTGCCAGTGCCACCCGCAACGCCAATAATAAAGGGTGGTTTGATGGCGGTTGCAATGGTGGTCATGGTGCAAAAGGTATCACGAGATAGGCAAGAAATTCAAAGTGATTTGCTATACTTGGTTTATGGCTCGAGATATTTTTCATGCAATCGTGCGCCGAGCCTTGGAGCGCCAAGGCTGGAAGATTACCGATGACCCACTCGAGTTAAGTATTGGCAAACGCGAATTGTTTGAGGAGTTACAATGGATACCGAACAGTTAAGCCAAGTCGTTATGCGGGTACTCGAGTCTTATAGCTTATTAAGCAGTCCATCAAATCCTGTACAACCCAAACTTTTATTTGATACAACACACCATCGTTATCAGCTACTAAAATATGGCTGGGAAGGGTCAAAACGTTTTTTTTATGTTGTTGTGTATATTGATGTCAAAGACAATTTAATTTGGATTCAAGATGATAATACTGAAGTTGGCATTGCTTCACTGCTGCTCAAAGAAGGTGTTCCCAAAGATTCGATAGTTTTGGCTTTCCATCCTCCGCAGTTACGTCAGTACACAGAATTCAACCCAGCAGTCTGACTCGAGACTGCGGTAAACTGCTTTATGTCTCTCAATCCTCAAAGAACCGTTGCCGAACTCAAAGAACTCCGTGCCTTAACTGGCAACGCCAATGGCGCACAGCGCGTGGCGTTTACACCAACTTGGGTGGCGGCTCGGGATTTCCTAAAATCCAAACTCGAGGGTTTGCCTGTAGAAATCTCCCAAGACCAAGCTGGAAACCTTTGGGTGACATTAAAAGGCGAATCAGAACGCGAACTCTGGATTGGTGGGCATTTAGACAGTGTGCCAAACGGTGGCTGGCTCGATGGCTGCCTCAATGTGCTGGCGGGTCTCGAGGTGCTGCGCCGAATTGCCACCGAGTTCAATGGCAAACCACCGCTTACAGTGCGTTTGGTGGATTGGGCGGATGAAGAAGGCGCACGCTTTGGCAGAAGTTTATTTGGCTCGAGTGCTGTGTCTGGTTTTTTTGACCCAAACGACCTTAAAAATCGGACAGACAAAGACGGTATTCGGCTCGAGGACGCGGTGCGTGAACACGGCATTGATTTGGATATGGCACTCGAGGCTGGGAAGGCAAAAGCCAAGGCTGGGGCGTATTTAGAACTGCACATCGAACAAGGTCCTGTTCTCGAGGGGCTAGGACTACCGCTTGGTGTGGTGTTAGGCACAAAAGGAGTCGAGCGGCACGGCATTACTTTTTTTGGTCAAGAGGCGCACTCTGGCAGTACCCCCATGAAAGTACGGCGCGATGCCTTGGGGGCAGCCGCTAAACTCTCGCTCGAGATTCGAGAAATCGCCAAAAAGCATTTGGATGCAGTTTGTACAGTTGGCAGCCTTAAAACCTTTCCGGGGATAGTCACGGCGGTGGTCGGACGCTGCGAAATGACGCTCGACCAGCGCGACCTAGATGCTGGGGTCTTGGCTGGGATGCTGGCATCGGCTAAAAGTGCCTCGGAAAAATTTGCCCTTGAGGAAGGCTGTACAGTGGCTTGGCATAAAATTTGGTCAATCGAACCAATCCCATTTGATCCAAAACTGATTGAACTTTGCAACCAAGCGATTCTCGAGACGTGCGGCACAAGCCACCAATTGCCAAGCGGACCACTGCACGATGCCGCCGAGATAGCTCGAGTTGGCATTCCAACGGTGATGATGTTTGTCCAGAGTTTAGGCGGAATTTCGCATAATAAAATCGAAGACACGCTCGAGCAACATCTGGAATTGTGTGTCGTGGCTTTTGACAAGTTGGTCAGTAAAACCCTGACTTGGTTGCAAAATACCTAAACTCGAGGCAGAATAAAACGATGAGTGTCCTCGAGATTAAAAAAGCGATTCAGGAATTAACACCGATTGAGATGATTGAACTTGATAAGTGGCTCGAGACTCAATTGCCTTGGTATCAACAAGAGCCATTCAAGTCTCAAATCCTCGCTGCCAAAGAACGCCTTGATGCTCGAGCCTTCAAGGAAACAGATTTAGATGAGTTTGAACGTCGTGTCCTCGGGCAAACTTTAGCCGAATTTGAAGCCATGGAACTCCAGCGTGCCTAAATTAGACCTGAACGACGAGCAATTTCAGAATCAATTCTTTGCGCTCGAGAAAGCCGAGCAAATTGCTGTACTCAAGACTTTTCGCAAACTCAAACAACTCAGTTGGAGTCTGATATACCGTGATTCTGGCTTAAAGTGGGAAAGCATCGGAAATGATGAATATACAATTCGTATCACCATCAAATGCCGCGCTGTAGTACGCCGCCAAGCCGACGAGGTTCAGTTTTTATCCTTGCATCCGGACCATGACTCCGCATATGAATAAATCCCTAAATCGCCTTCCTCGTTAGCATCATACATTTGGCATTACGCCTCGAGCAGAGTAGAATAGCGCCATGACGATGCTTGAACAGTCAATCTCAAAAACTGCCCTCGCCCATCTCGACCATATTCGAAAAGCCCGTGGCATTCGAAGCCGAAAACAGGCACTCGAGCAAATTTTAGCCGAAGCTCAAAATACAATCCGAGTCGCAAAACTTCGAGAGTCAATCAAAAATGCACCAGCGATTGTTCCTACAACTCAAGAAGCCACTTTGATTGCCGAAGTGGAAAAGCGTGGCAGACGAAAATGAACCCCTTATGGGCTTGGGATTCCGAAAAAGCCAAACGTAATTTCGAGCAATTATATCCCCCAGAACGCCAAGTCTTGCTTTACCAGAAAATCGAATTATACTGCTTACATCAACTTGGAGATATAGAACAATTTGTAGGAACGCCCTATTCACGTCTCAAAATCATCCCAGACCGAGTTATTTTTTATCTTGGCGAGGACTCAGGTACATTTATGGGTATTGAACGCCGTAGTAAACGCACTTACCGCAAACGGTGAAGATGAAGCATCCTCGATGGCGTGTGGCGGTGGCGCTTCCACTTCCAGCTTATGATTTCCAGCCCGTCGGCAATCCACTCGGGGGGCTAGGAAAACGAGTCCTTGTGCCGTGGCAAGGGGGCAGCCGCATTGGTGTGGTGCTTGAAGTCTTGGATGGCACACTCGAGCGTGGACTGAGCCTTAAAGACACGATTGCGGTTTTGGATGACGAGCCACTTTTTACCCCCGATGCCTGCGCCGCCCTGCTCGAGGTCGCAAAGCAGGGAATGTGTTTTGACGGTTTGGTCTATCAAGATTTTATGCCGTTTGGTCTCGAGCCACACATCAGCCACTGGGTACAGTTGGTGCGTGGGGTCAGTGGCTTGCCCGAAAGTGCCAATAAACTCGAGCAGCGCCAAGAAGCTGCCAGCCTCGACCCGAGTTTATTAGAATTCTTGCGCGGACAAGGTTTATTGCTCGAGGATGTAAGGCTGGTGCAGCCATCTCGAGAAATTATCCAAGCTGCAAATACCGATTTTGCAGCAACACCAAAGCAAGCTGTCGCGCTTGAGGTGCTGCGCGAAAACAATGGTTTTTATACCTTAAAAGCGTGGGCGGAAGCCGCTCAGGTCTCGACTGGTCTGGTCAGCAAGTTGCTCGAGAAAGGTGTAGCCGTGCGCGAACTCGAGCCTTTGCCGATGGACTTACCCGACTTTGCCACAAAATTTGAAGCTCCGATTGTCAAAGCCCTGCACCTTGAAGTCGCCAATCTTCTGGAAATTGAGTCAGTCGCACGACTGCACGGTGGCAAACCTCGAGAGCGATTTGCGGTGCTGCGCGAACTGATACAGCGAGCCGTCAAACTTGGGCAGAGTGTGCTGTACCTCGCGCCCGACCATCTGCGGCTCGAGCGAGCTTTTGTGGCACTGGGTGGGGTTGCTAAAAGTGCGATGCTCTCTGGCAATTTGCGTCCACTCGAGCGTGAAGCGGTTTGGCGCACTTCTAGCACTGGGCAAGTTTCGGTGCTGTTCGGCACACCAATGGCATTGTTTGCGCCGCTTCCAGATTTGGCTTTCATCATTCTTGAGGATGAATTGTCCGACGCTTGGAAACTTCATGGTGGCTCGAGGCTGTTTGTACCAGATGCGGTGCTGACCCGTGGCAAACTAGCATCGGCTCGAGTCTTATGGGTGGGGGCTGTGCCAGCCACCGAAAGCCTCACGCTGCGCGGTGTGATTTTACCACCACCAAGCGCACGTTTACATATTGTTGACTTTTCTAAGCCGCCCAAAGTTCCCGAAACAGGACCAATGTCAAATATGCCACTGGCAAGGGATTCTTTTCCAATCTCGACCAACTTCAAACGGGTTTTGCGCCAAATTGCCGAACGCGGACGACAAGCCGTGGTGATTGCGCCGCGCCGTGGCTACAGTGCGCTGCTGCGCTGCAAGGATTGTGGCTGGACTCCCTACTGCCCGCATTGCGATGTGCCGCTTAAATTCCATGCAGGGGCGCGAAATCTCGAGTGTCATCAGTGTGGCTACAAGACTGTGCCGCCAACCCGTTGCCCAAGCTGCGAGGGGACAGTGTTAGCGCCCAAAGGACCCGGCAGCGAATGGATTGGGCGTGAATTAAAAGCCTTTTTGCCACAAAGTAAAATTTACCGCTTTGACCGAGACTTCAAAGACGACCTTGAGCCAATCTATAGCGGCGAGAGTGGAATTGTGGTGGGGACAACCGCCGTCTTGGGCTTACCGCCGCCGCCAAACCTTGCTTTAATTGCCCTGACTTTTGCCGACACAATGCACTCGAGTCCAGATTTTCGCAGTGGAGAGCGCTTCCATGCGCTCTTACGAACCCTCTTGGAGTGGCATCCGACCCGAGCGCCGCTTTTACTGATTCAAACCTTTGACGGGCAGCACAAAGCAATCACGCAAATTCAGAATCTCGAGGATGCCAGCAGTTTTGCAAGGAGCGAACTCGAGAGCCGCGAAACTTTTTTATACCCACCCTATGCCCAAATGGCACAAGTACAAATATCAGCGCGGCGAGAAAACAATGCTGAAATTGCCGCCAGCAAACTTGGTGGCTTGATTCGTGACCGAGGTGCGGCTGGGCTTGAACTGCTCGGTCCCGCCCCCGCCAGTATTGCTCGAGTCAAAGGCTTATTTGTCTATCAATTGTTGGTACGCGCCCAAACTCGGGAACGCCTAACCCACCTGCTTGAGCCAGCCCGCGCTTACCGTGAAGGTGGTGTACGGGTACGGATTGATGTCAATCCAAGGCAATTGACCGATTTACTGGAATAAAGGCGTAGGTAAAAAGGGTAAAAGTAGAAAAGGTTAAAAGTGAAAACCCGCTCTTAACTTTTAACCTTTTGACCTTTTGACCTTTTAACCTTGTAATACCAAATTTATTTAGATAGTATTGAATCATCAAGCCAACTAAATCCAGCCCGACCACGAACCAGTTCAGGATTCTGCATCAGAAAAGCACAACG